>NZ_CP076061.1:1255209-1882813 GCF_018729255.1 Cupriavidus sp. EM10
CCACCAGCGACACCAGCAGCATGAAGGCCAGGGCCAGCACGATGCTGAAGGACAGCATGCGCGCCCGCAGCAGCTTCTTCCATCCCGCGCCGATGGGTGGCGGCGCCTGCCAGATATCGTCGAGGCTGCTCTTGAGTTCGGCAAACGCGCTCGTGGCGCCGACAATCAGGATGCCGAACGCGATCATCGCCGCAATGCCGCTGCCGCCGGCCCGATGCGTGGCGGCCAGGATGCCCTGGATGGCCGCGGCGCCCTGTTCGCCGACCAGGCCGTTGAGCTGCGCGAAGATTTCGCCGCGAGCGGCTTCGGCGCCGAAGAACAACCCGGCAATGGAAATGACCAGCACCAGGATCGGTGCCAGCGAAAACAGCATGTAGAAGGACAGCGCGGCGCCCTTGCTGGCGGCGCGATGGTCGAACCACGACATGATGGCGGCCGATACCACCCGCACGGTGCGGGTGCCGGTATGGCGGTCAGGCAGCCAGCGGCCACGCTGGGGGCTGGGCGGTGATCTGTCGGGCTTCTCGGCCACGGGGTCTGGAGGCATGCCGGGGCGTCCTTGAGTGGGCTGGCGGGGCCTGGCGTCGACGGGTCTGGGCGAAACGCGGATGTTAGATCCCGGGCTGACCCTGACCTGCGCCATGACGCATTCTAAAGTTTCTACCATGTGGCGCATCCTGTCTGTCCGCCGGCGTCTGATGCGTGCGTTCATCATAGTTTGCCGGGCCGGCGGCCTGCACATCTGCCTGCTACAGTTGATCAGGCCACACATGCCGGACGGCTCGTGCCGGGCACGCCCCGTGGACGCGCTGGTCTGGCCCGAACAGGAGCCCGACTTGATCCATACCTTGAGCGGCCGGCCCACCGGCGCTGGCAGGTCCGGCGTCGCGATCCGACTGATGCCGTGCCTGATACTCTGCCTGGCCCTGTTGTCGGGCTGCGAACGCAACCAGCAGCCCGGACCGGGGCCCAAACCGATGTCGGGAAGCGGCGCGACAAACGCCGCACCTGCCGCCGCTGCTGGCGCCTCGGGCACGCAGGCCACGCCACGCTAGGGATGCGCCGCGGCTGGGCACTGTCCGGCGGCGTACCGGTGCGTACTCACTCGTACCCCTGCGTACCTGTTTCTGCGGGCGCCCGACGGTTTCAGTGATGCAACCGGATGCACGGGCGATCGGCGCCCAGGATTCGGGCGGCATCGACAGGCGCGCACCCTCCCCAAGCATCGCCGTCCTGCACCGAAAAGCAGATACTTGTGTATGTTTCGCACCGCCCAGGTTGCCTCGCTCCCACCCTGGCACCCATCGGGGCCCGTCCGCGCCCCATTTGCGCTCCCTATGGCTGACGCGCTCCACCCCGCACGCCGGCCTGGGGCGTTTCATCGCCGACCGGCCCACGCGGTCTGCCGTCCGCTTGCGGTAACAGCGGCGTAACCGATTGCGGCCGCCAGCGCGCGATGACGTGGGCCATCCAGCGCACCGTTGCCCGACAACCCTTGTAAACAAGCGTTTGCACCCGATTGGCACACTTGTCGCTCTATTCGGGCTGGGAGAAGTACGAGTCGAATAACAAAGCAGATCAGAACGCAGGAGAAGACACTGCCATGCGTCATCCACCAGCCCGAATGACGGCGCGCCGTCGCGCCTATCGGCTTGCGGGCCCGCCCCCGTCCGTCAGGGAATTGCTCTCGCCGCCCCTGCTTCCGTCTCCGCGTCACACCACGCGGCCCGCCACATCGTTTTGCGCCGCCGCGCAGCGCAGCGTGGCGGCCCCGGCCAGCCGGCAGCGCAACGGGCATCCCGGGTGCTGATCGCTCCAGCCTGGCCAATGTGGCCCGGCAAATGACGTGAAGCAGGCTTTCGGAAACGCGCCCGTTGCTTTTTGGCGCGCGCGCACCTAAACCGGTTTACGTGCTCCGTCCCCCGGCGGGCACCTTTTTCCAGAATGGGAGGGAGCCACCCATGAACGCCAGAGTTTTCGCCGCCATCGCAGCGGCATTGCTCTCGACCGCCGCCGTGCCCGCGCTGGCGGGCAACTATGCCTATTTCGACCGGCCGGATGACGCCAACCTGAACAGCCATGCGGCCGTCAGCAACGATATATATGTACGGGGGTTCGGCTGGGCCTGGGGCGATGTGCGCTTCAAGCCCGACCAGACGCCGGCACAGCCCGCGCAGCCGGCCGAACGGCAGGCGCGCGACTATATCGGCGATCCGCACGACGTGTCGCCAGGCCGTCTGCAGCACGATGACAGCGCACCGCCGCGCGGGCGCCGGGGCAAGATCAGCATGAGCTAGGCCGCCAGTCGGCCCATGTATGCGCGGGCCAAGCCGCGCCAGCCTTCCGCCGCTGTCCGGGCGAAAGGACGAAGGGGATCCGGCGAGCGGACGTCGACGGATCCCCCTTGGCGCCACGCGCATGGCGTGGCGATCTTCTGGCAGCGTTCCCGCCAGGCTTCCTAGTCTCCCGATGCGCCAGGCTGCAGGTCGACGCGGATATTGTGCTTGTGCATCAGCCGGTACAGCGTCACGCGCGACACGTTAAGTTCGCGCGCGGCCGGCACCACGTGAAAGCCATGGCTGGCCATCACCGTGCGGATGGCCTCGCGCTCGGCTTCCTCGCGAATGGCATCGAGCGTCTTGCGCGGGACTTCCACGCCGCCGTGCAACTGCAGGTCCTCGGCCGTGATCTTGCGGTTGTCGGTCATCACGATCGCCCGCCGCACGCGGTTGATCAGTTCACGCACATTGCCGGGCCAGGTGTATTGCATCATGCCCTGTGTCGCACACGTGGAGAACCCGCGAATGCGGCGATGCGCCTCGTGCCCGTGTTCGGCCAGTACTGCGTTGGCCAGCAGCAGGATGTCCTCGCCGCGTTCGCGCAGCGGCGGGATGGTGAGCGTCAGCACGCAAAGCCGGTGGAACAGGTCGGAGCGAAAGCGGCCGTCGGCCTGCGCCGCCACCAGGTCGACGTGCGTGGCGGAGATGATGCGCAGGTCCAGCGGAATCGACTGATGCCCGCCAAGCCGCGTGATGGTGCCCTGTTGCAGGAAGCGCAGCAGCGCCACCTGGCTCTCCAGCGGCAGGTCGCCAATTTCATCGAGGAACAGCGTGCCGCCCTGCGCCTGTTCGATCCAGCCGATCTTGCGCTGGTTGGCGCCGGTGAACGCGCCCTTCTCGTAGCCGAACAGTTCGGACTGCACCAGGTGCGATGGAATGGCGCCGCAGTTGATCGCCACGAACGGCCCCTTGCGGCGGCTCGACGCCTCGTGGATGGCCTGTGCCGCCAGTTCCTTGCCCGTGCCCGATTCCCCCGAGATGAATACCGGGGCATCGTTGTGCGCGACCTTGGCCAGCGACCGGAACATGGCGCGCATCGGCTGGCATTCGCCGATCATCGGACCACGGGTCGCCTGTTCGGGGATGCGTGCGCCGTGCAGGCAGGCCATGCCGTGCGCGTGCTTGAGCGTGTAGAGCAGTTCGTCGAACGAAAACGGCGTACGCACGTAATCCACGCAATAGTCGCGGATCAGCCGTCGCACGCGTTCGTCCTCGAGCATGGCCGTCGACGTGATGGCCACCCACATGACGTGCAGATGCTGCAGCCCCTGCTCGAGCTGCGTCAGCTCGGCATCGCTGTAGGGGGCCTGCAGGTCGATGATGCCGGCCATCGGCGCGCTGCCGCGCACCGCGCGCTCCAGGTCTCTCACCTGTTGCACGCGCCGGATCTCCCAGCCGGAACCAAACTGGCTGGCACTGAAACCAAAATCTTCATAGCGCGACACGAGCACGATCTGTGCGGTGCGTGCCGGCGCCTTGCACAGTCGGTCCATGACGTTCTCCCTGACGTTGGGCTTCTTTTTGGTAGCGGCGGAACCGGCGGCGCGTGCGGCCGCGGGCCATTCGGCCCGGTCTGGTTCCGCTGGCTGCGCGGGCTGGCCCGCGCGCAACGTCTGGGGGATCACGGCGTGGACAAACTGCGTAACGGGTCTTCGAGCACGCTGACACGATCGCCGCCCGCGCACAGTTCGTCGCGGATACGTCGGCGCACCATGTCCTTTTCGCGCATCAGCTCGATGCTGGGCGACTCCGGTTTCTGGCCCGAATACTGGTAGTACAGCGCCTTGTAGGTCAGCTGGCTCAGGATCCATTCCTGCAGCAGCTGGCGCTGGCGGTACAGTTCGTCGGCCAGCAGGCGATGGCGCTGCAACAGGCCCTCGACTGCGGCGCGCGTGCGCGGCGAGACTTCGCGGTCTTCGGCAAGCACGGTGGCAACGTCGGCAATGGCGTAGTCCTCGTGCCCTTTATCGCTCCCTTCTTGCAGCGCGATGTCTGCGGAGGCTTCTCCCAGGGCTTTCCATTTGCCATGCACCGGCTGGCTGCCGGGCTGGCTGATGGGCCCAATGGCGGGACGCCGGATTTCTCCTGCGGTCATGATCTGTTCCCCGTTGAACAACATCCCCCGGCACTACACGTTCGCGTTTACCACTGTCTGTTCTGGATTCGAGCTGTCTTTGTCTGGTGCGCATGTGTGCCGCGCACTCTTTCTTTCGTGGTGGCGAAGCCGTCCTCTGCTGGACGGTCTCACGCTCGGCTGGCCTCTTCTAGTATTGCTGGCGGGCCTGGCCTCTGGCTCGCAGACGCGTTCGATACCGCTCGAAGGCGCCCGGAACCCGGAGTCAACAAAGGGCGCTCTTGCGCGCCCTCAAATTTTTGCCACGCCTCTAGTTCAGTGCATTTCACCCCTTTTGTCCAGCCCGGAATGTTGGCTGTCAGCCAAGTCTCATACTTTTGTATGAGACCCGGAAGCGGCTTTTTGCCTTGCCGTTTAGGTTAATGAGTCCTTACATTCGCCGCAGAAACGGGTACGCCGTGGGCTTGCCCGACACCCGTTTGATACGCAGAAACGGGTACGCCTACATCCACCTCCACCGCCGGATGTCATCGTTTTCATTTTGAATGTCGAGATCCGCGCGCGCCAACGAAAATGGGGATGGCGTTTCGGCCATCCCCACTTGTTTCATGAAACCTGCGCTGCGGCGGCGAGCAGGTCAGTGTCCCGGCAGGTAGTAGAACTTGAACAGAAAGACCGCGGCGATGATCCAGGCCATCACCGGCACCTCCCTGGCACGGCCGGTCAGCAGCTTCAGCACGGCATACGAGATGAAGCCGAACGCCACGCCGTTGGCCACCGAGTACGTGAACGGCATCGCCAGGGTGGTGAGCACGGCAGGCACGACTTCGGTGACATCGCTCCAGTCGATCTCGACCAGTTCGCGCAACATCAAGCACGACACGTACAGCAGCGCCGGCGCGGTGGCATAGGCCGGCACCGTCCCGGCCAGCGGTGCGATGAACAGGCAGGCCAGGAACAGCACGGCCACGGTGACCGCCGTCAGGCCCGTGCGGCCGCCCGCCTGCACGCCCGACGCGCTTTCGATATAGGCAGTGGTGGACGACGTGCCCAGCAGCGACCCGGCCATGATGGCGGTGCTGTCGGCCATCAGCGCCTTGTTCAGGCGATCCATCTTGCCGGCCTTGAGCAGGCCCGCGCGGTTGGCCACGCCCATCAGCGTGCCGGTGGCATCGAACAGCTCCACCAGGAAGAACACCAGCACCACGTTGATGATGCCGATCGACAACGCGGCGGAGATATCGAGCTTGAACAGCGTGGGCGAGATCGAAGGCGGGGCGGAGACCAAGCCGTGGAACTGGTTGCCCGCGAAGACAAAGCTCAGCACCGTGGTCAGCAGGATGCCGATCAGGATGGCGCCCTTCACCTTGAGACGATCCAGCGCCACGATGGCGAAGAAGCCAATGATGGCCAGCACGGCCGGCGGCTGGTGCAGGTCGCCGATGGTCACCAGCGTAGCGGGGTTCCCGGCGATGATGCCCGCGCTGTGCAGCGCGATGATGGCAAGGAACAGCCCGATGCCGGCAGTGATCGCCCCACGAATCGCCGGCGGGATGCCCCTGACGATCGCTTCGCGCACGCGGAACAGCGTGACCACCAGGAACAGGCAGCCCGAGATGAACACTGCGCCCAGCGCGGCTTCCCACGGCAGCCCCATGCCCTTCACGACTGTATAGGCAAAGTAGGCATTCAGCCCCATGCCCGGCGCCATCGCAATCGGGTAGTTGGCGTAGAAGCCCATGATCAGCGTGCCGATGGCGGCCGCCAGGCACGTGGCCACGAATACGGCATCCTTCGGTACGCCGGCATCGCCCAGGATGCTCGGGTTCACGAAGATGATGTAGGCCATCGTCAGGAACGTGGTCACGCCGGCCAGTATTTCGGTGCGCACATTCGTGTTGTGCTCGCGCAGGCGGAACATGCGCTCCACCAGGCTCAAGGATGCCGGATGGCTGGGGGACTGCGGGGCCTGTTCAGGGGTGGACATGGGGTCTCCAGGTTCTCGGGCGGCGCGGGCGGCACATGTCGCCATGTGCCGCGTTGACTCGACAATTCGGAAAAGGCCGGATCATCCCATAAGGCGCCGACAGCATCCAGCCCGGTCCGGGGAATTCCCTGCCTTGACGAGACCAACATTCCCCCGTATAAATGTCCGCCAGATTCAAGCGACGAGGCAACAGTTCATTCGTTAGCCACCGTCTGGTACTTCGGTTGTCCATGGTGTCCTTTCCTTGAGTTGGCAATACGGTGGTGTGCGCACCATCGGTTTCTTTTTTATTTTTTTGGAAAGCAATACCATGCAAACCGGTATCGTCAAGTGGTTCAACGACGCCAAGGGCTTCGGCTTCATCAAGCCGGACGCCGGCGGTGACGACCTGTTCGCGCACTTCTCGGAAGTTCGCGCTGAGGGCTTCAAGTCGCTGCAAGAAAACCAACGTGTGTCGTTCGAAGTGAAGAACGGCCCGAAGGGTCTGCAAGCGGCCAACATCACGCCGATGTAAGATCCGCAGCACGCGCGCCCCGGCGCGCGTCGCAACGAAAAACCCGCCACACCGGCGGGTTTTTTTTCGTCTGCATGCTGCGCGCTGCCGGCCACAGTCGCCGGGATCGGCGGCATCTGGGTCCGGCTGCGTGCTCATGGACGTGCATTTCGTCACCCCCCGGCGCGCACCAGCGCATTGCCGTTTTCACGTTCTCCTTTCGCCTTCCTCCCTTCGCCTTCGTCCTTCCGTCTTCCTCTTGCTGCCTGCGCGCTTTCACGCTTCCGATGCGCGCCGAACCACCTGGCGACGCAGAAACGGGTACGGAGGATGCGCCCGGAGCTGACCCTTCGCGCAGAAACGGGTACGCGGGCCGTGATGCATCGCCGCAGAAATGGGTACGCTTTACAGCCAAAGACCGGCACTGTGATCGGATTGCAACGGTGTTTGTGCGACGCAGAAATAGGTACGCTTTGCCGCTCCGGGGCAGTTCAAGGGGCCGAATGACGCCCGGTTATCCAGCCTATTGTTTGAGCAGTGCAGTTTTCCCCGCAGAATCTGGTTCGCCAGGCGGTTTTCCCACGTATACGCCCACGCCCCTCCGACGTGGCGCAGAAATGGGTACGCTTTTGGGGAATCCCTCGCCGCAGAATTGGGTACGCCGCTGGATGATGTGTTGTTGCCGGCCATCTGATTACCGCTGCCTGCCGTGGTCGCGCGCGCAGAAACGGGTACGCATTGCACCCCGGGCAAGTCGTGGGACCAACGCAAAAGTACGGACTCGCTACCCGTATACGTGTGGCTGGGCGCGGTATGTATACGTATACGGCACTCGCGGCGACCTGTTGCCTCGCAGAAACGGGTACGCTTCCCCGCACCAGGGCGTATTTGAGGACGCAGAAACAGGTACGGTCGTCGACGTTGCGCCGTGGACGTCTCCGTCCGCAGAATTTGGTACGCCGCAGAAACAGGTACGACAGGCCATTTTTGGGCCGTGAAGTCCGTATACGCAGAATCGGGTTCGCTTTTGGCGCCATCGGCCGCAGAAACAGGTACGCAAAGGCGCCTCTCGAAGCGATCCGCCTCACATTGCGTACCCGATTCTGCGGGGATAAGCGCCTGCGGAGCGAGTGTTTCCCCCTGTCGCCCACCGATTCACGGACTGGCGCGCAGAAACAGGTACGCCTGGCGCGCTGGATCCTGTGGAAAAGCCTGTGGGATCAGTGACTTATCCCCGCAGATTCCGGTACGCGCTTTGCGCTGAAATGGGTTCGCCGCGTCGCAGATTCGGGTTCGGGCCTACGCAGAAACGAGTACGGAATGCCGCAGAAACGGGTACACGGAGGCTCGAAAAGCGCTTTGCAATCAATGGGCTCGGCGCTCCGTATACGGTTTACGAGTAGTTAACCCGTATCGGTATCGTTTACTTGTAGTGGATGAGCAGCCAACCGTGGACAACCCTGCTGGGTTGCCCACCGTGTGGCTGCCATCCTGCCAATCGCCGGATACCCGGCCAGGCAACACAAACGGCTGGCATGAAAAGTCCACGTTGCGCAACCGCCGTACTGCGCATCAACAGGCTTGGGCGAAAAGGCCCTGCCATCAGATAAACACGTATACGTACCCGTTTCTGCGTGACAACGTATACGTGATCGCGTACAAAGGCGGGTAATCCGAAGCCCATCAATATGTCGATCAAACGCTCAATGGCCTCCGAGGGGAACGTGCTGTCCTGGAAGCGGACGCTGAACCGTCCCGCATCATCATTCCCGGGAACGAGAACGCCCTTGCTCCGTCCGAGAAATTCCAGCGTCTTTTCGACGAAGCCCAGGCCATGGAGCGCGAGGACGCATGGCAAAGCGGGGAAGTTGGCTTCCTGAGCCGTGCCAGCGTGCAGGTCACCCTGCCATATCGCGCGCCCAAGGGTGCGCCGCCGGTCTGGACGCGCACCAGTGGCAACATTTCGCTGATGATCCAGCCGGGCTACTTTACGCAGCAGCGGTCCGAGCGAGCGTCGAACGGCCGGCAGAAGCTGGTCTCCGAAACCGTGTCCCTCGGGTATCCCTATGGCTCCTATCCGCGCCTGATGCTTGCCTGGATCGGCAAGGAAATCATGGCCAAGAAGAAGCGTGGCGAGTTCACCGGGACGGTGGAAGACCGCCGCATTTCGCTCGGCAACTCGCTGTCGGAGTTCATGTACAACCTTGGCATTCCGATGGCGACGGGTGGCAAGCGGGGCACGATGACGCTGGTGCGCCAGCAGATGATCCGACTGTTTTCAGCAACGATTGCCATCGTGCAGAACAAGTCGGTCCCGGTGCCGAATCAGGCGCCCAACCACGAACCGCTGTCGATCGATCGTGTGGGCTACCTGCTGGCGGATCAGTTGTCGACGTGGTGGGACCCGATGCAGCCTGGCCAGGGCTCGATGTTCGAAAGCTTCGTGGTGCTGTCGGAGCCGTTCTTCAACGAGCTCGTCAATCGCCCGGTGCCGGTCGATATGCGCGCCCTGAAGGCGCTCAAGCAGTCACCGTTTGCGCTCGACGTGTATTCGTGGCTCACGTACCGTTTCTTCACGATCCAGCGTCGCACGGAAATTCCGTGGGAAGCGTTGCAAATGCAATTCGGCACTGAAACGGAAAGCGAACGCAAATTCCGGGCGCTGTTCCGCAAGGCGCTCAAGGATGTGCTCGTTGTGTATCCTGGCGCCAAGGTCGATGCCGATTCGTCGAAGGCGCTGATCCTGCAGCCGTCGCGCACCAGCGTTCGCAAACTCGGTTAGGTACCCCGCCCAGCGCAGGCATCTGACGCTGGGCTGAAAAGCAAGAAGGGCAAGCATGTGCTTGCCCTTCTTGCTTACCGGTCAGTCATCGCGACGACCGCCGGAGAACTGCAGCGGTTCGCTTCAGGCCGGCTTGATGGCCGAAGCCTGCAGGCCCTTGGGGCCTTGCTTGACTTCGAACGTCACGCGCTGGCCGTCTTTCAGGGTCTTGAAACCCGAGCCCTGGATCTCCGAGAAGTGGGCGAACAGGTCTGCGCCACCATCGTCAGGAGTAATGAAGCCGAAACCCTTGGTCTCGTTGAACCACTTGACCGTACCGGTTGCCATAAGAAAGTCCTTTCGAAGCAAGTTCGTTTTACACAACGCAAACAACCGTTCAAGCACGCTGGGGTCTCGTAGATACCGAACGGAAGTCAACGAGTTGAGACGACTTGACTCGACTGTAACGGGCATCATAACCACATTGTGTTGCGGTGTCATGTGCGCCGTAATGCGCACTACCTTTACTTTAGGCGGATTCTCTACCTCTTTTCAAGAAGAAGAATCCCCAAAGTTGATATAGGCGGTATGTCCCACCCCTGGGACTTCTTAGGGTCTCGGACATTTATCCGCGCCGCTTCCTCGTCTCTTCCAATAATTTAAATTTCGAAAATGGGTTGTAGCGCACTGTTGGATTGGCTACAGTTTCGCCTTGATTGAACACCATCGTTCGCGCGCTTTCAGCGCTGAAAGTGAGGCCCCAAGTGGCAGCAAAATCATCACCGTTTTCAACCAGAAGGGCGGCTGCGGCAAGACCACCGTTAGCATGCATCTCGCTGGCACACTGGGGCTCCGCGGCGCGCGTTCGATGCTCGTCGACATGGATGAGCAGGGTACTGCCACCCGCTGGGCGGCTCAGGCGACTGACGAAAGGCCGTTTCCGGCCTCAGTCATCGGTCTGGCGCCATCGGGCGGCGCCATGCACCGCGAAGTGCGCAAATTCGTTCACGACTACGACTACATCCTCGTCGACTGCCCGCCAGCGGTACATTCGGCGGCGCCGTCCAGTGCCTTGCTGATTTCCGACCTGGCGATCATTCCGGTCGTCCCATCGCCGCCCGACCTGTGGGCGGCGGTCGCCGCGAAGACGCTGGCGCAGCACGCGCAGGTGCAGAACGAGACGCTGCAGATCCGCGTCATGGCAAATATGGTCCAGCGCCGTGTCTCCATCGCGCGACAGGCCATCGAGATTCTTGGAGACGACGGCGACGTGCCGCTGCTGAACTCCATGGTCGGTTCGCGTTCGGCGTTCCGTGAGTGCCAGGCGATCGGTTGCACTGTCCACGGCGTGCCGGGCGCCCGCGAAGCGATTCAGGAAGTCGACATGATGGTGGACGAGATACTGTCCCTGATTGAGTAATACGAATGCCAACGAAATTGAAAAGCCTGAAGGAAGGCATGCTCGCCGGCATGGCCGCGGAAAAAACCCGTAGCGACGCGATCGATCGGTTCGCGCGTGCGGAGGCCGCATTGTCGGAGCATCCGAACGGTCTGCTCCAGAACCAGCGCGCCGCCAACCCGCCAATCGCGACTTTCAGCGCTGAAAGTGCGGTGGCGAATGTGGAGGGCCGCCTGCTGATCCGCGTGCCCATCGCCAACCTGCACGACAACCCGTTCAACGCGCGCCGCATCTATGATCCGGCCGTGGTGCAGGAACGGGCTGCCTCGATCGCCACGCACGGGCAGAAGACCCCGGGTCTGGCCGCCCCCGATGCCGCGCGGCCGGGGCACTATATCCTGATCGACGGTCACTATCGAAAGCGCGCCCTGGCGTCGGCCGGCAAGCTGGAGATGGAATGCTTCATCGAGGACGACCTTAGCGATCTCGATTTCTACAGGCTCTCTTTCCTGCTGAACGAGCAGCGCTCCGATCAGTCTGCGCTCGACAATGCGATTGCATGGCGCCAGCTCCTGGACGAAGGCAAGGTCCAGAAGGAAGAGGAGATCTGCGAACTGACCGGGATGTCTGCCGGGACGGTGAACAAGACGCTGGCGCTACTGAAGCTGCCGGAATCGGTGATCGCCGTCATGCGTGAGCGTCCCAGTGCCATCGGCATTGCGGCCGGCTACGAACTGACCCTCTACTGCAAGATTGCCGGCGAAGACCGTACCCGGGAGCTTGCGACGCGCATCATGAATGACGGCCTGTCGAGCCGAGAGGTGGAGTCCATCCGCAAACAGGCGCAAGAGGGCAAGTCGCGCAAGGTCAAGGAAATCAGCCGCCAGTACAAGATTCGCACCGAGGCAGGCCAGCTGCTCGGCACGATCAAGGAATGGGATTCGGGACGGATCATGCTCGATGTCCAGCTGACTGACCGCAATGCGCGCGAAGACTTGCTGGAAGTCCTCAAGGCCCGCTTCGGCCTGGACAAGACCCTGCTCTGAACTCAGGGCAACCTGAGCTGGCGGGGTGTGAACGCCGCCGGCACATCGTCATGGGCGGCGGCAAATCGCCGCCAGCTGGAGCGCAATAGCCGCTCCAGCCCGCTGGCCGAATAGCCCGCAGACGCTTGCGATCGTTTCGCCCGACCACGTTCGGTCAAGGGCAAATCGATGGGGGCGAGCAAAGCCATATCGGAACCCCCAGCCGTCCCCGCCACGCTTGCCATCTCGATCCCGCGGTCGCGCCAATGCGCCTCCAGTGCCTGCCGGACATCGGCATCCAGCCGTCTCTCACCGGCCCGTACCAAGCTCTTCGCCGCAAGCGTCAGCGCTACCTCGTCGTCGCCGAGTGCAAGATGAGCGAAACGGAATCCCACCAGTTCGATCACGCGAAGGCCGTGTCTGGAAATCAATAACGCCGCAGCCAGCGAAACCCGTTGCTGCGGTGAGGGCGTATCGTTAGCCAGCCAATCGAGGAATCGGGCGACCGGAATAGGCGATGTCGCGCGCGGCCGTTCCGTTGCATCGGCTGGCGGGACGATTTCCATCGATACGCGATGATTTGTTGCGGCCGCGTGATCCGAAAGCTGGTCGCTTGCCTCGCGTGCCTGCGGGGCCCGCCGACGTGGCACTTCCTTATGGATCGCCCCCAGCAGCGCCCGGACAACGCGTAGGGCGGCCTCGCAGGAGCTGGTACGCAGCGGCCCTTCGAACGGGCGCCAATGGATCTTGTCTCGCGCGCTGGACGGTCCGCACCAGAAGTCGGCCGGTTGCGGATCGGCGAGAAACGATCGGTAGGCGGCCAGGTCCGCGGCGGTCAGCGATCGCAGGGACCGACCCTGTCGCGCCGTCCATAGCAGCACCCGTTCGGCCTCGCGCCGATAGCTCTTCCATGTGTTCGGTGACGACGCCCTGGTATCGAGCCAATCCTTTACCAAACGCAAATCTTCGGCCAGCGCCACTTCCTGCGCGGTCGTGCCGGCAGGCGTGCGCATCGATTCCAGCGGCACGGGGACACGCATGGCGGGCCCCAACGGCGTCGCGGAAAGCGCCTGTCGATGCGCATACATACCGGGCGCCTGGACAAATTCGCGCAGCTTGATATCGAAGGCAGCCTGTTGAGCCACCAGCCATCGGACGATGGTCTCGCACGATTTCTGGCCGATGCGTGGAACATGACGCCACCAACTGCTGCCACGGCGATTGGCCAGGGCGACGAGGTCGGCGATGGTCTGAACGTCGGCAGCGACCAATCGCCGGGCGAGGCTCGGCCCGAACCATAGCGATACGCGGTGGGATGGCAGCGGGCGGCCTTGCCCCAACTGCTCGATGGATGACAATGCCTCGACCCGGCGCGACATGCCGGCGTCCGACCGGCCGCGCAGCGCCTCGAACATCTCTGCGATATCCGGCCGGTCATTCTGAAGCGCAAACTGCACCAGGCGGTCGCGCAGTGACAGAATGCGCTGGACGGCCTGATGCTCGGTCAGCTCGTCATCGTCGTCCGGATCCAGTAGATAGCGATTGGCAATATCCACCGGCCGCATGCCCTGCGCATAGGCCCGCACCACCGCAAATTCGGTACGTGTTAGCTTGGTGGCGGCGAGGGTGTCGCGATCATCGGACACAGAGCGACCTCCGATCGAGGGCCTTATACACCATATTTATTGCGATATCGGCGAGGCAGTAGGGTAAGTGCCAGCGCAGAGCGGGCATACGGGAATAGACCGTTGCGACGTTGCAGCCGCATGCGCGCCAATGCACGTAAGTGACTGATTTGCAACCAAAAGTTGTCATCCGAAGTCCAGACCGGCCCATTCTGCACATTAAAATGCTATGCAAATTATTTTAATGGAAGCGGCGGCACTTGGGGGAACCTCGGAATGAAGTCACGAAAGAACGCTGCGCGCCGGGCCCAGGCGTCCAACAGACACTCCCTTTGCCGCTCCCCATAGGTAGGGAGCGGACGATATCAAAATGAACGCGCCAAGGCGGCTACGTGGCCGCTGAAGGCTCTTCCTGGTCGGCGACGGGCTTACCGGGCTGTAAAGGGCGCCCCGGGATCACGCACCCACAGCACTGCGCAGCCTCGTCGGCCCTCCCCCAAAATCCAGCTAACGAATGTCGGGAAGGCTTTGCCGGCAACCTCCATTCGTCCCGTATGCGGCGCCTGCCGTGCACCGATCATCCATAGCGCAGGTGCGCTTGATCCGTATCGCAGGACGCCTGGCCTTGTCGCGGTCATCGTGAAGCCGATTTGCCTCCTGACACGGTGCGCTTGCGCGGCCCCGGAAGTGTTCTCCGTCGACAAAAATCCGCCGTTGCAGGCGTCATTCCGCATCATTGATTTAAAAGGAATTTCATACGCAGCAGTGAGTACGCTTTGCCCGCACGCGCGTCGAATTCAGGCGTCGAAAGTGCAGGGCGCGCGTTCCTCTCGGAACGCAACGGGCGTATACGTATACGCGTATACGCATTTCGGAGTGTTCCATCGTGACTGGTAGCCAATCGCGGTGGCGGCCAAAAATCCACGAACTACACATCATTCGTTCGAATGATTTTCCACCGGCCTGGGATCGACATCACTACTAATCCACCGAATAAAACGCCCCAGCAAATACGGGCACGTGAGCGGCACCCATTCGATGGATTGGCGCTCACGTGCCCGTGTAGTCGAGGTGACAGGTTGGTGTCGATCAGGTCAGTCGTCAGTCCAGGCGGAATGTCCGCACCACTTCGGCAAGCGTGGCCGCCTGGCCCTGCAGCGCGGCAGCGGCGGCGGTGGACTGCTCCACCAGCGCGGCGTTCTGCTGGACCATCTGATCGAGCTGGCTCACCGCCACGTTCACTTCCTGGATCCCACGCGTCTGCTCGCGCGCGGCGCTGGTGATCTCGGAGATGATCTGCGTGACACGGCCCACGTTGCCGACGATCTCATGCATCGTCTCGCCGCTCAGCCGGACCTGGCCGGAACCGGCGTTGACACTGCCTACCGTCGATTCGATCAGCGTCTTGATCTCCTTGGCGGCCTGCGAACTGCGCTGGGCCAGCGCGCGCACTTCGCCCGCCACCACCGCGAACCCACGCCCCTGCTCGCCGGCCCGCGCGGCTTCCACGGCCGCGTTCAGCGCCAGGATGTTGGTCTGGAAGGCAATGCCCTCGATCACGCCGATGATGTCCGACACCTTGACGGCGGCACGCTCGATATCGCCCATCGTGTCGATGGCCCCGGCGATGGCGCTGCCGCCATGGGCAGCCACCTGCTGCGCCTGCGTGGCTGTGTCGTCGGCCTGGCGCGCGGCGCTTTCCGACTGGCCGACGGTGGCGGTGATCTCTTCCATGGACGCCGCGGTCTGCTCCAGGCTGGCGGCGGCCGATTCGGTGCGGCGCGACAGATCCGCGTTGCCTTCGGCGATCTCGTTGGCCGCCACATGCACCGATTCGCTTGCATCGCGGATCTGGCGCATCACGTGCACGAGCTTGTCGGCGAATGCATTGAAGGCGCGGGCGATCTGCGCCACCTCGTCGGTGCCCTGTGCGTCCAGGCGTCGCGTGAGATCGCCGTCGCCGGAGCCGATGGCCACCATGGCATCGCGGATGCCGGACAAGCGCCGGAACGACACCGCCGTGACGCCTGCCACGATCAGCGCCGCTGCGCACGCCACGATCACCAGCGAAATCATCGATGCCAGCAGCACCGAACGCATGCCGGCGGTGGCCTCGGACTTGTCCAGCGCGATCACGGCCACCCAGTCGGTGCCGGGAATATCGCGCCCGCGCAGCAGCTTGCTGGCGCCGCCGATGCTGACATCGAGCGGCGCGGTGGCGGATACCAGCGCGCCAAGCTTGTCGCTGTCCAGCGCCGGCACCAGGTCGGCAATCGGCTTGAGCGTCAGCTTGTCGTCCTGGTGCGCGACGATCTTGCCGTCGCGCGCCACCAGGATGCCGAAGCTGGCCGGCGTGGGATGGATCGAGCGGACGTTTGCCACCACGGCGTCCATGGCCACGTCGCCGCCGATCACGGCCTTGACGCCGCCATCGCGGATCACCGGCACGGCAAACGTCACCACCAGCTTGCCGCTGCTGGCAGCGATATAAGGGGGTGTGACGATCGGCTTGCCGGCGGCCACGGCCTGCTTGTACCAGGGCCGCGCGGTGGGATCGTAGTCGGGCTTCAGGCCGGCTGCGTCCGAGAACCGGTGGCTCTTGTCGGGATAGCCCACATAGGTCTTGATAAAGCCGCCCGCATTGGAAACCAGCCGCAGTGCCGGAATCGGATCTTCCGTGAGCGCGGCGTCCTGCAGGGACACGATCATCTGGATGTGACTGGATACCCATTCCGCAATGGCATCCACATGGCCGGTTTGCACGGCGGCGAGATTGTTGTCGATGGCCTCGTTGTTATAGGCGCGGGCGACAAGCTGGTTGACGATGGCATTGGCAGCCAGCGCCACGATGACGATGGCCACCGATAGGGCCACGATTCGTGCGCGAAGCGAGGAAAGCATGTGTTGAACTCTTCTCTCAGGGTTGACCCGGGTTTGGGCGATTGAATTGCCAACGCATTGACGGCGCGCGAGGGGCCGACTTTAGTGCGTCGCAACATAGAGATTTCCGCGTCACTTTCCGCCCCATCGAACGCGCGTTCGAGGATTGGCGGGCGCTTGCCATATCCCTACAAGGCAACTGCCATACAACCGAGGGAAAACCCGTTGCGCTGCAACATCAGCCTTGCAATCGCAAGGTGTGCTGCCTATGCTGAACACCAGAATTAGATTTCATTTGAATCAGAGTTCAGAAGCATCTAACGCGTAACATACGCACACGGGGCGGTCTGACATCCTCCGAGGGAGGGCCGGAAGCAGTCGGCAGCAAGCCAGGACGGGAAACGCTGCGAACGGCTCAGGAGGTGATGCAGACCGTATGGAAGTGCAACCGCGCCATAAGCGGAGCGCCTCCAATCAGCGCGCCATGCGAACAGCCAGGACGTCGCAGGGATGCGCCAAGAAGAAGTGAGCGGCCATGGCCACCATTCTGTTGCTCGAGCCACATCCATTGTTGCGTCTCGGTCTGCGCCACCTGTTGGCTCAGGCGCATGTACCGGGCGATCTCGTCGATCTCGATCCCACTGCCCTGCAAGACCCCGATCCGTGGACACACCACGCCGATCTGCTCGTCTTCGGTCTGCCGGCGGATCCCGAGCAGGGCTGGCATACGCTGGCCGACCTGTGCCAACGCCTGATGCCGCTGCGCGTGCTGGTGCTGGCCGACCAGCTGCCCGTGACGCTGCCCGAGGCCGGCATGCCCGACGCCGTACGCGGCCTGCTGGCAAAGACCTGTTCCGCCGATGCCCTGGAAGCTGCCATCCGCCTGGTGCTGGCAGGCGGCGAATGCTTTCCGTCGCAGTTGCCCGCCACACGCCACATCGAGCCCGCCATGGCCGACGCGCGCCACGACGCCGCGCCGATCGTGGTGCCGCTGCACAGCGTGCCGGCCCACCTGCCCGACGCCGCCGCGCGCGGCCAGGCGGCGCCGCTGGAAACGCCCGCCGCTGGCGCGCATCTGCTCAATATCACCGAACGCCAGTACGAAGTGCTGGCGCTGCTGGCGCGCGGCTATCCGGTCAAGACCGTCAGCCGCCTGCTGAACATCTCGGTGGCCACCGCCAAGACCCACGCCTGCACGCTGTATCAACGCCTGCATGTGCGCAACAAGGGCGAAGCGGTGTACGTGGCGCTGCAGCGCGGCGCCACGCTCAACTGGCCTGGCCCCACGCCGGCCCGGCCCACGCACATCCCGATGGCGTCGCTGGGCCCACGGGATGCCTGTGAGGCCGCCTGACGGACGTACCCGGCCGCTGCCGGATATCGGCACGCTTCCGCCTTTCGCCGGCCCACCCCTCATCCAAAGCATGAGGCGGCAGCCGGCCGTGGTTGCTAGCTTGTAGTTTCAGGCGCGGCGCCGGGGGGCAGCCGCGGAGATCAGCGAAATCTCCGGCACGTACTCCTCATCGCCATCATTTCCACAAGAATACGAAGCGCCCTACCCGGGCGTCCCGCCGGGGCACCACCCCTGGCGGACACACGCGCATGACACGCGGATGGCTTTCAGATGACGACCTATCTCATCGCCAGCAACGAAATGATGTGCCGGATCCTGGCTCGCCGCATGGAGGGGCAGGATATCCCGACACCGGTGCGCTGGCACGGACCCGAATGGCTGCTCGACGGCGATCCCGTCCCGCTACGCATGCCTTCGATCGACAATCCCGACGCCACCGAGCCCGTACCCGGGCAGCCGGTGGAAATGGCGCTGGTGGATTGCAGCGGCGTGCCGGGCGACCCGCGCGCGTTGCTTGACCGCGTGCGCGCGCGGCTGGCGCCCCGGCGCTGGCTGGTACTGTCCGACGCGCTCGACGCCCCGCTGATGGCGCACGCCGCGTTGCTGGGCGCCAATGGATGCCTGGCGGTGCCGGCCCCGGTGGAGCTGGTGTGCGCGGCCGCCACGCTGGTGTGGGCGGGCGGGCAGTGTTTTCCGCGCAGCGCGCTGTCGCTGCTGAGATCGCTGCACCCGCACACCGCGCAGGCGGGGCTGGCGCCGGCCGCGCACTTCATCCATGCGGCGCGGGTGAGCCCCGACGGGTCTACTGCCATCGGATGAAGGCATCGGCGCGTTGATACGACTATGCTGGATTTGCCCGGGGACGGAAGCCGGCGCCTTGGAGAGGCCGCCGTCGCGGAGGCAGGGGGTCGTATGGAACACAGTCTGGATATCCTGGTTGTCCACGGATTCGCCGTGCGCGAAGGCCGGGGCAAGTGGGCATGCTGCTACGAGATACGGCTCGCCATCATTGGCGGGCCGTTGTTGTATCGGGGCGAACTGCATGGCCGGTGCTTTGCCACCGAGGACGCAGCGATCGTCGCCGCCCGTGAAATCGGCGAGCGTGAAGCCAGCCGGCACCTGGACACGGCGCGCGCACTGTTCGTCGCGCTGACGCGCACGCCGCCACCCTGACTGGCGCCGCGCTCCTGCACCGCAAGCCTGCCGCCCGAACGGCGCGCCAAAAAAAGAGGTTCTTCGCAGAATTCCGGGGGCTGGATTGCCACATTCCGTATCCTAATGGCCGTTAAGACGGCTGTTGAGGAGCGGAATGCTGGATCGGAAGACACTGCAGGCCTTGGGCTGCTGGGACGGCTACAAGCTCGATCGGGTTGAATGGCCTGAAGGAGAAAGCCGTACGTTAGCGCTGTACCTGAAGCCCGTCAGCAAGGTCATGTACTGCGAGGAATGCGGATCGAAGTGCCGACAGGTCCATGAGACGGTGGTGCGGCGCGTGCGCGATCTTCCGCTGTTCGAGTACCGAGTGGTGCTCCATGTCCCCCGCAGGCGCGTCTGGTGCGATCAATGCGGTGGCCCGCGCCTGGAGCGGCTCGAATGGCTGGGGCGCTATCAGCGCGTCACAGCCAGGCTGGCGCAGGCCTGTGGGCAGTTGCTACGTAGCTGCACGGTGCAGGCTGTGGCGGCCTTCTATGATCTGGGCTGGCACACCGTCAAATCGATAGACAAGGCGCGTCTGCACGAGGCGGTCGTCGAGCCGGACTGGTCCAGCATCCGATACCTCGCCATGGACGAATTCGCGCTGCACAAGGGCCATCGCTACGCCACAGTGGTGGTCGATCCGATTGGGCGCCAGGTGCTCTGGATCGGTCAGGGCCGCTCGCGCGAGACGGCGCGCGCCTTCTTTGAGCAACTCCCGGCAGGGGCGGCCGAGCGCATCGAGGCTGTTGCCATCGACATGACGACCGCCTATGAACTGGAGATCCGCGAGCATTGCCCGCAGGCCGAGGTGGTCTTCGACCTCTTCCATGTCGTGGCCAAGTACGGGCGCGAGGTGATCGACCGGGTCCGCGTAGACCAGGCCAACCGCCTGCGGGACGACCGTCCGGCCAGGCGGGTACTCAAGTCCACGCGCTGGCTACTGCTGCGCAACAAGGAAAACCTGAGCGACTCTCAGGCCGTGCATCTGAACGAGGTGCTGCAGGCCAATCAGCCGTTGCTGACGGTCTACATCCTGAGAGACGAGCTCAAGCGGCTGTGGTTCTATCGCCGCCCGGGATGGGCGCAAAAGGCGTGGGAGCATTGGTGTGAACAGGCAAGCCAAAGCCGGATTCCTGCTCTCGAGTTATTCGCCCAGCGCCTGAAAGCCTATTGGCACGGCATCATCGCCCGATGCCGGCATCCGCTGAACACGAGCGTCGTTGAGGGTATCAACAACACCATCAAGGTCATCAAGCGCCGGGCCTACGGCTACCGAGACGAGGAGTACTTCTTCCTAAAGATCAAGGCAGCCTTCCCCGGAATTCCTCGTTGAACCAAAAAGAAGCCCGCCGACCGGGGGACCATGCGGGCTTTGAAATGGCTGCCCACGTGGTGAGCAGCCATTGCATTGACCATATCGAATCGTCACGCGTGACAATATCAACCAGAAGGCTCATGCCGATGCACGCCTCATACCTGCACGGGACAGCCATTGGGCCATGCCCGGGCGAGGCCTGGTGCGCATGAGCGCCCTGCCAGCCCGCACCGGGCGCGGTCCCGGCTCGTGCTTTCGCCTCATGCTTCTGGATGGAGGCAGGGCGCCGACAGCATGCGCCATGCGATGGAAACCCCGCTCCGCGGGTGTTACGCTGCCAGTTCCGCGGCGCGCTCCAGGCGCGCCGCCGCCCCGAAACCGCATGGTGCGCGACGCAATATGAGCCGCTGGCAACTGATTTCCTTCTTCGGTGAATCCGCTTTCCTGATGCCGTGCGCGGTCTTCCTCTACGGATGGCTGCGCTGGCACGGTGCCAACGCCATCGCGCGGCACTGGCTGATCGCATTCTCCGCCACGGCCATCGCGGTGCTGCTGTCGAAGCTGGCGTTCATGGGCTGGGGCATCGGCAGCCAGTCGCTGAACTTCACCGGGTTCTCGGGCCACGCGATGATGGCCGCCGCGATCCTTCCCGTGCTCGCCTGCCTGGCCGTGCCGTCGGAACATCGCGGGCTGAGCCGTGTGGCAGCGGCAGGTGGCGTGCTGCTGGCGCTCGCCGTGGGTGTGTCGCGGCTGGCGCTGCAGGCGCATTCGGTCTCGGAAGTGGCCAGCGGCCTGGCGCTGGGCTATTGCGTCAGCCTGCCCTTCATCGCGCGCCGCGAGGTGCCGCGTGGCCCCGTGGCGATGCTGCTGGCGTCCGCGGCACTCGCCACGCTGCTGGTGTTGCCGCTTGGCAGCGTGGCGGGCGCCACGCATGTCTGGGTGGAAGACATCGCCACCTTCCTGTCCGGCCGCGAGCGTCCGTTCCAGCGCGGTGAATGGTCATGGCGCGGGTTTGCACCCGACTGTCATGACTGCCGCGCCGACACCCGGCTGTGTGCGCCACCGCGCTGTTCTGGCTGACCCCGACGCACCTGGCGGGTGCTTTGTGCGTCCGCCAACAGACGCCCCGAGTGGCGTACGCAACCATGCCCTAGTCTTTCGAGCACGGATTGGGGGCTGTCATGGCATCGAACTGGGGCGTTGCGGCGGAGCGGCGTACTGCGCTGCACTATCTCTACAGACTATGTGACGCATTGCTGATCGGCGCCATGGGCGTCGTGATGGGCGAGCTGTACTTCGCCGGGGGGCTGCGCGACAGCGCGCCGGTCAACGGCTTCCTGACCATGCTCTGTTCGCTGGGCGCGCTGGTCGTGTTTCCCGCCTTTGGCATCTACGAGTCGTGGCGCGGCCGCAGCCTCGCGGCACTGGTCCTGCGTATCGCGGCGGCCTGGACGCTGGTGTTCATCTCGGGGCTGCTCGGTGCCTTTCTGATCCATCAGATTGGCGCGGTATCGCGTGTATGGTCGATAGGATGGTTCGGCTCCGCCGGCCTGGCGTTGCTGGTAGGGCGCGCCATCATGTTCCGTATGCTGGGCAACGTGCGCGAGCAGGGCATCAACGCCAAGCGCGTGCTGATCTTCGGCTACGGCCCGCTTGGACGCGAGATGTACCGGCGCGTGCAGCAGTTCCGTACGGCGGGTTATCGCGTGGTTGGCATCTTCGACGAAACCGGCGATACCCCGCCCGCCGACGTTACCCCGCTGCGCACGCTGGAAGAGGTAAGCACGTTCGTGCGCGGGCAGGGCGTACGGGAGATCTGGCTGACGTTGCCGATGGCAGCATGCCGCGACCTGTCCGACGTGGTCCGCCAGTTCCGCAATGAACTGATCGATATTCGCTGGGTGCCCGATGTGTCGTCGGTGGAACTGCTGGGCCACCGCTTCAGCGAGTTCATGGGCCTGCCCGTGATCGACCTGAACAGCCCGCCGGTGTCTGGTATCACGGGCGTGGTCAAGGCGAGCTTCGACCGGGTGTTCTCGTTCGCCGTGCTGATGGCGCTGAGCCCGGTACTGCTGGTGATCGCCGCGCTGGTGAAGCTGTCGTCGCCGGGCCCCGTGCTGTTCCGGCAGCAGCGCCTCGGCATCGATGGGCGGCCCTTCAACGTCTACAAGTTCCGCACCATGCGCGTGCATGCCGACCACGGCGTCACGCAGGCCGTGCGCGGCGATCCGCGCGTCACGCGCATCGGCGCGTTCCTGCGCCGCACCAGCCTGGACGAGCTGCCGCAGTTCCTTAACGTGCTGCGCGGCGAGATGTCGGTGGTGGGGCCGCGTCCGCACGCCATGGAACACAACGAGCTGTACAAGGAACTGATCGACCGCTACATGTTGCGTCACCGCGTGAAGCCGGGCATCACGGGCTGGGCGCAAATCAACGGCCTGCGCGGGCAGACCGACACGATCGACAAGATGCGCAAGCGTATCGAATTCGACATCTATTACATCCAGCACTGGTCGTTCCAGCTCGACCTTCGCATCATCCTGCGCACTGCCTTGCACGGATGGACGGGGGCAACGGCTTACTGAGCACGCGCCGGCCGGCGTCTGGCGTGCCGGTCGCCTTCGGTGCGACGTCGCACCGATTGTTTCGCGGAAATTCCGTCAAATGGACCTCACGATACATACGGAGACCACGAATGAAAACAACCATCCGCAACATTCTTGTCGACGTGGCCCGACTCCACGTGTCGGTGGATTCGCTTGGCGACCAGGACGATCTCTATGAGGCGGGGCTGTCTTCGCTGGCCACCGTCCACGTGATGCTGGCGCTGGAAAATGCGTTCGATATCGAGATTCCGGACCGCATGCTGACGCGGCAGCTGTTCCGCAGCATCGACTCGCTCGCGGCCGCCGTGGAAGCCATTCAGAAGCAGGAAGCGGCATGAGCGCCGCCAGCAACCGGGTGGCGCTGGCGCACGCCAACCCCGATGCGGCCCCGCTGCTGGCCGCCGCGCACGAAGTGGCCGCCGTCGCACGCACCCACGCCGACGCCGTGGACCAGGACGCACGGTTTCCCGTGGAAGCCTTCGCGGCGCTGCGCGCCCACGGCCTGCTTGGCGCGATGGTGCCGGCGGAGCAGGGCGGCGCCGGCGCTTCGCTGGCCACGGTGGCTGCCATCTGCCGCGAACTGGGCCAGGCCTGCTCGGCCACGGGCATGATCTACGCGATGCACCAGATCCAGGTTGCCTGCCTGGTCGACCATGGCGCCGGCAGTGACTGGCACACCCAGTGGCTGGCGCGCGTGGCCAGCGACCAGCTGCTGCTGGCATCGGCCACGTCCGAGGAGGCCATCGGCGGGGCGCTGCGCAGCAGCGGCTGCGCGGTCAACGCGGAAGGCGCACGCTTTCATCTGCTGAAGATGGCGCCGACGATTTCCTATGGCGCGCATGCCGACGGCATCCTGATCACGGCCCGCCGTCACGCCGACGCCTCGCCGTCCGACCAGGTGCTGGTCTGCGCGATGAAGTCCGACTACACGCTGCAGAGCCTGAACAGCTGGGACACGCTCGGCATGCGCGGCACCTGCAGCAACGGTTTCCGCCTGGAGGCCACCGGCAACCTGGAGCAGATCATGCCGGCGTCGTTCGGCGAGATTGCCGACGCCACGATGACGCCGGTATCGCACATCCTGTGGAGCGCGCTGTGGGTAGGTATCTGCAGCGATGCGGTGGCCCGCGCCAAAACGTTCTTCCAGGGCCAGGCGCGTGCGCGGCCCGGCTCCCTGCCACCATCCGCGTCGCGCGTGGCCGAGGCCGTGAGCCTGCTGGAGATGATGGAAGCGCGCCTTGAGATGGCGCTTGCGCGCCAGCGCGGCCGCCATGCCAATGCATCCGTATCCGCCGCGTTTGCGCTGGCGGCGGGCATGAACGGGCTGAAGACGTCCATGTCGACGATGGCGCTGGAGGTGGTGCAACAAGCGCTGCTGGTATGCGGCATGGCGGGCTACAAGCACGGCACGCCGTTCAGCCTGGGCCGTCACCTGCGCGACCTGTGGTCCGCGCCGCTGATGATCAACAACGATCGCATCCAGACCAATACGGCCAATCTGTTGCTGGCCGACCGTTCGTAAGGAGCCCTCGATGGATGCTCATGCACTGACCGACACCGCGCAGGTGGGCGGCGCGGGCGAATCCGCCCCCGCGCCCACCTATCTCCAGCAACTGCTGGCGGCCGGCCTGCTGATCGAAACCGGCGTCAAGGGCCTGTACGGCCGCAGTGCCTGCTTCGAGGCCATTGCCGACGGCCTGAACGTGGCCATCACGCGGATCGGTGCGGACCAGCAAGCCGAGGTCCTGCGCTTTCCGCCCGCCATGGGGCAGCAGGATTTCGAGACCAGCGAATACCTGAAGAGCTTTCCGCAACTGGCCGGCACGATCCACAGCTTCTGTGGCGACGATCGCGCGCACCGCCGGCTGCTGGCGCGCGTGGAGGACAAGCAGGACTGGAGCGACCAGCAAACATTCACGGGCGTGGTGCTGACCCCGGCCGCCTGCTATCCGATCTATCCGGTGGTGGCCCGGCGCGGCCCGTTGCCCGAGGCCGGTAAGGTGGTGGACGTGCTGTCGTACTGCTACCGGCACGAGCCGTCGCTCGAACCCACGCGCATGCAGCTGTTCCGGCAGCGCGAATACGTCTGCCTGGGATCGCCCGATCGCATCCTGGCGTTCCGGCAGCTCTGGATGGAGCGCGGACAGGCCCTGGCACACGCGCTGCAATTGCCGGTCGAGGTCGACGTGGCCAACGATCCATTCTTCGGACGGGGCGGCAAGATCGTGGCCGACAGCCAGCGCGAGCTGAAACTGAAATTCGAGCTGCTGGTACCGGTCAACGACAACGCACCGCCCACGGCCTGCATGAGTTTCAATTACCACATGGACCACTTTGGCGCGCTCTGGCACATCGGCCTGGCCGATGGCGGCGTGGCTCACACCGGGTGTGTGGGCTTCGGCATCGAACGGCTGGCCCTGGCGCTGCTCAAGCATCATGGGCTGGACCCCGCGAAGTGGCCGCAACCGGTGCGCGAGGCGCTGGGAGGCGTGTAAATGTACGGAGACGGCAAGGCTGTGCGCGCGCGTGGCGGTGCGTATGCGCTGCACGGCGGCAACCCGGTTTGGTCGTATGCCAACCGCCATATCGACTTGTGGATCGAGCTGCTGCATGGCTGGGACTTCGAACCCATCGCCGCGCTGCCTTTCACCGTCACGCTCGATTTCGCCGGCGACCAGTTCACATCGTCGAACATCCCCTCCGCCGACCTGGAGCGCCTGTTCGGCGTGGTCCGGGACGAACTGTCGACCTACGGCCGGCTGGAGGTACATATCGCCGCCCAGACCAATCGCGGCAACGCCGTGCTGCTGGAGGTGGACAGCTACCAGCTGCCCCAGCCGGTGGGCGCCTACCGGCGCCAGCATGCGCGGGCCTGCATCGCCATCGACGTGCTGGTGCCGGACGCCACCGCGGTGGGCTACTACCATCAGGACGGCTACCACACCGCCAGCGGCGACGACTACACGGCCATCTTCCGCATGCCTTCGCACGAGACCATGTGGGGCGTGGCCACGTTTCCCCAGGCCGAAGTGGTGCGGCGGCGCTTTCCGGCGCTCTGCGGCGACGACCTGCTGCACGCGTCGCTGGACCTGCTGCGCGGACACCTGGCGCGGCGCCCGCGTGACAACCCGATCCGGGCGTTCCGGGCCGTGTTCCCGGCGCATCTCGAACAGCTGATGGCCAAGGGCGAGCCCAATTTCCAGATCTATGCCGCCACGGTGCTGCGCCAGCTTGGCGCCAATTTCGAACTGCTCGGCCGCTATGTGCGCTGGCTGGTCATGCGGGGGCAGTCGCTGCCCGATTCCGTGGCCGAGGCGTGCTACACGATGGCGTCCGAGGCGATGGTGATGCAGTTCCGCCTGATGCGCGCGGTGATCAGCCACAAGCCCGACAGTTGCGAAGACTGCCTGGAGCAGCTCGAAATGGCCTACCAGGGTACGGTGCCCGCGCTGGCGGCCCACTTCGGAGAAACCGTCACATGACTGCACGCGATCCGGCACCGGCACTCCTGCCCCTTCTGCGGCCCGGCGTGGCCGTGGGCCGGGCGCGTCTGGAAGGCGACTGGACCTTCCTCGAAACCTTCGCCAACGCGGCCGCGCATCCGGGCGAGCTGTCGGAGACGGGCCACTGGCTGCCCGCGCCCGTGCCGGGCACCGTGGCCAGCGCGCTGCGCGCGGCCCGGCGTTGGGACGATGCATCGCCGCCGCCGCTGCACCAGCATGACTACTGGTATCGGCTGCAATTTTCGGGCAGCGGACGCCGCCTGCTGCGTTTCAACGGCCTGGCGACGATTGCCGAGGTCTGGCTCAACGGCCAGCACATCCTGACCACGCGGCACATGTTCGCGGCGCACCAGGTGGAAGTGGAACTGGCCGGCGCCGACAACGTGCTGCATATCTGCTTTCGCGCGCTGCATCCGTGGCTGCGCAAGCAGCGCGGCCCGGTGCGCTGGAAGCCGCGGATGATCCAGCCGCCATCGCTGCGCACGGTGCGGACCACGCTGCTCGGTCATATGCCCGGCTGGTGTCCGCCCGTCCATGCGGTGGGACCGTGGCGCGATATCGAGCTGCTGGACCCGATTGGCACCGATCCCACCCATGGCGTGCGCGCCGCGCTGTCGGCGCGGATCGACGGTACCGACGGCGTGGTGGCCCTGCAATTGCACTTTCCGGGCGAGGCGCCCGCGCACGGCGCCTTCTCGGCCATCGGCCCCGACCACGCGATCTGGCACGGCGACCTGCGCCGCACCGGCCCGCACACGCTGGCGGGCACGCTGCGCGTCGCGAACGCGGAACGCTGGTGGCCGCATACCCATGGCGATCCGGCGCTGTATCGCATCGACGCCAGCCTGGGCGGCCACGTGCTGGCCTGCGGCAACGTCGGCTTCCGCACGATTACCGAGGACCGCGACGGCGAACCGGGTGCGTTCGGACTGCGCGTCAACGGCGAGCGCGTGTTCTGCCGGGGCGCATGCGTGTCCAGCCACGACCTGCCCGGCCTGGCCGATACCGACGAGGCCGTGGCGCGCTGGCTGCGGCTGGCCCGCGATGCCGGCGCCAACATGGTGCGGGTCAGCGGCGTCACCTGCTATCCCGGCGAAGCGTTCTACCGTCAGTGCGACGCGCTGGGCCTGCTGGTCTGGCAGGACTTCATGTTCGCCAACTTCGATTATGGCAACGACACCGGCGCGGCGTGGATGGATGATGCGCGGCGCGAGGTCTCCCAGTGGCTGGCCTCTTCCGGGGCCCACGCCAGCCTGGCCGTGCTGTGCGGCGGCAGCGAGGCCGAGCAGCAGGCGGCGATGATGGGTGTTCCGCGCGGCGCCTGGCGCCAGCCGCTGTTCGATACGCTGATCCCCGCGCTGGTGTCCGAGCATCGGCCCGACGTGGTCTACGTGCGCAATTCGCCCAGCGAAGGCGCCTGGCCGTTCCAGGTCGATACCGGCGTCTCCCACTATTACGGCGTGGGCGCGTACCAGCGGCCGCTTGCCGATGCCCGGCTGGCCAACGTCCGCTTCACGTCGGAATGCCTGGCCTTTGCCAACGTGCCGTGCGCGCGTACGCTGGCCGATGCCGGGCTGTCGCAGCCGTACCATGATCCGCGCTGGAAGGCGCGCGTGCCGCGCGACGCTGGCGCAGCGTGGGATTTCGAGGATATCCGCGACTTCTACCTGCGCGAGATATTCGACGTCGATCCGCCGCGCCTGCGCTATGAACGGCCGGCGCGGTACCTGACGCTGTCGCGCGCCGTGGTGGCCGAAATCATGACCCAGGTGTTCGGCGAATGGCGCCGCGCCGGTTCCACCTGCCGGGGCGGTCTGGTCTGGCAGCTGCAGGACCTGCTGCCGGGCGCGGGCTGGGGCATCGTCGACGCGAACGCGCGGCCCAAATCGGCATGGCATGCGTTGCGGCAGGTCTGGCAGCCGCTGCAGGTCATCCTGACGGATGAGGGGTTGAACGGGCTGCACGTCCATGTGGTCAATGAAAGTGCGTCGCCGCGCACTGTGCGGCTGACGCTGCGCTGTCTGCGAGACGGCGAGGCCGTGGCTGCCCAGGCGGAGCAGGTGCTGACGCTGGCGCCGCGCGAGACGCGGCGGCTGGTGGCGGCGGAGCTGCTCGATCACTTCTTCGATTTCACCTACGCGTACCGCTTCGGACCGCCCGCGCATGACGTGGTGCTGGCCACGCTGCACGACGCGTCGCCCGATGCCGGCGCGGATGCATCTGCAAGCCCCTTGCTGAGCCAGTCGGCGTACCTGCCGGACCGCCGCGCCGACGCGCTGCAGGACCCGGGCCTGAGCGCCAGCGTGGCGTGCGAGGACGGCGTCTGGTGGCTGACCGTCAGCGCCCGCCGCTTTGCGCGGTGGGTCCATGTCGACGACCACGCCTGCACGCCGGAAACCGACTGGTTCCACCTGGGACCCGGCGAATCGCGCCGTATCCGCCTGATGCACGATGCGGCGGATGCCACCCTGGCGGGAGCCATCCCTTCGGGTGAAGTATCTGCCTTGAACGCTTCACGCTCGGTCAGCTACGACGGCTGAACTCATCCTTCTCCACCTGCCCGCCAGGCCGCGTCTGGCGCGGCAGGACACATTTCCCTCCTCCCGCCGGACGGTATGCACGCCCGTGCAGCCGCCGCGACGCCTCACCCGTTTTCCTACATCCAACCTACGCATGGATGACGCCCTGACCTATCCGTCTGCCTACTGTCAGTTCTGTGCTCAATGGCACTTAATACAGTCAACAACGAAGAGGAAACCGGAGCACCAAGGGCAACACGCTTCGGCAAGGTTCACGGGTGGCGGCCTCAGGGCCGCCGGGCATTCGCCAGCAAGCTAGCTGATAAAAGGGCGGAGCGGCGATGTCGGGTCACGCGTCTCGCAGGTACTGCGGCGTTCCGACGTCATTGCTCCTGGGTCATACGGAGGAAGAAATGATTACGCAACGGTCGGACCTGCATGTCAATCATCTGCTCAATGCACTCCCGCGTCGTGAATGGGATGCGTTGTCGCGCCACTTCGAACTCGTCCGCCTGCGTGCAGGGGAGCTGCTGACCGACTCGGGCCAGCGCATCGTCCATGTGTACTTTCCCACCACGTCCGTGGTCTCGCTGCTGTCGCTGCTGGAAGATGGCGCCACGGTGGAATTCGCGGCAGTCGGCAACGAAGGGCTGGTGGGCATCCCCGTGGTGACCGGCGGCGACACGATGCCCAGCCGCGTGGAAGTGCGCAGCCCCGGCTTCGCCTATCGCATTCCCGCCCGTGTGCTGCGCTCGGAGCTGGCCCAGTTGCCGGCGCTGCAGCGCGTGACGCTGCTCTATGTGCAGGCCGTGCTGACGCAGATTGCACAGACTGCAGCCTGCAATCGCCATCACTCGCTGAACAAGCAGCTGTGCCGCTGGCTGCTGTTGGCCATCGACCGCATGAACTCGAACGAGCTGGTGATCACGCAGCAGGTCATCGCCAACATGCTTGGCGTGCGCCGCGAGGGCGTCACCGAAGCGGCCGGCAAGCTGGAAGACCTGGGCCTGATCCATCACAGCCGCGGCCATATCACCGTGCTGGACCGCTGCGGCCTGGAGCATCATTCGTGCGAGTGCTACAAGCTGGTCAAGCGCGAATACGACCGCCTGCTGCCGGCCCTGACGCTGGCACAGGTCTGACGCTGGCGCCAATGCCGCATGCCTGGGGTGCCTATCGCCGCGTGGCGATGGCGGCCGGGGCGTGCGGCGGCGGCATGCGCTGGCGGATGTCAGCCGTGGGCTGGATCGGTGCTGCCGAACGAAGACACCAGGCCCGCCATCGTCATGTCGTAGGCCGATTCGAGATTGTCCAGGCACTCCGTGCAGAGGTCGGGCCGACCACGTGCCACGGCGCGCGCCAGGCGGAACTGCAGCACCTTGCATTCGGCCGCGATGGTGCCGGGCAGCGCGCGCAGGGCCGCCGGGACGCGGTAGCCATGCTCGTCGAGCCAGTTCAGGCAATGCTGCAGCATCTCGAAGTTGGCGCCGAGCTGGCGGGGAAGATTGAAGCCGTAGTGGTGAAAGTACGCGTCGCCACGCGCCAGGATCGTGTCGACGTGCGCGGGAAACTCGGCACGCCACCGCACGATGGGACTTTGCGCCGGGCGCCGCCCCAGGTGCCGGCGCATCAGCCGCGCCACGGCGTTGGCCAGCTCGCGGCCCTGCAGCGCCGGGCGCACGCGCGCGGCGGACTCCACGTACGGGAACAGGATATTGCCGTTGTCGCGCAGGTCGGGCGTGAGCCGCATCAGGCCGCGATAGTCGTCGCCATCGACGGTGTAGTGGCCCAGGCCGTGATAGTAGGACAGGGTTTGCCGCACCGTGTCGATGCCATCGATCGCCACCGTCGTCTTCACGTGATTCGCACGGTAGGCCGTGGCACGCGTGTCGGGCAGGTAGAAGCTGTCCACCTCCACCAGCATGGTCTTGCCGCGCGACACCTGCGCGGCCACGTGCGCTTCCAGCGTGTCGTAGACGGCGCTCTCCTGCACCACCGTGCCATACAGCTGTTCGAGATCGGCCTGCGGGTATTTGAAGAAGGTGAAATGGTCGCCCTCGAAATCCTGCGCCACGGTGAACGGCAGCGCCGCGCGCGGGTCGAGGTGCCAGCCGTACAGCAGTTCGATCCACAGGTCCATGTAGCAGTTCGTTTCCTGCCAGATCGCCGATTCGCCATGCAGCAGGCGTTGGGGCGCCACGACAGGGCGGGCGGCCGCTGGTTCGGGCGTCGCCGGCGCCAGGGCATTCGCTGTGCTTTGCACCATCTGTCCAGTTCTCCGGGTTGGGGCGGCGCCGGCGCCAGGCCGGCCACCATGCGAGAAACGCGGTCCACCGCATTGGAGCCGTTCGGGCCGGGCAAATCGGTACGTTTTCCAACAAAGCCGGCGATGTCGGGCAATGCGTACGGTGCGGCGTCGAGCATGTGCGGAATCGAACAGAGTCGTGCCAGAGCAGCTTCCTACACTGGCCCCATCCACTCTGGCGCGGATGGCGTGGATGCTTGCACGGGTCATCCCGAATCCCAGCCGCACACGGACAGTTACCAGCAGGAGGCATGATGAGAATTCCGACCCGAGGGAGCCATGTTCCCTCCGCCGCCGTCCCCACCATGGTCGAGGCCGCCAGTCAGGGAGCCTCCGCGGCGCCGGTGCGGCAGGCCGCGATCCAGCCGGTGATCCTGGCGGGCGGCGCCGGCACCCGGCTCTGGCCGCTGTCGCGCGAGCAGCATCCCAAGCAGCTGCTGAACCTGGTTGCCGAGAACACCCTGTTGGAAGCCACCGCGCGCCGGCTCGAAGGCATCGCGTTGATGGCGGGACGGCCGTCGGGCGTCGAGGCGCCACAGATCGTGGTGTGCGGCGAGGAGCATCGCTTCATGATCGCGGCGATGATGAAGCGCTGCGGCAAGCCGGCGCACATCCTGGCCGAACCCTGCGGACGCAACACGGCGCCCGCGCTGACCATGGCGGCGCTGCATGCGATGGCGAACGCCGGCGAAGCGGGCGACGTGGTGATGGTGGCTACGCCGGCTGACCACGCGGTGCTGGACACCGAGGCGTTTCGCGCCGCACTGGCCGTCGCCGTGCGCCACGCCGACCGCGGCGCGATCGTCACGCTTGGTGTGCGGCCCAGCACGCCGGAAACCGGCTTCGGCTACATCCGCACGGGCAAGCTGTCGCAGGAAGGCGCGCTGACGCTGGAGCGCTTCGTCGAGAAGCCGCACCTGGAACTGGCCACCGCCTACGTGGAGTCGGGCGACTACTGGTGGAACAGCGGCGTCTACGTGGTGCGGGCCTCGGTCTGGCTGCGCGCGCTGGCCCAGCTGCAGCCCGACATGATGCGCCAATGCCAGGCCGCCTACGACGAAGCGCAACGTGCCGCCAAGGGCGATGCGCTGTGCCTGTGCAAGGAAGCCTTCGAGGCCTGCCCGTCCGATTCCATCGACTATGCGGTCATGGAGAAGATCGAGGCGCTGCCCGACGTGCCGGCCATGCTGGTGCCGATGGACCCCGGCTGGTCCGACGTCGGATCGTGGGCCGCGATCTGGGACATCGCCGAGAAGGACGCCTCCGGCAACGTGGCGCGCGGGCGCGTGGTGTTCGACGGGGCCACGTCGTGCCTGGCGCATTCCGAAGGCCGCCTGATCGCCTGCGTGGGCGTGCAGGACGTGGTGGTGGTGGAAACGGCCGACGCGGTGCTGGTGGTCGACAAGGCGCACGTGCAGGACGTCAAGAACGTGGTGCAGCGCCTGCGTGCCGAGCATGGCAGCGAGGTGGTCAACCATCGCAAGGTGCAGCGGCCGTGGGGCTGCTACGACTCGATCGACCACGGCGACCGCTTCCAGGTCAAGCGGATCGTCGTGGAGCCGGGCGCCAGCCTGTCGCTGCAGATGCACTACCACCGCGCCGAGCACTGGATCGTGGTGCGCGGCACCGCGCGCGTGACGTGTGGCGAGACGGTGAGCATCCTGTCCGAGAACCAGTCCACGTATATCCCCATCGGCACGCAGCACCGGCTGGAGAACCCGGGCAAGACGCCGCTGGAGATCATCGAGGTGCAATCGGGTTCGTATCTGGGCGAGGACGACATCGTACGGTTCGATGACAACTACGGGCGCAAGTAGCGTGGCGCGCCGGCAGGCGCCGGCGGGCATTCGAAGCAATAGGGGGACGTTGTGACCAACATGTCTTTTGCGGCCGGTGCCGCGCCGGCCGCGCCGGCAACAGCGGCGGAAGCGGGCGGCAACCCATGGCGCGCGATGCTCGATCGTGCCGGATGGATTCTCGGCGCGGGTCTGGCGGGCGGCGCCATCGCATGGGTCTTCGCGGTATCGCAGCCCCATGAGTACAGCGCCAGTGCGCTGGTGCAGGTACAGCAGCCGCGCGACAACGTGGCCACTGCGCGCACCAACGCCCTGAGCATGACGGCGACGCCGATGCCGTTCGATGTCGGCCTGCTGCGCAGCCGCACCGTGGTGGCGCCGGTGGTCGAGCGCCTTCACCTCGATATTTCGGCCCGGCCGCTGCGCGCGCCGCTGATCGGCGGGCTGGCCGCCCACTTCGCCACGCCGGGCCAGTTGTCCGGGCCCTGGCCGGAAAGCCTGGGCTATGCCTGGGGAGGCGAACAGCTTGCCGTGGAGCGGCTGGCCGTGCCCGAACGGCTGCTCAACGTGCCGCTGACGCTGCTGGTGCTGCCCAATGGCGGCTACCGTCTCTATGACCGGGACACCGAACTGTTGTCGGGCAGCGTGGGAAATCCGGCGGAAGCCAACGGCGTGGCGATGCAGGTTGCAAGCATCGACGCGCGCCCGGGCACCCGCTTCGTGGTCACGCGCCATGATCTCGTGCAGACGGTCGACGCCGTGGCCGACGGGCTGCGCATCGAGATGCAGCCCGGCGACGCCGGCACCGTCAGCATCGGCTGGCGCAATGCCGACCGCACGGCCGTGGCGGCGCTGGTCAACGGCATTACCGAGTCGTTCATCGGCAACCAGGCGATGCAGCGCCGCGACGACACCGCCGCGACGCTGGCCTTCCTGTCCGGCGAGATCCCGCGCGTCAAGGCCGAGCTGGAGCGCGCCGAGACGGCGCTGACGAAATACCGCTCGAAGGCCGGGTCCATCGCGCCGACCCAGGACGCGCAGTCGTACCTGACCGGCAGCATGGACTACCAGCGCCAGATCGCCGTGCTGAAGCTGGAGCGCATGAAGCTGCTGCAGCGGTTCACCGAGGAGGCCAACGAGGTCAAGACCGTCGACAACCAGATCCAGCAGCTGGTGCGCGAGCGCAAGGACATGGATTCGCGCTATCAGAACCTGTCGTCGACCGAACGGGAGTCCGTGGCACTGACGCGTGACGTCAAGGTGGCCGAGGACATGTACATGACGCTGCGCAACAAGGCCGAACAGCTGTCGCTGCTGCAACTGGACCGCACGGGACAGGTCCGGGTGCTGGACAGCGCCCTGCTGCCGATGCGGCCGGTGGGCCTGGGTCCGTGGCCGGCCACCATGGCCGGCGCGCTGATGGGGCTGTGCCTGGCCATGGCATGCGTGGCGGTGCGCCAGCGCGTGCGGCCCACGCTTGACAACGTCAACGACGCCGAGGCGCGCCTGGGCCTGCCGATGCTGGGCGACATCGTGTTCAGCCAGGAACAGGTGGAACTGGAGCGTCTGGTCGACGCCCGCGCCAGGTCCGCCTGGCCGGACGGGGACGTGGCGGGGCTGCTGGCGCAGCAGTCGCGGCAGGCGCAGCATTCGGGTCACGCGCTGGTCGATCCGGACGAACTGGCCGAGAGTGCCGACGACGATATCGACGGCGCCGAACGCCTGCTGAGGCTCGGGCTGCACGACCAGTTCCTGCTGGCGCGCAATGCACCCCATTCGATGGCCGTGGAAGGCCTGCGCAATGTCCGCGCCGCGCTGCATTTCTCGCTGCGCGACACGCCGCAGCGCGTGGTGGCCGTCACCAGCCCCACGGCGGGCGCTGGCAAGACGTTCGCGTCGGTCAATCTCGCCGTGCTGTTCGCGGAAGCCGGCCAGCGGGTATTGCTGATCGACGCCGACCTGCGGCGTGGCAAGGTGGCGAACTGGCTGGACCTGCATACCGGCCCCGGCTTCGCCGACGTGCTGTCCGGCCGTGCGTCGCTGCCCGATGCCGTGCAGCTGACGGCCGTGAACGGGCTGTCGGTGCTGCCGGCCGGTGCGCCGCCCGACAATCCTTCCGAACTGCTGATGAGCCCCGCGTTCGCAAGATCCCTGCAGACGTGCGCGGAGCGCTTCGACCTGGTGATGATCGACACCCCGCCGGTCATGGCCGTCGCGGATGCCGCGCTGGTGGCCAACTGCGTGAACGCGACGCTGCTGGTGCTGCGCGCCGACACCACGCTGCCTTCGCAGGTCGATGAATCGCTGAAGCGCCTGGCGCGTGCCAACGCCACGCTGCTAGGCGGCATTCTCAATGGCGTCGTGCCCAAGCGCAGCAACCGCACGGATTTCACCGCCATGAATCCCTACCTCGGCATGCCGGTGACGGCACCCTCACTCAAGCAGATCGGTCATACTCCGGCGGCATAAGAAAACCGGCGACTGATCGAACCGGCCACCGGTGCTGGCGTACCCGTTTCTGCGGGTACCGGCATCGGCTGCCCGGTCGGCGTTACCAGGAGACGCGTGGATGAAAAGGGTCATGTTTGATGGCTGTGCAGGTTGGCTGCACGGCTCGCAGGGCAATGTCGGCGTGGTGATGTGTGCCCCCCAGGGCCACGAGATGATGTGGTCGCATCGAGCATGGCGGCATCTGTCGGACGACATGGCACGGGCGGGGCTGGCCGTCCTGCGGTTCGACTACCGCGGCACTGGCGACGCCGCCGACCTTCCCGATGGAGACAACACGGTGGCATCGGCCATCGACGACATCGTGGCCGGCTGCGCCGCGCTGTGCCGCCTGGCCAGCGTCAGCCAGATCGTGCTGTGCGGCCTGCGGCTGGGCGCCTCGCTGGCGGCACTGGCGGCCGCACGCGTGCCGCAACTGGCCGGCGTCGTCATGCTGGCTCCGGTCATCGATGGCCGCCTGTACCTGAGGGAACTGCGCGCGCTGCACGCCGCCTGGCGCCATAGCGCCATCCCTGAGCTCGATGTCCCGCCGCCGCCCGATGGCGCACAGGATGTGCTGAGCTTCCGCTTGCCTCCTGCCACGGTCGCGGGTATCCAGTCCATCCGGCTCGACGCCAGCCTGCCCCTGTCACGCGTACTGCTGCTCGACGCCTGGCCCGATCCGTCGTCGCCGGTGGCGGCGCTGGCGCGCGGGCTTGGCCAGGCCGGCGCGGACGTCGAGCTGGACGGGTTTGACGAGTATCCCGACGTCATGCGCTCGGCGGAATTTGCCGATGTGCCCGTGCGCGCCTGGGAGCGTGTCACTGGCTGGATCGCGTCGCGCATGCAGGTCACGCCACCCAGGCGGGCGGCGGGGATTGCGCCCGGCCCGGCTGGCGCTCCCGACGATGCGCTGGCCGCGTCGGACGTCGTCGAGTCGCCGGTGTGGATCGACAACGCGCGGCTGTTCGGCGTGCTCTGCATGCCGCCGCTGCGCGATGCCACGCCGGCGCGGCCGGCGACGGCGGTCATCTTTCCGAATACGGGCGGCAATCATCATGTCGGCGATGGCCGGTTGTTCGTCACGGTGTCGCGGCAGCTCGCGCGGCAGGGCATTGCCGCCTTGCGCCTCGACGTGTCATCGATCGGCGACAGCCCGGGCGCCGCGCGACAGATGGACCTCAACACCATCTACGGTGCCGCGCCCCGGCGCGACCTGGGCGCTGCGGTGGACTGGCTGCGGACACGTGGCTTCCGCTGCATCGTGCTCGCCGGCATCTGCTCGGGCGCATTCCTGAGCCTGCACGCCGCGCTGGAAAACCCGGACGTAACCGGCCTCATGCTCGTCAACCTGGTGAAATTCCGCTGGGATGCCGCCGACCAGGCCACGGCGTCGGATCGTCTGCGACCGGCCCGCGTGTATCTGGCCGCCGCGTGCCGGTGGGAAAACTGGCGCAGGCTGTTTCGTGGCGAACTGGGTCTCAGGCGGCTGCTGGCGGCGATGTCGCGCAGGATCCGCGTGCGCCTGCGCGAACACAATGTCGTGACGGCAACGCCGGGCGCGCAGGGCCAGGCCGGGCAGACCACGCAGGACTTCGCCAGCGCCGCCGTGCGGGAACTGGAACGGCGCGGCGTGCGCACGCTGTTCCTCTATGGGGCCAGCGACGTGGGCCTGCACGAGGCACATCTGGGGCTGGGCCGGCGCTTCGAGGCCATCGACGGCCTGCGGCATGTGCGCCTGCAGACGATGCCGCTGCTCGACCACTCGCTGTTCCTGACCGAAAGCCGCGAAGCATTCGCCGCGCAACTGCTGTCGCACCTGCGCACGATGCCGCAGGCACTGGCTTCGTTCAGGCCGGTGGCGCCGCCGGCGCCGCGCTGGCAGCCGGGGCCGACCCGCAAGTCCCACCATGGCATGGCTGCGGCGAATTCCGAAACGAAATCGCCGAAGCCGTCCAGGAAGAAAGGGGCGCGCGGTGGCGAAGGCGGCCCGGAGCCGTCCGCTCAGAGCTCGGCGCCGCGTTCGGGCTGACAGCGTCCCAGCAGCAGTTCGCGCACGCCAAGCAGGTTGCCTGCGAGGCGTCCGCGCCGGTCGATGTGCGGCTCGGGGAACAGGGACTTGGCGCCGTTGGCCAGCAGGGCCTTGGCGGTGTTTTCCCAGACCTCGCGTGCCGACAGCGCACCCTTGCCGTACAGGTACCAGGCGTTGACGATCTGCGAGAAGCCGAAGCGCCGGCCCGACGTGCGGCCGCCGGAACGCAGGCCCAGATGCACGCCGCGCGCCGCCAGCACCTGCAGCAGCTGGCCCCTGCCGTTCATCGCGCGCGAGAAGTCCATGTCCTCGAGCCAGCCGTACAGCACCAGCCGCTCGTCGAAGCGCAGGTCGCCGATGGCGCTGACGCGATACGCCATGTTGCAGCCATACAGCTTCTGCACCGGCACCAGGCCCAGGGGCTGCGTGCGCGCCGCATCGTCCGACAGCAGTTCGCTGGCTTCGTCCCAGTCGATGGCATCGCCCCGCACGCCGTCCGCCACCACGCCGCCCGTCATGCCCACGGCGCGGGGGCGCGCCGCAAACGCATCGGCGCACTGCTTGAGCCAGCCTGGCGCGGGCACGAAATCGTCGTCGAAGAACACCACGATATCCGCCTCGCCCATGACCCGATCCATGCCGCGATTGCGCTGCGCGGGCAGGCCGGCCGGGCCGAACACATACTCGACGGGCAGGTGCTGCGTGGCGAAATCCTCGACATCCAGCCGCGTATTGGCCGACACCACGACGATCGACGGCTGCAAGGTCTGCTGCTCCAGCAGGCGCAGCACGCGCGAGACAGCCTTGGGGCGTCCCTTGGTGGCAATGATGACTGCGACGCGGCACGCCTTCGGCGCACCCTGAAGATGTTCTGGTATCACGCGGCCCTCCCTTTTCTTGTTGTGCTGCGCCCGGTTCTGCTGGCTCGAGTATAGAAACGTCAGCGGTGCGCCTTCGGTGTGTTTTCCAACGCAGCCGTTGATGCTGATGCTGGCCGTTTCCGCGCTGCGGCAACGTGCGTTGCCGAACGGATGATGCGGCACCGTGCTCGCAAGATGTGACGGATGATCTGGCACAGGTGAGCTTGTCAGGTACATCAATCGTCTGGATGCCTGGGAGCATATTGATGAGCTGGACTCGCCGTGCGTGGATGCGCGCCTTATCCGCCAGCGTGGTGGCGACTGCGTCGAGGGGCGCCGTGGCACATGTCAGCGCCGGGGCGGTGGAACCGCTCGTGCCGGCGCCCGATGCCTGGGTCGTCGACGCGGCGGGGCAGCGCCAACGGCTCGATGCGCTGATGCAGGGCAAGGTCACCGCGCTCCAGACCATGTTCACCGGTTGCAGCTCCGTGTGCCCGCTGCAGGGCGCCATGTTCGGCGCCGTGCAAAGCGGGCTGGCCGGCAAGAAGGGCCGTTATCCGCTGCAGTTGCTGTCGCTGAGCATCGACCCATTGGGCGATTCGCCGCAGGCCATGCAGGCATGGCTGAAGAAGATGGGTGCGGGCCGGACATGGCAAGGCGTGATCCCTTCCGGCGACGTCATGGCGCTGCGCTCGAAGCTGGCCGGCCGCCCGCCGTCGGAGAACCTCGACAAGCATGCCACCCAGGTTTACTTCTTCAATGCGTCGGCGCAGATGTGCTGGCGCAGTCAGGCGCTACCACAGCCCGAGGATGTGGTAGCGGTCATGGCTTTCCTCGCCAGGGTGTGACGCGGAGGCGTCCGGTCGAAAAGAAAACATCATCAAGGGAGTCCATCATGAACCTCATCCCGGGATCGCACCCGGCGCGTGCGCTTGTGCGCCTGTCGAGGTGTGTCGGTCTGTGCCTGCTGGCACTCTGGCTGTGGGCCGCACCCACGCCCGCGCAGGCGCAGACCACCACCGCCATCAAGCTCAGCGGTACGAACTTCTGCCTGGATATCAGCGGCGCCGTGGTGGACAACGACGCGCCGGCCATCATCTGGACCTGCCATGGCGACCTGAACCAGTTGTGGGCGCTGACGCTGTTCGGCAGCCAGTACCAGATGTCGCCCCAGCATAGCGGCAAGTGCCTGGACATCCAGTACGCCAGCACCGCCGTTGGCGCCCCTGCGTTGCAGTGGCAATGCAGCGGGGCAACCAACCAGCGCTTCACGCTGCGCGCGCAGAACGGCGGCTATGCCATCGTCGCGGCGCACAGCGGGCTCTGCCTGGTGCCATCGTCCGCGGTCGAAGGCCAGGCGGTCGTGCAGAAGACCTGTAACGCCAGCGCGGCACAGACCTGGAACATCACGGTGGCGCAAACCACGGTACTGCCGTCGAAATGGGCCGCACCCAAGGCGCTGACCGTGATCCCCGTGGCCGCGGCGAACCTGCCCGATGGGCGCGTGCTGGTGTGGTCCGCCTACGAGCGGAACAACTTCGGCGGCGACAACGGCCGGACCTATACCGCGCTGTTCAATCCGACGACGGGCGCGTCGACAGAGAAGCTGGTCAGCAACACGGGGCACGACATGTTCTGCCCGGGCACGGCCAACCTGCCGGACGGCCGCATCCTGGTCAATGGCGGCAGCAGCAGCACCAAGACCAGCATCTACAATCCGTCGACCAACGCGTGGACGGCCGCAGCGGAGATGGTCAAGGGGCGCGGCTACCAGGGCGCGGTGACGCTGCCCGATGGCGGCGTGTTCACGGTCGGTGGCTCGTGGAGCGGCGACATCGGCGACAAGGACGGCGAAACCTGGCACGCCAACACGGGCTGGCAGCTCAACAGCGCGGTCTGGGACGACTACTTCCTGACAGGCGACACGGCGGGCATCTACCGGTCGGACAACCACGCATGGCTCTTCGCCGCCAGCAATGGCCGCGTCTTCCACGCCGGCCCGAGCAAGCAGATGAACTGGGTGGACACGACCGGCAACGGTTCGGTAACCCCGGTCGGCACGCGCGCGGCCGATGGCGACGCCATGAACGGCAATGCCGTGATGTACGACATTGGCCGCATCCTGACGGTGGGCGGTGCGCCCGACTACGAGAACGCCGCCGCAACCACCAACGCCCACGTCATCGACATCCGCCCCGCCACGCCCACGGTACGCAAGGTTGCATCGATGTCGTACGCCCGTGCCTTCCACAACAGCGTGGTGCTGCCCAACGGCCAGGTCGTGGTGATCGGCGGACAGGCGTGGCCGGTGACGTTCAGCGACGACGGCGCCGTGATGGTGGCGGAGCTCTGGGACCCGGCCACCGAGAAGTTCTCGCGCCTGGCGGCCATGCAGACTCCGCGCACGTATCACAGCGTGGCGCTGCTGCTGCCCGACGGGCGCGTGATGAGCGGCGGTGGCGGCCTGTGCGGTACGTGCACGACCAACCACTCCAACGTCGAGATCCTGACGCCGCCTTACCTGCTCAATGCGGACGGCACTTCGGCCACGCGCCCGTCGATCACGTCGGCGCCCACCGATGCGTATCTGGGGACGACGATCACGGTCAATGCCACGGCCAGCATGAAGTCGTTCGCGATGGTCCGCATGTCGTCGGTCACGCACTCGGTCAACAACGAACAGCGCCGCGTGCCGCTGACGTTCACCGTGGGCACGTCGGGCGAGTACAAGCTGCAGATCCCGGCCGATCCGGGCGTGGCCGTGCCGGGCTACTACATGCTGTTCGCGCTGAACGCGGCGGGCGTGCCCAGCGTGGCGGCCACCATCCGGGTGCGCTGATGCGCACGGCCATGCTGCTGGCGGCCGTTCTGGCCGTCGGCAGCCCCGTATCCGGGCTGGCGCAGGGCGCCACGCCCTATCTCGTCGATCTCGGGCGGTCGCTCTACGATGGGCAGGTGGCCACCGGCTCGCCGGCGCGCCTGCGCTGGGAAGAGCGCCCGCTGCCCGTCTCGGCGGCGCGCTGTGCCAACTGCCATGCCGCGGCCAAGGGCGCCGAGCCCTTCGGCCCGCGCCTGACCGCCGATTCGCTGCTTACGCTGGCGCCAAGACGCGGCGGACCGCCGTCGGCGTATGACCGCGACAGCTTCTGCCGCGTCGTGAGCCAGGGCGTCGACAACACCGGCGTGATGCTGTCCAAGGCGATGCCGCAATATCCGCTATCCGAACCAGAGTGCTCGGCAATCTGGTCATTCCTGCTGACGCAGTAGCGCCAGGCATGTGCCGCGCCAACACTGCCAACGGAGCCCTTGCATGCCCAATCTTCGACGCAGTTTCCTGGCCCGGCTGGGCGTACTGACCGGCGCGGGCGTCGCCTCCGCGGCCACCGGGGCTGCCGGGCGCGAGGCCGGCGAAGCCGTGCTGCCGGCGTCGCGCGAGCGGGTCGTTTCCATTGCAGACTTCGACGGGTGCGACCCCAGCGGCAGGACGCCGTCCGACGCGGCATTTTCCGGCGCGGTGCGCGCCATGGCCCGCCAGGTGCGCAAGGCCCAGTTCGGCGAGAACTCCAACCAGATCGGCGGCAGGCGCATCATCGTGCCGCCCGGCACCTACCGGCTGACCAAGCCCGGTGCCCTGTTCGACAGCGCGCTGCTGGGCGGCAGGACGCAGGGGCTGACGATCGAGGGGGACGGCCCTTCGGGCACCGTTGTCATCCTCTACGAACCGCGCGGCGACGGCGCGCTGTTCCGCAACCAGGACGCCGCGCTGGTGGTGCGCCTGCGCAACCTGCAGTTCCACGGCAATGCGCCCAACAGCGACCTGATCGAAAGCGTCAGCAGCGGCGGCGCCCAGGACTATGCGTTCGACGACTGCCTGTTCACGGGCCAGTGGCGCTACGGCGTCAACCTGACCGGCGACAACTGCAACAGCGAGTGGAAGTTCTGGCGCTGCGCCTGGGCAGGGCAGTGGAAGGCCTTCCTGTACGTGGGCGACAAGCGGACGTCCGACCAGTTTCTGAACTACTGGTTCGACCACTGCAAGTACTGGTGCTCCAGCGCGTGGATCGACATGCATCGCGGCGGCAACATCAAGCTGACCGACTGCGACGTCAGCGGCTACGAGCCCACCGTGCAGACGCACCTGTTCAACCTGCGCGGCAACAACCACGCCATGGGCGTCTGCTCGTTCAAGGCGGAGGGCCTGCGCGTGGAGCAGAAGTCGCGCCAGGCCGGCGTGATGTTCTGCGAGTGGGAGCAGGGCAATATCGGCTTCAAGGACTGCGACTTCGGCTCGCAGGGCTACCAGCCGTTCGCGGCGGGCACGGTGTCGGCGGTGTTCTCGCCGGGCAACACGGCCGGCGCGCAGGTGGTGTTCGACAACTGCCAGGTCATGGGGCGGCACCAGTATGTCTCGGGCCAGGGGCCCACCGCGCAGGGCCGCGCCGTGTACCGCAACTGCGACTTCGTGAATTTCGCGCATCCGGACGAGGGATTGATGTTCTCGGAGTCTGGCAACCAGCTCGGCCGCCGGCGCGTCGTGACGCTTGAAGGCTGCCGGGGCAATAGCGCCGCCGGGGTCTACGCCGATGCCGAGATCGGCTGGCACGTGGCCGCATCGGCAACGGTCAGGACCAAGGTGGTATCGCTGCGCAACGCCTTCGGGCGGCTGCCGGCCCGCGCCGATGGCGCGCAGACGGTAATCCTGCCGCTCAATGCGATCGTCACGCGGGTTATCGTCGACGTGGCCGGCGGCAACAGCAACTATTCGATCGTGACGGGCGAGTCGTCGCCCACCACGTTGCTCAAGGCCACCCGGCAGGCCGACGAACGCATGCTGTTTCGCTGCAGCACACGCCAGCGCTGCACGCTGAGCCTGATCCCCGGTGCCGGCACCGAGCAGCCAGCCAATGCCGAGGCCGTCGCACTGATCGAGTACATCGGCTAGGCCCGAGGCCTCCGCAAGTTCCGCACACACATCCAAGATGACCGCAGGGCGCCCCGAGGGGCGCCCTGTCGTTTCACCGCTGCACGATCGAAGCGCGCAAACAGGGGGCAAATGAAAAGGCCGCTTCGGAAGAAGCGGCCCAGGCGGTCCTGCCAGGCGTGAGGCAATGTACCGGGGCTCAGGCCCGTTTTGCCTGTTGGCTGCCGTAGCGGTTCAGGTAGCGGTACTTGCCGAAGTGGTAGTGCGAACGGTACCAGCGGCCTTCCACCTTGAGACCGTTGAAGAGCACGCCCTTGACCTCGCCGCCGGCCTGTTCGATCACGCGGCGCGCGGCGGTCAGTTCGGCGGCGGTTGTCTTGTCAGCGCGCGCCACCATGAACACCGCACCGGCGCGCGGCGCCAGGATGCCGGCGTCGGCGGCGGCCAGGACTGGCGGCGTGTCGATCAGCACCAGGTCATACCGCGAACGCAGCTCGGAGAGCAGGCTTTCCATATCGGGGCTCTGGAGCACGTCGGCCGCAAGCGGCGGCTCGGCGCCCGTGGCGATGAAGTCGAGTCCGGGCACGACGTTGCGCTGGATGACGTCATCGAGCCGCGTGCCGGTCAGCGCCTCGGTCAGGCCGGGTTTGCGCGTGACGTTGAAGCGCTCGTTCAACGCGCCGCGCCGCAGGTCGCCATCGACCAGCACCACCTTGCGACCGGCTGCCGCCGCGACCACCGCGAAGTTCGCGCTCAGGAACGACTTGCCGGCTTCCGGGGCCGGACCTGTGAACACCACGACGTTGTTGCGCTGGGCGCCGAGCAGCGCGAACTGCAGCGCCGTACGGAAGCCACGCAGGCTTTCGATGGCCGGATCGTCGGGCTCGCCGATGGCCAGCACATCGCCGCCGCCGCTCTTCACGCGCGACAGCCGGGCCTGCTGCGCGCTCATCGGGATGGTCGCGTACACGGTCATGCCGCATTGCGACTCGATCTCGTCGGCATCGGCCACGCCGCCGTCGAACATGCGCCGCACGGCCACCACCAGCAGCGCGATCACCAGGGCCAGCACACCCGACGTCGCACCGATCAGCATGCGGTTCGGACGTACGGGCTTGAGCGGGACGTCGGCGGCGTCGATCAGGCGCGCCGTGCCGACCTTGCTGGCCTTGACCAGCCGCAACTGCTGCACGTCGTTGAGCAGCGACTGGTAGAGCTCGGTGTTGACCTTCAGGTCACGCATCAGCCGCAACACGTTCTGCTCGACGTCCGGCAGCTTCTGGATCTTGCCGGTGACGCCGTTCAGCTGCCCGGTCAGCCCGGCGATCTGGTTGTCCAGGATCTCGATGGTCGGGTGATTGGTCGTGAAGCGCGCGATCAGTTCCTGGCGCTTCTGGCGCAGTTCCTGCAGCTTGGTCTGGATCTGTACCGACTGCGACAGGATCAGCTTCGATTCCTCGCTGAGGTCGATGGTGCCGCGCTGGTTGCGCATCGCGTTGTAGCGCGATTCGGCGGTTTCCATCTGCTGCTTGAGCTGCGGCAGCTGGCTTTCCAGGAAGTTGACCGACTTCTCCGCCTCGGCGGCCTTGCGGCGCAGGTTCTGCTCCACGTACTCGTTGCCGATCTCGTTCAGGATCGACGCGGTACGCGCCGGCGACGTGCCTTCCAGCGCCACGCCGATCACGCCGCTCTGCTTGCCGCGCTCGCTGATCATGAGCTGGTCCTGCAGGCTGGAGATGGCCATGCCGCGCGGCACGCGACGCACGTAGAACTGCGCGCCGGCGCGGCCGTCCAGGCGGCTGATGTCGATCGTCACCGAGCCGCTGGCGGTGGCCACCGTCAGCGGATGGCCGACCTGGCCTTCGACGGTCTGGTCGCTGCTGGCAAACGCCAGCCGGTACTTGCCTTCGCCCAGCGCCGTGACCACCATGCGGCGGTCTTCCATCTGGGGCGGCACGTCCAGGCGGTCGACCACGATCGATTCGCTGCCCCAGGCGTAGCCGCCAAAGCCGAACAGGCCGGGGTTGGACAGTTCGCGGTTGTAGCTGGCGATCGAGGCGCCGATCAGCGGCAGGTAGCGGGGCACCGCCTCGACGTCGAGCCGCAGCGTATCCACGGCCTTGCCGACCACCATGCGCGAGCGCAGCAGCTCGATTTCGGCCGAGGCCGCCGGCTTGGCGTCGAACACCGGCGAGATGTTCGCGGCCAGCTTGCTGGCCGAGGTGCCCGGGGTTGTGTCTTCCACCTGCACCACGATGTCGGCACGGTAGACGGGGCGCGCCAGGAACGCATACAGCAGCCCGGCACAGAGGATGGCCGCGGCGACTGTCACGAACGTCCACCGGTAGCGGACCAGGACGTCGACATACGACGTCATGTCCATGGGCTTCTCGTTGTCGTCCCATGTATCAGGAGCCGGGTCCCGGAAATTCCGTACGTTACTCATCATGCCTCTCCGTGGCGATGGGCCGGCTCTGCCGCATGGATTCGTGCCGACCAGGATTCAACACCCTTCTTGATCAAACCAAGTACGATGACAAACATGTTCTGCGAACCGCCGAAAGGGTCCGGCACATCGGCCTTCTGCTGTTCGCACAGGCGATGCGTCTTGCCGCGCGCCTGCGGGTACAGCGTCTCGATGGCGTCGCGCTGCTCCTCGTCCATCACGAGGACCAGGTCGGCGTCGGCAACCAGCGCGTGGTCCACGGCGCGGGCGCGATGCAGACTCAGGTCGTCGCCCTCGACGGCCAGCAGGCGCACCGCGCGAGGGTCCGCCGTCGCGCCAACGGGCGGCGCCAGGCCGGCCGACAGTACGCTGCAGTGGGGCAACGCCCGGCTCAGCAGGGCTGCCGCCATCGGGCTGCGGCACCGGTTGCCGATGCAGATCACGAGGATCGACCTGACCATGTCGCGTCCGATGGTGACGATCATGGCCGCGCGATGCTGGCCGTACCCACAACCGGCTGGATCAGCAGCGTCATCACACGGGACCAGCGCACGAGGTCACGTGCATCGACGTAGACCACGTCCTTCGGCTCCAGCTCGAAGCTTTCCGCGATGGCCAGGGCCACCGGCGAGGTGCCGTCGAGGTGGTAGACCTTGGGTTTGCCATCGTTGGTCTTGCGGATGACGAAGATCTGCTCGGCGTTGGCCGTCTGCGGGCTGACGCCGCCGGAGTCGCCGAGCGCTTCGTTCAGCGTCATGCGGCCATTGCGCATGAGCAGCGACGACGGCTTGACCACTTCGCCGGTCACGAAGACCTTGCTGTCCTCGCGCTGCTCGACGCGCACGATGTCCCCGGAGCGCAGCAGGATGCGCGACGGATCGACACCCTTGGCCAGCAGCGCCGGCATGTTGACGTACCAGCTGCGTTCGCCGCGCGTGACGCGCACGCGGCTGTTGTCGCCGGTCAGGTTCAGCACGCCGCCCGCCCGGTTCAGCGCTTCGACCAGCGTCATCGGCGCATCGTCGATGGCCAGCATGCCGGGCGTCTTGACTTCGCCGTCGACGTACACGCGCTGGCTGCGGAAGCCCAGCACGCGCACCGTCATCTGCGGATCGCGCACCACGCGCGACAGGATGCGGGCCATCTCGTCGCGCACTTCGTTGGCGGTCTTGCCGGCGACCCTCATGACGCCGGCATAGGGAAACTGGATATCGCCCGAGGGGCTGACGACGTAGCCCGGCATGTTCGAGCCACCGCTCGATGTCGGGATCTCGAACGCGGCACCGATGCTGTAGGTCTGCGTCGGGAACACCAGTTCGGGGTGGTCCCAGACCACCACCGAGATGATGTCGCCGCCGCCGATGCGGTATGGCGCCGGCGTGCCGAACAGTTCCTCGACGCCGGCATTGGCCGGTTTGGCCTGGGCCTGCTGTTCGCGGACCAGCTCCAGCGTGATCGGCGTGACATCGGGCATCGAATCGGGGCTGACGCCGCCGACCGGCGCACTGGCGCTGAATTTCATGCCCGGGGACGCCGCGCAGGCGCCCAGCAGCAATGCGGCACACGCCATGGCCAGTGTGGCGGCCAGCGATCGAGGCGATCGGGCATTGCTCCGGCTGACGGTGTGGTAATGGCTAGTCTTCACGGCATCCTCTCCCCAGTCGTTTAAATGGGACGCGCATCGCTGTGCATCGCGATTGAATGCATCGTAGGAGTCTGCAAAGTGCACTATCGGTGCGCTCTCGCACATTGGTACGGAAGCGCGGCCAGCTAACGTTGCATATCGCACCGAGTGCCCGCTGCGGTGCCGCATATCGTGGCCCCAAGCGGCGGATTGGCATCTGCCATGGGCATTTGGCGTTGCATAACCAGGGAGAGACAGATGAGGGGCGTGATCATCAATGCCGATGATTTTGGCTACGACGAAGATACCTTCCGGGCCACGGTCGCCTGCTTCGAGGCAGGCCTGCTGACCAGCGCCACGATCCTGGCCGGCCGGCCGGCCACGGCGCAAGCCTGCCGGTACGCCCGGGACAACCAGCACCGCCAGTCCTTCGGGCTGCATTTCAACATCGTGGAAGGCTGGCGCCCGCCCGCGTCGAGTTCGCTGTGCCGCAAGGACGGCTCGCTGTTCCCGCCGAAGATCCAGCGCGCGCGGGCCATGGCGGGCCTGATCGACGCGGCCGACATCCGGCGCGAATTCCGGCTGCAGCTGGAGGAATTGCGCGACCAGGGCGTGGACGTGTCCCACGTGGATGGCCATGGCCACATGCACAAGTACCCGGCGATCATGCGGGTGCTGCGCGATGAAATGCTGCGCGCCGGCATCTCGCGGGTGCGGCGGCCCCAGAACTGCTACTTCATGAAGAACCACGTGCGCGGCGCCATGAACGTGTTGCTGCTGCGGCACTTTGGCGGCCTGCGCAGCCCCGACTTCTATGTCGGCGCCGATACGCGCCAGCGCGGCTGGGCGCTGCAACTGCCCGCCATCCTGCCGGACGGGGTTACCGAGATGTCGGTGCATCCGGGCTACACCGAGACGTGGCGCCAGGAAGAGGGCGCGCCGCTGATGGAGCCGGGCCCGCTCCACGCCGTGCTCAAGGATGCCGGCATCACGCTGATGCGCTACCACGATATCTGAGCCCCCATCCGGGCTTCATCCCATTGTCCGGCGACGTCGCGGGCCTCGATCTTCGAGGCCCGCTGTCATTGAGTCACGCGTTGTGGGTGGCGTTGCTGTTCGCCTTGTGCGCGCTGATGGCGGCAATCGTGCGGTCCAGCACGGCCTCGGCGCGCTGTCGTTGCGCCTGGAAATGGGAGAGCAGCGCGGCGCGCCGGGCATCGGCGTTGCCGTCCGGCGACATCAGCTTGCGCAGCCAGGCGATGGCGTATTCCGCGAAGTCGGCGTCGCGCGGCACCAGCACGCCGTTGCAGTCGTCGATCATCGAGCCGATGCAGCCGCGGTCGTTGGCGATCACGGGCACGCCATGGCTTTGTGCCTCAAGCAGGATCAGCGGGGCGGCCTCGTTGTGGTAGGTCGTGGGGAACAGCAGCGCGTCCAGATCGCGGAAGAAGGCCTCCTTCTGCGCGCCGTGCACCGGCCCCAGGTAGCGCACGCACGGCGTGCGGGCCAGCTCGGCATCGAAGCGGGCACGAATGTCGGGCGCCACGGGCCCCGCGATACGCGCGCAGACCGGCATGCCGATTTCCTGCGCCAGCCGCACGACTTCGAAGAACGTGAAGATGCCCTTGGCCGCCGTGATGTTCGACAGGAAGCCCACGCGGATCGCCTCGGCGGCTGCTTCCGGGGGCGCGGCCACGGGCGCGGACGCGTCCGGCAGGTCGATCAGGCTCAGGTTCGAAAGCACCTGGACGTTAGCCGTCGGCAGCCCGTAGATGCGGGACAGCTCGGCGCCCATCATGTCGCACAGCACCAGGTGCCGGCCACGCGGCGCGCAACGCATGATCAGGCGGGTGTACCAGGTGGGCCGGTTGATGTAGGCAAAGCTGTGGTGATGGAAGTAGATGGCCATGCCCGACAGGTTCGCCAGCGCCACGAACGGCGCATCGAGCAATTGTCCGAACCCGCCCGACAGCCCGAGGTACAGCGTGTGGGGCCGCTCTTTGACGATCAGGCGGCCCAGGCGCCACAGCTGCCGCGCCCGGTTGGCCAGTGCCTTCAGGCCGGCCGCGCGCCCCGAGGCCCGCTTGGCCACATCGAGCACCTCCACCGGCGCACGTTCGCGAATGCGGTCGAGCATGCGCTGGTTCGATGCCGAAAAGCCGTTGTGCGGCGGCGGCAAGGGCCCAGGAAAACCACGGGCCGGGTCAGCGCCGCCGGCGTCCGGTCGGATTCGATACGCGGCGCCGCCGTGGGTGGCGTGCCGCCTTCGGCGGGTTGTTTCGCAATCGGGCCGAAAGCGTTGGGCATGGTCATGCTCGTGCATCCTCCAGTATCTTGAGGCAGCCTTCCATGATCGAGCGGCCGGCGCACGCCGGCGAGTATTGCGCGGCCACGTCCAGGCAGTGCCGCATCGTCACGGCGACGTCGGCAAAGCTATGGGTGGCGCGCAGCAGCGTGCGGCTCAGGTCGGCCACGTCGCGCGTGACAAAGGTGTGGCCGGTCAGGCCGTCCTGTACCAGCTCGGGAATGCAGCCGCAGCAATCGCTTACCACGATCGGGCAGCCATAGCTGAGGGCCTCGTTGACGACGAGACCCCAGGCCTCGGTATGGCTGGGCAGCACCAGGCAGGTGGCCCGGGAGTACTGCTGCGCCAGCTGGTCGATATCCATCGCACCCAGGAACTGCACCGCATCGGCGATACCGAGCGATTCGGCAAGCTGCGGCAGCTGTTCGGATTCGACGATTGGCCCCGCCAGCACCAGGGTGGCCGCTGGCTGCTGGCGGCGTACGTCGACAAAGGCACGCAGCAGGTCTTCGATGCCCTTGGCGCGACATACCAGACCCACGAACAGGAAGCGTGGATTGTCCGCCGACGGTGCGTTGGCCAGCCGCGTGCTGGCGGCCGACTCGGCGCTGTAGGCGTGCGGCAGCGCGGCTGCCTGGCAGCGGTAGACAATGCGGGCGGGATCGGCGCCCATGGCGATCACGTATTCGGCCGAACGCTGGCCGTAGACGAAGATGCCGTCGCACTGGCGGAAGAAAAAGCGCTTGAGCTGCCGCTTGAGCGGGTGATCGGCCTGGTCGCGCATGGTCGAATCGCAGAACACGCCACGCCGCTTGCCCGCCAGCATGCAGGCCACCAGCATGGCCCAGAACTCCACGCGGTGATAGCCGGGCATGAGGATCAGCTGGCTGCGCGAGCGGAACACCTCGCGCATCAGTCGCAGCGACACCTTCCAGGCCGGAATGGTTTCGTAGGGTTCGTCGAACAGGATCTGGTACGGGTAGCGGTGGTAGCTGGTGTCGACGCTGCTGTAGGCCGAGCGCCCGTATCCGGTGGCGGAAATGTGGAAGAAGCGTACGTCCTGCCCCTTGTCGCGCGCGTGCGAAAACGCCTCCGTGAACACGGCGCCCTTGTACTTGGGCCAAAGCATGTTGTGATAGATGTCGATCATCGTCAGTCCCTGGGCTGCGAAATGACCTGGCGGCCGTCTAGTCGGCGTGGAGGGCTTCCACGTCCAGCGGCGCTGCGGCCGAAAGCGATGGCGATGTGTCGCCGGGCTGCGCGTCGTCCAGCCTCGGACGCAGCGGACGGCACGGACTTCCCATGCAGACCATGCCGGCAGGCATGTCGCGGAACACGGCGCTGTGGGCGCCGATCACCGCGCCGGGGCCAATCGTGACGCCCGGCGCGACGAAGCAGTGGCTGGCCACCCAGGCTTCATCGGCGATGCGTATCGGACGGCCGCGTATGGCGAAGTCGCTGCGCCGGTAGTCGTGGTCGCCGGCGCAAAGGTAGGTGTACTGCGATACCACGGCGTGGTTGCCGATCTCGATCTCGGCCAGGCTGTACAGCTCGGCACCATCGCCAATCCACGCGTAGTCGCCGATCCTGACCTTCCAGGGATACGTCACGCGCACGCTCGGGCGAATCACCACGTTGCGGCCCACGTGGGCGCCAAAGCAGCGCAGCAGCCAGCGGCGGAACCCGTTGGCAAACTGGGGCGAACGGTGGAACAGCAGGCTCTGCACACACCACCAGAGCTGCACGGCCAGTGCCGACCGGCCACGAAAACCGGGCGGCATCCGGAAGGTCGACAGATCCTGAAACATGTTGGGACTCCCCTCATCCGGCGAACCGGCAACGATGCCTCGATGCTGACGCTGCATTGCCGCATCCACAGTACGGCAGCCCACAGAACCGAGGCGCATGCCAGCCCGCTGCACCGTCACGGCTAGTCGCCGACGGAGTCGACCGTGGCGGTGGTCGGGGTGGCGATCGTGCCGGCGGCATGCAGGCGCAGCAAGGTTTCCTCGAACGTGGCGAGCACGGCGTCCCGGTCCAGGTGCGCCTCGGCCCACGCCTTGCCGGCCGCGCCCAGCATGCGGCTGCGCAGCGGGTCGTCGGCAAGGGTGACGATGGCCTCGGCAAGGGCCACGCTGTCGCCCGGTTCCACCACGATGCCGCACTGGATGACGAGCTTGCCCAGTTCGGTCGCGGGTGCGGCGGTGGCCACCACGGGCTTGCCGCTGGCAAGCATCGCCGCCAGCTTGGACGGCAGCACCAGGTCCGCCGCGTCGGCGCGCTGCGGCATCAGGTGGATATCGGCCGCCGCCAGGAGTGCGGAGAAGTCCGCCCACGGCTGCAGGGGCAGGAAGTGGATGCGTGGCAGGCCCTTGCATCGCGTGCGCAGGTCATCGACGCCGGCGCCCGCCCCACAGAAGACGAAATGCAGGTTTTCCCGCTCTCGCAGGTGCTCCGCCGCCTCCGCCAGGATTTCGATGCCCTGCTTGGCGCCGATGGTGCCGGAGTACAGGGCCACCACGGCATCGGCCGGGATGCCGAGCTGCGTGCGGTAGTCGGCGTCGCTGCGGCGCGCCAGGCCCTGCAGGTCCAGCCAGTTCGGCAGCATGGTCAGGCGGCTGTCGTCGGCGCCCTTGCGCCTTGCCAGCGCCACCATCGCGTTCGAGATCGACGACACATGGTCGAAGCGTGTCAGGACGAACCGTTCCAGGGCCGTGGCCATGCGGCGCAGCCATTTGCCCTTGAGCAGGCCCAGTTCGAACGCGGCATCGACTTCGTAGTCGTGGATGTGGAGCCAGATCTTCGCATTGGTCAGCCGCGCGAACAGCAGTGCCGCGGGGCTGCAGAACAGCGGCGGCTCGACGATGAAGATCACGTCGGGGCGCCACTTTGCCTGGCGCACCAGCCAGCCGATGCTGGTCAGCGCGAACGATGCCAGGTGCAGCACGCGCTTCAGGCCGCTGGGGCGCGCGGGCACCCAGAGCGGTGCCCGCATGACGTCGACGCCATTACGCATCTCTCGCTGGTAACGCAGGCCGGCATAGGCCGGGTCGACCTTCCAGGCGGGATAGTACGGCGGCGCGGTGATGACGCGCACGTCGTAGCCGCGGGCGGCCAGCCATTCCGCCTGCTCGCCGGTGTACTTGCCGATGCCCGTCAGTTCGGGGGCATAGTTGAGGCAATAGAGCAGGATCTTCATCGCTTGTTCTGTCCTGGCGCCGTCTGGCGGATGCGTGGGGCGTGGATGGCACTGCGCCGGCGCGCCTTCCCCGCACGGCGAGCCAGGTTCGCAGTCTACGCAGCGCATGCCGCCGGCAATGTTCGAGGCCGCACGTTCTGTGCCCGGTGGCGCGCACCTGTGGGGGAGCGAACAGAGTCGAGGGGGCAAGCGGCTACCCTCCACTGCGACGGGACTTTCCATCGTTGCGGAAGTCCGCGCTCCTGCAAGTGCTGCAAAGGGCATGCGGGGCGGGCGTGCAACGGTTGCTGGCAATGCGGAGACGTGCGTGACGACAACAAAAGGCGGGCTGCTCGATAGCGATACGACCATGGCCATATCGCCGCCGGGGGGCGATTCCCGCGACCATAACGCCACAGAACGGGCGCGCCAGGCCACGCGGGCGTTGCGCCTGGCCGTCGCAAGCTCGATGGTGTCCAAGGCGTGCAGCATCGGGCTGCAGGTGGTAAGCATCCCGCTGTTCGCCAAGGTGCTGGACCCCGACGACTTCAGCGCGATGATGGTCTATTTCGGCATCTCCGCATGGCTGTCGCTGGTGGCCATTGGCGTCTGGCCCACGATCACGTCGATCGCCGCCGACGACAAGAAGGATGGCCTGCTGCCGGGCGTGCTGGCGGTGTCGGTGGGCGGCCTGTCGGCCATCTTCGCGTCGGTGGTGGCGCTGGTGCTGATCCTGCGGCCGACGCTGGAATCCAGCGGCGTCAACCTGTTCTCCGCCAATCACTACGGCTTGTTCACCGCGGCGCTGATCTGCTACGCCATGCTGACCGTGCTGTCCGTGGGCGAGGCCGTGAACCAGGGCCAGCACCGGCAGCATGTCAATAACCTGATCACGGCGGCCGGCAGCGTGCTGAATGTCGTGTTCATCCTGCTGGTGACGTTTGCGCGCGAGCCCGGCCAGGAACACGTGGACGTGACGCTGCTGTTCGTGGCCAGCCAGCTCGGCTTCATCCTGTTGCGCCTGTTCAATATGACGACCGTGTTGATACGCGTCGGACGGCCGCACTCCTATCCGGGGAAATCGTTCGCCCGCGAACTGGCCGGCAACACGCGGGCGCTTGTGCAGGCCCAGCTTGCGGTGGCTTTCCTGCAGCAGGGCACCGTGCTGCTCTGCTACGAAATGGGCATGCCGCGCGACGCCGCGCTGCTGGCCCTGCTGTTCCGGGCAATCATGCTGCTGCACAGCTTCGTCTTCATGATCAACCAGCCGCTGTGGCCCATCATCCATCGCAACATGCTGGCGGGCGACTGGCGGTGGGTGTCGCGCACCTACCGCAGGCTGGCCACGTGCTACATCAGCTACGGCCTGTTGGCCATTGCGGTCGCGGCCGTGGCCGGGGGCGCGGCGGTATCGCTCTGGACGGCGCACGAGTACGTGATCTCCAATGGCCTGGCCGCGCTGTGCGCCGTGTACTTTGCCGTGCTGGTGACCTCGGCCGCGAGCACGCCGGTGCTGATGGGCGGCCAGGCATTCGCCAGCCTGGGCAATATCGGCACGATGGAATTCGTGGCCGCGTCGGTGGGCTGCATCCTCCTCTACGTCTGCCACGCCGTGAACTTTCCGAACATCGTCGCCATCCTGATCGCCGCCAATGCGGTGACCGCGCTCTGGATGACCCCGACGCGGGCCGTTGGCCTGATCCGCCGAGGCAGGCTGGCTGGCCGGCACTGACCGGCGGCGAGCGCAAGGCGGGGATGAGGGCGTGGGCCTGTCGTGGGCCCGGAGGTCGTGCGGCAGGAGCAGCAGAAGCAGCAGAAGCAGCAGAAGCAGCAGGAGCGGCAGTAGCTGCAGGAGTGGCCAGCAACGGGAAAGTCGGCGCCAGTACCGTCGTGAATGGCTGGCCGGTAACGGTTAGCCGGGGTGGCCGGTCACGATCCACTATTCCCGGCGAAGCGCCCCAGAGCAGATGCAGAACGCCCCACCGTGCCGAAGCAGGGTGGGGCGTTCTGTTGTCTGGGGCGCCGCCAGGTTGTTCGAAGTAACGGGAAGAAAGCCGCCGGCCCGACGTCAGTGAGCCGCGCGGGCCGGCGGTGTCCGTGGCAGCTGGACGTGCGGGCTGCGCCGGACACGGTGCTTGCGCCTGCCGCCCACGAACCAGCCGATCGTCATGAACGCCAGCACGGCCCCGCTGCCGTAGGCCACCGCAATCATCAAGGCGCCACGTAGCGCAAAGATCAGGAACAGCGCGAAATAGATGCCGGCGGGCCGGGCCACGGGGCCATCGGCGCGGTACAGGCGGTCTAGCAGGCGCACGCCCCATGCCAGGCCCACGGCGTAGGCGATGACGCCGAACACGGAGAAGTCGATATAGGCTTCCGCGATCAGCGGCGCCGACAGGTTATCGAAATCGAGCTTGTAGTAGACCATCAGGAACTGGCCGATATCGATGCCCGTGGCATGTGGCTTGGCTTCCCAGAGCGTGTGGGGCACGAAGAACAACAGGCTGCCCAGCAGCTGTTCGCCATAGCGCACCCCGTTCAGGTTCACCATCTCGAGCACGGTGGAGATGTTGGCCCAGGCGTCGTAGTGCAGATCGATGAAATGCTCGAAGTACATCCAGGGTCGAGCACGTCGGTGGGATGCCAGGACGTCATGTCCGCGTGGGTGAAGACCGACAGCAACGGAAAGAACACGCCGGTCAGCAATACCAGCGTGGCGGCCTGCCGGCGTGACGTGCGCGAGAACCACGGCACCATCAGCAGCATGAGACCCAGGTAGACCGGCCCGATGGCGTTGCGTTTCTCGATCAGCGGGTTCTGCGCGAAGAACACGCAGACAAGCAGGAACAGGGCCACCATCAGCCAGAACGGCTGGCGCAGCAGTTTCCGGCCTTTCACGTTCACCAGCATCAGCAGCGCGGGAACGGGCAGGAAGCACAGGTACTTCTGCTGCAGCAGGTACTGGGGCGTGACCTCGATGATCTCGGACTGCGCCCGCAGGTCGATCGACTGCCAGGAGAGGGCCGCAGCCAGGGCGGCCACGCCCACCAGGACAAAGCCGCGCGGCACGGTCAGACGCGGCGCATGCGCATGGTGTGCGTGGTGCGCCTGGCGAGGGCGCGGACGCTGGTACCGGTCGCGCCTGGCGATGTAGCAGCGCGCGCCGACATACACCATGATGAACAGCGTGCACAGCAGGTTGGTGGCCACGGCCGGCACCTCGGACAGCGTGGCGGTGTTCACCATCACGCCGTCGAAGTAGGCGCGCTGCACGGCAGGCGCCACGACCAGGAACAGTATCTCGAACAGCAGTACGCCCGAGTCTCCCAGCGACGGCTCGCGCTCGCGCGCGTGGACCATCCAGTGCATGACGACGGTCACCGCCAGCAGCAGGGTGGACAGCAGAAGCATCGGCGAATCGATGTGCGAGACCGCGTGGCAATAGCCCACGATCCCGAACAGCGTCGCCGCCAGCAACATGTCCCAAAGGGAACCGGCCGACAGGCGCATGACGTCCTCCCTACTTGCTAGGCGGGGGTTTCCATTGCCAGGAATTCCGGCAGCCGTTTGGTCGACAGCGCATCCTGGTACGCGATCCGCAGGCCCGATTCCAGCGCCACGAGTGGCCGCCAGCCGGTGGCATTGATCAAGCTGCTGTCGAGCCGCTTGCGCGGGGTGCCGTCCGGGCGCGTGGTGTCGAACCGGATGTTGCCCTCGAAGCCAACCACCTTGGCAACCAGCAATGCCAGGTCGCGGATCGTGACTTCCTCGTCGGTGCCCACGTTGAGGAAGCTGGCCGTGCCCGCATGCTTGCGGTAGACCTGGCTCGACAGCGTCATCACGTGCACGCAGGCGCGCGCCAGGTCGTCCGCGTACAGGAACTCGCGCAATGGCGTGCCCGACCCCCAGATGCTGACCACCGGCGCGCCAGCCAGCTTGGCTTCGTGGAAGCGCCGGATCAGTGCCGGGATGACGTGGCTGTTCTCGGGTGGTAGTTGTCGCCCGGCCCGTACAGGTTCGTCGGCATCACGCAACGGTAGTCGGAGCCGTACTGGCGGTTGTAGCTCTCGCACAACGTCATGCCGGCGATCTTCGCGATCGCATACGGCGCGTTGGTGGGCTCCAGCGGGCCGCTCAGCAGCGCCGATTCCTGGATCGGCTGTGCCGCAAGCTTCGGATAGATGCAGCTCGACCCCAGGAACAGCAGGTGCTTGACGCCGCTGCTCCAGGCCTCGTGGATCACGTTGGCCGCGATCATCAGGTTCTGCTGGATGAATTCGGCGGGGTAAGTATCGTTCGCGTGGATGCCCCCGACGCGCGCGGCGGCCAGGTAGACCTGGGAGATCCGCTCGGTCGCGAAGAAATGCCGGACTTCCTGCTGGTCGGTCAAATCGAGTTCACTGTGCGTGCGCAAGACAAGCTCCACGTCGTCGCGCGTGGAAAGTGCACGTGCAATGGCGGAGCCGACCATGCCCCGGTGGCCTGCGACGAAGATCCTCTGGATATGTCTATTCATGGTAGTCGTACGTCCTGAAGCCTGCCATTTTGACCAGCGCATCGCGGCGGGCCGAAAGAAAGTCCGCCTCGATCATTTCATTGACCAGTTCCGTGAAGCTGATGCGCGGCGTCCAGCCCAGCTTCTCGCGGGCCTGTGTGGCGTCGCCAAGCAGCGTCTCCACTTCAGTGGGGCGGAAGTAGCGCGGGTCAACGCGCACGATCACATCGCCCACCTTGCAGCGGGACGACAACTGCCGCCCATCGTGGTGGATCGCCGAAATGATGCCCACCTCGTCCACGCCGCTGCCTTCGAACGTGACCGTGATGCCCAGGCGCTGCGCCGCGCATGCCACGAATTCGCGCACGCTGTGCTGTTCGCCGGTAGCAATGACAAAGTCTTCCGCCACGGATTGCTGGAGCATCAGCCATTGCATCTCCACGTAATCGCGGGCGTGGCCCCAATCGCGCAGCGCGGACAGGTTGCCCAGATAAAGCGTGTCCTGCAGCCCCAGCGCAATCCGGGCAATCGCCCGCGTGATCTTGCGCGTGACGAACGTCTCGCCGCGCACCGGGCTTTCGTGGTTGAACAGGATGCCGTTGCAGGCGTACATGCCGTAGGCCTCGCGGTAGTTCACCGTGATCCAGTAGGCGTACAGCTTCGCCGCCGCGTACGGGCTGCGCGGATAGAACGGCGTGGTTTCCTTTTGCGGGATCTCCTGCACCAGGCCATAGAGCTCGGACGTGGACGCCTGATAGAACCGCGTGTCCTTTTCCAGCCCCAGGATGCGCATGGCCTCGAGCAGCCGCAGCGTGCCGATGCCATCGGTGTTGGCGGTGTACTCGGGCTCTTCGAAAGACACCTGGACGTGGCTTTGCGCGGCCAGGTTGTAGATCTCGTCCGGCTGGGACTGCTGCACCACGCGCACCAGGCTGGCCGTATCGGTCATGTCACCGTGATGCAGGATGAGCCGGCGGTTGTCCGCCTGCGGGTCCTGGTACAGGTGGTCGATGCGATCCGTGTTGAACAGCGAACTGCGTCGCTTGATGCCGTGGACCTCGTAGCCCTTGGCCAGCAGGAATTCCGCCAGGTACGAGCCGTCCTGGCCGGTGATGCCAGTGATCAGCGCGCGGCGGGTACCGTTGCGTCCCCGCGGCACCTGCGCTGCCTGGTTGTCGAATTTTCCAAATCGCTTGCGCCCATGACCGTCACATGTTGGTTGCGGATGTGATCGACTCTATTTGCGGCGCTGGCGTGTCACTGTCTGGTATCCCACATAGTCGGGGCGCCCCCGTCGCACGTCAGAGAGGCAGTCCGATCAGGACGACAGTGGCGGTCACCCGCCCCGCGCGGGGCAGCACGTGAGCCAGCCGCTTGCCAAAGCGAGTCAGAAGCCCGGCCTTGCCGTGGGGCCCGCGCGACAGACGTCGCATCACGCGGACAGGCAGTCGCATCGCGGGCGGAATCGACTCGTGGCAGAAGGCGATCTTGCGCACGTAGTGGTCGACCTCCCACACCCACGAGGAGCCGTACGGAAAATACGCCACGTCGCCCTGGCAAAGGGTGCGGCTCATGCCGTGGCAGTCCGTGACGCGCACACTGCCTTCCAGGATGACGACGACTTCGTCGAATTGATAGTGCCACTCGAACTTGCTGCGGGTGCAATCCCAGAACGTGGTCCACGCGGCGCCGTCCCGCGTCGCGGAGTGATCGCGGCAACGGGTGACCGGCGTGCCGGCACGCATCCAGGTGGGCTCTATCGGACTGGGCTGGTCGGGCATGGCGCTGGTATGGCCAAAGACGCCAGACTGTGGGGGCGTCGCGGATCGGCTTTCGGGCTGCCGAGCATGGAAGTTCCTCCTGTCACGTGGGGCCGCCGTTGGACGAGAGGCAATCGTTGCCGATCATGCCGGGTGGCAATGTGCGAAAACGCACGCATGAAGCACGCGTGTCAGCAAATCGTCGCGCAACGCGTTCTCCAGAAAACAAGACGGGCGCCGCGTGATGCCGGCGCCCGACTGTCGAAGGCGTACCACAGCGTCTTCTAGATAGGCAGGCCAGTCTCGAATGAAGTGTCGTCGTGGCGCGAAAGCGGCTTGCGCGCGGTGGCCGCGCGTGCGGAATGCTCGTCGCCGCTGACCCACTCCAGCGTGGCGCCGCGCTGCAGGGCGGCATAGACCGCCTCGCCCTTGTTGCGCACCTTGAGACGCTGGTAGAGCGTGCAGGCGTGGCTCTTTACCGTGGCCACCGAGATGTTGAGCATGCGGCTGACCGTCTTGATCGGATAGCCACGTGCCAGCAGCACCAGCACTTCATACTGGCGTGGCGTGATCTTGAGCATCTCCGCCTCGTCGTAGCTGGGCTCTTCCTCGACCAACGGCAGGCCGTTCGACGGCGCGGCGGGGACGGAGGAAATCGGCTGGCCGGGACGCAGGCTGGTCAGGTCACGCACCGCCACGGCGGCGCGCATGGCGCTGGCGCAGGCAGCCGGCGATGCCGGATCCTGCGGCATGGCCGGTGACAGTGGCAGCGGCGCTGCCGAAGCCAGCGACGTGGCGGCCGGCATGGCCGAACGTGACGCCACCGGCGTGGGCACGGCATCACCCGCGAACATCAGCCCCTGCACGCTGGAAGCAGCCAGCCGGATGGCGGCCTCTATCACGGCCAGCGATGCGGACTTGGGCAGGCATCCGCAGATACCGCGCGCGGCATCGGGCGACGGCACATGCAGCGGCAAGGCATCGGCCAGGACCAGGATGCGCTGCGGCGCCAGCCGGTCGCGGGCCTGTTCAAGCTGTTCCCAGCCTGCGGTCTGGTCGGCGGGCATGCCGAAGACCAGCAGGTCGGCGTTACGGTGCGGGACTTCCAGGCGGTTGATGTCGGCTGGCGAAAGCGCCAGGACATGGCCGGACTCCTGGATGGTTTCGAGCATCTGCAGCAGCCCGAGCCGGAGCAGCGGATGCTCCTCGATCAGCAAGGCGTTCATTCTTCTTGACTCCCCGTTTGTGGGTGAGATGCGGGACGCTTTGCGTGTGGGAACTACACCGCTGGCCTGCGCGGGCACCGTGGATGGCGCCGCGTACTTCAGCTGTAACCCCGTGCTTCCGTGCCAGTCGATGCCCGTTTGTTAGAAGGGCTTGTCCGCGTGACCAGAAGTATGACCCGTACCCTAACCCGAAAAAATCTCGCTCCTAAATCGAAACTTAAATTCATCTTATGGGCTGGTTGGAACGAATGCAAGCACACGGAAAGTGGTTGATGGGGGGTGTAATGCGCTCAGCCTCATAATCCATTGCCTGCATCGTGCATTCGGCTGGAGAAGTAATTTCAAAGCCATCCGATTGGCGCTGGCACATGGGTTTCAACGTTGATACAGCAAGCCTCGCGGTTGTTTCACGCATGCAACCGATTTGAATGAAAATGGTCTGGCGAATATCAAAAACTCACCCGCTTGGGGGTGTGGCATTAACGATATTGGTGTTTGGTGGCGCATTGCTGAAACGCTCCGAAATGTTCCGGATGTCAGTATTTCAAGCTGCGACTTTCGTGGGGAGTCTGGCGGACTAGTGCAAAAGGATGAAGCCCGGATCGTGCCTCGGCAGGAAACAAAATCGCGTTGTACCGTTGCCGCCTCCTGGTCTGCAACCTACCAGGGATGTAGGCCGCGACGTCGTACATCAAGTGTCGCGGGCCGGACCACATGCCCGTGGATCCGGCCCGCTTCGCCATTCGGTGCGGCGCGCCCGCTATCGGGATTGCATGCTGCGCCGGTGTTCGGGCACGAGCGTGCGCTGACTTGCTATCGACCGCGCATCAGCGGGTCCAGTAGCCCGGACGCTTGTACCAGCCGTGGGGCCATGTACCCAGTTGTCCGGCACATAGCGCTGGCCCGGGCGGGACGCCTGCCAGTAGCCCCCGCGCCAGGCATAGCTGCCTTGGGCGCGGTCATAGTGGCCCGGCACCCAGACCTGTCCGGGGCGCGGGCCGGGCCGCACCTCGTGGTGCGGCGGCGGGGGCGGGCTCTTGTAGTAACCATGGGCCTGTGCGGCAGGCGACAGCAGGCCGAAGACGCCGCCCGTGGCAAGAACGGTGGCAGCAAGCAGGATCTGGCGTTTCATATCGATCTCCTTGAGGCGTGGGCGCCGGAAATGAGGAAGAGAGGAAAAGGTGAACGGTCGTCGGGTGCGATTCGCTTAGTAGCGACCGCCGTAGTAGTCGCGGTGGTAGTGCGGGCCACGCGGCGGTACCACGATGCAGGCCGACAGCAGGGCGCTGGTGGTAGTCAGCAGGATGGCCAGGGCGATTGCGCGTTTCATGAGAGGGACTCCGTATCCGGTTCGCGTTGAACACGGCTTCACTCTAGCGGCGCACCCCTCGCCATCGCGGTTGCACTTGTAAGGCTGTCTCACATGACGCCATGCCCTGCTGCGCGCTTTTCGCCTGCTGGTCCGCTGCCCGCCAGGCGTTGCGGGACAAGGGTTTGCGGGAATGTGACGCGAACGTCCGGAAGATGTCTGACGGGTCAGCGGCAGGTAATGTGGCGTTACATCGGAAATGAGTCCTGCAAAGGTTTGACGATGGGCCCGTCCGCCCGGGTGACCCTGTCATCGCAATTGGCGTCCGCCACGTTGTCCGCAGAAACGGGTACGCTTCAGGCGTATCCGGCCAATTGCCGATGACCGGTTTGCCCTTTCCCCATGGCGGTGCGCGACGCAGCCGCCGCGGAGGGGGTGGGGGCTGGAACGCCCCACGATGCGTCATGGCACCCGCCAATCGCCCCGATCCGCATGCCGGGGCGATGGCACGAAGCTTGCGCCAGTCTGTTCGCCGTATTCCCGGAGGGAGGACGTCATGCCGGTCATGTTTATCGTGCTGGTTCTGCAGGCGCTGGAAGGCCTGAGCCCGCTCAGCGTGCCGCAGTTCGCGCGCGCGAGGTTCGAGGGCGCCACGGACGCCGTGGCGGTCATCGAGCGCACCCAGACACCCTAGCCGCGCTGGCGCGTCGGTTTCTCCGGTAAGCTGCAACCACACCCGACCGGAGAGACTGACATGAATCGCCAGGACGTGACCGACCTCATCATCGAAGCCAAGGTAACGCGCGGCATCTCGTGGGCCCAGGTGGCCGAGCGCGTGGGCAAAAGCAAGGAATGGACGACCGCCGCCTGCCTCGGGCAGATGACGTTCGACGAGGCCGGCGCACGCGCCGTGATGGAGATCTTCGACCTGCCCGCCGAAGCGGAGCCGTGGCTGCGCACCGTTCCCTACAAAGGCTCCCTGCCGACGCAAGTGCCCACTGACCCGCTGATCTACCGGTTCTACGAACTGATCAGCGTCTACGGCACGACGTTCAAGGCGTTGATCCACGAGGAATTCGGCGACGGCATCATGAGCGCCATCGACTTCCGCATGGACCTGCAGCGCGAGGCCGATCCCAACGGCGACCGGGTGCGCATCGAGATGTCAGGCAAGTTCCTGCCTTACAAGACCTACTGAGAGACCTGCTGAGGCGGCGGGCGACGGCCGCGACGCCGTCGTCCGCAAGCCGAAGCTCAGCCAAAGTATTCCTGGTAGTAGCGCGCGCACGTGCCCGTCTGGCGGAACGTGTATGGCAATTCGGCCATGGCGGCCGCTTCCAGCGAGCCAAACGGAATGTCGAGATCGGCCTCGGTGCGATCGGCCACGTCGTCAGGGCGGGAGATGTGTTGCGGATTCACGATAACGCTCACTCAGTCTTGGGCAGGCCAGCCGGCCGGCCGCGTTGCAAGGGATCTGGTCGTTGGGCGGAAATTGACGCCCTGCAGCAATCCTACGGAACGACGGCGCGAAGATCATCGGGCAAGCGCTGAAAAGACTGTTCCAGTTCGGGGATCAATCGCAGCAGGCTATCGGCGCCATAGCGTCGCATCCGCAACAAATCGTGCAAGGTGGGACTGCCGCAACACCTGAGAAGAATCCGCCGCCGCTGGCGTGGCCCGGGTCTATAGTGGCTGTGGACGCTCGCCGCAAGCAGTCGGTAAGCGTCCCCTCACTTTCATCCCACCTGATGCGGGAGCCCGCCATGAGTCTGCCGCCCTGCTTTGCCGATCGCCGTGAGGCGGGCCAGTATCTGGGCCGCCGGCTGGTCGAACTTGGCTACGCGCGCCGCGCGGACGGCGATCCCCCGCTGGTGCTGGCCTTGCCGCGCGGCGGCGTGCCGGTGGCGCACGAAGTGGCGCTGGCCGTCGGTGGCACGCTGGACATCCTGCTCGTCCGCAAGATCGGCGCGCCCGGCTATCCCGAGCTGGCCCTGGGTGCCGTGGTGGAGGGCGATGACAGCGGGCATGGTCCGCATACGGTCATCAATCACGACCCGTGGGTGCAACGGGCGGTGGAATCGGGGGCATTCGATGCCGAGCGCGGGCGGCAGCTTGGCGAGATCTGCCGGCGCCAGCAGCGCTATCGCCAGGGGCGTCCGGTGGTGGCCATGGCGGACCGCTGCGTGATCGTGGTTGACGACGGCGTGGCAACCGGCGCCACGATGCGCGCCGCGCTGGACGCCGCGCGCACGGCCCGCGCCGCCCGTATCGTGGCAGCCGTACCGGTGGGTTCCGAACAGGGGCTCGATATGCTGCGCGAAGTGGCGGACGAGGTCGTGTGCCTCAATACGCCCGTCAGCTTCGGCGCCGTCGGCGCCTTCTATCTGGATTTCACGCAAACGTCTGACGACGAGGCCATGACGCTGCTGCGCGAGGCCCGCTGCACATCCACGCTGCCGCATCCGGCCGCGTGGCCGCGCGGCGAGTTGCCGTTCAGGGACGGCCCTTCCGCCCGCTAAGGCGCGACTTCAGGTGCGGAACCAGGCCGCCTGCATGCAGCAGCGAGCGCAGGAATTCGGGCACGGGCTCGCAGGCCACGCGCGACCCATCGGCCAGCCGAAGCTGCGCGCCATCGAGATCGAACGTGGCCAGCGTGCCATCGGCCAGCTTATCGGCCAGTGCATCGGCCAGCGGGCAGACCAGCACGGGCAGGCCGATATTGATGGCATTGCGGTAGAACAGCCCCGCGAACGACTGGGCCACCACGGCAGCCACGCCCAGGTGCCGGAGCGCCTGCGCAGCCTGTTCGCGCGACGATCCCATGCCGAAGTTGGTACCGGCCACCACGATGTCGCCTGGCCGCACCTGCGCCGGAAATTCCGGCCGCAGTCTCTCCAGGCAATGGCGGGCCAGTTCGTCGAGGCCCGACTTCATGTACAGGCCCGGCGCCATGGCATCGGTATCCACATCGTCGCCGAAGCGCCAGATACGGCCTGCGGGGGAATGGGAGAAATCGGGGGCAGGGGTCATGCGAGCAGCGTGCGGGGGTCGGTGATCCGGCCGGTCACGGCCGTAGCTGCCACGGTCATCGGCGACGCCAGCCACACCGCGCTGCCGGCATCGCCCATGCGTCCGGCGAAATTGCGCGCGGTCGACGCAATCGCGCGGCTTCCCGCCGGGAATCGGCTGGCGCCGTAGCCCGCGCAGGCATTGCATGCGTTGGGCAGCAGTTCGGCGCCGGCATCAAGCAGCACGCCCAGCGTGCCTTCGTGCATGGCCAGTTGCTGGTCGCGCGCCGATGCCGGCGCCACGCGTAGCGACATGCCCGCAGCCACCTTGCGCCCGCGCAGCACGCGCGCCGCCATGCGCAGGTCTTCGAGCTTGGCGCCCGTGCACGCGCCGATATAGGCGATGTCGATGCGTTCGCCCGCCGCCTGGGTCACGGGCGCGCCGTTGGCGGGGCTGTGGGGTGCCGCCACGTACGGAGCCAGCGTCGCGGCGTTGAAACGATGTGCCTGCAGCACCGGCGCATCGGCATCGCTGCGCCACTGGCGTGGGTCGATGTCGGCCAGCGTTGCCGCGTCGACGCCGGCTGCGGCCAGCCACGCCATGGTCGTGACATCAGGGGCGATCAGCCCCGTCTGCGCGCCCAGCTCGGTACACATGTTCGTCAGCGTCATGCGCTCCTGCATAGGCAAGGCGGTGATGGCGGAACCGGTGAACTCGATGGCTTCGTAGCGGCCGCCGGCCAGGCCCAGCGTGGCGCACAGGAACAGCATGATGTCCTTGGCGCAGACGCCATCGGCCAGCTTGCCGTGCCAGTCCAGGCGGATGGTCTGCGGCACGCGCAGCCAGATCTCGCCCGTCGCCAGCACGCCGGCCATCTCCGTGGCGCCCACGCCGAACATGTACGCGCCAAAGGCGCCGCCGGTGGGGCTATGGCTGTCGCCCCCGACGATGAAGCGCCCCGGCAGCACGAAGCCACGCTCGGGCAGCACCAGGTGGCAGATGCCCTCGCTGTCGATGAGATTGGGAATGCCGGCCTCTCGCACCCAGTCGCGCGTGAAGCGCACGATGGCTTCGGCTTCCGGGTCCGAAGCCGGCACGTAGTGGTCGGTGACCACCACGTAGCGCGAAGGGTCCCACACGCGCGCGCCCAGTTCCTTCAGCAGCGGCGCCACGCGCCGGGGCCCGCTGGAGTCATGCGACATCGCCAGGTCGACCTTGCACATCACGATGCTGCCGGGTGTGACATGCGCCGTGCCGGCTGCCCGCGCCACAAGCTTTTGCGCGAGCGTGGCCGGCCACTGCACGGGGTCGACGGCGTTGCCGCTGGGCAGGGTCATTCCGGCTGGGCTCCGGAGTACTTCACCACGGTGGCCCAGCGCTTGACGTCCTGCTTCACGAAATTGGCGAACTCGGCGGGCGGCATGGCACTGGGCTGGGCGCCATCGTTTTCCAGCCGCTTGCGCACGGCCGGCTGCTCCAGGCCGTGGCGTGCCGCCTGATACAGCGTCTGCGTGATCTCGGGCGGCAGGTTGGCCGGGCCGAACAAGCCGAACCAGGCGCTCGATTCAAAGCCCTTCACGGTCGCGCCGATCGGCTGGGCACCGGGAAACTGCGGCAGCGGCGCGGGGCTGGTCACGCCCAGCACCTTGAGCTTGCCGGCCTTCACATGCTGCGCCACGTTGATGGTGCTGGCGAACATCAGGTCCACCTGGCCGGCCAGCAGGTCGGTGATGGCCGGCGTGGTGCCCTTGTACGGAATATTGACGATGTACGTGCCGGTCATCATCTTGAACATGTCGCCGGCCAGATGCACGGACGAGCCCACCGAGCCGATGCCGAAATTGAGCTTGCCGGGTTCGGCCCGCGCCAGCCTGATCAGTTCGGGAATGTTGTTGGCGGGCAGCTTCGGCGTGGCCACCAGCACGCTGGGCACGTTGGCCACCAGCGTGATCGGCGTGAAGTCGGTGATCGGATCGAACGGCAGCTTCTTGTACAGCGTGGCGTTGATCGTATGGCTGGTGAAACTCATCAGCAGCGTGGTGCCGTCGGCGGGGGCCTTGGCCACCATGTCGGCGGCGATGTTGCCGCCCGCGCCGGGACGGTTCTCGACCACCACGGGCTGGTCCAGCGTCTGCGAGATCTCCTGGGCGATGGTGCGCGCCAGGGTGTCGGTGGTGCCGCCGGCGGGGGCGCCGACAAGAATGCGGATTGGCTTGCCGCCAGCGATGGCGGCTTGGGCAGCGGGCGCTGCCAGCAGGGATACCAGGGCCAGCAGCGCGATGGCGCGGCGGCGGCCTGGCTGGATGGAGGTGCGGGCCGGATGATGCGCGCCCGGGCGAACGACTGGCATGACTAAGGCTCCTCGCAGTGTGATCTGGAGTGCGCAGTATGGCCCGAATGCCTGGCCCGGAAAAGACCTCATGGCGCAGGGATATCCCTGCGCCGCGATCAGTCGCGCAGGCCCGTGCGGGTCTCGTTTTCCACCCAGACGTTCGCGCTGTCGCCGCCACCCATCGGGGACAGCTCCATGCGGTATTCGTAGCGGTCCGGCCGATACTGGCCCATCAGCAGCTGCACCGGGCGGCCGGCCTTGTCCAGCACCACGCGGCGCACCGCCAGCAGCGCGCCGCCCACGGGCACGTCGAGCAGCGGAGCCACCACCACATCGGCCAGGCGCGCGGTCAGCACCTGCGACGCGCGGCCCAGTTCGACACCGGCGGCTTCCAGCAGGCGCAGCATCGGCGTGGCTTCCAGGTCCTTGCGGGCCAGCGGACGGCCCAGGTCGGCAGGCAGGTACGTGGTGATGTGCGACAGCGGGCGGCTCTTGTAGTGGCGCACGCGCACGATCTTGATGACGGGATCGCCCACCTGGATCTGCAGTGCCTCGGCCACTTCGGGGGTGGCATGCACTTCGTCGATCGAGATGACCTTGACCGCCGTCTTCTCGCCCATGTCGATGATGGTGCCGAGCAGGCTGGTGACGCGTTCCTCGGAGGCCTGCGGCTTGACCGGGTGCGGATTCACGAAGGTGCCCAGGCCGCGATGCCGGCGGACCAGACCCTCCTGCACCAGGCGGTCGAACACGCGGCGCATCGTCACGCGCGACGCATGGAACTGCTTGGCAAGATCGATTTCGCCAGGCAGCGGGCCCTGGCCGAAGCGGCCTTCCACGATCTGCTGGCGGAGCACCACGTAAATCTGGTGATACAGGGGGACGACGGCTTCACTCATGGTTTGCCCTGGCGAATGCGCTAACAAGTGTTGACGCGACTAATGTACTGTAAATCAGACATAGAGCCTAGCATGAAACATCGCTGCGGCGCCCGGGCCACTGTGTTACGACACATTTAATACAACAACGCATCAGGGCATCCAGGTTCCGCAAGAAACGCTGCCTGATCCACGCGATTCCCGCCGCGCTCTGGCGCCCGCGCGTCCGCTGCGCGCGGGCTGCAAGGCGGGCCAGACCGGGTCCGGATGATCGCCAACCCGGGAGCGGCATTCGGATCACCGCCGCCGTGTTGTTTCATGGCCGTTACGCCGCGTCGCCATGCGGGTTTGCGGGGAGGTGCGCGCTAACTCCTTGAATGCAGGCCGCTTTTCGCCGAAGTGTTGGCGATTGGCCGACAACCGGCCGGAACCCGTGTCACAGCCCTGTGACATGTCTACTGCCAAGCACAGGCCCCGCAGCGTGGCGGGCCTCGAATCCATCCCGAAAGCTCCCTGCGGAGCGGCCGGCAGCCGTTGTATTTCAACGGAATTCCGCCATGCGTGGACCGGCTGGCACCGAATATGCGCAACGGGAGGCTGGTCTGGCAACCGTGTCCGACCTGAACCTCCAGCCGATGTTCTCAAGAGCGCCGGCCGGAGGCTGAGCCGCAGTAACAAACTTCCTGGGAGCTTCGTATGAAAAAGACTTTACTCGCGTCGGCGATTACCCTGGTTTTTGCAGGCACGGCATGGGCGAACCCGACGAACAACAACACGACGGGGGCGGCAACGATCAGACGGCCACCGCGACTTCAACGCAGTCCGGGCCGGGCAACCACGCCAACGAGAATTCCACTGCGACCCAGGACAACTCCGACCGTAGCACCAGCACTTCCACCCGGACGGCAACGCTGACGTCGAACCGGACTTCCACCCGTACGTCGACGGCAACGAACTCGCGCAACCGCACCGACCAGGACATGAGCGGCTACGGTAATGCCGCGGCCGCCAACGGCAGCACGGCAACCGCCAACTTCACCAACTCGTTCAACAGCAGCCGGGCCATTGCGGTCAGCAGGCTGAGCGGCACGGTGTCGGGCAATGCCATCAGCAGCATTGGCAACTACGCCACCAATAACGGCGCCGCCAATGGCGCAACTGGCGGTGCTGGCGGCACGGGCACTGGCGGCACGGGCCAAGGCGGCTCGGGCGGCAATGGCGGTAACGGCGGCGCCAGCGGCAACGGCGGCAGCGGCGGCAGCGGCGGTTCGGCCACCAACGGCAGCGCCACGGCAGGTGCGGCCACCAATGGCAGCTCGACGGCCGGTACCGGCGGCGCCGGCGGCGGCGCTTCGGGCTATGGCGGCGACGGCAGCGGCGGCCGTGGATCCGGCGGCAGCGCCCTGTCGGCAAGCCTCAGCGCGGGCGGCCGTGGCGGTTCGGCCCTGGGTGCGGGCGGCAGCGCAGGCGCCGGCTCGCGTGGCGGTTCGGGCGGCGATGGCGGCAATGGCCGCGCCAGCGGCGGTTCCGGCCTGGGCGGCGGTCTGGGCGCAGGCCTGGGCGGTGGCCTGGGTGCTGGCGGCAGCAGCGGCTCGTCGAATTCGTCGAACGAGCGTGGCCCGGGCGCGGGCGGCACTGGCACGGCGACGGCCGGCGCTGGCGGCGCGGGCTCTGGCACCGGCACCGGCACCGGTACCGGCATGGGTACCGGCACGGGTGCTGCAGGCACGGCCACCGGCGGTGCAGGCGGCGCAGGCGGCACGGCCACGGCAACGGCCACGGCTGGCGCCGGCACTGGCACGGGTGGTGCAGGCGGCGCCGGCACGGCTACGGCAGGTGCGTCCACGGGCGGTGCAGGGACGGGTACCGGCGGCAACGGCGGCAACCAGACCAGCACGGCCGGTAACGGCGGCGCGGGCGGCACGTCCACCAACGGCGGCTCGTCGACCATGGCCAGCAATGGCAGCGCAACGGCTGGCGCCGGTGCGGTGGGCGCGGCCTCGGGCACGGGTGGCGCCGGTGGCGCTGGCGGTGTGGGTAACGGTGGCACGGGCGGTACCGGCAACGGTGCGGTCGGTGGCGCCGGCGGCGCTGGCGGCACGAACTACGTCGACGCCGGTACCTTCAACATGTCCAACGCGATGACCAGTGTCGGTCAGTCCGCAGCGGGCATCATGATCGCCAACCAGAACAGCGGCATGGCATCGCTGGTGCAGCAAAGTGTGAACGTGCAGGCCAACATGCAAGTTGGCAAGTAAGCCGTCCTGACGCGTCGTATGTGCCGCTCCGCACGGAGCGGCACTGCACCGCCGGGATTGAATGACCGGACAGCGTGGCGCGGTGCGGGTTGGCCGCAACGCGCTGTCATGTCGAATGCCTGCAGGTCTGGAACGATGGTCCGGATGGGACCGGGTATCCGGAGCACGAGGGAGACGCACCATGCGATCGCATCGCCCCGCTGTCGTGACAATCGCGACAGTCCTACTGGCCTGGCCGTTCATGCAGGCCAACGCAGGGCCGCCCAGCGCCGAGGCTTCCGCCACGGCCGCAGCGGTCGCAAGCAGTGATGCCGGCGCAGCCACGGCAGTGGCGGGCGCAGTGGCCAGCGTGTCGGCGGCAACGCCGGGCGCAGGTCCGAAACTGAACATATTCGGCACGGCCGCGGCGGCCGTGGCAACCGAGAAGCTCGACGACGTGCGCGGTGGCGCCGAAGTGGTGGTCAACGACATGCGGCTGCATGGCACGGTTGGCGACAACGCGGCCATCAACACGTTCTCCGGCAACAACATCGTGTCGGAAGGATCGTTCTCGAACGCTGCGGGCTTGCCTACCGTGATCCAGAATTCGGGCAACAACGTACTGATCCAGAACGCGACCATCCTCAACGTCCAGTTCAAATGATCATGCGCAGCCTGCTGTGTCAAGCCGCTTGCGCGGTGGCGGTGCTGGGCGGCGTTGCGGCCGCCCATGCCGATACGATCCGGGTGCCCGGCGACCAGGGCAACTCGTACTACGTGCCGGTCACGAGCCTGCGCGAGGCGCGCTTTCGTACCACTGTCCGCCAGCAGTATGACTTCAGCTGCGGATCGGCGGCCGTGGCCACGTTGCTGACGTACCAGTACAACGTGCCGACCACCGAGCAGACGGTCTTCGCCAACATGTACGTCAATGGCGACCAGGCCAAGATCCGCGCCGAAGGCTTTTCGCTGCTCGACATGAAGCGGTTCCTGGAGTCGCGCGGCTTCGAGGCCGACGGCTACGAACTGCCGCTGTCGAAGCTGGAGGAAACGCAGATCCCGGCGATCGTGCTGATCGTCGAGAACGGCTACCACCATTTCGTCGTGGTGAAGGGCGTCAAGGGCAACCGTGTCCTGATTGGCGATCCCGCACGCGGCACGCGCGCCCTGGAGCGCGAGCATTTCGAGCGGATCTGGGACAGCAGCCTGCTGTTCGTGATCCATAACCGCACCGACCAGGCGCGGTTCAACCTGGCTTCGGACTGGCGTGTGGCGCCGACGGGCCCTTACTCGATGGGAGTTCCCAGAGACAGCTTGTTCTTCACCGTCATGCCCAAGCATGGCGCCTCTGATTTCTGAGTCGAGGAACATCATGGCCCAGACAAGCAACGCCAATGCGCCCAGACGCGCGGCCGGTCACGCTACCGCCGCCGTGCTGCTGGGGGCGGGCCTGGCCTGCGCAGGCAATGCGCACGCCAGCGCCGAGGCCCTGGCCACGGAAAACAGCGAAGTTGCCGGGAATGCCGCCGTGGCAATCCCGACCGCGATCGACATGACCGCACTGCCGCCCGCCACCGAACTGGCGGAACTGGTGGAGCGCGTGGCCGATCCGCCATCGGTGCCTTCCGTAGTGGCCGAAATCCCCCAACTGCCAGACGCGCCGATCGTTGCGCAGCGCGTCGCCAGGGCAGCACCCGTTTCAGAACCCGTTGTGGTCGCAGCCGTCGCCGAAGCGCCTGCGCGAGTGGTTCCGGTCGACAAGGCCAGCGTGGCACGGCATCACCCCTCCGAGGATCCGTTGGCGGTGGCCATGACACTGGCCCACCGGAATCCCGGTGCGGCGGTGCCCGATGTCCGCAAGCAGATGGCCAAGTGGAAGCCGGTCGCGCAGGCGCGGCTTGAGGAGTCGCGCGGCGGTTTCGATGCCGGAGGCCTGCAGGTGGGCTTTGGCATCGATCGGGCCGTGTTCGTCAATGGCGCCCTGGCGGTGTCCACCAGCATCACCATTCCCGATATCAGCAGCATCACCGCGGCGCAGGCGGCCCAGCTGGCCCATGCTCTGGGCCAGGTGACTGTGGCCGTGACGGTGGCCAACAGCGCGGCCAATGCGGCCGTGGCGGCGGCCCAGTCCGCGGCGGGCGCCGCTGGCCAGGCCGGACAGGCTGCCGTGGCGGCAGCCAATGGCGCGGCAGCCAGCGCCCAGGGCGCGGCTGGAACGGCCAGCAGCACGGCCAGCGCGGCGGCTACCGGTGCGTCGGCCATGGCGGCGGGCGCGGCAGGCGTGGCGCAGCAGGCCGTGGCGAATGCAGCCGGCACGGTCGTCACCAACGGGCTGCTGACGGTGATCCAGAACGGCGCCGGCAATACGGCCAATCTCGGTGCGGTATCGAACATGCCCGGTACTGTGATCCAGAATAACCTCAACAACCAGAATATCCAGAGCCTGATGACGCTCAACGCGAGCGTGAATACCCTGGCCGCATTCCGTACACAAATGGCCAACACCGCGTTGAACAGCGTTCTCCAAAGGTCAGCCGCAATGAGGTAACCAGCGTGTAGTCATGAGCGAACAGGCGGGCCCTGCAGAACGCCCGCCGTCCCGGGGAGGAAGACGTCATGAAGAAGCGTTCACTGCAGGGCATCGGCTATGCCGGATGCTCGATGTTGCTGCTGGGCGGGATGGCCCAGGCCCAGACGTCGCCCGACGCGGGCCCGCCGGCCGCCAGCCGGCTCGAATCCCTGCAGAAGGAGCTGGCCGCGCAGGCCAGGCAACTGGAGGAAATGAAGCGGGCGCTTGCCGAGCAGCAGGCCACGATCCGGGAACTGCGCAGCACCATCAACAGCGAGACGCTGGCGCGCAAGCGCGGCGGGCAGGGTACCGGCGCCGGCGTGACGGGCGGCAACATGGCGACCAACGCCGCCGCCGCGGGCGCGGCAGCCAGCGCCACGCAGATCAACAACACGGCCCAGCAGGGCGTGCAGGCCCAGCAGGCCCCCAGGCCGCACCGCCGGACGCGCCGCCCCAGGGGCAGGCTGCGCAGCCCGGGGAGTCCGCTGCGGGCGTCGAGGAACCCGTGGGCAGGCCGCCGGAGCGCGATACGCGTCCGCCGGAAATCGCGCCGATCTTCGACCAGCCCGGCGTGCTGACGCCGGCCGGCAAGGTCATCGTCGAACCGAGCTTCCAGTATGGCTATTCGTCCAGCGACCGCGTGGCGCTGGTCGGGTACACCGTGATCCCCGCCATCCTGATCGGGCTGGTCGATGTGCGCCAGGTCAAGACGTCGACGTACATCGGCGCGCTGGCCTTCCGCTACGGCATTACCAAGCGGCTGGAAATCGAAGCCAAGGTCCCGTACGTGCATTCGAGCAGCGATACCGTCAGCCGCGAGGTGTTCACCGGCACCGCCGTGGACAACGTGTTCAATTCCAGCGGCAGCGGGCTGGGCGACGTGGAGGCGACCCTGCGCTACCAGCTCAACTACGGCAACGAGAAGATGCCGTTCTTCATCGGCTGGCTGCGCTACAAGTCGAACACGGGCCGCGATCCGTTCGAGGTGGTGACCGACTGCGTGACCCGCTGCGTGAGCAACACCACGGGCACGGGGCTGCCGCTGGGCATGCCGACCGGCACGGGCTTCCAGGCCGTCCAGCCGGGCGTGACGTGGCTGCTGCCGACCGATCCGGCGGTGTTCTTCGGCACCTTCAGCTACCTGCACAACTTCGCGCGCGACGACATCAGCCGCACGGTGCTGAATGGACAGAAGGAATTCCTGGGCAAGATATCGCCGGGAGACATCTTCCAGTTCAACTTCGGCATGGGCCTGTCGCTGAACGAGCATGCGTCCTTCTCGATCGGCTACGACCAGAGCATCATCTGGCCGACCAAGCAGAACGGACAGACCGTTCCCGGCTCCGTGCGCATCACGCAGGGCACGCTGCTGGTGGGCTACTCGTACCGCTTCAACAACCGCTATACGCTCAACCTTTCGGTGGGCGCCGGCCTCACGCGCGACACCCCCGACCTGACCGTCACGGTGCGCCTGCCGATCACATTCTGACCGCTTGATGCAATGCGAGGTGACGCGCGGAATCCTTCGCGCGCGCCTCATGCCGAAGTCAGCCGTTCGGTACCTTGCGCAGCGCCTGCGGAGAGAGTAGAACGAACGAAACCGTCCCAGACGGATGACCCAAGAACCGGGGCGGCCTGACAGAGGAGGCAAGTCATGCGCAAACGGATTTTCTGGTTGTTGCCCGACCTGGCAAGCGCCCGCCGTACCATGGACGACCTGCTGCTGGCCCGCATCGAGAACAGTCACATCCACTTCGTGGGCCGCGATGGCTCGGACATGACGGGCCTGCACGAAGCCAACCTGTTCCAGACCTCCGACATCGTGCACGCGGCCGAAATGGGCCTGATGGTGGGCGGCGGCGTCGGCATCGTGGCCGGTGTGGTGGTGGCGATGTTCCCGATCGTCAGCGATACGCCGCAATGGGGCCTGGTCGGTGTGCTGGCCGTGCTGGGCGCGGTGTTCGGGGCGTGGGCGGCCAGCATGATCGGCAGCTCGGCGCCCAACAGCCGTCTGCGCGGCTTCGAGAAGGACATCGAATCCGGCAAGCTGCTGCTGATGGTGGACGTGCCGCGCGGCCGCGTGGAAGAAATCGAGACCCTGCTGCAGAAGGCCCATCCGGAAGCCCGTTTCGCGGGGCTCGACCCTGCCGTGCCGGCCTTCCCCTGACCGTTCAGGTTCGCGCGCCCCACGTGGCGCGCCCCAGGCGCATGTTCCCTCATGCGCCACGCTGCGGCCACACCGGACCGCCACCGGACCAACCAGGCCCTGGTGTGATGCCGCAGCAACAGTTCCCCTCCCCGGATTGTCCCAGCGTTTGAACAATTACCTCCGATGAGGTACTTTGCGCTTGCCGCCGTGTGACGCGTCCCCAGGATGCGTGCAGTCGCGCGGCGGGCAGCGGCACAAAACTATTCAAGCCAGCGCTTCAGGAGGGGTCATCAATGAGGAACGCACGATACTTCGCGTGCGGCATGCTTGCCGTCACGCTCGGGTTTGCCACGCCCATGGCGGCGCACGCGGAACCCGGCATCACCAAGTCAGCCATCCGTATCGGCCAGTCGGCCGGTGTCAGCGGACCCGTGGCCGGGTCGGTCAAGGAACAGATCGCCGGGGCCCAGGTGTACCTGAACCACGTCAACGCCAATGGCGGCGTGGCGGGCCGGCGCATCGAACTGCTGACCTACGACGATGGATTCGACGCCAGGCGCACGCCCGACAACGTGCGCAAGCTGATCGGCGAGGACAAGGTGTTCGCGCTGTTCATGGTGCGCGGCACGCCGCAGAACGAAAGCATCCTGCCGATCATCGGGGCCGAGAAGGTGCCGCTGGTGGCGCCCCTGACGGGCGCCATCACGCTGCACCGTCCGGTGAACCGCTACGTGTTCAACGTCCGCGCCAAGTACCAGGACGAGGTGGCCCGCGCGATCAACCACCTGGCCACGTCCGGCATGAGCCGCATCGCCATCTTCTACGCCAACGACGGCTTCGGGCAGGACGTGTTCGAAGGCTTCAACACGGCGCTGCAGGCGCGCGGTGTGCAGCCGGCCGGTGCGGCATCTTTCAACCGGCCGATGGGCGATATCGGCCAGGGCGTTGCCAGCATCAACAAGGCCAACCCGCAGGCCGTGATGGTGATCGGCTCGGGCTCCGAGGCGGCCAGGATCATCCGCGAGATGAAGAAGGCCGGCAGCCAGGCCCAGTTCGTCACGCTGTCGAACAACGCGGCGGATTCGTTCATCAAGGAACTGGGCGACGATGGCAAGGGCCTGATCATCACCCAGGTGGTGCCGGGCATGAATTCGAGCCAGATGAGCATTGCCAGCGAGTATCGCGGCCTGGCCAAAGCCCAGAAGCTGGAGCCCAGCAACGCGGGCATGGAGGGCTTCATGTCGGCCAAGGTGCTGGTGGAAGGGCTGCGCCGTGCCGGCCCCGAGCCCACGCGCGAGAAGCTGGTGGCCGCGCTGGAAGGCCTGCGCGACTACGACCTGGGCGGCATCCTGATCAGCTACAGCCCCACGCGCCACACCGGTTCATCGTTCGTCGAGATGTCGATCGTTTCTTCGACGGGCAAGCTGATCCGCTGAAGCCCGGCCACCGGGACACCCTGCGGTATAGTTGCCGCCATGGCGACTTCCCCCGCAGCTCATCCTTTCTCGCTGGCCGGACGCGTGGCCCTGGTCACCGGCGGCGCGCAGGGCCTTGGCCTGGCCATGGCCAGCGCGCTGGCCGATGCCGGCGCGCACGTGCTGGTCTGCGCGCGCAATGCGCAGCGCGTGGCCGATGCCGTGTCGCAACTACAGGCGCAAGGCGCCACGGCCGAGGCGCTGGTGCTCGATATCACTGACGACGCGGCCATTGCGCAGGCGTTCGACGGCATCGCGGCGCGGCATGGCCGGCTCGACATCCTCGTCAACAATGCCGGCGCGCGCAATCGCAACAGCATGGCGCATCTGGATGCCGACGACCTGCGGGCCATGCTCGATACCAACCTGGTGGCGCCCTACGCGCTGTGCCGGCATGCCGCGCGGCTGATGCAGCAGGGCCAGTACGGCCGCGTCGTCAATGTCACGTCGATTGCCGGTCAGGTGGCGCGCGCCAACGACGTGCTGTATCCCGCCACCAAGGGCGGGCTCGACGCCCTGACGCGCGCCATGGCGGCGGACCTGGGCCGGCACGGCATCACGGTCAACGCCGTGGCACCCGGCTACTTCGCCACCGAGCCGAACCAGGCCATGGTCGAGGACGAGACGGTGGCCGAATGGCTGCGCAACCGCACGTCGCTGGGCCGCTGGGGCCAGCCTGCCGAAGTGGCGGGCGCCGTGGTCTTCCTGGCCTCGCCTGCGGCGTCGTACGTCACCGGCCAGGTGCTGGCCGTGGACGGCGGCTATCTCGGCCACTTCTGACCCCTCCGACCCGTCCTGACCTCACACCCGCCTGCCGGCACCATAGTGCCCGCGCAGGCAGTCGATCATCGCCGCCGAGGCGGCCGAATCGCTGCGTTCCCTGAGCCGCACCAGGCAGATCTCGCGCACCAGCGAGGGCATCTGCATCGGCCGGATGGCCAGCCCTTCGCGCCGGAACTGGAACAGCGCCAGCGCCGGCACCACCGATACGCCCAGCCCCGCTTCCACCAGCGCCGCCACCGTGGCCAGGTGCTCCACTTCCATCACCCCATGCAGCTTCAGCGGATGCATGGCGGCGTCCAGGTGCTGGCGCACGCTGCTGGTCCGGGACAGCTGGATGAACGGCAGGCCGGCCAGCGCCTGAGGGGCGATGCGCCGCTTGGCGGCCAGCGGATGATCGGCCGGGCAAACCAGGTGGAAAGTGTCGTGGACCAGCGATTCCACGCGCAGGTCGGTGTCCTGTGCCGGTGCCGGCGCCAGCGCAAAGTCGGCCTGCCCGCGCCGCACCATGTCGATGCAGCCGTCGGCCAGCTGGTCGTACAGTTCCAGCGAGATGCCCGGATAGCGCCGGTGATAGTCCGCCAGCAGCGGCGGCAGGTCGCCGCCCGCCAGCGATGGCAAGGCGGCAATGGCCACGCGCCCCTTGCGGCGTTCCGCATGGTCGCGCAGGTCTTCGAAAGCGCTCTCGAAATCGGCCAGCAGGCGGCGCGCCACCTCCTCGAAGCGCTTGCCGTCGGCGCTCAGGTCCACGTGGCGCGTGGTGCGCTCGAACAGGCGGCTGCCGGCCTGGTCTTCCAGGGTCTGGATCAACGTGCTGAAGGCCGACTGCGACAGGTGGCAGGCCTGCGCCGCGCGCGTGAAATTGCGATGCGTTGCCAGTGCCACGAAAGCGCGCAGGTGCTTGACCGAAAGATTCGACAGCATGGCGGGATAGTCCGGCGGATTCATCCAGGAAGTCGATAGATTAATCCAAATAATCCGTTTTCGCGTGGCAGAACCGGGCCCTAGAATGAGACCGCTGCCAGACCGCATCCCGATGCGGATTGCCCATCCTTCCAGACGTTGCCAACGCCCATGACTGCTCCCCTGCTGATCGGGTCCGGAGCCGGATTCTCCGGCGACCGTACCGACGCCGCCCTGCCGGTGGTGCGTACGCTGATTGCCGCCGGCGGCCCGGCCGCGCTGATTTTCGAGACGCTGGCCGAGCGCACGCTGGCGCTGGCGCAACTGGCGCGCCGCGACAACCCCGAGCACGGGTACGAGCCGCTGCTGGACCTGCTGCTGACGCCTGTGCTGGGCCTCTGCCTGGCCAACCGCATCCCGATCATCGGCAATTTTGGCGCCGCCAATCCGCGCGCCGCCGCGAGCCGCATCCTGGCGCTGGCGGCCGAACTCGGGCTGGCCGCGCCGCGCGTGGCGGTGGTGGAGGGCGACGACCTGTCGCATGACGCCGGCCGCGCGATGCTGCGCGGCATTGTTGGCGACGCGTTCCCGGAGTCGCGTTTTGTCTGCGCCAACGCCTATATCGGCGCCCAGGGCATTGCCGATGCGCTGCGCGACGGCGCGCAGGTGGTGGTGTGCGGCCGCGTGGCCGACCCCGCGCTGGCCGTGGGCCCGGCGATGGCGCATTTCGGCTGGGCCTGGGACGACTGGACCCGCCTGGCGGCCGCCACCATGGCCGGCCACCTGCTGGAGTGCGGTGCCCAGGTCAGCGGCGGCTACTTTGCCGATCCCGGCATGAAGGATGTGCCCAACGTGCACGACGTGGGCTTCCCGATTGCCCGGCTCGACGCCGACGGCGGCATCGAGGTCTTCAAGGCCGCCAACACCGGCGGTTGCGTGGACCTGCGGACCGTCAAGGAACAGCTGCTGTACGAAGTACACGATCCGTGCGCCTACCTGACGCCCGACGTGGTGGCCGATATCGGCCAGGTCACCGTCGAGCAGATTGGCCCCGACCGTGTGGCCGTGCGCAATATCCGCGGCCATGCGCGGCCGGCCGAACTCAAGGCCAACCTGTTCCACCTGGGCGGCTGGTTTGCCGAGGGCGAGATTTCCTACGCCGGCCCCAATGCCGCCGCCCGGGCGCGCCTGGCCGCCGACATCGTGCGCAGGCGCATGCAGGGGCTTGGGTTCGACGTGCCGATCCGTTTCGACCTGATCGGCGTGCTGAGCGTGTTTGGCGACGATGCCGGCACCATGCTGGCATCGTCGCAGCGCGGCGAAGCCGACGCCCGCGATGTCCGCATGCGGGCCGCGCTGGCCCATGAGGACAAGGCCGTGGCGCAGGCGCTGTTGCGCGAGGTGAACGCGCTCTACACCTGCGGCCCGGCCGGCGGCGGCGGCGTACGCACCGCGCTGCGCACGCGCCTGAACGCCACGTCGTGCCTGGTGCCGCGCCAGGCAGTGGCCGCGTCCCATTCGTTCGTCACCGCCTGACCGGAGCACGCCATGACCACATCCCCGCAAGCGCCGCTCTACCAGTTCGCCCACGGCCGCACCGGCGACAAGGGCGACCGCTCCAACATCAGCGTGATTGCCTACGACGCGCGCGATTTCGACCACCTGGTGGCCCATGTCACCGAGGACGCGGTGCGCGCGCTGTTCGCCGCGCGCCAGCCCCGGGCCGTGAAGCGCTACGTCGTGCCGTCGATCCAGGCCATGAACTTCGTCATCGACGGCGTGCTCGATGGTGGCGTGAACGACGCACTGAATCTCGATACCCACGGCAAGGCGCTGGCGTTTTTGCTACTGGGTTTGCCGATCCCCCTGCCGCCGCGGCTCGCCGGCGGCGTCGCTTGATTGCCGAGCCGTCTTATATGTCAAAACGATTCGAGGAGACACAGATGTACGGAATTCGCCGGCCGCTGGCCGTTGCCGCCGCTATCGCCACGTTCGCGTGCCTGACCTTGCCCGCGGGCAGCGCGTGGGCGGAATTCCCGGACAAGCCGATCCGCTTCGTCGTGCCGTTCGCGGCCGGCAGTGCCACGGACCAGCTTGCGCGGGCCATCGGACAAGCCATGACGGTGGACGGCAAGGCCACCGTCGTGGTGGACAACAAGCCGGGCGCGAACGGCTTCATCGCCGCCACCGACGTGGCCAAGGCCGCGCCGGACGGCTACACGGTGCTGATCACCACCAACACCACGCACGCCGCCAACGAGCATCTGTTCAAGAAGCTGCCCTACGACCCGGTGAAGGACTACGCGCCGCTGTCGGCGCTGGGCCGTGGCGGCCAGATCATGGTGGTCAACCCGCAGGTGCCGGCCAAGACCGTGGGCGAATTCATCGCACTGGCCAGGAAGGAACCGGGCAAGCTCAGCTTCGGCAGCGGCAGTTCGTCGTCGCGCATCGCCGGGGAGCTGTTCCAGCAGATGGCCCACGTGCAACTGCTGCACGTGCCGTACAAGAGCAACCCGCTGGCCATCACCGACCTGCTGGGCAACCAGATCCAGATGATGATCACCGACACGGCGACCGGCCTGCCGCAGGTGAAGACCGGCAAGCTGCGCGCGCTGGGCGTGTCGGGCAAGGCGCGCTCGCCGCTGGCGCCGGACGTGCCGACCATCGACGAAGCGGGCGTGAAGGGCTACGAGATGAGCTACTGGTTCGCCGCCTACGCCCCGGCCGGCACGCCGCCGGCAGTGGTGACCAAGCTGAACCAGATGCTGGTCAAGGCCGCGAAGAGCGACACCGCATCGAACTTCTACAAGTCGACCGGCACCGACGTGTTCACCAGCACGCCCGCCGAACTGGCCAAGTTCCAGACGCAGGAATCGGACAAGTGGGGCCGCATCATCAAGGCGGCGAACATTCAACCCGAGTAAGGGCTGCCAGCCCGACTGACGGGGCAGCACCTGCCCCGCTTTACCGACTTCGCAGAAACGGGTACGGCTGCCGCCAGGCCGTTGCACTCCGTGGTGTCAACGCACCACTGAAGTCTGACTTAAAAAAGTCTCATATCAGACACATGCGACAGCGGAATCTGGCGATGTTGCGAGATTGTCTTGCCCATGCTCCGTACTGGCGCCGCATAGGGGCCGCTACCGTTGCAGGCGTAACAATTTTGTGATCGTCAATCGATAGTCTGTGGGCCCTAGGGGGTATTCAGCACTTCCGTTCATGGTTTACCCTGCGCGCCGTTCGGATTATTTACATCCGGTTACAAGCGGCGTTGCGTGCGATAGGTTGATTTTCGGGTCGAAAGGCTCGTCGTTGCCGGGAATAGACGCAACAAGCCGCGTCCATACCGGAGCCACGGGTCACGATGAATCGACTTTGTTATCGCATTGTTTTCAACCGCACACGTTCCATGATGATGGCCGTGGCGGAGACGACTTCCGGTCATGCAAGCGGCAACGCCGCGGGTACGCGCGGCGGCACGCCTCGTCCGCTGGCGGAAGTGGGATGGCTGGGCGTACCGGCGATCAAGTTGGCCGTATGGGCCTGCATGGGCCTGCCGATGGTGGCCGGCGCCCAGATCGTGGCCGACCCGAATTCCGGCGCCAATCGCCCCACCGTGATCGCCACGCCGAACGGCCTGCCGCAGGTCAACATCACGCGGCCATCAGGCGCCGGGGTGTCCACGAACCACTACACCCAGTTCGACGTCAACAAGGCCGGCGCCATCCTGAACAACTCGCCGGTCATCGCCAACACCCAGCAGGCGGGCTACATCAACGGCAATCCGAACCTGCTGCCCGGTGGGTCGGCGCGGATCATCGTCAACCAGGTCAACAGCATGTCGCCCAGCCAGTTGCGCGGCTACCTGGAGGTGGCGGGGCCGCGTGCCGAGGTGATCGTGGCCAACCCGAACGGCATCCTGGTGGATGGGGCGGGCTTCATCAACACCAGCCGCGCCACGCTGACCACGGGTTTGCCGGTCTACGGCGGCAGCGGCAGCCTGGACGCGTTCCGCGTGACTGGCGGCCAGATCCAGATCGAGGGCGCCGGGCTGAATGCGGCTGGCGTCGACCAGGTGGACCTGATTGCCCGCGCGGTAAAGGCCAATGCCGCCGTCTATGCGAACAGGCTCAACGTGGTGGCGGGGGCGAATCAGGTCGACTACAACTCGCTTGGCGCGACGGCCATCGCCGGCACGGGCGCCGCGCCGGCGGCCGGGATCGACGTCAGCCAGCTTGGTGGCATGTACGCCAACAAGATCCTGCTGGCATCGACCGAGCAGGGCGTTGGAGTGTCGCTGCGCGGCGTGATGGCGGCGCAGGCGGGGGATATGACGCTGACCTCGCAGGGCAAGCTCGTCCTTGCCGGACAGACGAACGCCGCCGGCAATATTGCTGTCGCGGCCCGCGACGGCATCGATAACAGCGGTACGACCTACGCAACTGGCTCGGTCGGCATCCGCACCGAGGCCACGCTGAACAACAGCGGCACCTTGGCGGCGCAGCAGTCGCTCGGCGTGAACGCGCAGAACGTGGCCTCAGGCGGCACGCTTGCGGCTGGCCTGAATCCGGACGGTGTTCCGGTCCGGGGTGCGGACCTGACGGTGAACGCAAGCGGGGCCGTGTCGGCAACCGGCCGGAATCTGGCCAGTGGCAACGCGGCGATCCATGGCGACAGTGTGAGCCTGGCGGGCAGTCAGACGGCGACAAACGGCAATCTGACCGTTTCGGCAAGTGCGGGTGGCCTGGATCTGACGGGCGCCACCACGACGGCGGGCGCAGACCTGGCAGTCAATGTCCGAGGGGTGCTCATTAACGATCGGGGTCAGATGTCCAGCGGGGCGGCCACTACCCTGACCGCTGGCAGCCTGTCCAACCGGGGCGGGCAGATCGAAGGCGACACGCTGGCCATCCGGACGTCGGGGACCTGGGCAATCAGGGCGGAAGTCTGAAGCAGTTGGGACAGGGCGACGCCACGATCACTGCTGGCGGGCGGTTCGACAACACCGGTGGCGCCGTTGCCGCGAATGGACAGAACCTGACGATCGATGCCGCAAGCCTGGTCAACGACGGCGGCCGGCTGTCCCATGCGGGGGCCGGTACGCTGTCGGTTACCAGCCAGGATCGAATCGGCAACGAGGGCGGCGTCATTCAGACAAACGGGGACCTGAAGGCACAAGCCACAACGCTGGACAACGGCGGTGGCGCGATGTCCGCCCAAGGGAAGCTCACCGCCATCGCGAGCGGCAACCTGTCGAATCGAGCGGGCAGTGTCTACGGGAACACCGGCCTGATGCTTGCCAGCGGCGCCACCGTGGACAATTCCGGTGGCTCGGCACAGACGACTGGCGATCTGGCCATATCGGCCACTGGTGCCGTGCTGAACCACGATGGCATGCTTGCCGCTAACGGCGTGCATGGGGCCGCAACGGTTTCCGCGACGAGCATCGACAACACCCGTGGATCGCTCGTCAACGCCGGCGACGGCGCGACCACGATCACGGCATCCAATGCACTGACCAATACGGCCGGCAAGCTGGGTGGCAACGGCGACGTCACCGTGGCCGCACAGACGCTTGCCAACAATACGAATGGCACGACGGGTGGCCAGGTGGTGGCCGGTGGCGCGCTCGACCTGAAGGTCCGGTCACAACTCGATAATCGCGGGGGCATGCTGTACGGCCAGCGCCTGACGTTCGATCAGGCCGGCGCGACGCTCGACAACGCCGCCGGTCAGGTGCTGGGCGGCGCCGACGTCAAGCTTGCCGTGGCGTCCCTTTCCAATCTGGCGGGTGCGGTCAAGGCCAATCAGGATGTTGCCGTGTCCGGCGCCATGTCCGGCAGCGGGACGATGATCGCGGGGCGCGACCTGACGCTGAACGCGGTGGGAGACTACACCAACGACGCGTCCAACCAGCTCCAGGCGAACGGGAACCTTCAGGTGACGGCCACCGGCACGCTCGCCAACACCGGTACGCTGGCCACGGCAGGTGCGCTGACCGTATCCGGTGCCAATGTGGTGAACGGCGCAGGGGCGGATATCAATTCGTCCAATACCAGCGTCAAGGCAGTCGACAAGGTGTCGAACGCGGGAAGGATCGAGGGCGACACGGTGCAGGTCAGCGGCCCGTCGGTGGTCAACACGGGTACCGTGATTGGCAACAACGTTCAGGTGCAAGGGACCGATATCGTCAACAACGGATCCACGGCGCTGATGGCCGCCGTCCGGAACCTGAACCTGTACGCCGGCAACTCGGTGCAGAACCTCGACGGCGCCACGCTGTACAGCGCGGGCAATCTGCAGATCGCCCGCGATGGCACGCGCGATACCAGCAGCGGCCTGCTCGCCAATCAGACCAACGCGCTGATAAACCGGTCGGCAACGATCGAAGCGGACGGCGACATCGACATCGCGGCCAACCAGGTCAGCAACACGCGCACGAGCATCGTGACCACGGCTGGCACCCCGGTGCAGACGGCGGTCAAGACGCTTGCGCTCTGGCAAGGGGGCTTCCCGGAACCGAACTGAACTATCACGGCAGCATCACCTTCCCGGACTGGAGCTGGGCGACTGGCAGCGCCCCGATCAGCACGCCGCAAACCAACGCCCTGCGGACGCCGCTCACCGTGACGGTAGACAAGTCGACGGTCACTAACCTGAATCCCGTCAACCAGACGCTGTCGTTTACGCAGTCTCCGATCGAGGAGTACACCTCCATATTCCAGGGCACAAACTGCGACATCGATACGTCGATCTGCTCGCGCCCGATCGCAACCCGGCCGACCCAGTACTACCAGTCCATTACAGATAACGGTTCCACCTACAGCATCACCTTCTGGCCGGACTGGGACCCGAACATCCATATCCGGCCCGATGAAGTCCGGCAGGCGAACTTCGGCACCGACTTCAACGAAATATCGCGCACGACCGTGACCTATACGGCGACCGACCAGCTCGTCAGCGCGACCGAAGCAGCCAAAATCCAGGCGAGCGGCAACATCCGCATCAATAGCAATGGCGGGAACATCCTGAACCAGTCGTCCACCATGGCGGCTGGCGGCAACCTGGTCCGGGCGGCTTCCAATGGCTCAATCCAGGATGTAGGCACGGTGCTGCAGCAAACCGTGACCACCCAGGACACCTCGACCTTCTACTGGCACCAGCGGACCGGCAACAGCCAGGAAACGCAGGTCGTGGCCTATCCCAGCGCGCCACAGGCACCCACCACGACGGCGGCACTGCCGGCCGTTGCCACCGCCAATCAGGCGGTGCAGACCACGGCGCAGGACGTGACCGTTGCCGCCGTGAATGCCGTCGGTGCGGCCGTGACGGGCAGCAGCGTCTCGGGTGGCGGTGCAAGCGGTACCCGGCTGGGGCGCGCATCGGGCACTGTCGGCATTCCCAATCTGAAGCTTCCGACCAACGGCCTGTACCAGTTCCGCACCGCGCCGGGCGATACCTACCTCGTCGCCACCGATCCGCGCTTCACGCAGTACGGCAGCTTTATTTCCAGCGACTACATGCTTGGCGCGCTGGGGCTGGATCCGCAAAAGACGCAGAAGCGCCTGGGCGATGGCTTCTACGAAGAAAAGCTCGTCCGCGACCAGATCACGCAACTGACGGGCAAGACGTTCCTGGCCGGCTACACCGATCAGCTGGAGGAATACAAGGCGCTGATGAACAACGGCGTGACCTACGCCAAGACCTTCGACCTGACCCCCGGCGTGGGCCTGACCGACGAGCAGATGCGCCAGCTCACCACCGACATGGTCTGGATGGTGTCGCAGGACGTGACGCTGCCCGATGGCACCACGCAATCGGTGCTGGTGCCCAAGGTCTATCTGGCACAGGGCAATGGCGTGGACCTGAATGCCACGGGCGCGCTGGTCGCGGGAAATACCGTGGCGATCAATGCCACCGGCAACGTGGAGAACAGTGGCTCGATTGTTGGCGATATCGCCACGCAGGTGCTCGGTGGCAACATCGTCAACCGTGGCAGCATCGGCGGTGCCGGTACTACCGTCGTGCAGGCCACGCAGGACGTCCGCAACCTGGGCGGCCGGATCGGCGGCCAGGATGTAGTGGTGGCAGCCGGCCGGGACATCGTCAACGAGTCGCAGACGATCACGAATACCACCACGCTGGCCAACGGCAACAGCGCGAGCGCTACCGGCATCGGCGCGGTGGCATCGATCTCTGGCACGAACAACGTGGCCTTGCTGGCCGGGCGTGACATCGACATGGCAGGCGGCACGGTTGATGCCGGCAGCAATGCCCTTCTGGCTGCGGGTCGGGATATCCACCTGGGTACCGTTGCCACGGGCACGACGCAGGATGCCACCGCGCACGATGGACAGGACTACCTGCGCGACAGGACAGTCGTGAACGTCGGCAGCACGGTGCAAGCGGGCCAGGGCGTGACGGCGGTGGCTGGCCGCGACATGACCCTGACGAATGCGAACGTCCAGTCGGGTGACAGCACCACGCTGGTTGCCGGGCAGAACGTGGCCATCGTCAACGCCACTGACACCCATACGCACAGCGCGGGTGCGCAGTCGAACCGGGACCAGTCCAGCTTTACGCAATCCTCGTATGACGAGACCGTACGTGGCACGACGGTACAGGCAGGCGCGAACGTGCGCGTGGGCGCTGGCCAGGCCGACATCGCTGCCGACGTGCTGGCGGCCAACGGCATCACAGCCGAGAAGGGCACGGGTGGAACGCTTGGCGTGGTCGGCTCGACGCTCTCGGCCGGCAGCGGAGCCGCAGGCGGCAACGTGACACTGGTGGCCAAGGACGACATCGTCATCGCGGAAGCCCGCGAGGTGCATGACGAGAGCCACGAGGCGAGGTCGCGCCGCAGTGGCTTCCTGTCGCGCAAGTCCAGCTACGATGCCGTTTCCACGCATGAGGATATCGGGGTCGGCAGCCTGGTCAGCGGCGACACGGTGACTGCGGTGGCGGGCAATGACCTGCTGATTCGTCAAAGCGCGGTCACGGCAACCGACGCCGTCAACCTGACAGCCACTCGTGGCGATGTACTGATCACTGCTGGGGAGAACACACGCGAATCCACCGAGGCGCATGAGCGCTCGGCATCCGGCGTCTCGTTCTCGGCAGGCAAGGGTGGTATCGGCATGTCGGCGGCCAGCAGCAATGCGAAGTCGAACTCGCACACGGTGGCCGTGACCCAGAGCGACGCCCGTTCCACTGTGGGCGCCACGAACGGCAATGTGACGATCGTGGCCGGCAAGGATGTCGCCATTGCCGGCAGCGACCTGATCGCCGGGCGCGTTGGCGACAGCAAGGACGCGGGCAATATTGCGATCCAGGCCGAAAATATCACGGTCACGACAGGCATCGACAGTGTGGTGCAGGACAGCAGCCGTAGCAGCCGCTCGACGAACTTCGGTGTCCATCTCGTCGGCACGCCGCTCGACACGATTCGCAACCTGCAGGCCAACAATCAGTCGGACAGCACGGTGACGCGGGTCAAGCAGAACCTCGGCGAGATTGGCCATTCCGTTGGCTCGGCACCGCAGGTAGCCATCACGTTTGGCAAGAATTCCAGCAATGCCACGAGCCATGTGGAAAGTCTCACCAACAGCGGCAGCACTCTGACCGGCGCGGGCAACATCACGCTGCGCGCCACCGGGAACGGGCAATCCGACGCGGCCGGCAAGTCAGTCGACGGAGACATCCTGCTGCATGGCTCCGCGATCAGCGCAGGCGGCAAGGCCACGCTTGACGCACAGCGCAATGTAAACATCGAAGCGTCCACCGATACCTATAGCGAATCGACGTCCTCGAATTCCAGCGGATGGAAGATCAGCACCGCAGTGGCGACGCTTGGCGATATTGGCCGCAATCTGAACGGCAGCGCCAACAACAGTGGTGTATCCACCTTGCCGTTTGGCACCCAGAAGAGCAGCGCGAGTGGCGATCTGAGTGTCAGCGCGCAGAACGCCAGCACGGTAACGGGCGATTCCGTATCGATCGTCAGCCGTACGGGCGATGTACGCATCGCGGGCAGCGGCGTGGCGGCCGAGAACGATATCGCGATTGCCGCAAAGCAGGGACGCGTCGATATCCTGTCTGGCCAGGACGCGCGTTCGCAACGCAGCGACAGTAGCAGCCGCGTGATTGGCGACCTGGGTGGCGACGGCTATACCGGCATGAGCGGCATCCGGACAGAGTCGCACCATCTGGACGAAAGCGGCACGTCCGAGAACACGATCCGCAGCCAGGTGGTGAGCCAGAGCGGCAGCGTGAGCATCAGCGCCAAGGATGACCTGACAGCACGCGGCGCGGATATCGCCGCTGGCCAGGATGTGACGCTGATCGGCAAAAACGTGTTGCTGGACCCAGGTACCGATGACAGCGCCCGCAACCAGGTCGACAAGTCGAGTCAGTATGGCGTGACCCTGGCGCTTTCGGGCTACAGCGTCACTGCGGCAAAAGCCGCCGAAGCCGCGGCTCGCGCAGTGGAAGATGGCAAGGATGGTCGCGTGGCCGGCCTCTATGCCGCACAGGCGGGCTTGGCACTGGTGAATGGCGGGGTCATCGGCAAGGACGTGCTGACCAGCGCCGGCCAGCAAACGCCACAAGTCATCAAGGTGACGGTCAGCGTGGGCGGCGGTAGTCAGCAGAGCGAGTCGCACAGCACGGCCAGCAATCAGCAGGGCACAACCGTGAAGGCGGGCAATGCCGTCACCGTGGTGGCAAGAGGTTCCGGCGAGAAGGATGCCGACGGATTCGCAACAGACGGCGATATCACCGGGCGGGGTGTCCAGATCAGCGGCAAGACCGTCGACCTGGTGGCAGCGCGCGACGTCACGCTCGAAAGCGCCCAGGACCGTGCCAGCAATGACAGCCGCAGCAGCGGCAACAATTTCGGCGTCGGTGTCGGCTTTGCGCTGGGCGGGGCACAGAATGGCTTCACGCTGGAACTGTCTGCGGCGCAGAACAAGGCGAAGGCCAATGGTGAATCGGTCACCAACGAGAATTCATACGTCAGCGCCACCGACAAGCTGACGGTAACGAGCGGCCGCGATACGAACCTGAAGGGCGCCCAACTGGTTGCCGATCGCATCGAGGGGTCGGTCGGACGCGATCTCAATATCGAAAGTCGGCAGGATACCGACGTCTACCACTCGAAAGAATCGTCATCGGGCATGCAGGCCAGCATCTGCGTGCCGCCGTTCTGCTATGGCACGACCGTGAACGCATCGGGCACGACGGCAAGCGGCAAGACGGACAGTACCTACGCATCGGTGCGCGAACAGAGTGGTATCTATGCCGGCCAGGGCGGGTTCGATGTCAACGTCAAGGGCAACACAGACCTGAAGGGCGGCATTCTGGCCAGCACGGCCGATTCGTCGAAGAACAGCCTGACCACGGGCACGCTGACAACGAGCGATATCGAGAACAAGGCCGAGTACAGCAGTAGCTCATCGCAGTATGCGGCGAGCTTCAGTGCGGGCAAGAGCGTGCCGGATGGCCAGGACGCTATGGGCAACGCGGTGAAGCAGGGTGCTTACTTGGCAGACAACCTGAACCTGGCCGGCAACCTCGCCAATACCGCCATGGCCAGCGCGGCGGGCAATGCCCAGAAGCCGATCACCGGTAACGCATCAGGTGCAACCAAGAGTGCCATTGCAGCCGGCACGGTCACCATTACGGACGCCGACGGCCAGCAGGCCAGGACTGGCAAGACGGTGGAGGAAACGCTGGCAAGCCTGAACCGTGATACGGAGAACGCGAACCAGAGCATCGACAAGATCTTCGATGCGCAGAAGATCAAGGACGAGCAGGCGCTCCAGCAACTGACAGGCCAGACCATCCAGCAGGCAGCACCGATCATCTACAACCAGGTGGGCAATGCGCTGCAAGGGCAGGAGGAGTACGTCAAGGTTGCGGTCCACGGGCTGGTAGGTGGACTGGTCAGCAGGGCATTGGGTGGAGATTTTGGGACGGGGGCGGCTGGCGTGGCGGCGGCGACCGCAGCTATCGCGGTGCTGGACGAAAACCTGGGCAGCCTCGGGGTCGATGCGGCTACGAAGGACAAACTGCTGCAGCTGGTGGGTACGGCAGTGGCGGGGGCTGTTGGTGGCAACGCGGCGGCGGGTACGGCTGGGATGGCGGATGCGTATAACAGGCAGTTGCATCCGGATGAGAAGGAATCCATTCGAAAGAAAGCCGGTGGAGATAAGGCTGAGGAGGACCGCCTGACGAAAGCAGCGTGCTATCGCGTGCAGTGCTGGGCGGAAAACTCGCCTAATAGCGACAAATGGCTGGCGAACTATGTAAGCGACGCGGACGCGGCCGACCTGGGGGCCGAGCTTGCGTGGGTGGATAGCCAGAAGGTACCAGGTGGCCTGTTCGACTACACGCCAAGGGAGAAAGCGAGCGATTTTGCGTCAAGTCAGTGGGACCAGTTCCGTCGTGGGGTGGAGAAAGTCGCCCAAGATGCAAAGAGCTTTACGCGCGATGTGCTGAGTCAGGGCCCCGGAAGCGGTGCGCCACAGGGCGACGCCAGCCCTCAAATCGATATTACGGGTGGTGGCAACAACAAGACACCGCCGGGCGCGGTAGTTACTCCGCCAATGCCGGTGGTAGCTATGACCCCGGCGGGGCCCGTTCCGGTTGGGGTGACGCCACCGGTGGTAGTGTCTGGTTCGCCGGGGGCGGCATTGCCCCGAATGCAATGGCATCGTCTGGAGAGTCCGGCGAGACCAATGGGCAAGTTAGCGACAGCGGCTCGGCTTCCAAGGGGGTGGAAAATCTGGTAGCGTGACATCGCCGAATACCGCGATGCGAGATAACGCGAATGCAAGTGGAACCTATGTCAATCCACTTACCGGACAGGTGGTGCAAACCAACGAACGTTTGGCAGCCGACCATTTTGTTCCTCAGAATTGGATCAAACAGCAGCCTGGTTTCGATCAGTTGACGCCCGCCCAGCAAAGCGCAATCCTCAATGATCCGATGAATACACGGGGCCTTCCACAATCATTCAACTCTTCCAAGGGGGCTCAGATGCCTGGTGAATGGCAAACCTACAAGGGGCAGCCTTTGAATCCTGGATATGTTCAAGACAGTGCACGTCAAGCTGAGGCAATTAAGGGCTATATTACGGACCGCATTAATTCCATGAGAGGAGGGCACTGACATGTCTGAATATCGCACCGCCAATCTTCACCAAAAGTATGGCCATCCCGATATCGTTATGGAGGTAGCCCCGGACCTGGGGATGGGGTTCGAGTGGATGCTGTCGTATTTCGAGGAGGCTATCGCTGGTGGCAGGATCTTTCAAGAGAATCAGTTCGTGCAGTTCGGGTGGATGATGATCATGCTAAGAGCTAACGAGCAAGGTGATCTAGAAATCTGGGAGCCACGTATGGATGCCATGCCGATCCAATGGACCCGTGGCGCGACCACGACGATCCGTCACTTGCTCGTGCAGCGGGAGGTTTGTGCCCAGTTTGGCGTGGAGCCGGTTTTCCCGACCCTGCTGGAGTCTGCTGTCATATCGGACGATTTCTTCGGCAGCCAGGGATTTCACATGGAGCGTGAAGCCTCGCAAGGCGGATCGGACTCGGGTTGGCTGTTTAAAGATTTCAGGGCAGGGGGTGGCAGACATTGTTCGCTGTTTGAGATTGTCGTCAACCGTCCGGAGGTGATGCCGTTCCTGGCAATGCCTGTGGGTAGTTCTGTGAGGATCAGCACGTCAGGCATTGACGCCTCACTCGACAATCGCAACGTGTCTTCCATCTCGAACGGTTTCCTTGCGAAGCTGGTCGGATATCGTGGTTGAGGCAGCTATTCAGACTGCTTAGTTTCCAACCAACTTGTCATTCCATACCGTATGGCTGTAGCTGTCAGCGAAGGGCCTCTGAATCTGCGGTGCAATGCTAATCGCCTTCCCGGCGCTCCGTTGGTCTCCGATGCCTAACGACAGGTGAGCCAAACCGCCTGTCTGGTCCCTGCTATGCCGATGTTCTTCAAACCGTCATACATTGCAACTGCCGCTTCACTCGCTTTGTGCATTTCGGGTTATCCACCTTCCTCCACAGCCCAGACCTCACCGCTCGCCCCTCGCCAATCTGCCGCCCTGCCCAACGCCGAACAAGACCAACGCACCCGGCAGCAGCAGGAGGCCCGCGAGCGCGCCGCCATCGTCGATGCACCCGCCGTGCGCGCCGAAGCAACAGCCCGTGCCGAATTCCCGACGCTGCCCAAGGAAGCCCCCTGCTTCCGCATCGACCGCTTTGTCCTCGAAGTCCCCAAGGAACTGCCGGCCGATCTGCAAACCGCGGGCGCCTCGGCCTTGCCGATGGATCCCTTCTCCTTCGCGCAACTGTGGCTTGACCACTATCAAGGCGAGTGCATCGGCAAGCAGGGTGTGGAAGCGCTGGTGAAGGGCGTCTCGCAGACGATTTTGTCGAAGGGCTATGTCACCACGCGCGTGCTGGTGCCTGAGCAGGACCTGTCGTCGGGCACGCTGAAGCTGGCCGTGATCCCGGGTGTGATCGGCGATATCCGTTTCAGCGAGCCAGACCTGTGGGGCACGTGGAAGACAGCCTTCCCGACCGCCCCCGGCGACCTGCTGAACCTGCGTGATCTGGAGCAAGGCCTGGAGCAGATGAAGCGTGTCGCCAGCCAGGATGTCGACATGCAGATCGTGCCGACCTGGACGCCCGGCCGCAGCGATGTCGTGATCGCCGTCAAACGCGGCAAGCCGTGGACGCTGGTAGCCTCCGTCGACAACTCGGGCTCACGCTCCACCGGCAAATGGCAAGGCAATGTGAGCGTCGGCATCGACAACCCGTTTGGGCTGAGCGACATGCTTAACATCGGCTACAACCAGGATTTGATGTTCAGCAACAAGGAACACGGCACGCGCGGCTGGAATGGCTTTTATTCGATCCCGTGGGGCTACTGGACGGCGACGCTGTCGGCCTACAGCAGCAACTATTTTCAGCAGATTGCTGGCGTAAATACGACGTTCGTCTCGAGCGGCAAGTCGGAGAACGTCGATCTGAAGCTGCATCGGGTACTGCGCCGCAGCCAGAACGATGTGTTCGGCGTGCAAATGCGACTGACACGCCGTTTCGGCAAGAGCTATATCGAAGACACCGAGATCCCACAGCAGCGTCGGAATAACACCATCCTTGAATTCGGTGTGACGGACCGCCATTACTTCGGGCAGTCTCAGCTCGATGCGTCGTTGTCGTTCCGCCAGGGCATCGGCGCCTTTGGCGCGCAGGACGACACACTGGCGTCGCTCGATGGCCCGACCTGGCGCTATCGGATGATGGTGCTCGACGCCAACCTATCGGTGCCCTTCAAACTGGCGGAACAGCCATTCCGATATGTGACGACGATCCGGGGCCAATTCACCAATGACCGGCTGTACTACATCGATGATCTGACGATCGGCAGCCGATATACGGTGCGGGGCTTTGATGGCGAAAGCCAGCTTGCCGGCGAGCGCGGATTCTATTGGCGCAATGAACTGCAGGCGCCGCTAGGGGCGAGCGGCCAGGCCATCTACGTCGGCCTCGATTATGGCCGCGTGTATGGACCATCGACACAGGCACTGGTCGGTACGCAACTGGCCGGCGCGGTGATCGGCATGCGCGGCGGCGTGGGCTCGCAGAAGTTTGGTGGCGTCTCGTATGGCGTATTCCTGGGCACGCCTGTGTACAAGCCGGAGCAGTTCAACACAGCCGGGGTGACGGCGGGGATGCAGGTGGTTTATCAGTATTAGGTCGTCGGCGGCAATGACGGTGGATTCGGTGGGGCAAAGCATGGCTTCACGCTGGAACTGTCTGCGGCAGAGAACAGCACCGTGCTTCACCGCGTTGCCCGTTGCCTTCGGGCACGCTCCTGCCCGCGCTGAAGGCTTACTTGGCAGACAACCTGAACCTGGCCGGCAACCTCGCCAATACTGCCATGGCCAGCGCGGCGGGCAATGCCCAGAAGCCAATCGAGGGCAACGCATCGGGCACCACCAGGAGTGCCATCGCAGCCGGCACGGTCACCATTACGGACGCCGAGGGCCAACAGGCCAGGACCGGCAAGACGGTGGAAGAGACGCTCGCCAGTTTGAATCGTGATACGGAGAACGCGAACCAGAGCATCGACAAGATCTTCGATGCGCAGAAGATCAAGGACGAGCAGGCGCTCCAGCAACTGACAGGCCAGACCATCCAGCAGGCAGCACCGATTATCTACAACCAGGTGGGCAATGCGCTGCAAGGGCAGGAAGAGTACGTCAAGGTTGCCGTCCACGGGCTTGTGGGTGGACTGGTCAGCAGGGCGTTAGGTGGAGATTTTGGGACGGGGGCGGCTGGCGTGGCGGCAGCGACCGCAGCTATCGCGGTGCTGGACGAAAACCTGGGCAGCCTCGGGGTCGATGCGGCTACGAAGGACAAACTGCTGCAGCTGGTGGGTACGGCAGTGGCAGGGGCTGTTGGTGGCAACGCGGCTGCGGGTACGGCTGGGATGGCGGATGCGTATAACCGGCAGTTGCATCCGGAGGAACAGGACCGGCTCAAACAACTGCAGAAAGGTAAGAGTCCGGAGGAACAGCAACGACTGGCTGATGCGGCTTGCGCACTGGTGCGCTGTGCGTTGGATGTCCCTGCCAATGATCCCAGCTATGCGGAGACAGTGGCTTCGCAGGAGCGGGGGCAACAGTACACCGCTGAACAGTCTCAGCTGAAATCTACAGGGCTTTACCAATACGACACCCTCGTTGACACCGTACGGGATCTGCAGAGCCGTTCATTGAATTCCGCCATCAATGAAGTAAAAAGCGCAGGACAAGGAGCGAAGAACTTCGCAGATCAATTCATGGATCTGCTCAAGGCAACCAATGGGCAGACGCCGCCTTCCGATGCGGGTCCACAGGTCGACGTTACGGGAGGTAATAACAAGACGCCGCCGTCAGCTGGGGCGGTGGTGACACCTTTACCGTGTCCGGTGGGGCCAGGTGCATGTGGGATGTCGGTAACACCAGTGCTTACCCCGGGAACTGGGTTGCCGGGCAATGCGATGGCGTCGAATGGTGATAATGCAGGGAGCAAAAATCAGGCAGACGACGGAGGTCCCTCTAGGGCTGCCCCACAAAGTCCCATTGTCGAGCCCAAGATTGCGGGGCAGATGGAAACGCGTGGTTGGACTCAGGATTCGATTGCATCAACGATGGGGAATCCGGCCGAAAAAATTGCCACGCAGGATACGCGCTTTGATCCAGTGACCGGAGTTCGGCGAAATGATCCAGCGACCGCCTATGTGAACGCAGATGGCTCCTATGTCGTCGTGAATAATAAGGATGGAACCGTTGTGCAAGTTTCTAACAGAAATGATCCAAAGTGGAAGGCTCCATGGAACAAGTAAAGATTATCCTCTTGGAGGATATTTTGGGCGAAAGCGGACTCCGGCCCGTGGCGCGGTCGGGTGCAGCTTTGCTGTTCGATCTCTCTACTAGCGAGCGATTGTTGCGGCTATGCGAGTCTGTTGGGGTCGGGATACTCGGAATCGAGGGTTTTACTTTGTCTGAGAACGATCTAGTTCCCGACATGGATTTCATAGCGGATTTCTCAGCGCTGCTAACTCATGACTCCTTCGAAACTGAATCGATCAGCATGGCCAGGAAATTCTTGGCGATGGCGACGCAGCCCTCGGATTTGCTATTTGAGTACGTGCTGGCGAGGCGTAGTTGCATTGCAGGGTGATTGGTTACTATTGCTAGAGCCTATTGATGCTTGGGCGAGATTCTTGGGTCGTCCATGGGACTTGGTCAAAATATATGTGCGTCTGATAGACCATTCCATTATTTGATAAATTCTTGTAATTAATAAATGGCAAGTTGTTGATCGTGATTATTTTGTGGCGCATTACGAGTTCGACAGCTTTTGTCTCCGCAACCTGTTTTCTTGGGAAATATCGGTGGAAATGTTAGATCAGTATCTAGGCCAGGACGTCTTGAACAACCCTGACTCAACGAGGACGAAGCTGTCACGCGGTGGCGTGGAGTATCGCCTGCCAAATGGACAGGGGGTTCGGTTTAATGTTGATGGTTCTCTGTCTGGTTTTTTGGATCCACGACGATAGAAAGGAAAAGTATTATGACGAATTTCAATATTGATTTTGTAAGTGATCTCGAACGTGAGCATCTGGTGGCGGAGATTTCATTCCTTGGTCAAAGACTTTGTGTCATTGACAAGGAAAACGGGGACGAGAGCATGGAGATCGAATTTTTGGTGGATCTTTATATTCTTCCTGAAAGCATCAAGATGAAATTTAAATTATCAGACTTTGAAAACGCGATTTTCGCAGCGAAGACGGATCTCGCGAAGTGTAAATAATTTCCATTGTCTTAGCGTTCTAACGCGTTTGTCATTTTTTCAAAATTACGTTCAACATTTATCTCGCACGTTTTACGGATAACGGATGTGGAGCATCCGAAAATAATCGACCTTCGGATCTTCTTACGATTTCGAGAATATCGCGACGGGATATGCTGGATCTCAGGCCATTCGGAAGGGGCCAGCGATCAGTGCTAACCCCAACTCCATTTTCAACTCACCTATCTGGCGGACGCCCAGGCCCCGCCTGACCCTTGTCACGCCGATGTCCTTGAATTCGTCGCAAATCGCCAGGATCGCGTCCCTCGCGCTTGGCCTTTCAACCATCCCGTTGCTTGCGCTGGCCCAAGTCCCGCCATCACCCGGCCGAGCCACCGCCCTGCCCGACGCTGAACAAGACCAGCGCACCCGCCAGCAGCAGGAAGCCCGCGAGCGCGCCGCCATCGTCGATGCACCCGCCGTGCGCGCCGAAGCAACAGCCCGTGCCGAGTTCCCGATGCTGCCCAAGGAAGCCCCCTGCTTCCGCATCGACCGCTTCGTCCTCGAAGTACCCACGGACCTGCCGGCCGACCTGCAGAGCGCCGGCGCCTCGGCCCTGCCGATGGACCCCTTCGCCTTCGCGCAACTGTGGCTTGACCACTATCAAGGCGAGTGCGTTGGCAAGCAGGGTGTGGAAACGCTGGTCAAGGGCCTCTCGCAGACGATTCTGTCGAAAGGTTACGTCACCACGCGCGTGCTGGTGCCTGAGCAGGACCTGTCGTCGGGCACGCTGAAGCTGGCCTTGATTCCGGGTGTGATCGGCGATATCCGATTCAGCGAGCCAGACCTGTGGGGCACGTGGAAGACGGCCTTCCCGACCGCACCCGGTGAGCTGCTGAACCTCCGTGATCTGGAGCAAGGCCTGGAGCAGATGAAGCGTGTCGCCAGCCAGGATGTCGACATGCAGATCGTGCCGACCTCGACGCCCGGCCGCAGCGATGTCGTGATCGCCGTCAAACGCGGCAAGCCGTGGACGCTGGTACGGGGAGACGACAGTCCTTTCCCTTTTGATCGAATGACCCAAACATCTGGGGCAACCAATCCCCAGCCCTATCTCCAGGATCTGGGGTGTTCACCTCCGGGGCTGCCCCCGGAGGCACATCCAAAGCAAAAGCAAGCTGGCAACCCAGCTATCCCACCATTACGGCTTCAGCTTCAGCCGATAGTCCACCGCATACGGCAGCTTGCCGGGCTTGGTCGCAGTGACCGGTTGCGAGAGCGCCGTGAACTCGGTTTCGTTGAACGTACCCAGGCGGCCGAGGGCGGTGGCGGTCTTGTCGGCGCTGACGATGGCGTCGGGCGACAGGGCGACCATCGCTTCGGCGGCCTTGCGCACGGCGGCCAGGTAGGCCGTGGTGTCGTTCAGGTTCACCTGCTTCAGGTCCACGACCTTGCGCAGCCAGTCGCCCCAGTAGAACTCGGTAAATTCCGTGGCGCCGGTGGGCTGGCTGTAGCCGATGTCGCGCGTGAAGTAGACCAGCGAGCGGTACGGGTCGTTGCCCAGGCCGTTCGACAGGCCCAGCTGGCGCGGCAGGTCGGCCGGGTAGACCGGGCGGTTGTCGCCGTCCTTGAGCCAGACCAGCTTGCGGGCGCGCATTTCGCGGAAGAACCGGGCGCGGTTCAGGTTCGACAGGTTGTCCTGCACGCGAACCCACATCTTGGCCTGCGGGCCGCCGGTCGGCGCTTCATAGACCGTGGTGAAGGCGTGATGGCCGTCGGTCAGGTACGGTTCGCCGTACGGGCCCACCACCAGCGTCTTCATGTCCTCAGGCTTCTCGCCAACCGCCTTGGTGCAGGTGAACGAACTCAGGTTGTCGATGCGCGAATCGGCCTTGATGCCGTCCTTGGCCGTCTTGTTCTGGCCGTTGTTCTCGCAGGCGTCGTCGAAGTTCTTTGCCGAATCCACAGCGTAGCGGCCCAGCTTGTAGTAGATCTGGTCGCGGCCGATGGCGGGCTGCGTCGGGCGCAGGTCGGCCATCGTGACTAGGATGTTCTGCTGCGCCGTGGCCTGCAGGTACGTGGAAATCGGCGTCGGCGCCGGTAGTGGCGTGCAGACGGCCGGCAGAGCGCGTTTGGTGCCCGGCACCACGCGCAGTTGGTAGGCCAGCTTGCTGCTGACGGGCAGCCAGGCCAGTGTGCCGGTCTGCATCTGGCTGGCCACGGGTTCCTGCCAAGTGCCCGAGATCAGGCCGAAGGCGGCGCCGCTGGCGAAGCCGTTGTAGATCAGTGGCACGTCCGACACGATATTGTCGGCTGCCAGCACGTTGCCGCCAATCGAAACGATGTTGCGGCGCGTGCGGCCGGTGGTGGCGTTGGCATCGGCAAGCTCGGGCTCGGCGCAGACCCAGTCGCCGTCCACCGCGTTGGCGGCCAGCGTCGTGGCGCCGCGCACCACCCAGTTGCCCGTGGCGGCCGTGGCGCTGGCGCCGGTTTCGTCGACGAACAGGGCCGTGCTGCCTTGCTGCTTGCCGACAAAGACGCGGCCGACCTTGCTGCCGGCGATGGTAAGCGCGAAAGCGCCCGGATAGCGTGCCTGGTCGGCGTCAGCAGTCAGCGTGCCGGTCTGGCCGCCGGCGCAACTGGCGCTGTAGCCCTGGGCGGCGCACACGCGCACCGAGCCGTCGGCCTGGATGGCCAGCTGGCCGGCGGTGGCGGTATCGCCTGCCTGGCGCAGGTAGCTGTAGGTACCCGCGATGTCCTTGAGTTGGGCGCCCTTGTTGGCGGCGGAGATATAGCCTTGCAGCAGGCTGCCGTTGCCGGCCTTGACGTTGGGCACCTGGCCCAGCGCGCCGGAAAGCAGGCCGTCGTCCAGCGTGAAGCTGAACGTGATCGATGCCGCGGCGGCGGCCAGCGCGGCGGGCACGTCGGTGCCGGAGGCGGTCAGGTTCGACACGCGATAGGTATCGCCGCTTTTCGTGTACTGGCCCACAAGCGCGCCGGCCAGGCCAAAGCGGGAATCGAGGAAGCGCAGGGTGATCTGGCCGGCGGCGGGCTGGTCGAGCTGGACCGATACCGTGTCGCCAAAGCTGACCGAGCCCACATAGAGCGAACCCCCTGCCAGCGGCTTGACCTCGGTCGGCGTGGCGCCGGTGCTGGTGCCGCCAGTGGTGCCGCCGCTGGTGGTGTTGCCGTCATCGCCACCGCCGCAAGCGGTCATCGCCGCCGTGGCCAGCAGCAGCATGGCCGCGGTGCTGGCGCCGCGTTGCATCCACTGGGCTGGTGTCCTCATCCTGCTTTGCATGTTGCTTCCCCGTTGTGTTTGTTGTCCCGGTCGTTTTGTGCGCCGCAAGCGGAAATTCCAAAGCGTGCGGCGAGTGAGGCACGTGGCCGCGCGACAGTCTATGAACCGGGGATGACGTACCTGTGACAGCCTGACTAGCCGGCGTAACAGCGGCCCGGCGGCATCCTCAGCGCGTTCCCGGATTTTTGTCGGGATTCGCCTAGAGTGATCGGAGCGGTGCAACGAGGGAGGACTGGCCATGGCGCACGGATTTCGAGGAATGTCGCACGGGCGGCGCAGGCTCCTGATTGCCGGCGGCTGGTCCGTGCTGTTGGCGGTGCCGGCCGGGCACGCCGTGTCGCAGCCGGCGCAGGGCAAAGGGAAATCGAAGATTGGCGTGGTCGGCTCGGGCCGGCTGGGCGGCGCGGTGGGCAGCCTGCTGGTGAAGGCGGGGCATCCGGTGATGTTCGCGTCGCGCCATCCCGAGGAACTTAAGGCGCTGACCGATTCGCTCGGGCCGCTGGCCCATGCCGGCACGGTCGCCCAGGCCGTAGCGTTTGCCGACGTGATACTGCTGGCCGTGCCCTATGGCGCGGTGCCGGATGTGGGCCAGCAAAATCGCTGGCAGGGCAAGATCGTGCTGGATGCCACCAATGCCGTGGCAGCACGCGACGGCGCCATTGTCGATGAGGTCAAGGCCAACGGCATCGGGGCGACCACGGCCAAGTACCTGCCGGGGGCACGCATCGTGCGCGTGTTCAATTTCACGGGGGCGGCCGAGTTCACGCGCGAAAGTCACCGGAAGCCGCCGCTGATGGCGGTGCCGATGGCCGGCAACGACGCCGAAGCGCTGTCCGTGGCGGCCGGGCTGGTGCGCGATGCGGGATTCGATCCAGTGGTGGTGGGCGGGCTATCGAGCGCCGACCGGTTCGCGCCCGGTGGCAAGCTGTTCCGCCAGATGGGAACGGCAGAAGAATTTCGTCGTGCGATGGATCAGTAGCCAGGCAGGGACGCCAGGCGGCCGGTGCGGCTTAGCGCCGGCGCCACTCCATCGCCACCATCGATGGCGTGAAACCCAGCTGCCCGAAAAATGCCGCTTCGGAAGAGCGCGCGGCGCGCAGGACCCACGTGATGTCGGGGTCGTTGCCCATGACATGGCGCAGCAATGCGCGGCCGATGCCGCGGCGGCGATGCTGGGGCGCCACGGCAACCATCGAGATGTATCCGTTGGAGATATCGTCGCAGAGGGCCCGTGCGAAGCCGATGACCTCGCCGTTTTCCACCGCCACCGCCACGCGTTGCGAGTTGGCGATCAGTTGCGCGAAGCGCTCGGGATTGCCGACCCGTTGCTCCCACCCGTTGGCAGCCAGCAAAAGCCGGGCCGCCTCGATCTCTGCGGGCAACGGATTACGGATTTCCATCGACAATTCCTCCTGCGTGCTTCCGGAGCGCATGCATGCAGACCCTCCAGAAGTGGGGGATGCAAAGCGGCTGCGCCGCGTTTTAGCGCGATGTGTCGCGCAATTTGTCGCGCATTTCGGCGACAGAGTGTAGCGAAGCCGATGTGGCGACGTCAAACAACTTTGTCCGGAAAATGCGACCGTGCGCACGCATGTGCGATCCCGGCGTCGGGCGCGCGATGGCCTGTCGCGCGCCGGAAGCTGGCGGTATGATGGCTGTCATGAACGCCCCGATCTTCTCCTCTGCCCACCCGGCCGACCAGTTGGCCGAGTTCAGCGATGCCGATAGCGCCCTGGCGCGTATCCGCGAGATCTACGACAGCTCCGTGGCGGCCGTGCGCGCGCGCTTCGACGCGTTTGCCAAGGGCAAGCCGCTGCCTTCGGCGGCACACGCGTGCTACCCGTATCTCGGCATCTCCGTCAACCTGGAAACCATGGTCACCGACAGCCGCCCGTCATGGGGCACGGTGGCCTACCCTGGCGTGTACGGCACCACGGTCACGCGGCCGGACCTGCTGTGCGACTACTACCGCGACCAGATCGAAAGGCTGATGCGCTATCACCGCGTGCCGGTGGTGGTGGGCCTGTCGCGGCGGCCCATTCCGCTGCCGTTCGTGATCGAGGCATCGACCACCGACATCAGTTTCACGCAGGCGCGCGAACTGGAAGCCTCGTTCGTGCTGCCCGAGCTGAGCCGCATCGACGATTCCATCGCCAACGGCACCTACGAGCCCACGCCCGGCGAAGCCTGGCCGCTGTCGCTGTTCTCGGCCGAACGCGTGGACCTGGCGCTGCAGCGGCTCTACCACTACACGGGCACGGCCCCGCATCACTTCCAGCGCTTCGTGCTGTTCACGAACTATCAGCGTTATGTCGACGAGTTCGTGACATTGGGGCGCAACCTGATGTCCGGCGATGGCGGCGATGGCTACGTGCGCTTTGTCGAGCCCGGCGATGTGGTACAGGGCGTGGGCGGTGTCGAGCCTGACGACGCGGCGCGTCCGAAGGCGCTGCCGCAGATGCCCGCCTACCACCTGGTGCGCGAGGACGGGCTTGGTGTGACGCTGGTGAATATCGGCGTGGGGCCATCGAACGCCAAGACCATGACCGACCACCTGGCCGTGTTGCGTCCGCACTGCTGGCTCATGGTGGGCCACTGCGGTGGATTGCGCCGCTCGCAGCAACTAGGCGACTACGTGCTGGCGCACGCCTATGTGCGCGATGACCACGTGCTCGATCACGACCTGCCGCCGTGGGTGCCGGTGCCGCCGATCGCCGAGATCCAGGTGGCGCTGCAGGAAGCGGTGGCCCGCGTGACGGGGTTGTCCGGCACAGAGATGAAGACGCGCATGCGTACCGGCACGGTGGTGTCGACAGACGACCGCAACTGGGAACTGAAGTCCAAGGCGCTGTATGCGCGCTTCAACCAGTCGCGGGCGATTGCCATCGACATGGAGAGCGCGGCCGTGGCGGCCAATGGCTTCCGCCTGCGCGTGCCCTATGGCACGCTACTGTGCGTATCGGACAAGCCGCTGCACGGCGAGCTGAAATTGCGCGGCATGGCCAATGCGTTCTATCGCCAGCGCGTCAGCCAGCACATGACCATCGGCCTGGAAGCGATTCGCATCCTGCGCGAGAACGGCGTCGAGGAACTGCACTCGCGCAAATTGCGCAGCTTCGACGAGCCGGCGTTCCGCTGACACCAGACGCGCTTCTCGTCTACCGCCTCGCAAGAAAAAAAGCGCGCGGGGTTGCCGCGCGCAGTGAGGCGGGAAAGACGCTGGTTAGGCGGCCTTCCTTCGAGGAGACAAAGTGGAAAGTCTCGATAAAACCTTGGGCCCGCAGGCCGATCAGAAGCGATAGCCGACGCCGGCGCTGAACAGCCACGGGTCGAGGTTGACGGTCGACACCTTGACACCGTTGGCGTAGACGTTGCTGGAAATCCAGACCTTCTTGGCGTCGACGTTCAGGAACCAGTTCTTGGTGAGCTTGTAGTCCATGCCGATCTGCAGGGCCGGACCCACGCTCCACCTGTCCAGACCCAGCGTGCCACCGGCCAGGTTTGCGCCATAGATGCGCGTCGCGTTCACGCCAGCACCGACGTACGGGCGGAACGTGCCGTTCGGCAGGAAGTGGTATTGCAACAGCAGGCTCGGCGGCAGATGCTTGAACGTGCCGATCTTCGTGCCATCCAGGCTGACGTCCTGCTTCTGCGGGACCGTCAGTACCAGCTCGGCTGCGATGTTCGGCACGATGAAATAGGTGATGTCGACTTCGGGGATCCACTTGTTGTTGACGTGGATGCGATCCGATGCCCCGACGCCGCCAACGGGATCCGACTTGTTGGACATGTCCAGGTAGGTGCCGCGCAGGCGGACCATCCAGTTGCCCTGCGTGTCGTCAGCGGCGGCGGCAGGTGCGGAAAGGGTACCGATGGTGGCCGCGGCGAGCGCCATGCAGATCGAGGAAACGAGGGTCTTGCGGCGGGGAGAAGTTTCAGTGGTCATGTTGGTCTGGCACAAAACATCGAAAAAGTGCGACCAGTGTGTCTTGGGCGAGAGCCCCAAACCTTGACCCAGGACAAGTGAAGCGCAGCAGACACAATCTGCGTGCAACTCCGTCGTCAATGCGCGACACAGCCGCGCCAGACCCTTGCAGGGGCTTGCGGCAGCGGTCCGATGCTTCTATGGACATGCGGATTTATTCGTGGCGTACGCGCTTTGCCGCCCGTACGCTGTGGGCTCGTGGTTGTGCACCGCGCATGTCGTGGGCGTCCGCCAGGACGTCTTTCCAGGTGTGCCCTGTGGGGGCAGGGCACACCGTTTTTCTGGCGGATGGCCGCAGATCCGGGAGATCAGGCCGCCTCGGCCTGGCTGTCGTCCCGCGCCAGCAGATGCCGGTTGACCCCCGACACCATGGCCTTCAGCGATGCCGTCACGATGCTGGCATCGACGCCGGCGCCAAAGCCCGTTGGCGAATCGCCAACCCGCACTTCCACATAGCAGGCCGCATTGGCGTCGGCGCCCGTGGTCATGGCGTGCTCGTGGTAGTCCATGACCCGCACGGCTATGCCCAGGCCACGCGAGAACGCGTCGACCGTGGCGTCGATGGGCCCGTTGCCCACGCCGCGCACCCGCACCGGCTGGCCGCCGCGTGTTACTTCCATCTCGATTTCCACCGCGTGGTCGCTCGTCGATACCATGCGGTGCGATACATAGCGCAGCGGCCCGTCAACATCGAGATATTCGCGGCGGAACAGCGCGTAAAGATCCTCGGCGCTGGCTTCGAGCCCGGTCTCGTCGGTCATGACCTGCACCGCGCGGCTGAACTCGATCTGCAGCCGGCGCGGCATGTAGATGCCGTGCGCCTGCTCCAGCAGGTACGCCATGCCGCCCTTGCCCGACTGGCTGTTCACGCGGATCACCGCGTCGTAGCTGCGGCCCAGATCGGCAGGGTCGATTGGCAGGTAGGGCACTTTCCAGATGGCGTCGGGCTTCTGCTGCGCAAAGCCCTTGCGGATGGCGTCCTGGTGCGAGCCAGAAAAGGCTGTGAACACAAGATCGCCCACGTACGGATGGCGCGGATGCACGGGCAGCTGGTTGCAGTGCTCCACGCACTGGCGGACTTCATCGATATCGGAGAAATCGAGCTCGGGGTCCACGCCCTGCGTGTAGAGGTTCAGCGCCAGCGTGACCAGGTCGACGTTGCCGGTGCGCTCGCCGTTGCCGAACAGGCAGCCTTCCACGCGGTCGGCGCCGGCCATCACGGCCAGTTCCGCGGCCGCCACCGCCGTGCCGCGGTCGTTATGCGGGTGGACCGACAGCACGATGTGTTCGCGCCGCGCGAGATGCCGGTCCATCCATTCGACCTGGTCGGCAAAGATGTTGGGGGTGCTGCATTCCACCGTGGTCGGCAGGTTCAGGATCATCGGACGCTTAGCATCGGGTTGCCAGACGGCCGATACGGCGTCAGAAACTTCCAGCGAAAAATCGAGCTCGGCCAGGCTGAAGGTCTCGGGCGAATACTCGTACGACCATGCGGTGTCGGGCATGGCATCGGTCAGTTCGCGGATCAGGCGCGTGCCGGCCACGGCTACCTCCTTGATCTCCTCGCGCGATGCGTTGAACACGATGCGGCGCCAGGCCGGGGCGATCGGGTTGTACAGGTGCACGGTGGCGCGTTTGGCGCCCCGCACAGATTCCACGGTGCGGCGGATCAGGTCTTCGCGCGCCTGGGTCAGCACGACGATGGTGACGTCGTCCGGAATGCGGTCTTCCTCGACCAGCATGCGCACGAAATCGAAATCGGTCTGCGATGCCGACGGAAACGCGACCTCGATTTCCTGGAGGCCCACCTTCACCAGTTGTTCGAAGAATTGCAGCTTGCGGGCGCTGTTCATTGGTTCGATCAGCGCCTGGTTGCCGTCGCGCAGGTCGGTGCTCATCCAGCGCGGTGCGCGGCGGATCTGGCACGACGGCCAGGCGCGGTCAGGCAAGTCGACGACGGTGGCGGGACGGTACTTGGTGGCGGGGTTGCGCAACATGGGCATGGGTATCTCCTTCCTCGCTAGGGGAAGCATCGGGAAGCGGCTCGTTGTGCGAGGGCTTCGCGTGAATAAAAAATGGGGAAAAGGGTGGCGAGCGGCTGCCGAACTGCCACGGGGCACTAGGCCCGGCAACCGATCGGTAGTGCTAGCAGTAGCGAGAAAGCGCGTAGCGGGGAGGCGACCGGCAAGGCAACGCCCGCGCGCACGGCGGCACCGATGCGCGAGGCATCTGCGGCGTGGCGGAGTTCGAGGGCGTTGGCTGGCATCGTGCGGGAAGGATTTCGCCCAGCCATTTGGCGGGGACGAGCACACAGCCTAGTGCAAAACGCGCCGCAGCGTCAACCATCGGCATTTCGCTGACCAGTCCGATTCGTCCGCGAACGTGGGCCGGCGCACGCCCAAGCCTTACCCCGAACGGATGACTTCCACCCGATATGTGGGCTGGCGCTCAATCGTCTGGCCAGTACATCCCCATGCACATCGCGCCTAGGCTGACATCAGCAGGAACGGGTGGATAACGACAGGGGGCAATCATGCGTACACGTACGTGGACGAGGTGGATCGCGTGCATGGCGATGGCCATGCTGATGGCGGCTTGCGGCGGCGGGGGCGGATCTGGCGGCGGCACGACCGCGCCGGCGAACACCGGCGGCAGCGCGGGCGGCGGCGGGGGCAGCACGGCGGTCGCCAAGTCGTACACGCTGGTGCTGAGCCGTACGTCGGCGCAGGTGGGCGTAGGCAGCACGATCTCGCTGACGGCATCGGTGGTCGACGATCTCGGCAATGACGTCACTGGCTCGACGACCTTCGTCTGGAGCAGCGGCAACGGCTCGGTGGCGGCCGTGGCCAACGGCACCATCCCCGGCAGCGCCGTGGTGACCGGCGTGGGCGTGGGCTCGACCACGATTGGCGTGGTGGCGACCGTGGCCGGCGCCAACGGCACCTCCACCGTCCTGCCGCAGGTGGCCGCCACGATCACGGTAGTGGCGCCGGGCGTACGGACCTACAGCCTGGCGCTGCCGTATCCCGTGCTGTCGATGACCGATGGGCAGGTGCTGCCAGTGACGGCGTCACTGATCGACAGCGACGGCGCGGACCGCTCTTCGGTGGCCACGGGCTGGACATGGCGCAGCAGCACGTCGGCCGTGCAGGTGACCGGCGCCGCCAATGTGGGCACGCTGCGCGGCGTGAACGCCAGCGACACGGCTGCACAGTCGGTGGTGACCGTGCAAGTCACGGCGCCGGACGGCAACACGCTGACCGGGGCCTTCCTGGTGTCGGTGTTCAAGAGCAGCGTGTCGACGTATCGCCTGGTGCTGTCGCAATTCGGCAAGCAGATCAACGCGCTGAACGTGCTGAACGGCTATCCGCAGACCTACGACTCACGCGTGGTGCGCAATGACGCGAGCGACGCGACGGCCGATTTCACCGGGCTGTGGACGTACATGACTACTTCGCCGTCGCTGTCGGTGCTGCCGAACTCGGCCACGCGGGTGACCACGGTGAGCACCAGCCGCCCGACCGGCATCGCCCCGTTGCAAAGCGTGCTGGACGAGATGGCCGGCAGCCTGACGCTGACCGCCAAGCCTCGCGCCCAGTTGCTGGTGACCGAGCAGCCGACGTGGGGGCTGGTCTACAGCGGCCCCGACCCGTTCATCGTGCCGGGAGGCGGCGCGCCGGTGTCCGCGCACGTGCTGCATCGGGGTATCGACGAAGGCATCATGGGCTGCAACGGCACGTGGAACTGGCAGGTGGGCAGCGGCCCGATCTCGATCGTGTCGTACACGGGCAACCTGGCGTCGCTGGTTTCCACCGGATCGGGACCGTTCACGGTGATCGTGTCATGCACGGCCGGGGCCGAGGCCATGCCGGTGTCGCTGACGATTCCGGGCATCGCGCAGTAGGGTCGGTCGCGAGATGCTCCCCTCTCCCATGGAATGGGAGAGGGGTTGGGGGTGAGGGTAGGGCGGCTCGCGATGCGACATGTCGCAATTTGGAACCTAGTTGCCCTCACCCCCGGCCCCTCTCCCGCCGGGCGGGAGAGGGAGCAAATAGTGGGCTTTCGCCGAAAGCGTACCCGTTTCTGCGTGCCGTCAATCAAGGCCCCACAAAGCCTTACAAAGCAAAACGGCGACCCAAAAGGATCGCCGTTTTGCCTCGCCCACCCCTATCAGGGGCCGGCGCCGGAATCAGGATTTGCGCACGAAGCGGATGATCTGCTCGCTGCTGCCGCCGGAGCCCGAACCGCCCGAACCTGATGTATTCGAGTCGCAGGTGCCACAGCCACTGTTGGTGTCGCAGCCGCTGGCGCACCCTGCGGCCTGGCTGGGGGCCAGGCGCCGCGCCAGCCAGCCGCGCCAGCCGCTGGCCGATCTGCCGCCCACCATCGCGGCCAGGCGCGCCTTCATGCGCTCGCGGGTTTGTGGCATGTAGCGGCCCACCACGTGGATGGCGCAGCCCAGCACGATCAACGGGACGATCAGGGTTTCGAAGGCGTGATAGAGCGTCATGGCCGTTTGACTGGCTGGCAGCGAGCCAGTTTCCTTGAGATCAGGTGAGCGCCAGTGCCACGCGGTACGTGATGAACGACGCGAGATAGGCCAGCCCCGCCAGGTACGCAGCCGAGGCTGCCATCACCTTCCAGGAGTTGGTCTCGCGGCGGATCACCGCCAGCGTGGAGACGCACTGCGGCGCGAAGACGTACCAGGCCAGCAGCGACAGCGCGGTGGCCAGCGACCACTGCGCCGCGATCATCGGCGCCAGCTGCACCGCCACGGCATCGTCGCTGCCCGACAGCGCGTACACCGTTGCAAGGGCCCCTACCGCCACTTCGCGTGCGGCCAGGCCCGGCACCAGCGCGATGCAGATCTGCCAGTTGAAGCCGATCGGGGCGAACACATGCTCCAGCGCCCGGCCGATCATGCCGGCGAAGCTGTAGTCGATCGGCGGCATGGTCGCGCCTTCGGGCGGCGACGGGAACGTGGCCAGGAACCACAGCAGCACGGTCAGCGTCAGGATCACCTTGCCCACGCGCGACAGGAAGATGCGCGCACGTTCCCACAGCCCGATGCCGATATCGCGCGGATTCGGCACGCGGTACGACGGCAGTTCCATGAGCAGCGGATGGTCGGTGCGGTCGCGGCGGAACCACTTCAGCACGTAGGCCACCAGCAGCGCGCTGACGATGCCGGCCACATACAGCACGAACAGCACCAGGCCCTGCAGGTTGAACAGGCCGGCGACAGTCCGTTCCGGGATGAACGCGCCGATCAGCAGCGCATACACGGGCAGGCGCGCCGAGCAGGTCATCAGGGGCGCCACCAGGATGGTGGTCAGGCGGTCGCGCGGGTCCTGGATCGTGCGCGTGGCCATGATGCCCGGAATCGCGCAGGCAAAGCTCGACAGCAGCGGGATGAACGACCGGCCCGACAGGCCCGCGCCCATCATCAGGCGGTCCAGCAGGAATGCGGCGCGCGGCAGGTAGCCCGATTCCTCCAGCGTGAGGATGAACAGGAACAGGATCAGGATCTGCGGCAGGAATACGATGACGCTGCCAAGGCCGGCGATCAGGCCGTCAACCAGCAGGCTCTTCAGCATGCCGTCGGGCATCATGCCGCCCAGCCACTCGCCGAAGAAATGCACGCCGCCCTCGATGCCGTCCATCATCGGCTCGGCCCACGAGAACACGGCCTGGAACATGAAGAACAGCAGCACGGCCAGGATCACCAGGCCGAACACCGGATGCAGCACCACGCGGTCCACGGCGTCGTCGAAGCGCGCGGTGCGCGTCGGCATCGTCACGGCGGCGTCCAGCAGGCGCTTGACCTCGGCGTGGGTATCCAGCTCGGATACGCTGTCGAGTGCCTGCGCCGGCGGCGCGGGCGGCAGGGTCTGGTCGAACAGTTTCACCAGCGCCGCCGCGCCGTCACGCTTGACGGCCACGGTCTGCACCACGGGCACGCCCAGCGCGCGCGACAGGGCGTCGCGGTCGATCACGATGCCGCGGCGCGCCGCCGCATCGCTCATGTTGAGTACCACCACCATCGGCAGGCCCAGGCGGCGCAGTTCCAGCACGAAGCGCAGGTGCAGCCGCAGGTTGGTGGCATCGACCACCGATACCAGCAGGTCGGGGCGCGCCTCGCCGGGCCGCTGGCCCATGCAGACTTCGCGCGTGATGGCTTCGTCCAGGCTGGCCGAATGCAGGCTGTAAGCGCCGGGCAGGTCCAGGATGCGCACGGTGCGGCCGGCGGGTGAGACGAACTGGCCTTCCTTGCGCTCGACGGTCACGCCGGCGTAGTTGGCCACCTTCTGGCGGCTGCCGGTCAGGCGGTTGAACAAAGCGGTCTTGCCGCAATTTGGATTCCCGACCAGCGCGATGCGCAAGGCGGAGGCATTCTGGGCAACTGACATGATGGGATAGGGTCAGGCGAAGGCGGGCGGGCCCTCAGGCAATGCGCTGGGCGCCGGAACCGGCGGTGTCGGCCAATTCGGGCTGGCTTGCCGGCGCGATGCTGGAAACAGAGGCGGTGGCCACTTCCACGACAATGCGGTCGGCCTCCGAGCGGCGCAGCGCAAAGCGCGTGTAGCCAACCTGGGCGACCAGCGGGTCCTTGCCGAATGGGCCGAAGGTGACGATCTGCACGGATTCGCCGGGCACGAAGCCAAGATCGCGCAGGCGTCGCGCTACGGGGTCGTTGGGGGTGGAATCGTCCACCGACTTCACGATGGCGACCGTGCGCCGGGGCAGTTCAGACAACCGCATATGCTTCCAGTCCAGGGGCGGGATCGCCGCCACGCGACAGGGAAATCCTGTCGGGGTACGTAAATAGAAATCGTTCTCGATTGTATAGCATTCACGCCAATTGCGCGCTGAAGCCACACCGTTGTTAACTGTTTGTCATGGGGAGGGAATATTTACGCCGGCCAGCCGTATACCGTGTAACGACATTCCCGCCCTGCTGCCCCGCGACCGATGGACAACGATTTCTCAGACGACGCGCTGCGTGAAGTGATTCCCAGGCTGCGCCGCTTTGCGGTGTCGCTGACGCGGAACGAAGCCAGCGCCGATGACCTGGTACAGGCGTGCCTGGAACGCGCGCTGTCGCGCCGTGTGACGCGGCAGGCCGGCGGCGACCTGCGCGCCTGGCTGTTTTCGATCCTCTATCGCCTGTTCGTCGACGGGCAGCGCCGCGCCAAGCGGTATGCGGGGTTGCTGACGCTGTTCGGGGTCGGCAGCGACGAGGACAGCGCGCCTTCCACCGAGGATGTGGTGCTGACCCGCTCGGCGCTGGACGGCTTCAACCGGCTGTCGGCCGAACAGCGCGCGCTGCTGATGCTGGTCACCGTGGAAGGACTCAGCTACCAGGAAGCCGCCGATGCGCTCGACGTGCCAATTGGCACCGTCATGTCGCGTATCTCGCGGGCGCGCAAGGCGCTGCGTGAACTCACGGACGGCAAGGTCGTCCAACCACCGCTGCAGGTCCTCAAATGAATACCCTGATGCCCACCGAACCGGAACTCCACGCCTACGTCGACGGAGAACTGGATGCGACACGGCGTGCGCAGATCGACGCACTGGTCGCCAGCCATCCGGAGCTGGCGCGCGACGTGGAGCAGATCCGTCAGGACATGCAGCGCCTGCGCGCCAGCATGGAACCGCCGCCGCCCGACACGCCGGCCAGGCTCGACCCGTTCCGCATCCGCCGCGGCCTGCGCGACCGCCTGCGGCACCGCGCAGCCATCGCCGCATCGCTGGTGATGGCGCTGGCGGTTGGCGGCATGGGCGGCTGGCAGACGCGCGAGATCGCGCTGCGCCAGAGCTATCCGCCGATGGCCGATGCCATGTCGGCCTATCGCCTGTTCGCGGTCAGCGCCACGCCGCAGATGGTCGACGTGAAGGTCGATGCCGGGGCCAACGATGCGCGCGAGCTTCAGGCATGGCTGAATCGCCATTTTGTGCAGCCGGCGCAGTTGCCAGATTTTTCGACCTACGGATTCCGCCCCGTGGGCGGACGCCTGATGTCGACCGAGCAGGGCCCGGCCGCGATGATCCTGTACCAGAACCCGCAGATGCAGGCGATTGTTTACTACGTGCGTCCGCAGGGTGACCTGCGTCTGCGTAACGGCTCGCGCACCGAGGGCAACCTGATGGCGCAGTACTGGCGCAATGGCCGCTACCTGTATGCCGTGGTAAGTCCCACCGACAACCCGGCCGCGCTGCCCGTGCAGCGTGCCGTTGCGCCGGGCGATACCTGATAAGCGCCGACGCGACCGTTCACCGACGGCGCTTAATCTAAGGGATTACCCCGCGTGGCGCATGAATCGCCTCCGTGACGGGGTTTTCCTTGCGAATAACACGTTTGCGGTATTGGTACGGCGCACCCCGCCGGCATACAGTTCAAGCACGCTGAACACCCCGTTCCACGCGTACTTCAGAGCCACTGGTCCCTGGACCGGTGGCTTTTTCTTTGGCCGGTGCCTGCAGCTAGATGCCGGCCTGCGCGGCTGCCGTCCTGACCGTCGCCACGAAGTGGTCGCGCGCCGGATGGTCGGGCGCCTGCTTCCACACGCAATAGACCTCCGACGGCACCGTGGCGTCGGCCAGAGGCCGGAACGCCGCCCCCGCCATGCCGGACCGTGCCATCGCGGCCGGCACCACGGCCACGCCCATCCCTTGCGATACCAGCGACACCACTGACAGCCAGTGGCGCACTTCATGGCGGATGCGCGGGTAGAAGCCTTGCGCGGCGCACATGTCGAAGATGCGGCTGTAGTAGTCGGGCGATGCCTTGCGCGAGAACAGCACGAACGGCTCGCCGCGCAAGTCCGTCAGCGCGACGGAGGCTTGCCCGGTCAGCGGATGGTCGGCCGGCATGCAGCAGACGAACGGTTCGGAATGCGCCAGCGTGGCCGCCAGTCCATCTGGCACCCGGCTGGTGTGGACGAAGCCGGCATCGAGTTCGCCGTGCAGCAGCGCGTCGATCTGTTCCTGCGAATTGAGTTCGGTCAGGGCCACATGGATGCCCGGATAGCGACCCTGGAATTCCTGTAGCCGCTGCGGCAGCCCCCGATACAGCATCGATCCGACAAATCCCACCCGGAGCCTGCCCACTGCGCCGGCCTCGATCTCACGTGCCAGCAGCCGCGCCGATTCGGCCTGCGCCAGCAACGCAATGGCCGATTCCTGAAAAGCGCGTCCGGCGGCGGTCAGGCGCACGCCCCGGCTATCGCGCTCGAACAGCCGGGCCCCGACCGAGGCCTCAAGCTGCTGGATGTTGAGCGACAGCGGCGGCTGGGAAATCGACAGGCGCCGGGCGGCGCGGCCGAAGTGCAGTTCCTCAGCCAGAACGAGGAAGTAACGCAGGTGACGAAATTCCATGGCGATACAAATTTTGTATTGATCAAGTCAATTTTAGAATTGGACGCGAATCGTTGGCGATCAAATAATGGATCCCAAACCATCCCGCCCCGTTCTGCAGGGCAGGGAGTCTCCGGAGACACCGCATGCCGACCCGCGCCACCCGCCCCGCCGCATCGCAACCCGCGCCTCACATGCAGGCCCAGCCAGACGCCCATCCCGTGCCCGATCGCCACGGATCGAGCCTGTTCGCGGCGGACCCCGACCTGCGCGCGCTGCTGCCGCTGTACCTGCCCGCCGACCTGTTCAACCACCTGCTGCCGCATCTGGAACGCATGGGCGCGCTGGCCGGCGGCGTGCTGGACGAACTGGCCAATGTGGCCGATCACGAGCCGCCCACGCTGTCGCACCGCACACGCACCGGCCTGGACGCCCAGCGCATCCACAAGCATCCGGCCTACGTGGAACTGGAACGCGTGGCGTTCTCGGAATTCGGCCTTGCCGCCGCGTCGCATCGCGGCGGGGTGCTGGGCTGGGACAAACCGATGCCGCCGGCGGCCAAGTACGCGCTGACCTATCTGTTCGTGCAGGCCGAGTTTGGCCTGTGCTGCCCGCTGTCGATGACCGATTCGCTGACGCGCACGCTGCGCAAGTTCGGCGATCCGGCGCTGGTCGACCGCTTCCTGCCCAACCTGACCACGCAGGTGTTCGACGACCTGTACCAGGGCGCGATGTTCATGACCGAACAGGGCGCCGGCTCCGACGTGGCCGCCACCGCCACGCGGGCGATCCGCGACCCCGAGGCCGAAGGCGGCTGGCGACTGGTGGGCGACAAGTGGTTCTGCTCCAACCCCGATGCCGCGCTGGCCATGGTGCTGGCGCGCGTGGAAGAAGCCGATGGCTCGGCCATCGACGGCATCAAGGGCGTGTCGCTGTTCCTGCTGCCGCGCAACCTGGCCGATGGCAGTGCCAACCACTACCGGATCATCCGCCTCAAGGACAAGCTCGGCACCCGCTCGATGGCCAGCGGCGAAATCCGCCTCGAAGGCGCGCACGCCTACCTGGTGGGCGAGCCCGGCCGCGGCTTCGTGCAGATGGCCGACATGATCAACAATTCGCGGCTGTCCAACGGCGTGCGCGCGGCCGGCCTGATGCGCCGCGCGCTGACCGAGGGCCAGTTCATCGCCCGCGAACGCCGCGCCTTTGGCAAGCGGCTGGCCGACATGCCGCTGATGCGCCGCCAACTGCTCAAGCTCACGCTGCCCACCGAGCAGGCGCGCACGATGGTCTTCCAGACCGCCGAAGCACTGCGCCGCGCCGATGCCGGGGAGGCCGACGCCTATCCGCTGATGCGCGTGCTGACGCCGCTGATCAAGTTCCGCGCCTGCCGCGACGCCCGCAAGGTAACGGGCGATGCGATGGAGATTCGTGGCGGCTGCGGCTATATCGAGGAATGGAGCGATCCGCGCCTGGTGCGCGACGCCCATCTGGGATCGATCTGGGAGGGCACCAGCAATATCGTCGCGCTCGACGTGCTGCGCGCGATTCGCCGCGAAGGCTCGCTGCCGGTGCTGCAGGCCCATCTGGCCGGGCTGCTGCAGGACACCCCGATGCAGGCGCACGCGCGCGAGGTCTTCACCGCCGCCATCGCCAATGCCGCGGCCCTGGCCGCGCGTGCGGCCGATGCCGGCGCCGATGGCGACGTGCTGGCCCGCCAGGCGGCGTCGGCGCTCTATCACGTGACCAGCGCGGTGGCGATGGCCTGGGAAGCTGGCCGTATCGGATCGGTGCGCCGCATGCGGCTGGCGCAGCTGGTGCTGGTGCATCGCGTGCTGCCGCAGGACCCGCTGGGCGGCGGCACCGAGCCCGAGTGGCTGGCCGACACCGTGGCAGCGCCCGCCGATGGCGCGGTGCGCGCGGCGGGCGCCGTCGACCAGGTCAACGTGTTCTGATCGCCTGAGATTTGAAGTTCTGATGTTCTGAATCAGGCGCGGCCCCGATTTGCGCCTACCAGCGCCCACCCGCGCCCACACCTATAAGAAGCTTCACCGGAGACAACGCATCATGCCCCAATGGCACCGCCGCGCGGCCCTGGCCGCCTACGCCTCGATGGCCGCCTGCACGCTGTTCGCAACGGCTACCCCCGCCTTCGCGCAAAAGGATTTCCCGAGCAAGCCCATCATGCTGGTGGTGACCTACCCGCCGGGCGGCCCCACCGATGCCATGGCCCGCACGCTGGCCGCCGCGCTGAAGAACAGCCTGGGCCAGCCCGTGGTGGTGGAAAACCGCGCCGGCGCCGGCGGCAATATCGGCGCCGAGGCAGTGGCGCGGGCCGAGCCCGACGGCTACACGCTGATGTTCGGCACGTCGGCGCCGCTGGCCATCAATGTGAGCCTGTATCGCAAGATCAACTACGACCCGGTCAAGAGCTTCGCGCCGGTGATCCAGATCGGCCAGCTGCCCAACGTGCTGGTGGTGAACGCGGCCGTGCCCGCGAAGAACGTGCAGGAGCTGATCGCCTACGGCAAGGCGCATCCGGGCAAGCTGAGCTATGCGTCGTCGGGCAACGGAGCGTCGTCGCACCTGGCCGGCGTGCTGTTCAACAACCTGGCCGGCACCGACTTCCAGCATGTGCCCTACAAGGGCACCGGCCCGGCGCTGAACGACCTGCTGGGCGGCCAGGTCAGCATGACGTTCACCGACGTGCTGACGGCGCTGCCGTTCATCAAGAGCGGCAAGGTGCGCGCGCTGGGCGTGACCACCAAGGGCCGCTCGCAGGCGCTGCCCGACGTGCCGACCGTGGCCGAGCAGGGTGTTGCCGGGTTCGATGTTTCGGTATTCTTTGGCGTGGTGGCACCGGCGGGAACGCCGCCCGCCGTCATCGGCAAGCTGAACCATGCGTTCGCCGATGCGCTGCAGCAGCCCGAAGTCCGCAAGACGCTGCTGGCGCAGGGGTTGGAACTGGCGCCGTCCACGACGCCGGAGCAACTGGGCAACTTCGTGAAGGCCGAGGTCGGCAAGTGGCGTACCGTCGTGCAGAAGTCCGGCGCCCAGCTGGACTGACATAACGACAAGCAGCATCACAAGGAAGAGACATGACGCCATCCCAATCCGGCAAGAGCGGCGCGCTGGCCGGCATCCGCGTAGTGGATTTGTCACGCATCCTGGGCGGCCCGTTCTGCGGCCAGATCCTGGGCGATCACGGGGCCGACGTACTGAAGATCGAACCGCCCCAGGGCGACGACACGCGCACCTGGGGGCCGCCGTTCCGCGACGGCGTGGCGTCGTACTACTTCGGGCTGAACCGCAACAAGCGCGTGATGAAGCTGGACCTGACCGCCGACGCCGACCGCGAGGTGCTGATGGCCCTGCTGGCCGACGCCGACGTGCTGGTCGAGAACTTCAAGACCGGCACCATGGAGAAGTGGGGGCTGGGCTACGACACGCTGTCGCAGCGCTTTCCGCGCCTGGTGCATTGCCGCGTGTCGGGCTTCGGCGCCGATGGCCCGCTGGGCGGCCTGCCCGGCTATGACGCGGCGATCCAGGCCATGGCCGGCATCATGAGCATCAACGGCGAGCCCGACGGCGACCCGCTGCGCGTGGGTTTGCCGGTGGTCGACATGGTGACGGGCCTGAACGCCGCGCTGGGCGTTCTGCTGGCGCTGCAGGAGCGCGAGCGCAGCGGGCGCGGGCAGTTTGTCGAGGCGGCGCTGTACGACTCGGGCCTGTCGCTGCTGCATCCGCATGCGGCCAACTGGTTCATGAGCGGCAAGACGCCGGGCCGCACCGGCAACGCGCATCCGAACATCTATCCGTACGACACCGTGGCCACGGCCACCGATCCGATCTTCCTGGCGGTGGGCAACGACCGGCAGTTCCGCATTTTCTGCGCACACATCGGCGTGGCCGAACTGGCCGATGACGAGCGCTTTGCCACGGCTGGCGCGCGCTCGGTCAACCGGGCGCAACTGAAGGGCACGCTGGAATCGAAGCTGGCGGCGTGGGACGGCAAGGCGCTGGCCGACGAACTGTCGGCGGCCGGCGTGCCGTGCGCCCCGGTGCTGTCGGTGCCCGATGCGCTGACGCATCCGCACACGGCCCACCGCGAGATGGTGGTGGAGATGCCCGGCGGCTACAAGGGCCTGGGCGCCCCGGTCAAGCTGAGCCGCACCCCGGCGACATACCGGTTTGCGCCGTTGACCGAGGGGAATGCTTTCCTGCCGAGGGAAGCAGCGAACGATTGAGCGATTACCCGGGTTTGCTCCCCTCTCCCATTGCATGGGAGAGGGGAGCTGACCAGCAGCGATCGACTACCCCGGAATCATCCCCGTCAGCCAGTACGCCTGCACCATCGTGATCACCCCCACGATGAACGCGAACAGCAGGCTGTGCTTGACCGTGAAGCGGAACAGTTCCGATTCCTTGCCGACCAGGCCGGTTGCCGCGCAGGCCACGGCGATCGACTGCGGCGAGATCATCTTGCCCGTTACGCCGCCCGTGGTGTTGGCGGCCACCAGCAGCGTGTCAGACACGCCGATCTGGTGCGCCGTGGTGTGCTGCAGCGAGCAGAACAGCGCGTTCGACGACGTATCCGATCCGGTCAGGAACACCCCGAGCCAGCCCAGCAGCGGCGAGAAGAACGGGAAGGCAGCGCCCGTACCAGCCAGCAGCAGCGCCAGCGTGGACGACATGCCCGAGTAGTTCGCCACGAACGCGAAGGCCAGCACGAGGCCAATCGACAGCACCGGGCGGCGCAGTTCCAGCAGCGTTTCGAAGAACGTCGCGACGGCATCGCGCGGCTTCATGCGCAGCAGCGCCACCGAGATGATGGCCGTCAGCAGGATCGCCGTGCCGACGGCCGACAGCAGATCCAGCTTCAGCACCGCCTCGTAGGGCTTGGGCGACGCCACGATCGGGGCGGCCTTGATGACCAGCTGGTCCAGCATCGGCACCTTGAACTTCAGCACGGACCCGGCCAGCGCGCCGTTGCCGGTGAACAGCGCCTTGAACGACGGCAGGCTCCAGACCGTGACGATGGCCGTCAGGATGCCGAACGGCGCCCAGGCGCGCACGGTCTGGCCGAACGTGTACGGCGATGCCTCGCGGCGCGACGGTGCGCCCATGCCGCCGCCAAAGCCGGCCATGGCGACCGTACCGCCGGATACGCTGCCTCCAGCCGCCTGCGACGCCGTACGCGGCTGCCACACGCGCAGGAACGACGCCAGCGCGATCAGGCTGACCAGTGCCGAAGTGATGTCCGGCAGCTCGGGGCCGATATGGTTCGACGTGAAATACTGCGTCACCGCGAAGCTGCCGCCCACGACGAACGCGGCGGGCCACGTCTCGCGCACGCCCTTCCAGCCATCCATCATGAACACCAGCCAGAACGGCACCGCCAGCGACAGCAGCGGCAGCTGGCGGCCCGCCATCGCGCCAATGTGCATCGGGTCGATCCCTGTCACCTGGCCGGCCACGATGATGGGGATGCCCATCGCGCCGAAAGCCACCGGCGCCGTGTTGGCGATCAGGCAGAGCCCCGCCGCGTAGAGCGGATTGAAGCCCAGGCCCACCAGCAGCGCGGCCGTGATGGCCACCGGCGCGCCGAAGCCGGCCGCGCCTTCCAGGAAAGCGCCGAAGGCAAAGCCGATCAGCAGCATCTGCAGGCGCTGGTCGTCGGTGATCGACAGCACCGATGCGCGGATCACGTCGAACTGCCCGGTCTTCACGACGATCTTGTACAGGAACACCGCCGTGACGATGATCCACGCGATTGGCCAGAGCCCGTAGGCAAAGCCGAAGCCGGCGGCGGCCAGCGCCTGGGGCGCGGGCATGCCGTAGGCGAAGATCGCCACGACCAGGGCCAGCGCCAGCGTGACGGCGGCCGCCACGTGGCCCTTCATGCGCAGAACGGCCAGCGCGACGAAGAAGAACAGGATGGGTACCGCCGCAGCGAGCGCGGACAGCCAGAGGCTGCCCAGCGGCGTGTAGAGCTGGGTCCAGGGTTGCACGGGATGTCTCCTCGTTGGTGTTTGGATTCTTGTATGCCGGCACGGCGGCCGGCTGGTTTGCTTCGGGCTAGCCGGGGGCCTATTCGGGCTGGTCGCGCTCGGCCAGCAGGTCGGACAGGCTCTTCGGCGCGGGCATCAGCGGCTTGCGGTGCTGCGTCCAGCCCATCTGCGACGACGGCGTGAACGCGCGCAGCCGCGTGGCGGCCCAGCGGAACACGCGATAGGCGGCCGGATGCGCGAACGCACCGCTCCAGAACCGCCAGACCAGGTGTTCGCGCTTGCTGTACTTCGCGCCCTGCCCCTTGAGGGGGTGAGGCACGGCCTCGTCGGGATCGCGGTTGGCCTCGGTACGCAGGCGCACCAGCAGTTGCGGAATCGGAATGCGCACCGGGCACACCTCGCCGCAGGCGCCGCACAGGCTCGATGCGGTGGCCAGGTCGGCCGTGGCGTCTAGGCCCAGCAGGTGGGGCGAGATGATCTTGCCGATCGGGCCCGGATAGGTGGTGCCGTAGGCGTGGCCGCCGATGCGCGTATAGACCGGGCAATGGTTCATGCACGCGCCGCAGCGGATGCACTGCAGCGTGGCGCGCAGCTGGGCGTCGGCATAGGCCTGGCTGCGGCCGTTGTCGAGCAGCACCAGGTGCACCTCGCGCGGGCCGTCCTGCTGGCCGGGCTGGCGCGGGCCGGAGATCAGGTTGAAATACGTGGTGATGGCCTGGCCCGTGGCCGAACGCGTCAGCAGGCTCGACAGCGGCACGATATGCGCCAGGCTGGCAACCACCTTTTCCATGCCCATCACGGCAACGTGCACGTTGGGCACGGTCGTCGACAGGCGCCCGTTGCCCTCGTTTTCCACCAGCCACAGCGTGCCGGTATCCGCCGCCGCGAAGTTGACGCCCGACAGCCCGATATCGGCTTCGACGAACGCCTGGCGCAGCGCGCGCCGGCCGGTCTGGATCAGCGCGTCGACGTCCTCGGTGTAGGGCGTGTCCGGGATGTTCTGCTCGAACAGCGTGGCGATATCGGCCTTGGTCTTGTGGATCGCCGGCATCACGATGTGCGACGGCTTCTCGCCGGCCATCTGGACGATGTACTCGCCCATGTCCGATTCGATGCAGTCGATGCCGCGCTCGGCCAGGTAATGGTTCAGCTCCATTTCCTCGCTGGCCATCGACTTGCCCTTGATCACGCGTTTCGCGGCGTGGGTCTGGGCGATGCGATGGATGATCGCGTTGGCTTCGTCTGCCGTCTCGGCCCAATGGACCTGCACGCCCGCCTTCGTCAGGTTGGATTCGAGTTGCGTGAGCAGGTCGGGCAGGTTGGCCAGCGCGTGCTGGCGCACCGCTTCGCCCAGGTCGCGCAGATGTTCCAGCTCGTCGCCGTCGGGAAACTGCACGGCGCGCTTCTGCTGCAGGAAATCCATCGCGCCGCGAAAGCTCTTGCGCAGCTTGGAGTCGTCCAGCGCCTCGCGCGCGCGGGCGCGGAAGTCGGCGGTGGGCACGAAATGAAGGGGCTGCTGGCTCATTGCGCATGGCCTCCGGCCAGGTCGTCGACGATCCCCACCCACAGCTGGCGCGGGCCATGGGCGCCGTAGGCCAGCGTCTGCTGGATGTCGGAGGTCTTGGACGGGCCCGAGACCATCACCAGATTGGTCGGCATGCCCGCGGTCCAGCGTTCGGCGCGCGCGGCGCTGTGCAGGTCGGGATGCAGCGTGGACGCATAGACCAGCGCGACATGGATGGGCGGCACCAGCGACATCGTGCGCGGCGACCCGGCGTCGGGCGCCAGCACCAGCGTGCCGGTGGCCGCCAGCCCCGAGCGCGCGACCGTAAAGCCGGCGTCGACGGTATCGAACAGCTCGGCCTTCCAGGCTTCGATGGGGCGGTCGAAACCGATGGCGGCGATGCCGGCCGGCAACGCGCGGGACAGCGCGGCGCCCTCGGGGCGCGCCGTGTCGAGCAGCAGCCGACGCACGCCTTCCCTGGCCAGCCGTTCTGCTACCCAGGCAGGCCAGTCGGCGGTGCTAGGGCAGGCCACCTCGGCATGCGATGCGCTCAGCGCGGCCTGCATCGATGCAACCATGGCGGCCACCGACGGGCGCTCGCCGCGCCGGCTGTCGAAATGTTCGTCGATGCGGCGGTCCAGCGCGGCGGTGTCCGTGGCCAGCGTCGATCCGGAAGTGGGCACGGCGGCGCGCAGGCGGCCGAGCATGCGCTCGCGGGAAGTCATGGCGGTCATGCGGCACCTCCGGTCCGGCGCCAGAGGAACGACGCCAGATGTTCCACCGGCAGCGGCGCGCCGGCGTGGGCGGCTGCATGGCCAATATTGAGCAGGCAGCCGCAGTCGGCGGAAACCAGCCGGTCGCAGCCGGTGGCGCAGGCGGAGGCCACCTTGTCGCGCACCATGGCGCCCGAGATATCGGCGTGCTTGAGCGAGAACGTGCCGCCAAAGCCGCAGCATTCCGATTCGCGCGCGTGCTCGACGCGGGTCACGCTGGGCAAGGCATCAACCAGCGCCACGCCGTGAACACGCGTACCCATTTCTCGTCGCGCGGCGCAGGACGTGTGCAACACCACGCGCTCGTGGTCGCCAGCCGGCACTTCGTCAAAGCGTACATGCAGCACATTGAGCAGGAATTCCGCCAGTTCGTAGACCCGGCCAGCGATGTCGCTGGCCAGCCGTGCGGCCTCCGGGTCGTCGGCGAACAGCGTTGGCCAGTGATGGCGCATCATGCCGCCGCACGAGCCGGACGGCACGATGATCGGCCAGGGCTCGCGGAACAGGTCCAGCTGGGCGCGCGCCACCTTGCGGGCCTGCTCGGGGTTGCCGCTGCTATAGGCAGGCTGGCCACAGCAGCTCTGGCCGCGCGGAAAGTGGACGGTCAGGCCTTCGCGTTCCAGCAGGCGCACGGCATCGAGGCCGGCTTGCGGAACGAACAGGTCGACGAGACAGGTGCCGAACAGGTAGACCTGTTGCGGGACGGTCGTGGGGTATTGCCTGGATTGCATTGTCTGCCTCCGGTATGGCGCCGCCGCAAGCGACACGCGTCGCGGCATTTTTTGGCGCATAATTCCCGCTCTCGCGCCGGAGTACAAATTGGTTGGACCAATCCGGCGTTCGGGATCGAAGACAGGGGACTGGGAAGGGATCGATGGCGGGCAGCGCACGCAACCGCGTGGAAGACATCATGCGCAGGATGGAGACCGCGTTGCTGGACGGCACATGGCCTGTCGGCACCCGGCTGCCGGCCGAACGCGTGCTGGCCGAGCAGTTCGCCGTGGCGCGCAACACGATCCGCGAGGCAATCCAGCGCCTGGCGGCGCGGGGGCTGCTGCAAAGCCGGCGCGGCGCCGGCGTATACGTCACCGATCAGCTGCGGACCGGCATCGCCTCGCCCTGGGGCCAACTGGTGGCCGACCACCCGGCGCTGCGCGACGACATCCTCGAATTCCGCCGCGTGCTGGAAGGCGCCACGGCCTACTTTGCCGCGCTGCGCGCCGATGCCACGGACCTGAAGCGTATACGTACCCTGCTGAAGGAGCTGGAGCGCTCGCGCAAGACCGACGACATGGCCGCCGAGGCCGATGCCGATGCCAAGCTGCATGACGCCATCGCGCAGGCGTCGCACAACACCATGTTCCTGCACCTGCATACGAGTGTGATCGGCATGTTGCGCGAACACATCACCATCAACGGCACCGGCCTGCGCGAAGCCGACGGCGAATCGTCGGATCTGCTGCTGCGCCAGCACCGCACGCTATGCGAGGCGATCCTGGCGCGGCGGCCCGAAGAGGCCCGCACGGCCATGCAGACCCATATCGACTTCGTGCGCAGCAAGGTGGACGGCGAAGGCGCCTGAGTGGCGCCGCCGGTGGAAGGGGCAGCAATTGGTCGTACCAGTTGCTGCGTACCCGTTCCCAATGGAATCAGTGACTTGGCGGGGCGGCTTACATCAGCACCGCGCGAGCGCTACACCAGCTCGGACGTCGTCAGCTCGCGCTTCACGTACGCGTAGAAGATCGGGCCGGCAATCACGCCGGGGATGCCGTACAGCGTTTCCATCACCAGCATCACGGTCAGCAGCTCCCACGCGGCGGCCTGTATACGCGCGCCGATGATGCGCGCGTTCAGGAAGTATTCGAGCTTGTGGATCACCACCAGGAAGAACAGCGACACGACGGCGATTGGCAGCGACACCGACAGCGACGCGATCACGATGGCCGTGTTCGAGATCAGGTTGCCCAGCACCGGCAGCAGCCCGGCGATGAACGTGATGGCCACCAGCGTCTTGGACAGCGGCAGGTGCTGGTGGAACAGCGGCAGCGCCACCAGCAGGTAGATCGACGTCAGGATCGTGTTGATCGACGAGATCTGGATCTGGGCGAAGATGAACTGGGCAAACGACTGCTGCAGCGTGCGGGCCCGGTTGATCAGCGCGCCGGCCAGCGGCCGGCGGTTGGGGCGCGAGATGGCGCGGTACAGCGCCACCATGGCGCCGATGATCAGGCCCAGCACGATATGCAGCAGCGTGCGGAGGATATCGGTGCCCAGTCGCTGCGCCATCTGGGCATGCTCGCGCATCGCCCCCAGCAGCGTCGTGACCAGTTCCTCGGCGCCGCTGGGCAGGTAGTCGCTGAGCCAGGTGGGCAACTGGCTGCGTGACTGGTCGATGATCTCGGCGGCGTGGTCCAGCAGCCGGTCTACCGTGGCGCTGTCGACGTTCAGGAAATGCACCAGCGCCCAGATGCCGCCAGTCAGCGCCAGCAGGATGATGGCCGACAGGATGGCCACGGCCAGCGCGTCGCGCCGGGAATGGGTCAGGCGCGGCGCCAGCACGTCGACCAGCGAATACAGCAGCAGGCCGGCCAGCAGCGCCGCCACCAGGTTGGCGTGCATGACCAGCAGCAGCGCGCCGGCGGTCAGCACATATGACACGGCCGTGACGCTAAACCAGCCGGGGGGCGTCAGGCGGGGGCGCGCCGGCGAGCCGGTAGTGCGGGAGGATGGGGACGCGGCGTCATAACTTGCGCCGTGGTCGGCGCGGTCTTCCGGATTTTCCAGCTGCGGCATGTCTGGGCGGAGCACGATTGAATTGGAATGAGTAGGCGGATTGTCGACGTGGCGCGTAACAATGGCAAGACAGCTTGAGCAGACAAGCGATCCTGCCCGGCCGGGCGCGGAACTTGCGTCGCCGCGTTGGCCTATATTTGGGAGCAGAAGATGGCGCCGCCGCGCCAGGAGACCGCCTGCCATGGCCTTTGTCCCCGCAGCACCCTTTACTCACACCGTCGGCGTCCGCCGGCATGTGTTTGCCGACCTGCGCACGCTGCTGGCCCGCGCCAGCCCGGCCCGCTCGGGCGACGCGCTGGCCGGCATCGCCGCCGCCAGCGAGGAAGAAAGGATGGCGGCGCGCATGGCCCTGGCCGACATGCCGCTGGCCCGCTGCCTGTCGGAGGCGCTGGTGCCCTACGAGGACGACGAGGTCACGCGGCTGATCGTCGACAGCCACGACGCGGCGGCGTTTGCCGAAGTCGCCAGCCTGACCGTCGGCGATTTCCGCAACTGGCTGCTGCGCCACGAGACCGACTCGGCCACGCTGGCCCGGGTGGCGCCCGGCATCACCCCCGAGATGGCGGCGGCCGTCAGCAAGCTGATGCGCAACCAGGACCTGGTGGCAGTAGCGTGCAAGTGCCGGGTGGTCACGCGCTTTCGCGGCACCATCGGGCTGCCGGGCCGGCTGGCGGTGCGGCTGCAGCCAAACCATCCGACCGACGATCCGCGCGGCATCGCGGCGTCCATCGTGGACGGCTTGCTGTACGGCTGCGGCGACGCCACCATCGGCGTCAATCCGGCCAGCGACAACCTTGGCGCCATCGTCACGCTGCTAAAGCTGATAGACGATATCCGGGCCCGCTACGACGTGCCGACCCAATCCTGCGTGCTGACCCACGTCACCAACACGCTGCGGGCCATGGAGCAGGGCGCACCGGTCGACCTGGTGTTCCAGTCCGTGGCCGGCAGCCAGGCCGCCAACGCCGCGTTCGGCATCTCGCTGGCGCTGCTGGACGAGGCCCGCCAGGCGGCCCTGTCGTTGGGGCGCGGCACGGTAGGCACCAATGTCATGTACTTCGAAACCGGCCAGGGCAGCGCGCTGTCGGCCAATGCCCACCATGGCGTGGACCAGCAGACCATGGAGGCGCGCGCCTACGCCGTGGCACGGCGCTTCGAGCCGCTGCTGGTGAACACGGTGGTCGGCTTCATCGGTCCGGAGTATCTGTACGACGGCAAGCAGATCATCCGCGCCGGCCTGGAGGACCATTTCTGCGGCAAGCTGCTGGGCGTGCCGATGGGCTGCGACGTCTGCTACACCAACCACGCCGAGGCCGATCAGGACGACATGGACACGTTGCTGACCCTGTTCGGCGTGGCCGGCATCAACTTCATCATGGGCGTGCCCGGCGCCGACGACATCATGCTGAACTACCAGAGCACGTCGTTCCACGACGCCCTGTACCTGCGCGAGGTGCTGGGCCTGCGGCCCGCCCCGAGTTCGAGGCGTGGCTGCAGCGCATGGGCATGCTCGACGGCGCCGGCCGGCTGCTGCCGCCTTCGGCGCGCCAGCCATTGTTGACGATGGCGGAATCGCTCTGATCCCGACCCAGGAGACGCCGATGCCGGATCGCCCAGCGCCCCCCGACAACCCGGTAGGCCCCGCCGACGCAGCCGACGCAGCCAACGCCGCCGACCCCTGGCACCGCCTGCGCCAGTTCACCCGGGCCCGCGTGGCCATCGGCCGCACCGGCCACGCCCAGACCACCGAGACCGTGCTTGCGTTCGGTCTGGCCCATGCGCAGGCGCGCGACGCGGTACACCTGCCGCTGGACGCCCAGGCCATCGACACCGCGCTGCGGGCGGCCGGCCTGGACGTGGTGCATGCGCACAGCGCCGCGCCCGACCGGGACCAGTACTTACGCCGGCCTGACCTGGGCCGCCGGCTCGACGATGACAGCCGCGCCGCGCTGATGCCCGCCGACCATCCGCATGACGTGGTCTTCGTGATTGCCGATGGCCTGTCGGCGCTGGCGGCGCAACGCCACGGCGTGCCGTTGCTGCAGGCGGTGCTGGCACGGCTGCCGTCATGGCGCATTGGCCCGGTGGTGGTGGCCCGGCAGGCGCGCGTGGCGCTGGGCGATGAGATCGGCGAACGGCTGCAGGCGCGCCAGGTTGTGATGCTGATCGGCGAGCGGCCGGGGCTCAGTTCGCCCGACAGCCTGGGCATCTACCTGACCTACGATCCGCGCGTGGGACGCACCGATGCGCAGCGCAACTGCATCTCCAACGTCAGGCCGGAAGGGCTGGCCTATGCCCCGGCGGCTGATCGTCTGGCGTTCTTGCTACGTGGGGCGGTGGCGCTGGGCAGGTCCGGGGTGGACCTGAAGGACAACAGCGCCGCCATTGCGGCGACGCTGCCAGGGACATGAAAACCAAGGAAACTACGACATCATCACGCGCGAGAACCGGCCGCGCTGCGCGTCTTCCATCAGCATCATGAACTGGTCGCGGTCCATGTGTACCAGTTCCAGGTGATCGCCCGCCTCGAACCAGACTTCGGGCGCGTCGAACAGGCTTTCGTCGACGTAGGTCTGCATGCCGTACGACATCGCGCACGGCGGGATGGCGCCAAGATCGCAATCCTTGAAGACCTCGCGGATCTCGTCCTCGTGCGCCAGCACCAGCTTGCGGCCCGTCATGTCGCAGAGCGTCGATAGCTGCAGATGGTGGTTCGACGGGATCACGGCGGCCACGTAGCCGCCTTCATCTTCCAGCAACAGCGTTTTGGCCAGACGATGTCCGGGTACATGGGCCGCGTGCGCCGTGGCCATGCTGCTGAGACAGTAGGGGTGACGAATGATGTCGAACCGGCTGTTCATGCGGCTGAGCCGGCCAGCCAGGGTGCCTGCCATTGCCATGATCGTCTTCCTTCCCGCGCACCGGGGCGCGGTTTAGTCCTGAGTGTTCTCACTATAGGCACTGTCGCCGCGCATGCGAGGCCAGATTGCCTGCAGCTCGGTCTTGAGGAAGGTCAGCAGGTAGCGCGTGGCCATGGTCTGGTAGCGGTTGGGCATCGTCAGCATGTAGAGCTTGCTGCCGAACACGCTGATGCGGTAGTCCGCCAGCAGCGGGACCAGCGTGCCGTCCGCCAGGTCCTTGCCCACCGCATAGAGCGGAAAGATGCCGATCCCCAGCCCGCTGACCACGGCGTCCTTCAGGAAGGCGAAGTTCTCGGAACTCAGCGTGGGCGCCAGCACCACCTGTTCGCGCTCGCCGGTGGCGTGGCGGATACCCGAGGCCTTCAGCTTCTGGCCGATCGGTGATGCGCAGACGATGGCATGGGCGGCCAGGTCATCCAGCATCGCCGGCTTCGGCCGGCCCGCCAGATAGGCCGGCGCGCCGCAGACGATCCAGTCGACCGTGCCGATCTCGGTGGCCACTACCGAATCGGGCGGCGTGGAGATGATACGCAGCGCCACTTCCACATCCTCCGACACCAGGTTGTGGATGCGGTTGTCGAACACCACGTCCAGCGTGATGTCGGGGTAGCGCTGCTTGAACTGCACCAGCAGCGGCGACAGCATGGCGTGCCCCAGGCCGGTGGGTACCGACAGCCGCACATGGCCCTGCAGGCTCTTGCCCATGCTGCTGATCAGCGCATTGGCGGCGGCCACCTCGCCCAGGATATTGCGGCCATGCTCGTAGAGCCCGGCGCCTACGGGGGTAGGTTCCACGTGGCGCGTGGTCCGGCGCAGCAGTTGCACGCCCAGTTCTTCCTCCAGCGCCTTCAGGTGGTAGCTGACATTGGCGCGCGTCATCTTGAGCTTGCGCGCGGCGGCGCTGAGGTTGCCGGCGTCGACGATATCGACGAACAGGCGCAGGGCGTTGAGGTCCATGACAAGGCTGGCGCGGAAATGAAAAAGGGGCCCGAAGGCCCCCAGTTTGCCATGGCGGCAGGCGTGCGAGCGCCTTAGTGCTCGTGATGCAGGTACTTCGCCTGGCGCGGCAGCCGCAGGCTGACCAGGAAGGCGATGACCATCATGCCGGTGACATACCAGTAGAACACGTTCTCGTGGCCCACCGACTTCAGGCCCAGCGCCACGTACTCGGCCGTGCCGCCGAACAGCGCGTTGGCGATGGCGTAGGCCAGGCCCACGCCCAGCGCGCGTACCTCGGGCGGAAACATCTCGGCCTTCACGATGCCGCTGATCGACGTGTAGAAGCTGACGATGGCCAGTGCCACGCAGATCAGCAGGCCGGCCATTTCGGGGCTGGACACCGTCTTCAGCGCGGTCAGGATCGGTACCGTGGCCAGGGCGCCCAGCGCGCCGAACAGCAGCATGTTGGTGCGGCGGCCGATGCGGTCCGACAGCGCGCCGAAGAACGGCTGCATGCACATGTAGAGGAACAGGCAGACCGTCATCACGTAGCTGGTGGTCTTGATCGGCAGGTGGGCCGTGTTGACCAGAAACTTCTGCATGTACGTGGTGAACGTGTAGAAGATCAGCGAGCCGCCGGCCGTATAGCCCAGCACGGTGAAGAACGCCGCCTTGTGATGGCGGAAGATCTCGGTCACGGTGCCCGCTTCCTTGCTGTTGCGCTGCTGCGCCGTGGTGGTCTCATGCAGCGTGCGGCGCAGCAACAGGGCCACCACGGCCGTGATGGCACCCACCACGAACGGGATGCGCCAGCCATAGGATTTCAGGTCGGCCTCGGTCAGCAGCTGTTCCAGGATCACGATCACCAGCACGGCCAGCAGTTGGCCGCCGATCAGCGTCACGTACTGGAACGATGAGAAGAAGCCGCGCCGGCCCTTGAGCGCCACTTCGCTCATGTATGTGGCGGTGGTGCCGTATTCGCCGCCGACCGACAGGCCCTGCAGCAGGCGGGCCAGCAGCAGCAGCGCCGGCGCCCAGTTGCCGATGGTCTCGTAGGTGGGCAGGCAAGCGATCAGCAGCGAGCCAAAGCACATCATGACCACCGAGATCAGCAGCGAATTCTTGCGGCCGTTGCGGTCCGCGATGCGGCCGAACAGCCAGCCGCCGATCGGACGCATCAGGAAGCCCGCCGCGAACACGCCGGCGGTGTTCAGCAACTGCGCCGTGGGGTCGCCCTTCGGAAAGAAGGCCGGCGCGAAATAGATCGCGCTGAAGGCATAGATATAGAAGTCGAACCATTCCACGAGGTTGCCCGACGACGCGGCCACGATGGCAAAGACGCGCTTTCTGGTTTCTTCGGGGACGGTGCCGTGCCGGTGACGGCGGAGGAGGCGATGTCTGTCATAGGACCTTCTGTTCTTGGCTTGGCGGCGGGGATGCCGCTGCATAACGGACGAGGAAAGCGAGGTGCGGCGGGACTGGCGAAACCGCCATGCCGGTCGGGGGCGTCGCACGTCGGGCCCGTGTGCCCGTCTAGCGTAGCGTGGAACGGCCGGGTAGCCCAAGGGGCTCGCTTTCGATTTTGCAGCACGCCTGTTGCAAATGCCTTGCCACCCATGGCTTTGCGGGCCATTGTCCGATCGTGTGGACACAGTTTTTACAAAGTGCCCCGTCCGGGCATGAAAATCCTGACGGGTTTGGCCTCCGTCACTGGGCCAGCTTGCATGGGCCCAACGGCTGCGCAATGATGCAGGTCGATTCCAAAACCGTGCCGTTCAACGCCTCGTCAATGTCCTATCCGCGCTTCCTGCCATGCCTGCTGGCACCCTTGCTATGGCTGCCCGCCACGGCCGCCCTTGCCGAGGGCGACCCCAATCTCGTGCAGTGCCAGCGCATCAACCAGGCGCAACTGCGATCGGCATCCGAGGAAACGTTGCTGTTCCTGCGCTGCCGGGCACGGCAAATTTCGTACGACGCACCCCGGCTGCGGGGCGTGACGCAGAAATTCCGCGATGACCTGGTATTTGCCTGCCTGGACCAGGCCGACGAGATCGAGCATCAACTGCGAGTGGGCCACGGCTATACGCGCGAGACGCTGGCACGCAAGAAATGCGACCAATAAAGCCTCTTTTGCGATTGTCAAATTATCTTGACGGTTCTGTCCAAGTTGACGTGGATTGTCAAAATTGATAGTCGGCGTACCATTGGCGGCCATTGTTGTCGTGACTCACCCGGAGACTGCCATGGCCCTCGACGCCGAATCCTTTTCCCTGCTGCGCGCCTCGGTGCAGCGTTTCATCGATGAGCGCCTGAAGCCGGCCGAAGATACCCTCGAGGAAATCGATGACGTGCCGGCCGACATCGTGGCCGACATGAAGGAGATGGGCCTGTTCGGCATCTCCATCCCGGAAAACTACGGTGGCATCGGCCTGTCGATGTCGCAGGAATGCGATGTCGTCTATGACCTCGGCCATACGGCGTTCGCGTTCCGCTCGGTCTTCGGCACCAACGTGGGCATCGGCTCGCAGGGCATCCTGATGGATGGCACCGAGGAACAGAAGCAGACGTACCTGCCCAAGATCGCCAGCGGCGAACTGGTCATCTCGTTCGCGCTGACCGAGCCGAATGCCGGTTCGGACGCCGCATCGCTGCAAACCCGTGCCGAACTCGACGGCGACCACTACGTAATCAACGGCACCAAGCGCTTCATCACCAACGCGCCGCGCGCCGGCGCCTTCACGCTGATGGCCCGCACGGGCGGCCAGGGCGCGTCGGGCATCTCGTCGTTCATCATCCCGGCCGATACCCCGGGCATCTCGCTGGGCAAGCCGGACAAGAAGATGGGCCAGCGCGGCACCAAGACCTGCGACGTGGTGCTGGAGAACGTGCGCGTGCCGGCCGCCAACATCATCGGCGGCGTGCCGGGCGTGGGCTTCAAGACCGCCATGAAGGTGCTGGACCGTGGCCGCCTGCATATCTCGGCGCTGGCTTGCGGCATGGCACATCGCCTGATTACCGACGCCGTGGCCTACGCCAAGGAACGCAAGCAGTTCGGCAAGCCGATTGGCGACTTCCAACTGATCCAGGCCATGCTGGCCGACAGCCAGGCCGAGCTGTACGCGGGCCTGTCGATGGTGCGCGACTGCGCGCAGCGCTACGATGCCAAGCCCGCCGGCCAGAGCGACCCGAGGTCAGCATGCTGGCGTCCTGCACCAAGATGTTCTGTACCGAAATGGTAGGCCGCGTGGCCGACCGCGCCGTGCAGATCCACGGTGGCGCCGGCTACATCGCCGAATACAAGGCCGAACGGTTCTACCGCGACGTGCGCCTGCTGCGCCTTTACGAAGGCACCACGCAAATCCAGCAACTGATCATCGCCAAGCAACTGCTGCGCGACTGAAGCGACTGAAGCGACTGAAGCGACCGAAGCGACTGATGCGACTGATGCGGCCGACGCCGCCGACGATGGCGGCGGACTGAACCGAGGGGACAGGAGACAGGATGGGCAAGATCCAGGTTGCGGCCCCAAAGGGAATGGGGAAGGAAATGAGGGTGGCCACTGCTGACCAAGGCCCCGTGCATCGGCTGCGCGCCGTGGTGGCCACGTACCGCACGGCGTTGCAGGCCTACACGCTGGTCGTGTCGGCTGACACGTTGATGGCGCTCTCGAACGGCCCGGAGCCCGCGCATTCGGCGCGCGACTATCGCGCCCAGGCGCATCTGGACCGCCTGCGCCATGCCGTCCACGATTGCGGACTGGCGCTGCCCAGCGCCATCGTCGTGGCCGTGGCCGGCGGCACCATGCGCTGCGAATGCGACCACCTCTATTCGCTCGACCTCGATCCGCGTGCCGGCGACAGCCTGATCGTGCTCGACGGCTATGACCGCCTGGCGGAGCTGGTGAACAGCGGACGCGGGCAAATCAAGACGCTGGTCACGGCGGTTCTGTGCTCCAACGTGTCAACCGCCGCCGAACCCCCACGCCCGCCACCGAAGCCGACTGCGCGGTGATGCACGTGTCGGCGGCCGCGCGCTGGGCCGGCGCAACGCGCGTCTGGCAATAAGCCTGCCGTGAAGTCACGCCGGTCCGGGCTTACGCCCAGATCGTGTCGACTTCGCGCAGCAGGTGGCCCGCCAGGATGTAGTCGCCAAGGCGCGATGCCTTGGCCTCCAAGTCCAGCAGATCCCGATCCGCCAGCAGGCCCAGGTCGAACTGGCAGTACAGGTTGCGCTGCCGGAACGTGGTCTTGGGCCGGCCCAGCCCTTCTTCCAGGGCCTCGCGGGAGCGCACGGCGATACTTTCCTGCCCCCGATATTGCACCTTGATGCCGCGCTTCTCGCCAAGCCGGCCGAGCTCGATGGCGTCCTGCCATCCGTTCTCGTAATCCAGCTCCAGCCCTAGCGCCTGCTCCGAGGCCAGAAGCCTGAGCGCTTCCGCCTTGCTGCCAGCTCGCACAATTGACATCTACACCTCAAGTCTCCAGAAGTACTGTATGAATATACAGTGATCGGCAGCTTGTCTCAAGGGCTGCGTGCTTCAAGGCTTGCTCGCATCGGGGGACGCTGCCGCCGCCGTCGGGCCGGCTTCGGCGGGCGCCGCCGCTGGCGCCCCGGTGGCCGTGCCGAAATCGCCTGCAAACGCCTGCGTGAGCATGGCCGGGCCCAGATACCGGCGGATCGCGGCGTTGACCGCCGCCGGCGTGGCCGTGCGGATGGCTTCCTCGATTGCCGCCGTGTGGGCCATGGTCCGGCCCAGGTAGGCCTGGTTGGCCAGCGCGCCGGCCAGCGCGCCGTCGCGCGTCCGGCTCACGATGCCCTGTTGCAGCAGGCCGCTGGCGGCTTCCGCCAGTTCGGCCGCCGTAATGCCGTCGCGGATAAAGCGTGCCATTTCCTCGTCGACGGCCTTGCGCAGGCGGGGCAGGTTCTGCGGGGCATAGGCCGCCCACAGCCCGAAGCGGCCCGCGCGGTCGAGGGCGCCAATCGACAGCGAGCTGGACACCCCATAGCTGATGCCGTCGACCTGGCGCAGGCGGTCGGCCAGCCGGCTGCGCATGCCGGTGCCGCCAAACACGCGGCTCGCGATCAGCATCAGCGGATAGTCGGGCGAGTCGCTGACCAGATCCACGGGCTGCGACGCCAGATAGACCGCATTCGCCTTGCCGGGCGTATCGAGCGTGAATTCGTTGGCCGGAATGGCCACGAACGGGCGGTCCACCCGTTCGAACGGCACCTGGGCCCGCCAGTCGCCAAACAGGAATTCGGCCTGCCGGACCGCGTCATTGGCGTCGAAATCGCCAACAATCGCCAGCTGCGCATGCTCGGCGCCATAAAAGCGCGCATGAAAGTCGCGCAGGTCGGTCGCCGAAACGGATCGCAATTCGGCCACGCTTTCGTCGAACGTGGGCGTGTAGCGCGGGTCGCCGCCCGGGTAAGGGTTGCCGTAGCGCCCCAGGGCGTTCGGCGCCAGCGCGTTGGGCTGCTTGCGCTGGCTCTCGATGCCGGCGATGCTGCTGGCCCGCAATGTCTCCAGTTCGTTGCCGGGGAAGGTCGGCAGGCGCAGCACCGTGCGCAGCAGCGCCAGCAGGTCGGGCAGGTATTCGCGCCGCGTGTCGAAGCGGACGGTCACCCGTTCGTCGCTGCCGGAAATCGAGACGTTGGCTTTCAGCGCCTCGAAACGGTCGGCGATCTGCTGCCGCGTGAACGCGCCCGCGCCACGGTCGAGCATGGCGCCGGTCAGCGATCCCACCGAACCCTTGCCCCGCAGCGCCTCCAGGTTGCCGATGCGCAGGATCAGCGTGCCGTTGACCGCGCCGCCGCGTGTGGGCTTGGGCAGCAACGCCAGTTGCATGCCATTGGGCAGCGTCTGGCGCACCGTATGCGCGTCGATATTGGCCGGGCTTGGATCGAACGCCGCCACCGCCTGCGCGGCCGGCTTGCCCGTGTAGTGCTGAGTCAGCGCGGCCAGGTCGGGCGCGGCGGGAATGGCGGCCAGTTGCGGCTTGTCGCCCGGCACGAACTCGCCCACGGTGCGGTTGGCGGGCCGGAAGTAGTTCTCGGCCACGCGCTGCACGTCGGCCCGGGTGGTGGTTTCCACCCGGTCGCGGTTGATGAAGAACAGCCGCCAGTCGCCCTTGGCAATAGCGCCGGACAGCGCCACGCCATAGGCGGCCGGATCGTTCAGCGTTTTCTCGTAGGCATTGCGCAGCCTGACGCGCGCGCGCTCGACCTCCTCCTCGGTGACCGGCTGCGCCCCGACACCTTCCACCGTGGCGATCAGCGCGTCGCGCACGGGCCCGATCGGGCGATCCTTGCTGGTGCCCGCCGCAAACTGGATCACGCCCGGGTCCTTCATCGACGTGAAGAACGATCCCTGCCAGGCCGCCTTGCGGGTGTCCACGAGGCTGCGCTCCAGCCGGCCGCCCGGCGTGTCCGCCAGGATCACCGCCAGCATGTCCAGCGCCGTGATGTCGGCGTGCGCGCCCGGTGCCACGTGATACATCGTGGCCACGATGCTGCTGTCGCCGGGCCGCACCAGCGTCAGTTCGCGCGCGCCTTCCTGTGCTGGCTCGACCGTGTATTCGGACGGCAGCACGCGCGTCGGCCGCGGAATCGCCCCGAAAGCCTGTTCGATCCGGGCCAGCGTGCGCGCCGGGTCGAACTGTCCGGTCACCACCAGCACCGCGTTGTCGGGCTGGTAGTAACGACGATAAAACGCCTGCAGGTTGTCGATGCCCACGCGCTCCACGTCGCTGCGTGCGCCGATCACGGCCTTGCTGTAGTTGTGCCAGCGGTAGGCGGCCGCGTACATCTGCTGCTGCAGCATGCGCATGGGATTGTTCTCGCCAATCTCCATTTCGTTGCGCACCACGGTCATCTCGCTGTCCAGGTCCTTGCGCGCGACGAAGCTGTTGACCATGCGGTCGGCCTCCATGCGCAGGGCCCAGTCGAGGTTGTCCTCGCTGGCCGCGAAGGTCTCGAAGTAATTGGTCCGGTCCTGGTTCGTGGTGCCGTTGTACTGCATGCCGCGCCGCGCGAATTCGGTGGGAATGGTCTTGCCCGGCAGCGACGGCGTGCCCTTGAACAGCAGGTGTTCGAGCAGGTGCGCCATGCCCGTTTCGCCGTAGTTCTCATGACGGCTGCCCACCAGGTAGGTCATGTTGACCGTGGTGGTGGGCTGCGCGTCGTCGGGCGCCAGCAGGATGCGCAATCCGTTGGGCAGCCGGTATTCGGTAATGCCTTCGACGGTGGTGACCGGCGTGGCGCGCGCCACGGGCGCGACGGCCGGCGGCGCCAGCGGGCCGGTGCGCGCGGCTTCGGCGGCGGGCATGGTCAGGCCGCAGACGATGGCCAGGGCAGCGGCGGCAATACCCGTCAGGCGGTTCATGTGGTTCATGTGGGTCGGGCGGACAGCGGAACGACGATCCATGCATACTCCAGAAGCGGCGCGCCTCGCCGCGGATGCGCAGATTCTAGCCCCAGCGGCGCGCCGTGCAACGCGGTCGACCGCACTTTCAGAATTGGGCCCAAACTGGCCTCGTAGTTCGTCCAAAAGGGTTCGAGGAGAATGTCCGATTCCAGCGTATTCGAGGCGCCGCCCTGGCGTACGATGCAGGCCATGGAACTCGATCCCGATACCTGCTACAAGGCCGTTGCATCACACGACCGCCGCTTCGACGGACGCTTCTTCGTGGGCGTGTCGTCGACGGGCGTGTACTGCCGGCCGATCTGCGCGGTGCGCACGCCGAAGCGCGAAAACTGCACGTTCTACGAGTCCGCCGCGGCTGCGGAAAAGCATGGCTTCCGGCCATGCCTGCGGTGTCGGCCGGAACTGGCTCCGGGCCATGGCCTGGCGGATATCTCCGGGCGTCTGGCGCAAGCCGCCGCCACGCTGATCGACGAAGGCTTCATGGCCGGCGCTGGCGTGGCCCAGCTGGCCGCGCGCATCGGCGTGACGGAACGCCACCTGCGGCGGCTGTTCGACGCCGAGTTCGGCGTATCGGTGCATGAATACGCGCAGACGCAAAAGCTGCTGCTGGCCAAGCGCCTGCTGACCGACACCACGCTGCCGGTGACAGAAGTGGCGCTGGCGGCGGGCTTCGGCAGCGTGCGGCGCTTCAATGACGTGCTCAAGGACCGCTATGGCCTGACGCCGCTGGCGATGCGCAAGCGCGCGGCCGATGGCATGGCCGATCGCCTGGTTTCGAACTCGGATATCGGCCGCCGCTGGCCTGGGCCGAATGGCTGCGCTTCCTGGCCGTGCGGGCCGTCGACGGCATCGACCAGTGCCACGGCGCGGTCTACACGCGCTCGATTGCGATTGATGCGGGCGGCCATCGCCACCTGGGCTGGGTGCGGCTCGAACATGTGCCCAAGCGCACCGTGGTGCGGGTGACGTTGTCCGGATCGCTGGCGCACGTGATTCCGCAGGCGCTGGGCAAGGTGCGCCGCCTGTGCGACCTGGGCTGCCGGCCCGATATCGTCGACGCGCACCTGGGCGAACTGGCGGCGGGTACGCCGGGCATGCGCCTGCCGGGCACGTTCGACGGGCTGGAAATCGCCGTGCGGGCCATCGTCGGACAGGTGATTTCGGTGGTCCAGGCGCGTCGCATCCTGGCCAGGCTGGTGTGTATCGCCGGCGAGCCGTTGCCGGCGGAAGCCCTGTCGGGCCTGGTGCAGCCAACCGGCGACGACGGCCCGGCGCCCGTGACGCATGTCTTTCCGACCGCGCAGGCGCTGGCCGGGCTGCCCGATGCCGATTACCAGGCGGCCGGCGTGTCGGTGACGAAGGTGCGCGCGATCCGGGCGCTGGCGCGGCAGGTGGCGGCCGGCGAGATCCGGCTGGACCCGCACGCGGCGCCCGAAGACACGGTGGCGTGGCTTTGCGCGATCGACGGCATCGGCGACTGGACGGCGCAATACGTGGCCATGCGCGCGCTGGGCTGGCCCGACGCGTTTCCGGGCACCGACTACGCGCTACGCAAGGTGCTGGACGTCAGCACCGTGCGGGCGATGCAGGCCAGGACCGCGCAATGGGCGCCGTGGCGGGCCTATGCGGCGATCCACCTGTGGCATCGCTACGAGCAGATCAAGGATGGGGTGCTGGCAACAGACGCCGGCATCGACAGCAAAGACAGCAACGACACTCAGGACAGCGAGGAGCAAGCAGCATGAACAGCTATCGGATCATCGACAGCCCGCTGGGCAACATCCTGCTGCGCGCGCAAGACGGCCGGCTGACCGGCGTGTTCTTCGCGGGGCAGAAGTACCACCCGGCCCAGACGGGCGCCACGGCGCCGGAGTCCGAAGCCGACGCCCGCGTGCTGGCACAGGCGGCGGACGAACTCGGCGCCTATTTCGACGGCCAGCTGCACAAGTTCACCGTGCCGATCCGGTTTGCCGGCAGCGCCTTTCAACAACGGATCTGGCAGGCGCTGTGCGATATCGAATTTGGCGAAACGTCTACGTATGGCCAGCTCGGGGCCGGCCTGGGCCTGCCGCCGAGCCATTCCCGGGCGGTGGGCGGGGCAGTGGGTCGCAATCCGCTGTCGGTCATCGTGCCGTGCCACCGTGTGCTGGGGATATCGGGCGCGCTGACTGGCTACGCGGGCGGGGTCGACCGCAAGCGGGCGCTGCTGGGGCTGGAAGGAGTGCTGCGCGAAGGCGCCAACAGCCCCGGCCGCGCTGGCGGCCGGGCTGCTGCAAACCCTTCGCGTATCGGCTTACCCCAGATTGCTGACCCCCAACGCCACGCCAAGTCCGCATAGCGTCGTGCCGATGACCCGGTCGAGCATCCGCTGGCGCCTCAGCAAGGCCGCGCGTAGCGCCGGCGAGCCGAAGCACCAAGCCACGACGCCAAACCAGACCAGGTGCGCCAGCGACATGAACAGGCCATAGCCGAACTGCGCCGCCAGCGGCGTGTGGGGGCTGACCACCTGCGTATAGGTGCTGACCACGAACAGCGTGGTCTTCGGGTTCAGCGCGTTGGTCAGAAAGCCCATGCGGCAGGCGGCCAGGCCTGAGATGGCCGGCGCGGCCGTGGTGTCCACGGTCACGGCCGTGCGGTTGCGCAGCGTCTGGATGCCGATCCACACGAGATAGCCGGCGCCCAGCAGCTTGATGACCGACAGCACCCCATGGGCGTGCGCGATCAGCAGCGATACCCCGAACATCGTATAGGCCACATGCACCTGCACGCCCAGGGCGATGCCCAGCGCGCACAGCAGGCCGGTGCGCCGGCCGAACAGGTAGCTGTTGCGGGTGACCATGGCGAAATCGGGGCCCGGGCTGATGACGGCGAGGATGGTGATGGTGGCAACGGCGGCCAGTTCGGCGAGCGGGGTCATTTATCGTCAGTTTTCGTTGTGGAAGCGGGCGCCTGGGCGTTCACGGCAGGCGCCATTCTGGCTCGCAGAAACGGGTACGGAAAGCGATTTATACTGTCGGAATTCCGTGATAAAAACTGACCGATCGCATGGCTTCGATGCACTGGCTGGGCTGGATCCGCTTCTTCGAGGCGGCGGCGCGGCACCAGAATTTCGCCCGCGCGGCCGAAGAACTCCACCTGACGCACGGCGCCATCAGCCGCCAGATCCGACAGCTGGAGGACGCGCTGGGCGTACCGCTGTTCGAACGGCGCAACCGGGCGGTTTTCCTGACCGAAGCAGGCCAGACGCTGCATGCGGCGGCCACGCAATCGATCGATCTGCTGGCGTCGGCGGCCGAGCGGATCCGCGCCCCGGCACCGAACGCGGCGCTGGTGGTGTCATGCGAACCAACCATTGCCATGCGCTGGCTGATTCCGAGGCTCGCACGGTTTTCGGCCATGCACCCCGAAATTCCCGTGCATCTGATGGCGGCCGGCGGCCCCGTGGACTTTGCCGCGCAAGGTATCGATGTTGCACTGCGGCGAAACGATTTCGCGTTCGATCCGTCATGGCATACCAGCGAGCTGGCACCCGAACGTGTGGGGCCGGTCTGCCGTCCCGACCAGGCGTCGGCGGCCCTGGCCGATGCGGTCAGGCTGCACACCCGCACGCGCCCGGATGCATGGCAGCGCTGGGCCCGCAGCGCCGGCGTGGCGCTGCCCGGTTATCCGGACGTCACGAAAGCTGCCTCGGGCGGCCAGCGGGACGCGTGGTACGAACACTTCTACCTGAGCCTGCAGGCCGCCGCCGCAGGGTTGGGTTGGGCCGTGGCATCGGAATGGATGGCCGCCGACGAACTGGCCGATGGCCGGCTGACCGCGCCGCGCGGGTTCGTGCCCGATGGCTCCGCGTATCACCTCATTTCGCCGGTGCCCTTTGCCCGGGACTCCCGTCGCGAGGCGCTATTGCAGTGGCTGCGCGCCGAACTGGCGCGGCCGGCACCCGGGGTGGCGGACACGTCCGACGGGTGACATCTTCGACGCGGAAAGCGTAGCGGAAGCTACCCCACGGAAGTCGGTTCCTAAAGTTACGTCGTATTTTGCCGAAGGCCAAGGCATATGCTTGCGCCGCCATGGTGGCGCGCTTACCATGCGGCGGCTGGCGCGCCGCGCGCTGACAGAACCATTGCGTCCCGCCCAGTCGATCCGCGGCGCAATCACTATTAGAAGTAGCGTATCCATGAGTCTTCAAGATCCCCGCGGGCCGCAGGCAGGCCAATCCTTGTCCCAGTTCGAGGGCGAGCCCGACGAGCACGACTCTGGGCAGTCGGATGAACGCTACCGGCTGACGCACAGTTCGCAGATTGGCACGGTGCTGCGCGACATGGCCTGGCAGAAGTGCCTGCTGAACGTGCGCTCGCGCAATGGCTCGGAAATCGTGACGTCGATCCTGCACGTCGATCCGGCCAACAAGACCTTCATTTTCGACTGGTGCCGCGCCGATGCCGAGCGCCAGGCGCTGATGGGCTCCGAGAAGAACGCCTTCTCCGGCCTGCTGCGCGGTGTACCGGTGAATTTCACGGTGGGCACGCCGGGCGCCACGCGTTTCGAAGGCGGCCCGGCCTTTATCGCCGACTTCCCCGACAAGCTCTACCACTTCCAGCGCCGCCGCCACTTCCGTGCGCGCACGCTGCTGACCAAGGGCTATCGCTGCGAGATCGTGCTGCCGGATTCGGCCAACAAGTCCACGCTGCAACTCGATATCGCCGACCTTTCGCTGTCGGGCGTGGGCCTGCGCTCCCGCCAGGTGGGCGCCGACCAGTTGCCCGTGGGCACCGTCATCAAGAAATGCCGTCTCGATTTTGCCGAGCTGGGCCGGCTGGAGCTGGACATGCAGGTGGTGGGCCACTGGCTGGTCGGGTTCGACGACAACACCGTCCACCACTACGGCTGCGCCTTCCTGAACCCCGACGGCCGCATGGAAAACTTCCTGCAGCGCCTGGTGTTCCAGCTGGAACTGGCGCACCGGGGCTAAGGCCCGGCCCGGTCAGCTGCCGACCAGCTTGCCGATCGCGGCTGCCGCCTCGCGCATGGGGCCGAGCAGCCGCGCGATCATTTCCGATTCCGATACCTTGTTGGCCTTCACGCTCACGCTGATGGCCGCCACCACCATGCCCGTCTGGGCGCGCACCGGCACGGCAATCGCCCGCAGGCCCGGCTCCAGTTCCTCGTCGATCAGCACGTAGTCCAGCTCGCGGGCGCGCTGGAACGCCGCTTCCAGTTCGGGCCGCGAGACCTTGGTCAGCAGCGTGCGCGGGCGCAGTTCGGCGTGTTCGAAGAACGCTTCCAGCACGGCATCGGGCTGGTGGGCCAGCAGCAGGCGGCCCGTGGACGTGCAATAGGCCGGCAGCCGGCTGCCCATGCCCAGCGCGTGGGTCAGCACGCGATGCACCTCGGAGCGCACCAGGTACAGGATATCGATGCCGTCCAGGATGGCCAGCGCCGACGTCTCGTGAACCCGCGCGCTCAGCGTGTCGAGGATGGGCTGCGCCGACGACACCAGCGACGTCGACGAGAAATACGCATGCCCCAGATGCAGCACGCGCGGCCGCAGGGCAAAGTGCCCGTCCTGCTGGCTGACGTAGCCCAGTTGCTCCAGCGTATAGAGACAGCGCCGCACCGAGGCGCGCGACAACTGCGTGCGCTGCGCCACCTGCGAGATAGTGAGCGGACGCTTGCGCTCCGAGAACGCCTCCAGCACCGTCAGGCCGCGCGCCAGCGACAGCATGAAGTTCGGATCCCCGGCAAAGCTGTTGAGAATGTCGGCCGGCGGATGGGCGGCGCGTACGGTATCGGCCTGGGCTGGCTTCAGGTGGATGGGGTTGGGGGCGTCCATGGCAGGGGGCGATGCGCTGTTCGATAATCGCGCATCTTAACGCTCCGGCACGTAGTTTTCCGAATTCCGGGCAAAAAATGTCGCCGATTGGGGCGGCGACCGGGGAAGGGGTTGTCGCGCAGGACGGGGGTCCAGCCGACATCGTCGAGTATAGAGAGGGCCACAGAGACATTACATACAACTAACGTGGGGGTTCGGTACGCCGCACTTTGTGTTGCAGGCGCATATCGATGGCCCGGACTACGGCTTGCCCAGGAACAGGTAGAAGGCGTAGTGCCCGCCGGCCGCCCGGCCGTAGGCCAGGTAGAGCGGCCCGATCGGACTATCGACACCCAGGAACAGCGAGCCGGACTTCAGCAGCCCCGTGGGACTGCCCGGCACCAGCGGCGCGCCCACACGGCCGGCTTCCACCGAGGCCCCCGCATAGACCCCTTCCAGCAGCGTCTGCTTGACGAGCTTGTTGTAGTAGACCAGCCGCGCGTACTGGATGTTGCCGCCGATCAGCTGCCCGGTGCTGTAGCCCGATTGCTGCAGGAAGCCGCCCCACTGGAACAGGTCGTAGCGGGGCAGCCCCGGGCCGCCGATATTGCTGCCGGCGCGCAGGCCCAGGCTCAGCGTGTTCGGGCCCCACGAATAGGCACCGGTGGCCGTGAACTCGCCCTTGGTGTACGTATCGGTGGCACCCATGCCGGCCTGCGACGAGAAGATGTTCAGCGTGCCGCCATAGCCGAAACGCGGGAAGTTGATGCTGTCGAGCTGGTCGAACAGCAGCCGGCCGGTGATGGCCCGCCGCTGCACGTCGCCGCCGGTGGTGGGCGCGAGCGATTGTGGGCCGGTGGACAGCGTCACGTTCTGGTGCCCGATCAGCACACCGAGCCGCGCTTCGCCGTACTTGGTGAACTGGCTGCCGACATCGAACGCGACATCGGTGCGGCGCAGGTCGTATTCGGCAATCTTGTTGTCGCCGCTGTAGACGTTGACGGGCCGCCGTTCCAGCTCGATGCGCGGCGCCACGAAGAACAGCTGGCGCGTATCGAGCGGCTGGTAGAACTCGCTGACCAGGCTCGATGTCTGGCCCATCTGCACGTCGTTGCGCCATTCCGCGCCCAGGCTGTTCAGCCAGGTACGTCGATAGCTGGCCAGCAGGTTGAAAAAGGCGTTGCCCCGGAAGTCCGAGCTGAGGCCGAGCCCGAAGCGGAGGTAGTCGGGGCCATAGGTCTTTTCGATGGCGTCGACGTTCAGCACACGCTTGCCGGGCTCTTCCAGGAAGCGGTAGTTCACATGCTCGAAATCTCCGGTGCCGAACAGCCGCCGCATGTCGCGGTCCAGCGTCCCTGGGTGATCGGCTCGCCGGGGCGGGTCTCCATGGTGGCCGCCGCGAAGGCCGGGTTCACGCGTTCCAGCGGCGCGAACCGGATTTCGTCGACGGGCCGCAGGTCGGGCGGCGGCAGCGCGCGCTGCGCGACGCGCAAGGCCGCGTACTGGTCGTCGGGCAGCGCCAGCGCGGACAGTCGGGCGGCAGCCTGCTGCGCCGCCGCTTCGCCAATCGGAATGGTCTTGGGCAGGTGGTTGAAGTCGCTTGCCGAGAAATCGCCCAGGGCGGGTTCGATCAGGATGTCGGTCGGCCTCAGGGACCGCAGCGACGTGCGCACGTTCTGCTCGGTCAGGATGTTCAGCATCTGCCCGGTCACGCCGATCAGCGACGTCAGCTCCTCGCGCTTCATCAGCGGCGTGCCAAGGTTCACGGCGATGACGATGTCGGCGCCCATGGCGCGGGCCACGTCGACGGGAAGGTTGTCGGTCAGCCCGCCATCGACCAGCAGCTTGCCCTGGTATTCGGTGGGCGCTACCGCGCCAGGCACCGACATGCTGGCGCGCATCACGTTGGCCAGTTCCCCTTCGGCAAAGACCACCGGCGTGCCGGCCACCAGGTCGGTGGCCACCGCGCGATACGGAATGGGCAGGCGGTCGAAGTCCCGATAGCCGGGCGCGTTGGCCAGCTGTCGCAGCACGGTCTCCAGCTGCACGCCCGACACCACGCCCTTCGGCAGCAGCAGGCCGTCGGCGCGGACGCCGATCTCGGGCGTCACCAGGTTGGTGTGGTCCTCGATCTTGCGGCGGATCGCCAGGTCCTGGCGCGGTGGCCGTTCCTTGAACAGCGCATCGGTCGACAGGCCACCCACGAGTTTTTCCATATCGTCGGTACTCATGCCCGTGGCGTACGCGCCGCCGACCAGCGACCCCATGCTGGTGCCGGCGATGCAATCCACGGGCACGCGTAGCGATTCCAGCACCTTCAGCACGCCGATATGCGCCGCGCCACGCGCACCGCCGCCCGACAGCACCAGGCAGATGCGCGGCCGGCCGTCGGGATGGGGCGGCAGCGCCGGGCGGGCAACGGGCTGTCCGGGCGTGGCCGGGCCAGGACTGGCGGGGCGGTGGGGGCGGGATTGGGTGGCGGCAACAGCTGGCGGCCCGCCTCGGCGGCCAGGATTTGAGGGGCGGCGGCGCACGCCAGCATCGCCGCCAGACCTGCGGCGGCCCGATGCAATGCGGAAGTGACGCGCGTGGTTATGACCATGGCAATAGGCAGACCGCCGTGTCCCGGTTTGGCGCCCCAACACTATCAGCAGCACCCGGCCCGGCACAGGCATGTCGAAACAATTCAATATCGCCCCGGCTTCCTGCATATCAGGGATGGCGCCGGCGTGCATTGGACCAAAGACCCTGACCGGGTAGCCGTCTTATACTGGCGCGGTCTTGTGCTTCCACTGTCTTGCCGTGTCCGCTGCCGAGCCTGTCGCCGCCTCCTTCCCGCTGCCCGATGATCCCAAGCCCCAGCCGCCGGAGCGGCCCGGCGACAACGAGTGCTGCCAGAGCGGCTGCGATCCGTGCGTGTTCGACTTCTACAACGACGAGATGGACCGTTATCGCCAGGAGCTGAAGGCGTGGGAAGCGCGCCAGGCCGGCCGCGTCAAGGTGGACCCGTGAGCCACGCCCCGGGCCACGACGATGCCGCCGCGGCGCTGCTCGACCATGTCGAGCGCCATCCGCGGCTGTTCGTGCTGACCGGCGCCGGCATCAGCACCGATTCGGGCATCCCCGGCTACCGGGACGAACAGGGGCGCTGGCAACGATCCGCGCCGATGACGATCACGGCGTTCCTGAGCGGCCACCCGGCGCGCCAGCGCTACTGGGCGCGCAGCATGGTGGGCTGGCCCGTGGCCGACGCCGCGCAGCCGAATATCAGCCACCGGGTGGTGGCGCGGCTGGGCGATGCCGGGCGCGTGGCAGGGCTGGTCACCCAGAACGTCGATGGCCTGCACCAGCGCGCCGGCAGCCGCGACGTGATCGAACTGCATGGCAGCATCGGGCAGGTGGTGTGCCTGTCGTGCGCCACGCAGTATCCGCGCACGTATATCCAGCGCTGGCTCTGGCTGCACAATCCCGAGTTCCGCGATGTGTCTGCGCTGCCGGCCGCCGATGGCGACGCGCACCTGGAATCGCCGCTGTTCGACAACTTCGCGGTGCCCGACTGCGAACGCTGCGGCGGCGTGCTCAAGCCCGATGTGGTGTTCTTCGGCGAATCGGTGCCGCGCGAGCGCGTGGACGCCGGCCGCCAGGCGCTGGACCAGGCCGACGGCATGCTGGTGATCGGCTCGTCGCTGACCGTGTTCTCGGGCTACCGCTTCTGCCTGTGGGCCGCCGAGCGTGGCCTGCCCATCGCCGCGCTGAACCTGGGCACCACGCGCGCCGATCCGCTGCTGGCCTGCAAGATCTCCGCCCCCATCGGGCCGACGCTGGCGGCGCTGGCCGCGTCGCTGGAGCTCGATGCCGATTGAATCCCGGATTGAATCCCCGATTGACCCCACCGGCCCACCCGGCTAGGATCTGACCGTTGCCGGCGCAATCGCGCGCCTGGCACATCCGACACATCGATCACACCATGACGCCCCGAGCCATCGCCACCATCGTTGTCGCTGCAGCCGCCGAACCGTGCGGCCTGCCAGCGCGCGAGCGCGGTCTGCTCGGAGCCGGTCCTGTCGCGCCTCCCATGGCGCCTCCGACGGCGCCCCCCATGGCGCCTCCACGCGGCTGATTTCCGCCGCTTCCCGTCCCCGGCCTTCCTGACTGATCTTGTGCTGACGCTTGCTGCGTGAGCACGGGCCGGGGCCTGCGTGGTTTCGACAGGACCCAACAATGACTTTCCAGAAACATGCCGTGGCGGCAGGAACCGCCACGCAAACGACCGCGCGCCTGCTGGCTGCGCATGGCGCCACCCCGTTGTTCGTGCTGCTGTGGAGCGGCGGCGCGATCTTCAGCCGCTGGGGGCTGGCGCACGCCTCGCCCTTTGCCTTCCTGACCTTGCGCTTTGTCATCGCGCTTGGCGTGCTGGCGTCGATCGGACTGCTGCGGCGCCGATTGCTGCCCGCCGCCGGTACGCGTGGCCGCGTGGCCCTGGCAGGCGCGCTGATGATTGGCGGCTATTCGATCTGCTACCTGCTGGCGCTGGACCACGGCATGACGCCGGGCGTGCTGGCCACGGTGCTGGGCGTGCAGCCGATCCTGACGCTGCTGTGGTCGGAGCGGCGCGTGTCGCTGGTGCGGATGGCTGGACTGGCGCTGGCGCTGGGCGGCCTGGTCACGATCGTGGCGGACAGCCTGCTGGCTGCGCGGTTGTCGGCGGGTGGATGGGTTTGCGCCCTGGGCGCGCTGGCCTGCATGACGACCGGGGCCGTGTGGCAGAAGGGCGTGAAGCAGGCGCCGGCGGAGGTGCTGCCGCTGCAATACACGGTGGCGCTGCTGATGTGCCTGGCCTGCCTGCCGTTCCAGCCGTTCCGCTTCGAGCCCGTGGCGGGCTTCTTCATTCCGCTGCTGTGGATGGGAATCGTGATCTCGGTGGTGGCCACGCTGCTGTTCTACCGGCTGATCCAGCGCGGCAACCTGGTCAACGTCACCAGCCTGTTCTACCTGGTGCCGCCGGCCACGGTGCTGCTGGACTACCTGTTCCTCGGCAATCGTCCGGCGCCCTTGGCCCTGGTGGGCATGGTGGCGATTCCGGTGGGGCTGGCGCTGGTGTTCCGGCCGGCACGCTAGCGCAGCCCGGGCACGGGCCTAGCGCAGGTCCACCTTCACGCTGATCCCGTCCGGCGTCACGGTGATGGCGCCGGGCTGCACGTCCTTGCCGTTGAAGCGCAGTTCGTCGGGCTTGAACGTGTAGAGCGGATAGTCCTTGAGCAGCTGCTGGGCCACCACGGCGCCGATGGCGTTGAGCTGCTGCGTGTACTGGTTCATGCCCTGTACCTGCACGTCCTGGACGGTGGGATTGTCCAGCAGCACGGCGCGGCGCGTGGCGTCGTACTTCACGCCGCTGTTCAGCGACATCGTGCCGTTGACCGGTGGCGCCGGCAGGATCGTGTTGGACATGGCCGCGTCCATCTGCGTGGTCACGCGGTTGGTGGCCTGGTCGAGCACCAGCCGGGGATTGGACAGCTGCACGCTGACAAGCTCGCCATAGCGCAGCGTGGTCGGAAACTTCTTGTCCACGGCGCTCTGCAGCTCGGCCTTGGAAAACGTGTACTCGCCGGTCCAGACGTTGTAGCCGGCGTAGGCCGTGCCAACGGCGGCGGCGGCGATGGCCACGGCCAGGAAATGCCTGACATGGCGGGGGCTGACGCGAGAAAGGACGGTTGGAAGCATGGATGCGGAACGGTCTGTCGATAGCCGGTGTGACCCGGTCATCGTGGCGAACGTTCCGGAATGTGATGCAGCCGATCCTTGGGGATCAGTAATGCGGCGGGATCTCGTGCTGCGGCTGGGATTCGGTTCCCGTAGGTGCCGCAGCGCGCACTTGCTGGTAGAGGGCGCGGAACTGGGCCTGCAGCAGGTCCAGCTGTTGCTGCTGGCGGGCAACGGTCAGGTTGAGCGTCTCGATCAGGTCTTCCTGGAAGGCGACCTTGATCTCGAGATCGATCAGGCGGGATTCCATCAGCGATTCTCCGGTTGGGTGCGGCATTGTAGGGGATGCTACGCCGCGCCCGCCCGGAGACCGATGGATGCGCCGCTATTCCTTGGGCGCAACCAGCACCATCCACGTGACGCCGAACTTGTCGGCCACCATGCCGAAGCGTTCGCTGAAGAACGTCGGCGCGGCCGGCATCACCACGTGGCCGCCCTGCGACAGCGCGCCGATGGTCTTGTCGACTTCCGCCGCGCTGCCCACCGTGATCGACAGCGCAAAGCCCTTGAATTCGGCCTGGCCCTTGTTCTCGCCGTCCGATCCCATGATCGTCGTATCGCCAATCTGCAGGGCCATGTGCATGACCTTGTCGCCGCTGGGTGCGGCCGGGCCGCAGCCGGGGCCGGCGTCGGCCGGGGCGTCCTTGAAGCGCATCAGGCCTTCCACCTTCGCACCGATGGCGGTCTTGTAGAACTCGGCCGCTTCCTCTGCGCGACCATCGAAAAACAGGTACGACTGGACTTTCGAAGACATCGACATCTCCTGCTGAGTTGGGCCCGGGCTAGTCCGGGCGTTGTGCGGAAGCGGCGTTTGTGTACGCCGTCCACAAGAGACTAGTCGACGCTCTGTACGATGTCCACATTTATTTTCGGCGGCCCCGCGTTTGGCGCTGACGCCGCGCCATGTCACAATTCACGGTTACGAGTTTCGGGCGCCGCACCGGCTCGCCGCACGGCCTGACCGCGCGGGGGCGCCCCAAGAGCCGACAAATTCACCTGGTTTTCTGGCGATGACTACCATCCTGCAGCACATTCCTTCCGGCCAGCGCGTCGGTATCGCATTCTCGGGCGGCCTGGACACCAGCGCCGCGCTCCTCTGGATGCGCCAGAAGGGCGCCATTCCCTACGCCTACACCGCCAACCTGGGCCAGCCGGACGAGCCGGATTACGACGATATCCCGCGCCGTGCCATGGCCTACGGTGCCGAAGCCGCCCGCCTGGTGGACTGCCGCGCCCAGCTGGTGGCCGAAGGCATCGCCGCGCTGCAATGCGGTGCATTCCATATCTCGACGGCCGGCGTGACGTACTTCAACACCACGCCGATCGGCCGTGCCGTGACCGGCACGATGCTGGTGGCCGCGATGAAGGAAGACGGCGTCAACATCTGGGGCGATGGCAGCACGTTCAAGGGCAACGACATCGAGCGTTTCTACCGCTACGGCCTGCTGACCAACCCGGGCCTGCAGATCTACAAGCCGTGGCTGGACCAGCAGTTCATCGACGAACTGGGCGGCCGCGCCGAGATGTCGGAATTCATGCGCCAGCATGGCCATGCGTACAAGATGTCGGCCGAAAAGGCCTACTCGACCGATTCGAACATGCTTGGCGCCACGCACGAGGCCAAGGACCTGGAGCACCTGGACTCGGGTATCCGCATCGTCCAGCCGATCATGGGCGTGCAGTTCTGGCGCGATGACGTGGAAGTGAAGCGCGAGGAAGTGACCGTGCGCTTCGAGGAAGGCCAGCCGGTGGCGCTGAACGGCAAGACGTTCGCCAACGCCGTGGACCTGTTCATGGAAGCCAATGTCATCGGCGGGCGTCATGGCCTGGGAATGAGCGACCAGATCGAAAACCGCATCATCGAGGCCAAGAGCCGCGGCATCTACGAGGCCCCGGGCCTGGCGCTGCTGTTCATCGCCTACGAGCGCCTGATCACCGGCATCCACAACGAAGACACCATCGAGCAGTACCGCGACAACGGCCGCCGCCTGGGCCGCCTGCTGTACCAGGGCCGCTGGTTCGACCCGCAAGCGATCATGCTGCGCGAAACCGCCCAGCGCTGGGTGGCGGGCGCCGTCACTGGCGAGGTGACCATCGAACTGCGTCGTGGCAACGACTACTCGATCCTGAACACCACGTCGCCGAACCTGACGTACAAGCCCGAGCGCCTGACGATGGAAAAGGGCGAGTCGATGTTCACGCCGCTGGACCGTATCGGCCAACTGACGATGCGCACGCTGGACATCGTCGACACGCGCGAAAAGCTGCAGACGTACGCGAAGACCGGCCTGCTGTCGTCGCAGACCAGCGCGGCGCTGCCGAAGCTCGAAGACTGAGCCTGCCCAGCCGGATCACCGGCACGCTGAACCAGGAAACCGGCACGAGAAATCGTGCCGGTTTTTTTGTGGTGCCGGCGCTGCCGGGGTTTGCCCCGGCCCCGCATGACAGACATATGGCAGACATGCGGCAGACATGCGGCAGACATGCGGACGGCCGCTGCAAGGCGCGCCGCAACGCGGCACAATGCGCGATGCCGGCCCCGATGGTCATCGGGGCCGGCAGCCTTTTCTGCTTCGGCTTCGCTAATCGGGGATTCTCGTCATGCCAGATTTCACCATGCAGTACCGCCGCCTGGGCGCCAGCAACCTGAACGTATCCACCCTGTGCCTTGGCACGATGATGTTCGGCGACCAGACCGATGAAGCCGAGGCGGGCCGCATCGTCGCCAGCGCCCGTGCGCACGGCGTCAACTTCATCGACACGGCGGACGTGTACACCAAGGGGGCGTCCGAATCGATGGTGGGCCGGCTGCTGCAGTCGCAGCGGCATGACTGGGTGCTGGCCACCAAGCTCGGCAACCAGATGGGCAGCGGCCCGAACCAGCAGAACTACTCGCGCACCTGGATCATCCGCGAAGTGGAAGAGAGCCTGCGCCGCCTGGCCACGGATTTTGTCGACATCCTGTATCTGCATCGCGACTTCTCCGGCGCCAACCTGGAAGAGCCGGTGCGCGCGATGGGCGACCTGATCCGCGCCGGCAAGATCCGCTATTGGGCCGTGTCGAATTTCCGTGGCTGGCGCATTGCCGAGATCGCCGCGCTATGCGACAAGCTGGGCGTGCCGCGTCCCGTCGCATGTCAGCCGTATTACAACCTGCTGAACCGCATGCCCGAGGTGGAAATCCTGCCGGCCTGCCAGCATTTCGGCCTGGGCGTGGTGCCCTACAGCCCGATCGCGCGCGGCGTGCTGACCGGCAAGTACCTGCCCGGCCAGGCGCCGCAGGCAGACTCGCGCGCCGGCCGCGCCGACCGCCGCATGATGGAAACCGAATTCCGCGAGGAATCGCTGGTCATCGCGCAGACGCTGAAGGCGCATGCCGAAGGGCGCGGGCTGACGCCGGGCCAGTTCGCCACGGCCTGGGTGCTGGCCAATCCGATCATCAGCTCGGTCATCGCCGGCCCGCGCACGCTGGCGCAGTTCGAGGACTATTTTGGTGCAGTCGGCGCGGTGATCACGGCCCAGGAAGAAGCGATGGTCGACGCCCTGGTGCCGCGCGGCCACGCGTCCACGCACGGCTACAACGATCCAAACTATCCGTTTGGCGGGCGACCAGTCGCCGCCGCCTGACCGCCGCCTGACCGCCGCCCGGGCGCCGCCACCCTCGCGTAAAAACGACAACGGCAGCCGGTATCCCACACCTGAAATACACCAGCGTGTGATGCCCAAGCTGCCTGTTGCGCGGCGCGCACGCTGGTGCGTTTGAATACGTGCGGGCGCCAACTTCCGTCGCGCATTCCGCAGCCGATACGCGTAATATAAATACACGCGGTGGCCCTCGAATGAGGGCCATGTGGCGCAGGCTTTGAGCCGGCGACGCCTGCCGAAACGGCAGGCCCGGCGCAACCGGATGCGAAACGTGTCTCGTCGTGGCTGGATCCTTGCAGGGATGGCAGTCGCCGTATGCGGCGGCGCGTACATTGTCGTGAGCCTCGTCGCCAACGAGGCACAGACCTCTCAATGGCAGGCTCGCTACATGAGCCGGCTGGGCAAGTCGTTGACGTACGAAATCCTGCCCGGCCCCAGCGACAGCATCCGCTATCCACACTCCGGTCCGTACGATCTGCGCCTCGGCTACGAACGCCTTGGCGAATTTGGCGAACGGCTGCTCCGGGAAGGCTATGTCACGACGGCGCAGGCGCGCATGTCGTATGACATGGTCCGGCTGATGGATCAGGGCATCTTCCCGCCTTACCGTGAAAAGACCCAGGCCGGGTTGCTGATCCGTGACTGCAACGCGCTGACGATGTCGTATGACCGCTATCCGCAGCGGCAGTACGAGAACTTCGATTCGATCCCGAAGGTGCTGGTCGCGTCGCTGCTGTTCGTCGAGAACCAGAACCTGCTCAACCCCGAATATCCGATGATGAATCCGGCGCTGGACTGGCGCCGGTTCTCGCGTGCGGTGATGGACCAGGGCATCCGCCTGGTCGACCGCGGCCACCGCCAGCCCGGCGGCAGCACGCTGGCCACGCAGATCGAGAAATACCGGCATTCGCCCGAAGGCAAGACCCAGTCGATTGGCGACAAGCTGCGGCAGATGACCTCGGCTTCACTGCGCGCCTACCACGACGGGCCGGACACGCAGCGGGCGCGCGAGAACATCGTGGTTGACTACGTCAACACGGTGCCGCTGTCGGCGCGCTCCGGCCATGGCGAGATCGAGGGCGTGGGCGACGCGCTGTACGTCTGGTACGGCGAGGACTTCGCCGAAGCCAACCAGCTGCTGCGCGAGATGGATCCGCGCAATCCGTCGCCCCGTGCGGCGCAGGTCTACAAGCGGGTGCTGTCGCTGATCATCTCGCAGCGGCGCCCGTCGTACCACCTGCGGCGCGACGACACGAATCTTGACGCGCTGACCGGCAGCTACCTGCGCCTGCTGGCGTCGGCCAACGCCATCACGCCGGAACTGCGCGACGCCGCGCTGGCGCAGTCGCTGGACAAGTCGGCCCCGCCCCAGCGCCCCCGGCCCGAGCCGTGGGTCACGCGCAAGGCCATCAACCAGGTGCGCAACGACGTGCAGCACATGCTGCATGTGGACAGCCGCTACGACCTGGACCGGCTCGACCTGACCGTCGACAGCACCGTCAACCGCGAGGCACAGCGCAAGGTTACCGAGACGCTGCTACGCGTGGGCACCAAGGACGGCGCCCGCGAGATGGGCCTCTATGGCAAGAACCTGCTCAAGGACAACGACGACCCGTCGCGGCTCGTGGCCAGCTTCACGCTGTTCGAGCGCGTGGGCAATGCGGCCGTGGTGCGGGTGCAGGCCGACAACGTCGACCAGCCGTTCGACATCAACGCCGGGGCGCGGCTGAACCTGGGGTCCACCGCCAAGCTGCGCACGCTGGTGACGTACCTGGAAGTCATCAACGAGCTGCACGACCGCTATGCGGGCATGAGCGTGGCCGAGCTGAAGGCGCTGCAGGTGCCGCGCCAGGATGCGCTGACGCGCTGGGCCGTCGATTACCTGATCAAGGCCAAGCCGGCCGAGCGCGACCGCGCCGCCATGCTGGACGCCGCGATGGAACGCAAGTACTCGGGCAATCCCGGCGAGGCGTTCTACACCGGCGGCGGCATGCAGAGCTTCACGAACTTCGAGAAGTGGGAAGGCGAGCGGCAGATGACCGTGCGCGTCGGGTTCCAGCATTCGGTCAACCTGGTGTTCATCCGCATGATGCGCGACATCGTGCGCTACGAGGTCTACCTGGCCCACCCCGAGGCCGCCACGCTGATCGAGGACCGCACCGACCCGGGCCGCCGGCCCTACCTGGAGCGTTTTGCCGACGAGGAAGGCAGTTCGTTCATGCTGAACTTCTGGCAGCGCTACCGGGGCAAGACCAACGACGAGCGGCTGCAGGTGCTGCTGGGCCGCGTGAAACAGCCCACGCCGCATCTGGCGGCGGTGCGGCTGGCGGTGACGCTGCTGAGCGTGCGTCCCAACACCGACTACGACACCTTCGCGCGCACGCTGCGCCAGTGGATGCCCAGGCAGAAGCTCGACGACGAGGACCTGCAGAAGCTCTACGCCAAGTACGGCCACGACAAGTTCAACCTCAACGACCGTGGCTACCTGTCGCGCATCCATCCGCTGGAACTGTGGATGGTGGAGTATCTGGGCACCCATCCCGACGCCCAGCTGAAGGAAGTGCTGCAGCAGAGCGCGCCCGAGCGGCAGACCGTGTATGCCTGGCTGTTCAAGACCCGCAGCAAGCTGGGGCAGGATGGCCGCATCCGCACGCTGCTGGAGCGCGAGGCCTTCGAGAAGATCGCCCGGCGCTGGCAGCGGGTGGGATATCCGTTCGACACGCTGACGCCGTCGTACGCCACGTCGATCGGCGCCTCGGGCGACCGGCCGTCGGCGCTGGCGGAGCTGGCCGGCATCATCCTGAACAATGGCGTGGATGCCCAGCCGTCCACGGTTCGCACGTTCGCGTTCGCGGCCGCCACGCCGTACGCCACCACGTACAGCCTGCAGCCCAGCCCGGGCAAGCCGCTGATCGCGCCTGAGATCGCCATGCTGGTACGGCAGTCGATGCTGGATGTGGTGCAGCGGGGCACGGCCAAGTCGATCAACGGCGCGTTCGTGCCGCTGAACCGCAAGGGCCAGCCACAGGGGGCGCCGCTGCAGATCGCCGGCAAGACCGGCACGGGCGAGCAGGTCTTCCAGACCTACGGGCCGGGTGGGCGCGTGATTGCGTCGCGCACGGTCAACCGCTCGGCGACGTTCGTGTTCCTGGTGGGGAATCGCTATTTCGGCACGGTCACGCTGCACGTGCGGGAACCGTACGCCGCGCGCTATTCGTTCACCAGCGCGCTGGCGGTGCGGGTGCTGCGGGCGCTGGCGCCGCAGATCACGGCCATGGCCGCGCCGGGCAGCGATGCCACGCTGCTGCGCTGCCAGGACAGCACCGCGATGGCGATCCAGCCGTCAACGGCGTGGACGGCGCCGGCGACCGATGTACCGGCCACCGATACCCCGGCGCCCGGGCGCCTAGCGCTTGCGGCGGACCGCGTCGTAAATAAATAGCAGGACGATGGCGCCGATGATCGACGCGATCCAGCCTACCGGCTCGCCGGCCTGGTAGAAGCCCATCGCGCGGCCTACGTAGCCGGCCAGCAGGGCGCCCAGCACGCCAAGCAGGATCGTCATGATCCAGCCCATCTTGTCGTCGCCGGGCTTGATGGCCCGCGCAATCAGTCCAACGACCAGGCCAACGAACACCGTACCGAGAAATGCCATCATGAAGCGCTCCTTCCGTTGCGAAGAGGGACCGGCGGCACATCGTGCCACCGTCATGTGACGAACCGGGGTACATCGGCGGCGCACCGGCCGGCGGCGCGCCGCACTGCCTTCGGGCGCGCACGCCCGGCGCAGTTCAGCTCTTGCGCGAAGTGATCACGGCCTCGGCCACATTGGCCGGTGCCTCCGCGTAGTGCTTGAACTCCATCGTGAACGTGGCGCGGCCTTGCGTCAACGAGCGCAGCGACGTGGAATAGCCGAACATCGTCGCCAGCGGCACCTCGGCACGCACGATCTTGCCGCCGCCGCCCGCGATATCCTCCATGCCATGGACGATGCCGCGCCGCGACGACAGGTCGCCCATCACGTTGCCGGTGAATTCCTCGGGCGTCTCCACCTCCACGGCCATCATCGGCTCCAGCAGCACCGGCCTGGCGCGGCGCATGCCTTCCTTGAACGCCATCGACCCGGCCATGCGGAATGCGTTTTCGTTCGAGTCCACGTCGTGGTACGAGCCGAACACCAGCGTGGCCTTGACGTCCACCACCGGGTAGCCGGCCAGCACGCCGTTTTCCAGCGTCTCGCGGATGCCCTTGTCGACGGCCGGGATGAACTCGCGCGGCACCACGCCGCCCTTGATCGCATCGACGAACTCGTAGCCGCCGCCCTGCGCCAGCGGTTCGACGTTCAGCACCACGTGGCCGTACTGGCCGCGCCCGCCCGACTGCTTGACGAACTTGCCTTCCACATCCTTGGCGGCGGTCTTGATGGTCTCGCGGTACGCCACCTGCGGCTTGCCGACCGATGCCTCCACGTTGAACTCGCGCTTCATGCGGTCCACCAGGATTTCCAGGTGCAGCTCGCCCATGCCCGAGATGATGGTCTGGCCCGATTCCTCGTCGGTGGCCACGCGGAACGACGGGTCTTCCTGCGCCAGGCGGTTCAGCGCGATGCCCATCTTTTCCTGGTCGGCCTTGGTCTTGGGCTCCACGGCCTGCGAGATCACCGGCTCGGGGAACGACATCTTTTCCAGGATGATGACCTTGTCGGGGTCGCACAGCGTGTCGCCGGTGGTGGCTTCCTTCAGGCCCACGGCCGCGGCGATGTCGCCGGCGCGCACTTCCTTGATCTCGTTGCGCACATTGGCGTGCATCTGCAGGATGCGGCCCAGCCGTTCGCGCTTGCCCTTGATCGGGTTGTAGACGGTATCGCCGGAATTGACCACGCCCGAATACACGCGGAAGAAGATCAGCTGGCCGACGAACGGATCGGTCATGATCTTGAACGCCAGCGCGGAGAACGGCTCGTCGTCGCTCGGATGGCGCTCTGCTTCCTTGTCGTCCTCGGTGTGGCCCAGGATCGCGGGCACGTCCACTGGCGACGGCAGGTAGTCGATCACGGCATCGAGCATGGCCTGCACGCCCTTGTTCTTGAACGCGCTGCCGCACAGCATGGGCTGGATCTCGCCGGCCACGGTGCGCTTGCGCAGCGCGGCCTTGATCTCGTCCTCGCTCAGCGCCTCGCCGCCCAGGTATTTTTCCAGCAGTTCCTCGCTGGCCTCGGCGGCGGCCTCGATCATCTTGTCGTGCCATTCCTGGGCCAGGTCCTTCAGGTCGGCCGGAATGTCGGTGTATTCGAAACGCACGCCCTGGCTGGCATCGTCCCAGACGATGGCCTGCATCTTGACCAGGTCGACCACGCCACGGAAGTTGTCTTCGGCGCCGATCGGAATCTGGATCGGCACCGGGTTGCCCTTCAGACGGCTCAGGATCTGATCGCGCACGCGCAGGAAGTCGGCGCCCACGCGGTCCATCTTGTTGACGAACGCGATGCGCGGCACGTTGTACTTGTTGGCCTGGCGCCAGACGGTTTCGGACTGCGGCTGCACGCCGCCCACGGCGTCGTAGACCATGCACGCGCCGTCGAGCACGCGCATCGAGCGTTCCACCTCGATCGTGAAGTCGACGTGGCCCGGCGTGTCGATGATGTTGATGCGATGCTCGGGATAGTTGCCCGCCATCCCTTTCCAGAACGCCGTGGTGGCGGCCGACGTGATGGTGATGCCGCGCTCCTGCTCCTGCTCCATCCAGTCCATGGTGGCCGCGCCGTCATGGACCTCGCCCAGCTTGTGGTTCACGCCGGTATAGAAGAGGATGCGCTCCGTGGTCGTCGTCTTGCCGGCGTCGATATGGGCGCTGATGCCAATGTTGCGGTAGCGTTCGATGGGGGTCTTGCGGGGCACGGTGTTTCTCCTGGTTCGGGCACCACGGGCCGATAAGCGTAGCACTTCCGCCAATCACGCGTATTTCCCCATGCCGCATAAGGCATGGCGGGTCATCAGGGCCAGCTTTGGCGCGCATACACGCCTGCGGCGGCGCGCGCCAGGGCGGCACGCTCCGCTGCCTGAGTATCGGTATAGAACGGCGGATCGGCCAGTGGCAAGCCGTTGTCGCGCGCGGTCTCCACCAGGATGCGCAGGTATTCCGTCATGTGCAATGCCGTGAAGCCGTTTGGGTCGTGGAATGCCACGATCACCGGCGTCACGCCGTCCACGGACGGCAGGCGGCGCGCCACCATCGCCTGGCCCACGTGCTCCAGTTCATGACGCATGTGCGGGCGTCGGCGCAGGCTGATGGTCCAGCCGTAGAACTTGCCGTCGCGGGCGTTGGCATCGGCCATCAGCATGCCCAGCCCCACCTGCCCGTAGATGGCCTGCGTGCGGGCGTCGTACGCCCAGTTCGGCGGCCGGACCACGCCGGCGACGCGGCCACACTGCGCCACGATGTCTGCCTGGCCCCGCCGCAGCGACGCCGCCAGGACGTCGGACGCCAGCCTGGTGTGGGAAACATGCCCGCCTACCACGCCGCTATGCACGGCCATCAACTGCCCCTGCGCACAGGTTTCGTGCATCTGCGCACGGCCCTCGGGGCCACCGCCTCGGCGCGGGTGTTCGGTCTGGACAAAGAAGATCGCCTTGATGCCCGGCGCAATGGGGTTGTCGGCCAGCTGGCGCAGGATCAGCGGTGTGCCGCCGTAGTCGCCGGTGTCGGGGCCATCGTCGAACGTCAGCAGGAAACGCACCGGCGGCAGGCTGGCGGCGGTGTCGGCGGGCAGCGGGGTAACGGGGCCCAGCGCGCAGCCCGACAGGGTGAGCGCCGCCATGGCCGTCGCAGCGGCAAAGCAGGTAAAGCGGGACAAACGGTGATGCATAAAAAGTGATTCTCAAGACATTTTAAAGGCGATGACGACGACCACGATCGTGAAGAGCAGTCCGGCAAAGCCAACCAGCTCGGCGTCGTTCAGGCTGTCGGGGCCGCGCCAGGCGCCCGGATAGCGCCCGAAGGTTGCAGCCATGAGGACTGCCCAGCCGATGGCATAGAACACGCCGTAGAAAATCAGTTCCATGAACAGCCAGCCGATGGCCTCGATCAGCAATCCCATCCCCCGTTTCTCCCTCTCTCGCCTGTGCCCGGGTTGTGTCAGCGCGCGTCCGATCGCGCAATCAGCCACCGGCTCACGGCACGTTACCGCCAGGCTACCTAGAATGATGGGGATTCGCAGAATTCCTACGAACTCTATCCACCCTGATCAGGAAGGCCGTCCCATGGTGCGCCCCCCCATAGCTGTCCTGCTGTCTGCCGTGCTGAGCTGCGCCGCGTTGCCGGCTCTGGCGGATGGCCCCGGTGTCTCGTTTTCGGAAGCCAAGCCCGGCGGCGCGCTGCCCGACGGCTGGCAGAACCGGCCGGTGGTGTCCGGCAAGAAGCTGACCCGCTATTCGCTGGTGGCCTCGAAAGGTACCACGGTGCTCCAGGCCGACGCCGCCGGGGCCGCGTCGGGCCTGATCCATGAAGGCGATGTCGATCTGGCCAAAACGCCGGTCGTGGAATGGCGCTGGAAGGTGGCGGCGGCCATACCGGGCGCCGACAACAGCGTGGGCGACAAGGAAGACGCCCCGGCCCGCCTGGTGTTCTTCTTCGATGGCCGCAGCAGCAACCTGTCGATCGGCGAACGGGCGGAGGCCCTGGCGGCCGGCGTGGCTGGCGACAAGCTGCCCTATGCCACGCTGATGTATATCTGGACCAGCAGCGCGCCGGTCGGCACCGTCATCGCCAATCCGCATACCAGCCGGGTACAGATGATCGTGGTCGGCAGCGAACCCGGTAAATGGCAGACCCTGCGCCGCAACGTGGCCAGCGACTTCCAGAAGGTATTCCACGAGGCGCCGGGCAAGCTCACCGGCTACGGCATCCTGACCGATACGGACAACACCGGCGCCACGGCGCGGGCCTGGTACGGCGATATCACCTTCCAGCCGGGCAAGTAGTTTCGCGGGGAACGCTAGAAGCCGGGCGGGCTGGTGGCCGCGATGGCCGCCTGTATCGCCAGCGACACGCGCGCGGTCAGGCCACTGGCGTCGTCCAGCCCGGCGGCTTCCCGCACGCTGACCACCTTGGCCGGATCGTAGTGGCGGCCGCTGCCGATGGCTGCTTCGAAGGCATTGGCGCGGGCGTTGATCTCTTCCGGATCGGCATCCACCAGCAGGATCGCGTGCGCCAGCACCAGATGGCGCTGGCCGTCGGGCGTCTGCGCGTCGGCGGGCGCCCGCCGCCAGTACTGGGCGGTGCCGGCGATCTTGCGCGCCCGGTCGCACGGGCCCCACGCCAGGTTGTAGCGCCCGTCGCAGAACGATCCCTCCACGGCCTGCCAGTGCGTTTCCACGTCCACCTGGCGCAGGCCGGCCGCGATCACCTCGCACAGGTGCAGGTAGACCGCCTCCATCCACGTGGCGGCGCCCTTCGGCACCGCGTAGGCCAGGCTGACATTGAGGATGCCCGGCCCCTGCGGCACCAGGCCGCCGCCTGACATGCGCAGCCAGACCGGGCAGCCTTTGGCGGCAAAGTCGGCGCGGGCCGCGTCGATGCCCGGCTGGCGCAGGTAGCTGCGCGGGATCACCAGCGATAGCGGCGCCTCCCACAACTGCGCCACCGGGCCGGAGCGGGCGGCGTGGTCCAGCAGCGCCAGTTCGCCCTGCAACGGATCGGTCTCGGCCGGGTCCGGGTCGACAAACGAAAACGTCGGGGCTTGCGGCAGGGTCTTCAGGGTCATGGCAGCTCGAAGGGTTGGCCTGGCAGGGTCGGATCGCGGATTCCACGTGCAGCTTACGCCATGCGTCTGGGTGGTGCTAAAAAGCGGCGCCGCAAATGCCGTTATCTCTGAGGCAACGAAGTCCCGCCGCGAAGCTAGTCCCGCGAAGCTCCCTTACCTCAGCCTGTCGCATCATGAACCGACTTACCCTCAATGCCAAACTCTGGGCGGCACTCGCCGTCATGTGGGTGCTGCTGCTTGCCCTGGGCGCCTGGAACGCCTTCCACACCAAGTCCGTGATGATGGCCGAGCGCCGCGACGGCCTGCAGTCGCTGGTGGCCACGGGCGAAGGCATCGTCAAGCTGTACGCCGAGCGCGCGGCAAAGGGCACGATGTCGAAGGAAGACGCCCAGAAGGCGGCCAAGGACGCGCTGCGCGCCATGCGCTTCGGCCAGAACGGCTACCTGTTCATCGTCGATTCGAAGCCGCAGGTGGTTTTGAACCCGGGCCTGCCCCAGACCGAAGGCAACCAGGTGGGCGAGTTCAAGGACCCCGACGGCGTGTACGTGTACCGCGCCATCATCGAAGGCGCGCGGCGCACCACGGGCGAGGACGCAGGCTTTTCCACCTACCGCGGCCGCCTGCCCGGCACCGAGAACCCCCAGCGCAAGCTGACCTACGGCCGCTACGTGGCCGACTGGGACTGGTTCGTCTGCACCGGCGTGTTCCTGATCGATATCGAGGACGCCTTCCGCGCCAACCTGATCAACGCCTTCCTGAGCACCCTGCTGATCGGCGCGCTGATCGCCGCCGTGATGGGCATGATCATGCGTACCGTCAAGCGCAGCCTGGGCGGCGAGCCGGCCTACGCCGTGGAAGCCGTGTCGCGCATTGCCGGCGGCGACCTGACCGTGCCGGTGCAGGTGCGTGCCGACGACGACCACAGCGTGCTGGCCGCGATGCAGCAGATGCAGCACCGCCTGTCGGCCACGCTGGGCGATATCCGGGGTGCGGCCAGTTCGATTGCCACGGCGACCAACCAGATCTCGGCGGGCAACCACGACCTGTCCCAGCGTACCGAGGAACAGGCTTCGGCGCTGGAGCAGACCGCGTCCAGCATGGAAGAACTGACCGGCATCGTGCGCCAGAATGCCGACAACGCACGCCAGGCCAGCGCGCTGGCCGTCAATGCATCGGAAATCGCCAACCGGGGCGGCGAGGTGGTCAGCGAGGTGGTGGCCACGATGGGCGAGATCAACGACGCCTCGCGCAAGATCGTCGACATCATCGGCGTGATCGAGGGCATTGCCTTCCAGACCAACATCCTGGCCCTGAATGCGGCGGTGGAAGCCGCGCGAGCCGGCGAGCAAGGCCGTGGCTTTGCCGTGGTGGCCGGCGAGGTGCGCAGCCTGGCGCAGCGCAGCGCCAACGCCGCCAAGGAAATCAAGACGCTGATCGACAACTCGGTGGCCCAGGTGGACAACGGTTCGACGCTGGTGACCAAGGCTGGCGAGACCATGCACGAGGTGGTCAGCGCGGTACGCCGCGTGACCGACATCATGGGCGAGATCAGCGCGGCGTCGGCCGAGCAGAGCACCGGCATCGAGCAGGTGGGCCAGGCCGTGACGCAGATGGATTCGGTGACGCAGCAGAACGCGGCGCTGGTGGAAGAAGCGGCCGCGGCCGCGCAGTCGCTGGCCGAGCAGGCCGACTCGATGATGCGCGCGGTGTCGGCATTCCAGCTGGCCCGGGTCTGAGCCGGCACGACGGCGCGCCGTCGTCGTCGTTTCGCCAAAAAGAACCGCGGCCGAGGCCGCGGTTTTGCATTGGAGCGAACCGTTACGGGTTTGCCGCCATCAGATCGCTGGCGTGGTCTGCACGCCCTGCATGGCTTGCGCCGCGATCTCGAACGAATGCAGCCGCGCCTGGTGGTCGTAGATCTGGCCGGTCAGCATCAGCTCGTCGGGGCGCAGGTCGTCGACAAAGCGCTGGATGCCATCGCGCACGGCTGCCGGATCGCCGACCACCGAACAGGCCAGCGAGCGGCGGATATGGTCGGCCTCGCTGGCATCCCACAGGCGGCTGATGTCGTCCACGGGCGGCTTCAGCTGGCCCGGCGTGCCGCGCACCAGCGACAGGAACTGCTGCTGCAGGGAACTGAACAGCCGACGCGCCTCATCCTCGGTGTCGGCGGCGAACACGTTGAGGCCCAGCATCACATGCGGGCGGTCGAGTTGTTCGGACGGCCGGAACGTGCGCCGGTACAGGTCCACGGCCTGTCGCATGAAGCCCGGCGCGAAATGCGACGCGAACGCGAACGGCAGCCCCATCGCGGCGGACAACTGGGCGCTGAACAGGCTGGAACCGAGCAGCCATAGCGGCACCTTCAGGCCGGCGCCGGGCACGGCCCGCACGCGCTGGCCCGGGCGCACATCCTCGAAATACGCCTGCAGTTCTTCCACGTCCTGCGGAAAGCTGTCGGCGGTATCGTGGTCGAGATGCCGACGCAGCGCCCGCGCCGTGGCCTGGTCCGAACCTGGCGCGCGGCCCAGGCCCAGGTCGATGCGGCCCGGATAGAGCGACGCCAGCGTGCCGAACTGCTCGGCCACCACCAGCGGCGAATGGTTCGGCAGCATGATGCCGCCCGAACCGACGCGGATGGTGGAAGTGCCCTGGGCCACGTAGCCGATCAGCACGGCCGTGGCCGCGCTGGCGATGCCGGGCATGTTGTGGTGCTCGGCCAGCCAGAAACGGCGGAAGCCCAGGCGTTCCGCGTGCCGGGCCAGGTCCAGCGTGTTGTGCATGGCCTGGGCTGCGTTGCTGCCTTCCGCGATTGGCGAAAGATCGAGCAGGGAATAGGGGATCATGGCTTGCCACGTGCGGTGCATGCCGCACGTCGTTGGATTCGGAGATGGGCTATGGTAGTCACACCTGCCCGATCGTGCTGGCGCCGCGCAAGAGGCCATGCTGCGCGTGGGGCCTCATGAAACCTGGGCGAACAGCCGCGCACCGATGGGCCCCGCCGTCACTCGCCGGCCAAGCGCCTGGCCCAGGAGGCGGTAGTCTTCCCATCGTATTTCCCCTGAAAAGCCGTCGGATGCCGCGACAGGCAGGCGCGGCTGGATGACGATGATGCGGGCCAGGGGCGTGCGGCTGGCCGAATTTGCCTCACGAACGTTCAGCAGCATGGCGAACCTGTCGTCGGCCTTGGCCTCGCCTTCAAAGTCTGCCGGCGTGCCGAAACACTCCCCCAGCACCGCGTCGTGCGCCGCCGCGTGGTCGACCTCGATCTCCAGCCCGAAATCCGCACGTGCGCGCCAGATCAGATTGACCAGATGGCCGCCGCCATCGCACAGCACGATCAGACCCACGCGCCGTTCGGGACGCAGCAGTTCGTAGACCGCCGTGTCGTCAAAGTGTCCGCCGTCAGACAGGTACTGCCAGTCGCCCCGCATGCCATGGAAGCGCGCGGTCAGTTCGCAGAGCAGCTGGTACTGCGTGCGAAAGAGTCTGCCAGCCCAGCCGGGATGGGACGGAGGGCCGTTGGCGGCTGCCATGCGGCCCTGCCACCAGATGCCGGGACGCAGATTGGCCAGTCCCACCAGCAACGAGGCGCCCGGCGCGCTGGAAGTGGCCGGCACGATGGGCAGGGCGCCGCCGGAGAGGGCAATCCAGTAGCCGATGCCGTGCAGGGCTCCTTCTGGCTGGCTGACGGCCTCGCGGCATGGCTTGCCATCGACGCTGAACCGGACATGGCGGCCGTCGGCCTCGACCGACCCGGGGCCGACGCACAGCGGCCGGGCGCGGCGATGGGGTGGCATCCGCTGCCCGGCGGCATCGATCGTCTCGTTCAGGGTCACGTTGACCAGGTGCAACGGCGCCAGGGTGCGTGGATCGTAGTACGTCTCTAGGGTCAGGGCGTCGTCGGGTGCGGGATCAGCACCATCCATATCGTGCCGGTTCGACGCCCGCAGGAAGGCCCGCGTGATCCGTGCAGCGTGCAACGGTTGCAGGGACGACAGGTTCAGCAGGCCGGACCCGCGCCCCACGGCGATGGCGAGTGCCAGGGCGGCCAGCGCCAGGGCCAGCAGCGACGGCGTCGTCCATGCCTTGCCGAACACCAGCCAGTCCACGGGTTCGCCACCATCCCACCGCACCCAGAGCACAATCCATGACCACAGCGCGACAAGCAGCAGCGCCAGCGTCGTTGCCGCGGCGACTGTCAGCAGCGAGGTCAGAAACGGGGTGCCCCGGCGCCATCGCGGGCCTGCCGAGCCGGCGGTCGCCCCTTGCAGGACGGCGTCGCGGTGCGCCGCGCGGTGGTGAACCACCCAGGCGAGCGCCACGGCCGCCATGGCCGGGCCGGCGACGCTCCACGGCCGCGCCGCCATCGATCCATATAGGTACCAGCTGCGGGCGATGGTGTCGGCCACGCCCAGCGCCGTCAGCGCTATCGTCAGCGTGGCCGCGCCGCGCAACGCCCGCGTGGCGCGCGCCCTGTACATGGCGACGGTGCGCGGCGCGGGCAACAGGATAACCAGGCAGGTGGCCAGGGCCAGCCAGACCAGGATGACGCTCTTGAAGGTTTCCAGCAGCACCAGCGCCCCGGCGATGCCCGTCAGCAGCGCGGCCCGGCCCAGCACGTGGGTCCGCTGCCGGGCCTCGGCCGGACGCGAAAACGGATACACGAGCCAGCAGGCCAGGGCCGGCGGGACGGCCAGCAGCAGCGCCGACACGATCGGCAGCCACAGGTATTCGCTCCACCAGATCGCGGGCAGGCTTTCGTTGAAGGCGCGCCGGGCGGCGTACAGCAGCGCCATCTCGTCGCGGCCCACGCCGGGCCACACGCCGATGACCAGATGCAGCGCCAGCGCCAGCACGGCCAGTACCGCCAGCAGCATGCTGCCGAGGATGCACTGCATCGCCAGCCAGTTGCGCACGACCACGGCGGCGGCCAGCAGGCGGTCGCCGATGCCTGTCACGCCCGGCGCGCCGCCGTGCCTACGTAGCCAGGCCATGGCGTCGCGCCCAACGCTGGGGGCGGTCCGTCCTGCAAGACACGATAGGCCGACTCGGCGGCTTCCCGAGGGCTGCTCCCCGGCACCAGCCGGCCCGGCACGAACAGGCTGACGAAGAACGCGCCGATGTGGCCGCCGCTGCCAACGGTGGACAGGTAGTCGACACGGGCCAGCAGCGATCGGCCAGGCGATTGGCCGGCCGGCGTCGCGGGTGGCGTTCCAGGTTCGGTGGCAGTGGCCGACGCAGGGCAGGTCGCCTCGGCGAGTGCCTGCATGACGCCGAGGGAAAACGCGGCGCTGCGCAGGCCGCCGCCGGACAGGGCCAGCGCAAGGCGCGTACGTCCGGGCGGCGCTTCGGGCAGTTTCAGCGCGCGACGACGGCGCGCCACGCGGGCAGCTTCCTCGTCCCCGCCGAAATCGGCCCAGTCGTCGTCGTCGTCCGGCATGCCGCCCCTCTCGCGCACAAACCGTCTGCTGCCAGTATAGGAATTGGCGACCCGCAGCAGGACGGAAGCTGCGGTTGGGCGGAGGGCTTCGCGCCTAGTGCGCGGCGGCCTGTGTCGGGGCGTCGTTGGCGGCTTGCGGGTTCAGCGCGCCTTGCAGTCGCTTCCATTCGTCGAAACCGCCGGCCAGCGCCCAGGTGTTCGGGTATCCGGCCGTGCGCAACCGCTCGGCCAGCACGGCTGCCGACATTTCGTGGGGGCAGGCACAGTAGACGACGATGTCCGTCCCCTTGTCGTGATCGGCCAGCGCACTGAACGGGGCATGCATCTCCATGACCAGGGCCCCGGGAATGCGCTCGATCGGCGACGCGCCGTGCGCCCTGACATCGACCACCACAATTGGACGATCTGCCACGCCCCGGCGCTGTTCCATTTCCATCACGGTCATGCGCGGAATGCGTCCCGTGCGGCGCAGCAGGCGCCAGCGCTGCCAGAAGCGCCAAACAATGAACAGCGCGAATCCGCCCAGCGCAATCAACACCGCGATATGGCCATAGGCGCTGAACGCCGCCAGGATCGTATCGACAAAGTCGCTGAAGACCACCCCGGCCAGCAGCGCCCCGCCGGCCCAGACCAGCGCGCCGAGCGCGTCGTAGAACAGGAAGGTCAGGAAGGGAGTGGCCGTCATGCCCGCCATGGCCGTGGACAGCGCGCCCGCGCCCGGCAGCAGCTTGGCGAACACCAGCGAACGCGGCCCCACCCGCAGATACAGCGACTGGGTCTGGCGGATACAGGTGTCCGGGGACAGCGAGACCTTGCAGATCGTGCGCAGCATAGGCTGGCCAATGCGCTTGCCGGCGAAGTACCAGGCGGTATCGGCGATCAGGCAGGCGGCGATCACCGCGAACAGCACCGCCCCGATCGACGGGCCGCTTTCCTGCATCGACAGCGCGCCGGCCACGAACAGCATCGGATAGGCCGGCACGGGCAGACCTGCCTGTTCGGCCAGCACATTCAGGAATACCAGACTCAATCCATGGCCATCGAGCAAGGCCTGCAGATCACCCACGACATGTCTCCCGCGTTTGGTCATTGCCGGCGGCGTGCAGCAAGGGGGCACCACCGGACCGATGCACAGTGTGCCAGCGCGCCGCACCGCTTGCACGCGGCGAAAGCGCTGGCTTACTTCACTTTCGTTGAAGGTGACGCGCCCGGCGTGTGCGCGTCAGCGCATTGGCACTGGGCCGGTCGCAAAGCCAGTAGTGTGTCATCGAATTCCTTCAGGATAGCGGTGTAGCGCGGCAACAGTGTGTTGACGACGGCGGCATTGCCCTGTCCCGCCGCGGATTCCAGCGATTTGCCGGCGGTGACGAGCGTGTTGCAGCGCGCCAACGCCGCGCTGCCTTTGATGCGATGCAGGCTCCGCTGCACCGTGGGCCAGTCCCGCAGGGCGACGGCCTTGCGCAGCGTGCGCAGGTCGGAGGCATTGCCTTCCAGCAGCCGGGACACGAGCATGGCCTGCACGGTGGCGTCATGGCATGCCGCGCCCCGGACCGCCACGGCGATGGCATGGCGTTCTTCGGCGGACAGATGGGGGCAGGTGCCGCCAGCGGTCATGGCACCAGCCTGCAGCGGCGCGCGAAGTCGACCAGATCGACCAGGGATTCGGCGCCGAGTTTGGTCATGATGCGCGTCTTGTAGCTGCTGACGGTCTTGTTGCTGATGAACAGGGCCTTGCCGATGGCCTTGTTCGTCATGCCGCGCGTCAGCATGCGGAGGATTTCCATCTCCTTGTCGGTGAGCTTGCCCAGCCCTTCCGTGTCAGAGGGCGATTGTCCGTCGCGGGGCGGGTCGCGCGGCATGTCACGGGGCGTGCAGGACGGGAACACCGTAAATCCGCCAAGCACGCTCTGCACGCATCGCACGATGGCTTCCAGGTCCTGGGTCTTGCTCACAAAGCCATGGGCGCCCGCCTGCATGGCCCGGGCGGCGAACGGCACGGCATCCTGCGCAGTGAGTATCAGCACGCGCACGGCCGCATGCACCGCGCGCATGCGCGGCACGGCGTCCAGGCCGCTCATGCGCGGAATGTCGAGATCCAGGACGACCAGGTCGATCCTGAACTGCCTGACGATATCGACGGCGGTCTGGCCGTTGTCGGCTTCCCATATATGGTGGATGCCCGGCAGTTTCGACAGTTGGGCCTTCAGGGCCAGCCGCAGCGCCGGGTGATCGTCGACGATCAGGATGGATGTCATGCCTTGCTCGCACGGCCGATCGCGGTGGGCCTGCTGTTGCACATGGCGAGTCAGTATAAGGACGGCTCAGGCCGCCGAAAATGCGACGCTTCCGCAAATGCTGTGGGAAATTTCCGCAACCAGTCTGAAAGTTGCGCCCGGCCTGCGTCGGGTCAGGCTGCGGCAGCGGCCATGGCGTTGCGCCGGCCAAAAAATAGCGACCCGCCGTGCGTCACGGGGGTCGCAAATCGGGAATGCGAGGAGGTCAGATTCCTCAAGTAGAGATATCGACGCTTTGCCGGTGGGCTAATCCCCACAAAGGTGGGAGTACGGCACAAAACGGCTTGGCCTAGGCGATCAGCTGGTCGGGCTGGCTGGTGGGCGCCGCTGCCGCGCGCACGCGGCGGACGCCGGCTTCCACCTCTGCGTGGGCCGCGTCGAGCCAGTCGATACGATGCCGTACCGGATCGTTGGGCGAAAGGTCTCGCTCGCTGATCTCCCGCAGGAAGTAGCGCACCATGCTGCCAGCCCGCGCCGGCACCGGCATCATGCCGAGCAACTGGTCGCGCTTGAGCATCCCCTGGGTGGCCGCCTGCAGCAAGGCGGCCCAGGCCGTACGACCCAGCGCGACATACAGGGCGTCGGGCGGGCATTGCCGCAGGGCTGCCAGGAACAGGTTATCGAACACCATGCGCAACATGGGGGCTCCCAGCAGGTCATCGAGCGTGCCGTCGAAAGCCAGGCCGCGCCGCGTGGTGGCATGGGGCAGCAGGGCGAGCGGCTGGATGGCCTGGAATCCCTCGTGCCAGAGCGCGGCGGCGTGGGGCTGGCCGATCAGTTCGGGAATCCGGAAGTGATCAAGCATCCGTATCAGGTTAGGCCGGACCATGCGGCCGCCCAGCTCCACCTGTCGCTTGTGCTCGCGCTGGATCACGCGCCCGGGCGTGTGCGCGCGCAGCAGTTCGTCGGTCACCGTAGCCGCCAGCTGCACGTGTGAATGGCCCGGCGTCGTGCTGACCAGCACCAGCCTCGCGTTCTCGTTCCGATGCTCGAACGGAACGTACTTCATGACATAGGTCCCGTCCTGATCCACAACGACTGGCTTTTCCGCGATCCCGCGAATGCCGCCCCTGCGGATCCGCGCGCAATACTCTTCTAGGTAGTTCGCCAAGATGTCCCCGCTCCCGATGCTTCCCTGAATTGAGCAACCGACGTTCTTTTTTGGGTCCATGTTAAGCCCCGATGAAGGACCGAGAAAGCGCGTATGTGATCAATGCGTTTCATGGATGCGCCGACTTCGTGGGCCATCGAACAAACGCGGAGGGGCAGGAAGAAGACGAACTGCCAGGCGGGAGGCAGTCAAAAACGGTAGACGGAGGAACTGGGTGAAAAAAGGCCGGACACAAGCGTGTCCGGTAACCCATTTGCTGACTCAGGTCGTGTCAAAACCCGAGAGCACAAATGATAACCATTATCATTTGTGCGGTCAATCGCAAAGTTGCGGTCAGCCGGCCAGCGTGGTGTCGATCGTGATCTGCGCGCTCAGTGACTTGTGCACCGGGCACTTGTTGGCCACGCGCAGAAGATCCTCGCGCACGTTCGGCGCCAGCTCGCCGCGCAATGCAATATGCCGGATCAGCTTGTAGGATCCCGGCGTCTCTTCATGCGCCACGCTTACCTCGATCTCCTGAAGATCGTAACCCTTGCGCTTGGCGTAGATCTGCAGCGTCAGGGTGGTGCAGGCGGCCAGGGCGGAATCCAGCAGATCGTGAGGGTTTGGAATCGACGGGTTGCCCATCGGCGCATCGAGGTCGGCCTGCCATTGCGCGGTGCCGTTGCCGAGGTCACAGACGCTGGAGCCGGAGCCGGCCAGCCATTTGGCTTGAATTGTCATCGGTAATGTTCCTGGATTCCTGAAAGGGAAGGCCTTGCGGGCCGGGGAGTATTGATTCTATACAGGCGAAACGTGGGCTGCCCGCCAGGTGATGCAATCCAGTCTTTGCGGATTTTTTAACGGTTTGATGACAAAGGGCTTGCACACCCTGCGAATCCCATCTAATATTCGCCCCCTCGCAACACGAACCGCGCTGCAAACGCAGCAGCGACAAGGGTTGCGGGGCGACAGTGGTCGGTAGTGCGGAGGATTGCAGCGCTGACCGGCAGAAAAAAAGTTCTGCAAAAACTGTTGACGAAACGCTGAATGCTCTGCATAATCTCGTTTCTCCGCTGCGACGAAAACAACGCAGCGACAGCGAACGGCAAAGCCGGCCGCTGGAGTTCTTTAACAAACAAACAACCGATAAGTGTGGGCGCTTGATGGCGAACGCCACGGAGATTTCGGTCTTCGTGATGCTTCAAAAGTTATCAGTGCTCGCACAGTAAAACATGTTGGTTCGGCGTCGCGAGACGCCGGGCCAGTCAGTTTTCTGAGAGTGAGCGACCGCTCGAAAGAGCGAGGTGCTTCGGCACCACACAGAGATTGAACTGAAGAGTTTGATCCTGGCTCAGATTGAACGCTGGCGGCATGCCTTACACATGCAAGTCGAACGGCAGCGCGGACTTCGGTCTGGCGGCGAGTGGCGAACGGGTGAGTAATACATCGGAACGTACCCTGTTGTGGGGATAACTAGTCGAAAGATTAGCTAATACCGCATACGACCTGAGGGTGAAAGCGGGGGACCGCAAGGCCTCGCGCAGCAGGAGCGGCCGATGTCTGATTAGCTAGTTGGTGGGGTAAAGGCCCACCAAGGCGACGATCAGTAGCTGGTCTGAGAGGACGATCAGCCACACTGGGACTGAGACACGGCCCAGACTCCTACGGGAGGCAGCAGTGGGGAATTTTGGACAATGGGGGCAACCCTGATCCAGCAATGCCGCGTGTGTGAAGAAGGCCTTCGGGTTGTAAAGCACTTTTGTCCGGAAAGAAAACGTTCTGGTTAATACCTGGGGCGGATGACGGTACCGGAAGAATAAGCACCGGCTAACTACGTGCCAGCAGCCGCGGTAATACGTAGGGTGCGAGCGTTAATCGGAATTACTGGGCGTAAAGCGTGCGCAGGCGGTTTTGTAAGACAGGCGTGAAATCCCCGAGCTCAACTTGGGAATTGCGCTTGTGACTGCAAGGCTAGAGTATGTCAGAGGGGGTAGAATTCCACGTGTAGCAGTGAAATGCGTAGAGATGTGGAGGAATACCGATGGCGAAGGCAGCCCCTGGGACGTCACTGACGCTCATGCACGAAAGCGTGGGGAGCAAACAGGATTAGATACCCTGGTAGTCCACGCCCTAAACGATGTCAACTAGTTGTTGGGGATTCATTTCTTCAGTAACGTAGCTAACGCGTGAAGTTGACCGCCTGGGGAGTACGGTCGCAAGATTAAAACTCAAAGGAATTGACGGGGACCCGCACAAGCGGTGGATGATGTGGATTAATTCGATGCAACGCGAAAAACCTTACCTACCCTTGACATGCCACTAACGAAGCAGAGATGCATCAGGTGCCCGAAAGGGAAAGTGGACACAGGTGCTGCATGGCTGTCGTCAGCTCGTGTCGTGAGATGTTGGGTTAAGTCCCGCAACGAGCGCAACCCTTATCTTTAGTTGCTACGCAAGGGCACTCTAGAGAGACTGCCGGTGACAAACCGGAGGAAGGTGGGGATGACGTCAAGTCCTCATGGCCCTTATGGGTAGGGCTTCACACGTCATACAATGGTGCGTACAGAGGGTTGCCAACCCGCGAGGGGGAGCTAATCCCAGAAAACGCATCGTAGTCCGGATCGCAGTCTGCAACTCGACTGCGTGAAGCTGGAATCGCTAGTAATCGCGGATCAGCATGCCGCGGTGAATACGTTCCCGGGTCTTGTACACACCGCCCGTCACACCATGGGAGTGGGTTTTGCCAGAAGTAGTTAGCCTAACCGCAAGGAGGGCGATTACCACGGCAGGGTTCATGACTGGGGTGAAGTCGTAACAAGGTAGCCGTATCGGAAGGTGCGGCTGGATCACCTCCTTTCCAGAGGCTTGTGTTCACAAGTCAAGCGTTCACACTTATCGGTTTGTTTGCTGTTACAGCCAAGGGTCTGTAGCTCAGGTGGTTAGAGCACCGTCTTGATAAGGCGGGGGTCGTAGGTTCAAGTCCTACCAGACCCACCAAGCTTATCGTGCGGGGATTAGCTCAGCTGGGAGAGCACCTGCTTTGCAAGCAGGGGGTCGTCGGTTCGATCCCGTCATCCTCCACCACTTACCTTGGGGTTGTAGCTAAAGAAAAGCGCTCGCACGAGTGTTTCTCTTTGGCTGTTGCCATCGAGCGCGAATGCAATTCGCCTCGGCTGTTCTTTAACAATATGGGATGTAGTAAAGGTGTCGCGAGGCGTTGATGAGACGCTGCAGTACAAGCGCGATACCGGGTTGTGATTGTATCAACCAAATGTATTTAAGTGATCGAAAGATGACTTGGAATACGGCACAAACGCGAGAACTCAGACCTGTAGCCAGAGGGTAGGACGGAAACGTTAGACTCACTCGTTATAGGGTCAAGCGAACAAGTGCATGTGGTGGATGCCTTGGCGATCACAGGCGATGAAGGACGCGGTAGCCTGCGAAAAGCTTCGGGGAGCTGGCAAACAAGCTTTGATCCGGAGATGTCCGAATGGGGAAACCCGGCCCGAATGGGTCATCCCTGACTGAATACATAGGTCAGGGAAGCGAACGCGGCGAACTGAAACATCTAAGTAGCTGCAGGAACAGAAATCAACCGAGATTCCCAGAGTAGTGGCGAACGAAATGGGAAGAGCCTTGCACTCTTTAGCAGAACGGTTAGCAAAACGGGATGGAAAGCCCGGCCATAGCAGGTGATAGCCCTGTATGCGAAAACCGATTTGTGGAACTAGGTGTGCGACAAGTAGGGCGGGACACGTGAAATCCTGTCTGAAGATGGGGGGACCATCCTCCAAGGCTAAATACTCGTGATCGACCGATAGTGAACCAGTACCGTGAGGGAAAGGCGAAAAGAACCCCGGGAGGGGAGTGAAATAGATCCTGAAACCGCATGCATACAAACAGTCGGAGCCTGGCAACGGGTGACGGCGTACCTTTTGTATAATGGGTCAGCGACTTACATTCAGTGGCAAGCTTAACCGATTAGGGAAGGCGTAGCGAAAGCGAGTCCGAACAGGGCGTTGAGTCGCTGGGTGTAGACCCGAAACCAGATGATCTATCCATGGCCAGGTTGAAGGTGCGGTAACACGTACTGGAGGACCGAACCCACTAACGTTGAAAAGTTAGGGGATGAGCTGTGGATAGGGGTGAAAGGCTAAACAAATCTGGAAATAGCTGGTTCTCTCCGAAAACTATTTAGGTAGTGCCTCGTGTCTCACCTTCGGGGTAGAGCACTGTCATGGTTGGGGGTCTATTGCTGATTACCCCGCCATAGCAAACTCCGAATACCGAAGAGTGCAATCACGGGAGACAGACATCGGGTGCTAACGTCCGGTGTCAAGAGGGAAACAACCCAGACCGCCAGCTAAGGTCCCCAAATATAGCTAAGTGGGAAACGAAGTGGGAAGGCTAAAACAGTCAGGAGGTTGGCTTAGAAGCAGCCACCCTTTAAAGAAAGCGTAATAGCTCACTGATCGAGTCGTCCTGCGCGGAAGATGTAACGGGGCTAAGCTATATACCGAAGCTGCGGACGCACATTTATGTGCGTGGTAGGAGAGCGTTCCGTAAGCCTGTGAAGGTGTCTTGTAAAGGATGCTGGAGGTATCGGAAGTGCGAATGCTGACATGAGTAGCGATAAAGGGGGTGAAAGGCCCCCTCGCCGTAAGCCCAAGGTTTCCTACGCAACGTTCATCGGCGTAGGGTGAGTCGGCCCCTAAGGCGAGGCAGAGATGCGTAGCTGATGGGAAGCAGGTTAATATTCCTGCACCGTCGTATGATGCGATGGGGGACGGATCGCGGAAGGTTGTCCGGGTGTTGGAAGTCCCGGTCCCTGTATTGGAGAAGGCGCTTAGGCAAATCCGGGCGCGGGATTCAAGAGTATGGGGCGAGCGGCCTTGCGCTGCGAAGCAATCGGAAGTGGTTCCAAGAAAAGCCTCTAAGCTTCAGTCATACGAGACCGTACCGCAAACCGACACAGGTGGGCGAGATGAGTATTCTAAGGCGCTTGAGAGAACTCGGGAGAAGGAACTCGGCAAATTGGTACCGTAACTTCGGGATAAGGTACGCCCTGGTAGCTTGACTGGCCTGCGCCAGAAGGGTGAAGGGGTTGCAATAAAATGGTGGCTGCGACTGTTTAATAAAAACACAGCACTCTGCAAACACGAAAGTGGACGTATAGGGTGTGACGCCTGCCCGGTGCCGGAAGATTAAATGATGGGGTGCAAGCTCTTGATTGAAGTCCCGGTAAACGGCGGCCGTAACTATAACGGTCCTAAGGTAGCGAAATTCCTTGTCGGGTAAGTTCCGACCTGCACGAATGGCGTAACGATGGCCACACTGTCTCCTCCCGAGACTCAGCGAAGTTGAAGTGTTTGTGATGATGCAATCTCCCGCGGCTAGACGGAAAGACCCCATGAACCTTTACTGTAGCTTTGCATTGGACTTTGAACCGATCTGTGTAGGATAGGTGGGAGGCTTTGAAGCGTGGACGCCAGTTCACGTGGAGCCGTCCTTGAAATACCACCCTGGTTTGTTTGAGGTTCTAACCTTGGCCCGTGAATCCGGGTCGGGGACAGTGCATGGTAGGCAGTTTGACTGGGGCGGTCTCCTCCCAAAGTGTAACGGAGGAGTTCGAAGGTACGCTTGGTACGGTCGGACATCGTACCTAAAGTGCAATGGCAAAAGCGTGCTTAACTGCGAGACCGACAAGTCGAGCAGGTGCGAAAGCAGGACATAGTGATCCGGTGGTTCTGAATGGAAGGGCCATCGCTCAACGGATAAAAGGTACTCTGGGGATAACAGGCTGATACCGCCCAAGAGTTCATATCGACGGCGGTGTTTGGCACCTCGATGTCGGCTCATCTCATCCTGGGGCTGTAGCCGGTCCCAAGGGTATGGCTGTTCGCCATTTAAAGAGGTACGTGAGCTGGGTTTAAAACGTCGTGAGACAGTTTGGTCCCTATCTGCCGTGGGCGTTGGAATCTTGACGGGGCTGCTCCTAGTACGAGAGGACCGGAGTGGACGTACCGCTGGTGTACCTGTTGTCTCGCCAGAGGCATCGCAGGGTAGCTATGTACGGAAGAGATAACCGCTGAAAGCATCTAAGCGGGAAACTCGCCTGAAGATGAGGATTCCCTGGAGGCTTGACCTCCTTGAAGGGTCGTTCGAGACCAGGACGTTGATAGGCTGGGTGTGGAAGCGCAGTAATGCGTTAAGCTAACCAGTACTAATTGCCCGTAAGGCTTGATCCTATAACCAGTGTGTTTGACCTGGTGGGACGACGAGTCCGCGTGTGCCATGTGGCATACAACACAACCCCCTTACTACACCCCGATTCGCCGCGCTGACACCTGTCAGCCCGGCAACCCCTCATGCCTGGTGACCATAGCGAGTTGGAACCACCCCTTCCCATCCCGAACAGGACCGTGAAACGACTTTGCGCCGATGATAGTGCGGACTACCCGTGTGAAAGTAGGTCATCGCCAGGCTCTTATACCCAGAACCCCAAGCCCAAAAGCTTGGGGGTTTTGCTTTGCGCGCACGATTTGTGTTTGGCGTCACCGACGGTGCAATTGCCGTGGCGCGCGCGTATCATCGGCGCTGACATGACCGCCGATACGCAAACCTCTGACGACACCAGCCTCGCTGTCGATACCGAAATCGAGACTGAAGTGGAGATCGATACCTGCTGGTATCTCTATCTGCTCGAGTGCGAGGGAAATTCCATCTATACCGGTGTGACAACCGACGTCCAGCGCCGCTACGCGCAGCATGTGGCCGGAATTGGTGCCAAATACACGCGTGCGCGCAAACCAATCCGGCTGCTTGGCTGGTTGGTCTTCCCAAATAAATCAGAAGCGCTCAAGGCTGAAATCCGGACCAAGCGGATGACCGCGGCACAAAAGCGGGCGATGTGTGTGACACTGCAGCAGACGTAAAAAACCGGCCAGAAGGCCGGTTTTTTCTTTGCTCGATCAGCGCTAATCAGACCACGATCAGGTTCACGTCGATATTGCCGCGCGTGGCGTTCGAGTACGGGCACACCTGGTGAGCGGCTTCCACCAATTTCTGGGCGGCTTCCTTCTCCATGCCCGGCAGCGAGATCTTCAGTTCCACCTGGATGCCAAATCCTTGCGGGATCTGGCCGATGCCGACTGCGCCTTCGATCTTGGCGTCGGGCGACACGTTGATCTTCTGCTGGCCGGCGACGAAGCGAATCGCGCCCAGGAAACAGGCCGAGTAACCGGCGGCGAACAGCTGCTCCGGATTCAGGCCGTTGCCGGCCCCGCCCATTTCCTTCGGTACCGCCAGCTTGACGTCGAGTTGGCCATCCGAGGTCGTGGCGCGGCCGTCGCGGCCACCGGTTGCGGATGCGTGGGCGGTGTACAGGACTTTTTCCAGTTTCATTTGCACTCTCCTAGGGGTGCCCGGGGCGGGCAGCTGTTTCAGGATGCCAGCTGAGCCGGCAGTCAATCTTCCGATCGCGCTGCATCCAGCGTCGAACGTAAGTCATGCAGACGCGATGTCAGTGCCTGGATTTCGTCCACCGAGCACTGCATCGCGCACAACAACCTTTCGGGGATGCCCGCGGCGGCGTTGCGCAAGTCGCGGCCGGCATCCGTCAAACTGACCAGCACACGACGCTCGTCGCCGGCGTCGCGACTGCGGCGCACAAACCCTGCGGCTTCCAACCGCTTCAACAGCGGGGTCAACGTGCCTGAGTCGAGCGTCAGCCGCCCGCCCAATTCCGAAACGCTCACCTCGTCGTGCTCCCACAGCACGAGCATCACCAGGTACTGCGGATAAGTGAGTCCAAGCTCACCTAAGATCGGCTTGTAGACCTTGGTCATTGCCAGTGACGTCGAGTACAGCGCAAAACAGAGCTGCTGATCGAGCTGCAGCCAGTCGTCTGTTTTGGGAGGGTTCGTCGTTTGCATCGTCATGGCTCTATCTTATACACAATTAAATTGTGCGCAAGATAAAGTTTGCATTGGCCCTATAGAGAATAGGGAAAGGCCGTGACAGATCAAAGCCGATCAAAGGCTGACGCCGTACGACCTTCGCACAATCCTTAAGTCTGGTTTAAGTGTGGCTGCTTAGGATGATCCTGTCGCGCCTGGAAGCCGGCGCTGTTCACATCCAGAAAGGAAAGCACCATGATTCGCCAGACCCTTGCACGTACCGCAGTCGGTGTCGCCGCGCTTGCTGCCCTCGCCGGCGGATACACCTATCTTCAAAAGGACGCGATCACGCCTGGTTATGCCGCGCCCACGCCGGCCGTGGCCACCGCCGCCGCAGTGGCGACGCCGACCGATTTCTCCGGCATCGTCGACCAATTTGGCCCCGCCGTGGTCAACATCAGCGTGACGGCCCGCGCCCAGCGTACCTCGGCGCAAGTGCCGTCGGGCATGGACCCGGACGACCCCCTGTTCCAGTTCTTCAAGCGCTTCGGCCCGCAGTTCCAGGGCCGCAGAGCCAGCAGCCGCAACTGGTGAAGGGGCTGGGCTCGGGCTTCATCGTCAGCCCCGATGGCCTGATCCTGACCAACGCCCACGTGGTCGACAATGCCACGGAGGTCACCGTCAAGCTGACCGACCGCCGCGAATTCAAGGCCAAGGTGCTGGGTAGCGATCCGCAGAGCGATATCGCCGTAATTCGCATCGACGCCAAGGACCTGCCGACGGTCAGACTCGGCGATCCGTCCAAGATTCGCGTCGGCGAGCCCGTGCTGGCGATCGGTTCGCCGTACGGTTTCGAGAATACGGTGACGGCCGGCATCGTCAGCGCCAAATCGCGTTCGCTGCCCGACGACACCTACGTGCCCTTCATCCAGACCGACGTCGCCGTGAACCCCGGCAACTCGGGTGGCCCGCTGTTCAACCAGCGCGGCGAGGTCATCGGCATCAACTCGCAGATCTACAGCCAGACCGGTGGCTATCAGGGCCTGTCGTTCGCGATTCCGATCGACGTGGCCAAGAAGGTCGAGCAGCAGCTCGTGGCGCATGGCAAGGTCACGCGCGGCCGCCTGGGCATCTCGGTGCAGGAAGTCAACCAGGCGCTGGCGCAGTCGTTCAAGCTGCCGAAGCCGGCGGGTGCGCTGGTGAATTCGGTGGAACCGGATAGCCCGGCCGCCCAGGCCGGCGTGAAGCCCGGTGACGTGATTGTGCAGCTCGGCAACGACGTGATCGATCATTCGGGCGATCTGCCCGAGCACGTTGCGGACCTGCAGCCCGGCACCAAGACCGATCTGAAGGTGATCCGCAAGGGCGATCCGCTGACGCTGAGCGTCAAGATTGGCGCGGTGAAGGAAAGCGCCGTGGCGCAGGGCAAGAGCGGCGGCGAAGCCGGTGGTCGCCTGGGCTTGGCCGTGCGTCCGCTGACGCCGGCCGAGAAGCGCGACAGCGGCATCGACGGCGGCCTGGTCGTCGTGGACGTGGCAGGCCCGGCGGCGCGCGTCGGCATCCAGCCCGGCGATGTCATCCTGTCGCTCAACGGCACGCCGATTTCGTCGGCCGAGCAACTGCGTGCGCTGGTGACGAAATCGGGCAAGCAGGTGGCCCTGCTGGTGCAGCGCGACGACGCGCGGATCTTCATTCCGCTTGACCTCGGTTGACCTCCGGACCAAGCGGGTTACGATCCGCGAAACACGTATACGACAGGTATACGAAGGCCGCGCGACGGGCGTATACGTATACGCGTATACGCCCGCAAACCCTTGCCAGGAGCCGAATTCCGGGCGACAAAACGCCCCAAAGACGCGTTTGAGCGGGTATCATCTCGACTGCGATGCATGAAGCGTGTGGTGACTCACGTCGCCATTTCAGGTTCTTGCTGAACTGACAGAAGAAGGAAGTCTATGCAGTTGGATTTCACCCGCGCCCCCATCTCGCCGGGCACCGATCTGGCGAGGCGCCTGGCGCCCGTTGCCAGAAAGGCGACGCCCCGCCGGCGCAAGAAGGAAGTCCCGCCCCACTGGGAGCGCGGCTACCGATCCCACTACTACCGTAACGAACGCGGCGACAAACTGGGCGAAGTCCGCTTGTCCGATCGCGGCGACCTGCCCGTGGTTTATCACTGGGCAGCCGGCAACTATTCCGGCGCCGAGGGTTCGCTCGTGCATGCGCGCGCTCGCGTGGAAGAAACGGTCGGCTTCGGCATGCGCCAGCTTTCGTTGTTCTGAAGACGTTGCCCTGAGCAGTTTGTGAACGAACCGCGTGCCTGACGCAGGCATGCATGCTTTCCGCGATGGCACCACCGCCGCCATTGCCGCGCTGTCGCCAGCGTCCCGGTAGTACCTCCGCAGTTCCTCTCCCGCATTGCAAGTCCGGGCTAATCCAGCCGGCGTTGCACAAGCATGAAGCCCGCAGCCACCAGCGCGATCGCGGCAATCAACCGATAGAGATCCTCGCAGGCAATCAGCCGTGCCTGTTGATCGACGATCGCAGCCATTTGTGCCAATGCGCCCGCGTGCGCCTGGCCGGCATCGAAGCCGCGTGCGACCAGCAGCGACTGTGCGGTGTGCATCCAGCTTTCGGTTTCGGCCGGACGCTGGCCGATGGCGTGTACCAGGCTCGTATGCACGGCGAATTGCCGGTTCTGCAGCAGCACCGCGCCCAGCGATGACGCAAACGAGCTGGCAATCTGCCGCACCAGGTTCTTGCTGCGGTAGCCGTGCGCAAAATCTTCGCCGCTCAGCGTGCGGAAAGTCAGCCCGGCAATCGGGATGATGACCATCACGCCGAACAGGCCCTTGGCGACAAGCCCAGGCACCAGGGCGGCCGGGGCGATGTCGGGCGGCATGAACGAGAAGAACGCCATGGCAGCGGCCATCAGCAGCAGCCCGGTCACCATCACCGGTTTCTTGTGCGTGAGCCGGCGCGCCACGCGCAGGTAGATCCAGATGCCGGCCAGGCTGATCAGCGCGGCCAGCGTGTTGAGCCATCCGGTGGTGGCCAGCGGAAAGCGCAACGCCTGTTCGGCATAGATCGGAAAGACGTAGCTGCTGAGGTTGCTGATCATGTAGTAGACGAAATACATGGCCAGCCCCGTCATGTAGACAGGTTGCCGCAGCGCGCGCAGGTGCAGCACCGGCGTGTCGTGGTGCCATTGCTGCCAGAGGAACGCCCCGAGCAAGGCCAGCGCGACCGCGGCCGCCACGCCCACGCGGAGCGGATGCGAGAAGATGTCGAAGCGCGCCTCGGTCATCGACGCCTGCAGCGTAACGATCGCCACGCCGAACAAGAGCAGCGGCCCCAGCGCAGGCCCTTCATGGTCGGCCCGGGGTTCGGCATCGGGCAGCAGCAACCAGGTGCCGATGGCGGCCAGCGCGGCGAACGGCAGCACGCCGTAGAAGACGTCCTGCCAGACACCGTGCTCGACGAGTTCGGCGGCAAATGCTGGTGCCATGGCCGATGCGCCAAAGATCCCGAGCATGAAGAAGCGCGACGCGCGTGGCCGGTCGGCCGGCGTGAACATCAGGTTCACCAGGATGCGGCAACTCGTGAACAGTGCCCCGCCGCCCACGCCTTGCATGAAGCGCGCGACGACCATCTGCGGCAGGCCGGTGCTGGTGGCCGCCACGACCGTGCCGGACATGAACAGCAGCAGCGACCCAGTCAGGTAATAGCGATAGCCGAAGCGCTGCGCCAGCCATTGCTGCTTCAGAATCATCATCATGCTGCCGACCGCGTAGGCGGCCTGCACCAGTGCGAAGCTGCGCGGGTCCGCATCGATGCCGCCGACGATATGGCTCGATGCAAACACGAACATGATGTTTTCGAGAAACTCGACGCCCGTGGTCAGCCCCAGCAGCATCATGACGAGCGTCTGCCGCTGCCGATGACTGAGCAGCCGCAGCCAGCGCACGCCGGCGCGCAGTCGGTGCCAAGGGCTGGCCTGGGTGCTCACGGCTGGCCGGCCTCCAGCGCGGCAAGGTTTTCATGGAGCGCGGCCAGGTCGCGTGTGGCCGAAGCGAGCCCGGTCTGTCCCAGCGGCGCCCAGGCCTGGCCATAGGCCGCGTGCACGGCGGGCGCTGCCTGCTCCAGCAGAGCATGGGCAGCGGGCGTCAGCGTCAGTTCCAGGCTGCGGCGGTCGTGTTCGGAGGTCTTGCGCACCACGAGGCCCCTGGCGGACAGGCCATCGATCAGCCGCGTCATCTGCGTGCGCGTGGCGTCGATCGACATGCCCAGTTCCGACGGCATGGTCGGTTCGCCCGCGTCGATGGCCAGCATGCTGATGACCAGATACTGGCTCAGGTCCAGTTCGAAGGGCGCCAGCGCGCGCTCGATGTGATGCCGAAGCAACCTTGCTGAGCGCAACAGCAGGCGCGACGCCAGGATCAGATCGCGCGGGGCGTCCGGGTGCTCCGCGCAAAAGCGGTCGATGCGGCGTTCGAACGACATGGTAGTTTCATCGGTAATAGTTACGGATGAAACTATATGTGCGCGAGTCCGATCTCGCAAGGCCGACAAACCGGACAATCTGGACAGTCAGCGAGACGATCAACTGCGGCGCAGGCTCTGGCCAAGCTCCCGCAACGCCTTGCGCAGCCGGCCGACCGTGCTGGCCTGCGAACCATCCTGTGTGGCATCGGGGGCGCCATAACGCCATGCCACGTAATTGTCAGTGAACGCTCGCACTGCCACGGCGGCGCGCGGCAACGCGTTTTCCGCGCGTGCGGCGAAAGCCTGCGGCCCTTCGGCCACGCCGCGTGCGATGCCATGGCGTGCCAGCGTGGCGCAGTACTGCGCGTAGAGCGCCTGGACCGGATCGACGCGACGCCGGCGCAGCCACATCGGCAGCAGCGCCGCCAGGCTCAGCAGTGCCATGCCGCCCGCCAGCAGCTGGGGCAATCGGTCGGACAGTCCCGCCTGCTCCAGCAGCCGATTCTGCTGCCCGCGATCGTATTCGAGCACCCAGCGCTGCCATTTGTAGGTCAGGCCATCGAAGCCCCAGCGCAGGTCGCGCAGCCATCCCGGTGTGCGGAGTTCGCGCAGTGCCCCAGGTCCTCTCCCGCCAACGCGGCATCCACGCCGCTTTCCACGCGGCTTGGTGCCACGGCGCTGGTGGGGTCCACGCGGACCCAGCCCCGACCGGGCAGCCAGACCTCCGCCCAGGCGTGGGCATCCGACTGGCGGATGACATAGTGCTTGCCCAGCGGGTTGTACTCGCCGCCCTGGTAGCCGATCACCACGCGCGCGGGCACGCCGGCGGCACGCATCAGGAACACGAAGCTGCTGGCGTAGTGCTCGCAGAAGCCGCGTTTCGTGTCGAAGACGAAGCTGTCGACCTGGGCCGTGCCAAGCGTTGGCGGCGACAGCGTGTACGCGAACGGTGCTTCGGCGAACAGCCGCATGGCAGCCTGCACGCGTTGCGACGGGTCGGGATAACGCGCCATCCAGCCGGCGGCCAGTTCGCGGCTGCGCGGATTGCCATCCGGCAACCTCAGCGACAGTTGCAGCGTGCGCCGCGTCAGCGGCTGCGGCACGCCCTGCAGCCAGGACTTGGCGCGATAGCGCAGCGGCCGGTCCACCGGGTTTCGTGCGAAGAACTCACCGTCCGCCGAGTGGCTGGCCGCCAGGCTGTCCGACACGGCCACGCCTCGGTCCAGCAGGTAAAGCCAGGTCTTTTGCGTCGGTTCCAGCGTGACGTTGTACTCGCGCGCGCCGGCGTCGGCCGGGCCGGCAACCTCGGCGTTGCCTTCACCGCCATCATCGCGCAGGCCGGTTGCCTGCCGCGTCGGCGTATCTTCATCGGGACGCCAGGCCTGGCCGTCATAGTCCCACAGCACCCGCGCGCGCCAGTAGAGCGCGCTGGCCGGCAGCGGCTCGCCAACGATATCGGCACGGAACGCCACCTCGGGCGAACGGATCAACTCGCCGATGCTGCCGGGGCGCATCGTGTCGCTGATGCCGGTGCGCCCAACCGGCTCCGATTGCGGCAGGCGCCACAGCGGATGATCCAGCCGGGGAAACAGCACGAACAGGAACAGCGCCCATGGCAGGCCGAACAGCGCCATGCGGCCCAGCAGCGGCCAGATGGCCAGTCGCCCACGGGCTTCGGGATGATGGAACAGCAGCCAGTTGCGCAGGATCCACGCGCCGATGGCCATGCTGTACAGCGCCAGCCAGAATGGCTGATCCTCCAGATACAGCGTCAGCAGCAGATAGAACGACAACTGCGAGACCAGCGTGGCATCGGCCAGCGCCCGTGTTTCCATCAGCTTGAGGATGACGAACGCGGCCAGCAAAGCCACGCACAGTTCGCGTCCGAAACTGCCGCCGCCGCGCCACACCAGTGCCGCCGCAATCAGCAACACCAGCATCCCCGCCACGCCGACAATCAGCTTCGATGGCAGCGGCGCCCGCTGGCGCCATAGCAGCCAGCGCCATGCCAGCAGCAGCACCAGCAGCAGGCTGATGGAAACCGGCAGCGTGCGCGCCTGCGGCGCCAGCACCAGCGCCAGCTGGCCGATCAGCATGCCGTGTTCCTGGTGGCCCAGCGGTCGGGGCTGCGTCGATGGCTTCATGTCGCGCGCCGCTCCGGCCACAGGGCCAGTGCCTCCAGGCAGGCACGTCGATGGGCCGCGCCGTGGCCGGGCGGAATCTCCACGCCGGGCAGCCGCAGGCCGAGATCGAACTGGTCGCCGGCCGCCAGCACCCACGCGCACAGCCGCGACAGGCGCGCCTCGGTATTCATCGTCGTCGGCAGCGTGTGCCAGTCGATCCAGCATCCCGGCTGCCGCGGCACCTGGCCCGTCCGGCTCAGCCAGCGGCCGGTGCGCGCGCTGTGCTTCCACGCAATGCGATGCAGCGGGTCACCGGGACGATACTTGCGCAACTGGTCGATGCCGTCGTCCGACGCCACGCCGATGTCGCCGTCGTCGCTATCGTCGTCGGCCTGGGCCACCAGCGGCAGCGGCGGCGCATGGCGCTCCGGCGCGGGGTAGACACAGGTGGTGAGCGGGAGGTCCGCATAGCTCCAGACGCGGAACAATCCGAACGGAAAGCGGCTGGAAATGGTGATGCGCGGCAGCGCCAGCCGGCCGCGCCAGGGCGCGTCCATCCGCACGGCCAGCACGCCCTGGCCCAGCCCATCCAGCGTCAGCGCCGGCGCGGCTTCGGCCACGCCGCCCGATGCGGGCGTGGCCTCGACGCCGATGCGCGCGCCGCCATCGTGGTTGGCAACGTGAAGCGAGAACTCCGCGACATCGCCGGCAAATGGCGCCGACACCGGGCCGGCGCAGACCTCCAGGTCCAGCAGGTTGCGATAGGCCATCCACATGCACGACATGCCGATGCCGACCAGCAGGAACGTCAGCGCGAATCCCAGGCTGATGTTGTAGTTCAGCGATGTGGTCAGCATGGCCAGCAGCAGCACGGCAAAGCCGAGGCCGCTGCGGGTGGGAAGGATATAGAGATGGCGCCGGTCCAGCGTGACCAGGCCGTTGACCGGCTTGCGCGGACGGCGCGGGCGCGGCGTCGCCATGCCTGCCGATGTCGGGCGGCGCGGTTCGGAGGCGCCAGAGGATGCTTGGCCGGGCGCCGTTCGGACACGTGTCATGGTGAGATGCGCGGTGCGGGCGAGGGCGCGCTTCAGGGAATCGCCACGCCCGCCACCAGGCGATCCAGCGACGTATCGGCCTGGCCGGCCGGCAGTAGCCGATGCCCGGCCACGGCGGCAAACACCGCCTGCACATCTTCGGGCACCACCATGTCCCGTTGGTCCAGCAATGCCCAGGCGCGGGCGCAGGCCAGCAGCGCCAGCCCGGCGCGCGGCGACAATCCGGCCACGAAGCCCGGTTCCACGCGCGTGGCCTGCACCAGCGCCAGCACGTAGTCAACCAGCGCGGGGCTGGCATAGACGCGGCTGGCGGCGGCCTGGAGCGCCAGCACCTGCTCGGCGTCCATCACGGCGGAGGTCTCCTGCGCGGTGGTGCCTCCCAGGTAGAGCACACGTTCGAAGGCCGGGTCCGGATAGCCCAGCGACAGGCGCATGGTGAAGCGGTCGAGCTGCGATTCGGGCAGCGCGTGCGTGCCGATCTGTTCGAGCGGATTCTGCGTGGCGATCACGAAGAACGGCGTCGGCAGCGCATGGGTGACGCCGTCGTGCGTCACCTGGTGCTCGGCCATCGCTTCCAGCAACGCACTCTGCGTCTTGGGCGGCGCGCGGTTGATTTCGTCGGCCAGGACCAGTTGGGCAAATACCGGGCCGCGATGGAAGCGGAAATTTCCGGTGTCGCGCATGTACACCGACACGCCCACCAGGTCGGCCGGCAGCAGGTCGCTGGTGAACTGCACGCGCTGATACTGCAGCCCCAGGGTTTGCGCCAGCGCATGGGCCAGCGTGGTCTTGCCCACGCCCGGCACGTCTTCCAGCAGCAGGTGGCCGCCCGCGAGCATGCAGGCCAGCGCCAGCCGCACCTGGCGCGGCTTGCCCAGCACGATGCGGCCAAGCTGGTTCTGGGCCTCGGCCAGCGAGGCGGTAATCCGGGGTCTGGCAGTCACGTTTGGCGGCCTCGATGGCGGGTTGGCGATGACGTTGCGGGGCGTTTCGGTGTGGCTCGATACAGTTCAGTGCAGTTCGGGCTGCAGCAGGGTCCGGCCATTGTAGCGGCGTGCAGGACGCATCGGACAGTGGGTTTCCGCACGGTTGTACGCGCCTGACAGTACGGGAATGCACCGGAATCGGGCGCGGGGCGCGCCGGATCTCGCCGGTTCTGGCATCATCGACCTGTTGGCACCTTGCCACTTTTCAGAATCGTCTTAGCCGCTGCAATGACTGCTTCGCAACCGCGCGTGTCTGGCGCGCCTGCTTCACTCGATTTCGATTATTCCGCGCCGCTGGCCGACCAGGCGGCGCTGGCCAGTCTGGCCCGCGAATTCCACGCGGGCGGCTATATCGTGCTGCGCAACTTTGCCAGCGAGGCCACCTGCGCCGCGCTGGAGGCCGTGACGCGCCAGCATCTGGCGGCAGCCGTGCCGCCGGTGGAGTTCGAGGCCGACCTCGGATACCCCGGGGCACCGGCCACGCGCCAGGACGCCGGCGGCAATACGGTGCGACGACTGCGCCAGGCGTACGGGCGCGACGAGGCATTCCGACGCTGGGCCAGCCATCCGCAACTGGTGGCGACGGTCGAGGCGCTGCTGGGCGAGCCCGCGCGCCTGACGCTGGCCCACCACAACTGCGTGATGACCAAGCATCCGCACTATGGGAGCCAGACCGGCTGGCATCGCGATACGCGCTACTGGTCGTTCGTGAAGCCGGACCTGGTGACCGTGTGGCTGGCGCTGGGCGACGAGGACGAGCGCAACGGCGTGCTGCGCGTGATTCCGGGCTCGCATCGCGCAAAGCTCGATCCCGCGCAACTGGACCCTGCCGAATTCCTTGTCGAGGCGCATCCGAACAGTCAGATGCTGCTGAAGGGGGCGATGCCGCTGGCCCTGCATCGCGGCGATGTGCTGTTCTTCGACAGCCGGTTGTTCCACGCGGCAGGCCGCAACGACTCCGAGGCCGTCAAGCTGTCGGTGGCGCTTGCCTACTTTGGCGCCAGCAACCGGCCGGTCGACGGATCGCGTTCGGCCGAGTTCGGTAGTGTGGAGATGCCCCCGGCGGCGCTTTGATTGCACCGCCGCAGGCAAAAGAAAAGCCGCCCGGATCTGGGCGGCTTTTTCATGTGCCAGGCGGCTGAGGCGCTGCCTTACACGGCCTTGTGGCGCGAGGCGTTGCCGCGGAACAGGGCCAGCAGGTCGGCGAAGCGGAACGGCAGCAACGGCGTGGCATGACGGACGGCATCACGGCGTGCGAAGTGGCTCAGAAGCTGCTCGCCCACCGGACGGTCGAAGTACGAAGCATCCGGGTAGTTCATGGTCAATCCCTATTGCGGTTAAGAAACGCCTACAGTATACACTCTGATGGTGCACTGCGCCATTTCCTGGTGCGCAACAAGGGATTGCCGGATTCGAAGTGGTGCGTGAATGGTGGGCGTGGCGGATTAGGTGGCCGGCTGTGCGTCAACCGCTACTTCGGCGGCGTTCATCGACTCCACCGCCTTGGCCGCGCTGTAGACGTGCCGGGTGGCCAGCAGCGATGCCAGGTCGGCGTCACCGTCGATCACGGCCTGGAGGATCTGGGCGTGCTCGTCCCAATTGAGCCGGGCGCGGTTCACGTTGGCCGGCGCGAACAGCAGCGCGGTGCGCTCGCGCAGCGACCGCATCATGTCCTGCAGCACGCTGTTGGCGGCGATATTGCCCAGCACCTCGTGAAAACGCGAGTTCAGCTCGACAAAGCGCTCGGTCTGGCCGCTATTTACGGCATCGTTGCCTTCCTTGAGCACCTTTTCGAGTTCCTCGATCAGCGCCGGATCGCGACGCTGGGCCGCCAGCTTGGCGTTGAGCCCTTCCAGCGTGGCACGCACTTCCACCATTTCCCGCGCGATATTGGGCGACAGCCGCGCCACCGACGCGCCGCGTCGCGGCTCGATGCGCACCAGCCCTTCGGCCGCCAGCGCGCGCAGCGCCTCGCGCACCGGAATGCGCGATACGCCCAGTTCCAGCGACAGCGTGTTTTCCACCAGGCGTTCGCCCTGTTCGTACTGGCCGCCCAGGATGCGTTGCCGCAGGGTGTCCGTGACCAGCGCGAACAGGGGGAATGCTGGGCACCCAGGCTTGCGGCCGGGGTGTCCGGACTCGGCTTCAGGGCAGCGGTGGCGTCGTTCATGATCGGGATCGGCCGTCGGATATCGGTGATGGGCCGCGGTCGAAGGGCCGCGGCGTGAATGCCGCTATTGTATACCGTCACCTCCTGGATGAAGACATAGGGTAGACATCTACCGGCATGCCACCGGTACGATGTCCGGCCCGATCAGCTTGTTCGGCCTGCCTGGCGGCTCAGCCCCCGCGTGCTGGAACGTGAAGCCATCCGAATACAGGAACGGCGTCTGTGCGCCCAGCACCATGAATGTCTGCTTGGCGTCGTGGATCATGTTCGGCGATCCGCACAGGTAGATGGCGTGTTCCGACAGGTCGCCCAGATCGGCCGCCACGGCGTCGTGGACGTAGCCACGGCGACCCTGCCAGCTGTCGTCGGCGCGTGACAGCACCGGCACGTACTGGAAGTCGTAGAGCCGTTCGCCCCAGGTGGCGATCTCGTCGTGCAGGTAGAGATCGGCGGCCGAGCGCATGCCCCAGTACAGCCAGACGGGGGGCAGTCCGGGTCATCCATCAGCGATTCCAGCATGCTCTTGATTGGCGCCAGGCCAGTGCCCGTGGCCACCATCAGCAGTGGCCGATAGTCTTCCTTGCGCAGGCTGAAATTGCCATGCGGCAGTTCCACTTCGAGCCGGTCTCCGGCGCGCAACTGCGGCAGGTGCGTCGATGTGAAGCGCCCGCCGGCGATCTGCCGCACGTGGAAGTCGACCGTGTTGCCATTCGGTGCCGATGCCATGGAGAAACTGCGATGCGTGCCATCGTCCAGCAGCACCTTCAGGTACTGGCCCGGCTCGTACACGAAGGGATCGCCGTCGGGCAGCGCCAGGCGCAGGTGCAGCACGTCGGGGCCGAGCGGCGCCACCGACAGCACGGTGGCCGTGGCGCGCCGGGCCGGCACTTGCGGCCCCGCCGCGCGTGCGGTGCTGATGACCAGGTCGCCATCGGGCCGCGCCTGGCAAGCCAGCGCAAAGCCGTCGGCGTGCTCTTCCTCGGTCAGTCCCATCGGAAAATCCTCGTACGAGACCGACCCCTGCACCACGCGCATGCGACAGGTGCCGCAGCCGCCGAACGTGCATTCGTGCGCCAGTTCCACGCCGCAGCGCAGCGCGGCGTCCAGCACCGATTCACCGGGCGCCACCATGAATACCTGTTGCGTTTCCGCAATCTCGACCCGATGGGACATGACGATTCCCCTTGCTTACTTCTTGATGTCGGCCTGCGCCAGCACGGTCAGGTCTTCGGCGGCCAGCAGGTCGCGCAGCGCTTCCAGCGCGGCCACGCCGCAGGCGGTGTCCTGCTCGCCATTGCCGCCCGACAGGCCGACGCCGCCGATCACTTCGCCATTGACCACGATCGGGTAGCCGCCCACGAACACGGCGAACTTGCCTTCGAAGCTCCACTGGATGCCGAACGCTTCATTGCCGGGCAGTGCGGGGCCGTTCGGCGCGGTGTTGAACAGATGCGTGGATCGCTTGTGGCCGGCCGCCGTGAACGCCTTGTTCCACGCAATCTGCGGGCCGGTGATGCGCGCACCGTCCATGCGTTCGAGCAGCAGCGGATAGCCGCCGTCGTCGACGATGCACACCGATTCCAGCACGCCGATTTCCTCGGCTTTGCGCACGGCCGCGGCCACCATGTGGCGGGCTTCTCTCAGTTCAAGCTTGATGGCTTTCTTCATCGTTGTTTCCTTAATTTTTATGCGGATGCCTTGGCTACCTGGACTCAGACGCCCTGATAGACCGTCTTGATCTGCGTGTAGAACTCCAGCCCGGCCCGGCCCGATTCGCGGAACGTCGATGTGCTGGAGCGCTTCAGCCCGCCGAACGGCGCGTTGACCAGGTTGCCCGTGGTGGTGCGGTTGATCTTGACGGTGCCCGATTCGATGTCGCGGGCAAAGTCGTGCATGTAGCGCGGATTGCGCGTGGCGATGGCGGCGGACAGGCCGTATTCGGTGTCGTTGGCGCGGGCGATGGCGTCGGCGTAGCTGTCCACTTCGATGATCGCCAGCACCGGCCCGAAAATCTCCTCGCGGGCGATGCGCATCGCTTGCGTGACGTCCGTGAATACGGCCGGCGCCACGTAGTAGCCATTGGCGAAATCGCCATCGGTCAGCTGCTGGCCGCCGCACAGCAGCGTGGCTTCCTGCTTGCCGGCCTCGATGTAGCCCAGCACGGTCTGCAGCTGCTTGCGCGTGGCCAGCGGGCCCAGGTCCATGCCCGGCGTCATGCCGCTGCCGATCTTGAGCGTCTTGACCTTGGCCACGAGCTTGTCGGTGAAGGCCTGCCTGACCTCGCGCATCACCAGGATGCGGCTGGTGCCGGTGCACGCCTGGCCCGACAGCGACAGGCCGCCCTTGATGGCCAGGTCCACGGCGCGATCCAGGTCGGCGTCTTCCATCACGATCAGCGGATTCTTGCCGCCCAGTTCCATCTGCGTGCGCGTGGTCATCGGCACGGACTTGTGGATCTGTTCGCCGGCCTGCGTCGATCCGGTAAACGACACCGCGCGCACGGCACGCGATTCGACGATGGTCGGACCCACTTCGCCAGCGCTGCCGGTCACGAAGTTGAGCACGCCCTTGGGGATGCCGGCCTTCACGAAGGCCTCGGCCAGGCGATAGCCCGACAGCGGCGCGTCGGACGACGGCTTGAATACCACGGTGTTGCCGGTGATCAGCGCCGGCGCGATCTTGCGGGCCGGAATCGACACCGGGAAGTTCCACGGCGAGATCACCGTGACCACGCCCAGCGGCTCGCGCAGGCTGTAGACCAGCATGTCGGGGTCGTCGTTCGGATAGCTTTCGCCGCTGAAGGTCTGGCCTTCCACGGCGTAGAAGCGCAGCGTCTGGGCCGAACGCATGATTTCGTCGCGCGCCAGGTTCAGCGACTTGCCTTCCTCGCGCGTCAGTTCGGCGGCGATGGCATCGGCATTGGCTTCCAGATGGGCGGCGGCGTCGTTGAGAATCTTGGCGCGCTTGCCGATTGGCGTCTTCTTCCAGCCGTCGAAGGCGGCGGCTGCGGCGGCCACGGCGGCGGCGGCATCGCGGGCGTCGGACGCTGCGTGGCGGCTGACGATGTCGCGCGTGTCGGCGGGGTTGATGTTGTCGAGCGTGCGGCCGCTTGCGCTATCGCACCATTCGCCGTCGATGTAGTTGCGGTACGTCTCGGTCATCTTGCGGGGGCCTTGTTCGGGTTCGGAGAGACGCCGGGCCTGCGTCGGGTATGGCGCGGGCCCGGCTTGCCGGAGTCTGTAGCGAGGCGCCCGGCTCAGGCGGCCGCGGCTTCCGGCTTGGTGTCGACGTAGTCGTAGTACAGCGCGGTCGTGTACAGCAGGCGCATCTGGGCGCCGATCTCGCAGATCTTCAGGCAGCGCTGCTGCAGCTCGGGCGTGTTGGCGTGCTCCAGCACGATCTGGTAGCCGCGCTCGCCGTGGATTTCGTCGGACACGATGTGCAGGTCGAAGAATTCCACCTCTTCGTCGGTGAAGCCGTACTTCTCGCGCAGCGTCGGGGTTTGCTTGCGGTAGATCGACGGCACCTGCGATTCCAGGCCCACCACCAGGCCGGCCACGGCCACCACCGGGTCTTCGCGCATGGCCACGGCGTAGCACCAGCTCTGCAGGCCACGCGTGGTGGGCGACATGTTGTCCGGGCTCACCACGCGTTCGCGCGTGGTGCCGCAGGCCTCGGCAAAGCGGATCAGCAGGTCGGTGTGACGATCGCCGCCGATTTCTTCCTCGTACATGTTGGCCAGCAGGAAGTCCTTGGCCTCGGTCATGTGGTCCGGCGTGCGGGCATAGATGTAGCCCAGGTAGTCGGCGAACGGGCCCACGTAGTGATAGTGGTTCTCGGCCCAGCGCGCCAGATGCTCGCGGCTCAGCGTGCCGCTGGCCCATGCCTTGCTGAACGGCGCCTGGTTGGCGCTCTTGCCTTTAATGGCGTTTTCCAGGGCGGCGCGGAATTCTTCACGGTTCATCAGTTCGGCCATTTTGGGGACTCCTGTTTGTCTGGCGTTCGGGGTGGAAATGAATTTGTATACTTTCTACAACGTCGTTCAGGCGGTAAAAAGCCGCATGCAGGCGGCGACTTCAGGTGGTTCGGAATCAGGCGGCAGCGGCCTGCGCAGAATTGATGCGTTGCCAGGCCACGCCGGCCAGTGCCACGTCTTCCAGGCCGACACCGACCGACTTGTAGATGACGATGTCGTCGGCATGACGGCGGGCGGCATGGGTGCCATTCAGTACATCGGCCAGTTCGGCGATCTTGTCGTCGGGCAGCACGGTTTTGTCCGCCAGCACCAGGTCGCCGGCTTCGCGCAGCGACTGCGGCCGCCATTCGACCACCACGGCGGCGGCGCGCGACAGCAGCGTGTCGTCGAGTTCGCGGGTGTGCGGCAGGCTGGAACCGATGGCGGCCACAAAGGTGCCGGGCTTGACGACGGCGCCCGAGAACAGCGGCGTGGTGGAGCGCGAGGCGGTCACGATGATGTCCGCATCGGCAGCGGCTTCCTCGGGCTGCGCAAAAGTGACCGGAATGCCGCACTGCGCGGCCATGTGCTCGGCCGCCCCGGCATCGGCATACGGATCGCAGACCAGGATGCGCTTGAGCGGCAATGCGGCCGACAGCTGCAGCGCATGCTGCACGCCCTGCGTGCCCGCGCCGAACAGCGCCAGCGTTCCGGCGTCGGGGCGCGCCAATTGGCGGGCGGCCAGCACCGTGCAGGCCGCCGTGCGCAGCCGCGTGATGGCGCCTGCGTCGAACGAGGCCAGCGGCCGTCCGTCAACCGTCGAAAACAGCAGGATGACAAAAGAGAACTGACCGGCGATGGTTGTATACACCTTGGCGCCGGCCACCTGCTGGGCCGGAATGACCGCGCCCAGCGTGGAGAGCTTCACGCCACCGGCTTCCGTGCGGATCCGTTCCTGCATGGCGGCCTCGCCGCGCCCGAAGCTCTGGAAGGCTTCGAGCATCGCGGCCTGGGCGTCGGCTGCCGTGACGTGGCGGTCGATCATCGCATCGGTGACATGGAGCATGGCGAGGGCGTCTTGTTGTGTAATCGGTATACAGTCTACACATAGTTCCGAAAAATCCAGAGGGTTTTCCCAGGGCATGCGCTGTGTCCGGGGTGGTGCGAAATGCGCGCAAACCGTGCGCCGTAGCCATTCTTCGCACCGATCGGGTGATTTCCCTAAGTTTCGTCGTTTTCGCTTGTTTCGGGCCACCTACGGGATATAGTATACAAAATAGCAGCACCACAGAATTCTTATACCGCCCCCACAAGGGCCTCCAGGAAAGGGGAGCCTCATGCAACAAGCTGTTCAGATTGGCCTGGCACATTGGGTGTACCTGCTAGGCGTGGCCGTGATCGTGTTGACAATGATCCTGCGGGCCAACGTCGTGGTGCCGTCGATCCTTGGCACCTTTCTCGTGATCCTGGCCATCACGGGCAGTCCGATCAGCGCGCTGGGCGGCATCTTCTCGGCCAGCCTGGTGGCGGCCAAGGAGCTGTTCAACATCTTCCTGGTCATCGCGTTCATGACGGCGCTGCTCAATGCGCTGAAGACACTGCGATCCGATATCCGCATGGTCGAGCCGTTCCGCGTGGTGATGAAGAACGGCCATAGCGCCTATTTCATCCTGGCCGGCATTACCTATGTGATCTCGCTGTTCTTCTGGCCCACGCCGGCCGTGCCGCTGGTGTCGGCCATCCTGCTACCGGCCGCCATCGCCGCCGGCCTGCCGCCGCTGGCCGGGGCCATGGCCATTGCCATCGCCGGCCAGGGCATGGCGCTGTCGTCGGACTACGTGATCGGCGTGGCGCCCGGTATCAGCGCCAAGGCGGCCGGCGCGGCGGTCAGTGCCGCCGTGGTGGCCGATCGCGCGCTGATCCTGTCGATCATCACCGGCGCCATTGCGCTGTCGCTGGCCTACCTGTCGATGCGCCGGCATATCGTGCCGGCCAACGGCGCCCTGCTGGATCGCTGGCAGGCGCGCGCCACCGGGGCCGACACCGCCGTCGAGGCTACCGGCACGTTCGACAAGGCCGAGATCGCGCGCGGCACCTCGCACGAAGAGCCGCTGGCCACCGACGCGAACATCGAGCAGAGCCTGGCCATGGTGGCCCGACGTCGCGTGAAGTGGTCCAAGTTCTTCGCCGTGCTGACACCGCTGGCGTTTATCTGCGTGGTGACGCTGATGGTGCTGCCGAAAATCTCGTCGGGCATGCCCGACCTGAAGGGCGGTGCCGCCGCCGCGTTGGTGGGCGGCGTGGCCGCGCTGCTGATGATGCTGGCCACGCTGGCCGCCGAAGGCCCGCGCCGCATGCTCGACGTGTGCCCCGACCACATCACCGACGGCTTCGTGTTCGCGTTCAAGGCCATGGGATCGGTGCTGCCGATCGCAGGCTTCTTCTTCGTGGGCGCGGGCGAAACCGCCGCGCAGATCCTGGGCGTGGATGCCGGCAAGGCGCCGAGCCTGCTGTTCGAACTGATCCAGGCGTACCAGCACATGATTCCGGACAACCACGTGCTGGTGGCGTTCGGCGTGCTGCTGGTGGGCATGATCACCGGTATCGACGGATCGGGCTTTGCCGGCCTGCCGCTGACCGGCACGCTGGCCGGTGCGCTGGGCCCCGTGGTGGGATTCGACTCGGCCACGCTGGCGGCCGTGGGCCAGATGGGCGCGGTGTGGACGGGCGGCGGCACGCTGATCGCCTGGTCGTCGCTGATCGCCGTGGCCGGGTTTGCGCGCGTGCCGGTGCTCGACGCGGTGCGGGCGTTGCTGCTGCCCGTGCTGGCCGGGCTGTTCGTGTCGACGATCTGCGCCATGTTCCTGTGGCGCTGAGCGAGCCTCTCGAATTCTTTTCAGATTTAAAGAAATAGCTATGCCGAAAGTCACCTTCCATAAGAACGGCCAGGTCTTCGTCGACGAGGTCAAGCCTGAGACCAATCTCGTCGTGCGCGCCGGCATCAAGCAGTTTCCGTATCCGAACCTGCGCTACGAATGCGGCATGGGCAAGTGCTCGAAGTGCGCGTGCAAGGTGCTGGCCGGCGCCGAACACCTGCCGCCGCCCAACTGGAAAGAGAAGAAGCAACTGGGCGACCGGCTGGACCAGGGCTTCCGGCTGGCCTGCCAGATCTGGCTGACGCACGACATCGAGCTGGAGCAGCCAGAAACGGTGGTCGCGGCATGTTCGTGATCCTGACCAGCAAGCCGGGCCAGTTCCGCACCGAGGCCGTGCCCGGCGTGGAGCCGCGCGAAACGTGGGAATACCTGTTCTACGGCCGGCCCAAGGCGATTTTCGTGATTGCCGAACTGATGGAAACGCAGAAACCGGTGAAGGTGCGCGTGATCGAGGAATCAGCAGCGCCCGACGCCGACCCCGTGATCAACCACGTGCCGACCAAATTCCTGGAGCGCTTTGACACGCTCGACGCTGCCCACGACGCGCTGCAGAAGCTGGCGCACTTCGGCAGCATGGATCTTTCGATAAGGAAACAATGATGCGGGCCGACACCGAAGCCGATGCCACCGTGACCGAAGACACCCAACCCGCCACCGACAGCGGCGCCGCGCCGCAGACGCGCACCGTCGAGATCACGTTCCTGACCAACAGCGGCAAGACCGTGACCGCCCCGGAAAACAGCAATCTGCTGCGCGTATCGCTGCGCGAGCAGGGCGGCATCCCGTTCAAATGCGGCGGCGGCATCTGCGGCACCTGCAAGTGCCGGATCGAACAGGGCCTGGAGCACACCGACGCCGTCAAGCCCAAGGAGCGCAAGCACCTGAACGACGACGACCTGCGCGCCGGCTATCGCATGGCCTGCCAGACATTCATCAAGGGCGACGTGGCGGTGTCGTGGGAACCGAGGACGGGGCCGCGCTGAGGGGCTATTTGGCTGCCGAATTCGACACCCCCTGCGCCTGCTCCGCCCCATAAGTCTTCACCAGATAATCCACGATTGCCGGAATGTCCTCGTCCTTGAGCGGTGCGCCGAATGGCTTCTTCATCTTCTTGACCGTGGCATCCCAGTAGGCGCGGGTCGAGGTCGACGGCTGCGTGGATACGTACTGCGCCGAATGGCAGATCATGCAGTTCTGCAGCGCGAGGTTATAGCCGGGTAACGTGCTGGGTTTGTAGCTGGCGGTCTCCTGGGGCAGCTTGATTTCCAGCGGGCGGGCATTGGACGCCGCCGATGCCGTACCCGATATGGCGCCGGATGCGCAGGCGATGGCCAGCATCACGATGTGTTGCAGATTCATTTTTGGCCCCCGTCTCAAACCACCAGCACGCGCGTGGATTCCACGACGTTCCGCATATAGCCGGCCGGATTCCATGTGGCCGTCAGCGGCTGGATTTCTCCGGACCGGGTTCTGGCGCGCGCCCGCAAATCGAATTCTCCTTTTCTTTGCGGACGGAATGGAATGCTCCATTCGCGGAACGAGTAGCGGCCCAGATCCTTGCCCAGTTCGGCCGGGCGCCAGCTGGCGCCGCCATCGTCCGAAAATGCGACATCGGCAATGCCCTGGCCGCCATCGAATGCGATGCCCTTTATCACGGCGGGTTGTCCGGACTGGATAAAGCTGCCCGGCATATGGCTGGTGATAAACGACCGCACATTGAACCGGCCGATGGGCACCGTACTGGCCGGTGCCGTGCCCGGTGCCACGCAGGCGCAATCATTGGCGGGAATACGATACGCGGGGTTCATCCAGAAGCCTTCGAAAGGCTTGTCGAGGACTTCGATATGCGCAAGGTGCTTGACCCAGTAAGTGCCGTAGTGACCCGGCACCACCAGCCGTAGCGGATAACCGTTCAGCATCGGCAAGTCCTTGCCGTTCATGGCCCAGGCCAGCATGACTTCGCCATCCATGGCATGGTCCAGCGGCAACGCCTTGACGAAGTCGGGGCCATTTTCAAGCGGCGGGCGGTCAAGCCCGTCGAAGCTGATCTGTACCGCGCCGGGTTTGATGCCGGCCTTTTCCAGCACGGTGCGCAGCGGGATGCCAGTCCAGCGCGCATTGCCCATCGCGCCATTGCCAAGCTGGCCGCCATTGACGCGCGGCGAGAAAAAGCCCCGGCCATTTCCGGAACACTGGTTGACCGCGACGAGTTCCACGGGGGCGCCGAGCTTGCGCAAATCCTGCAGGCTCAGTGACACGGGATTTGCCACATGGCCGTCGATCTTCAGCCGATAGGTCGATGCGTCGATCGATGTGGGAATGCCGCTCCAGTGATACCGGACGAAAAACGCGTCGTTCGGCGTAATCACATTTTCGCCAAATACCTCGAATGGGGTTTCGAGTTGCGGCGGGCGGTTGGTCAGCAGGATCAGCGGCCGTTTTTGCGGAAACGCCACCAGCTCGCGGTGACCATTCTCGAACGGCAAGTCGGTGGTACTGGCGGCGGCAAATGCGCGCGTTGCGGCAAATCCAAGCGATGCCTGCAGTGTCAAGGCGGCGCCACCCTTCAGCACGCCGCGACGCCGTTGATCGATTTCGCCTCTTGTGGGTTTCCTGGCCATTTTGTCTCCTCGCGGGCAGCCGGGAATCGGCCGCCTTTTTATAGGTGTCCAGCCGTTGAGCGTAATCCTAGTGCGCCATATCGCCGAAACAAGTTATTTCGCTATGGCTGACCGGAAAATCCGATGTGTGCGATGCGGGGACGACCGCATCCGGCCCGATTGACGCATGGCTAATCGGCATCGGAAAGCAGAGAGACAGGAAAATGAAGCGAGGATTAAGACGGGCGGGCGGATGGGCGGCCGCTCAGGTCCGCAGACTCACCATGGCCGAAATCTTCTCGGCCGCTTCCAGCAGCGGCGGCAGGAACTTGTCGGACATTTCCTGGGCGCTGGTGCGGTTGGCCTGGCCGCTGATATTCAGTGCGGCGATGACCTGCCCGGCGCGGTTGCGGATCGGGGCGGCCAGCGAGACCAGGCCTTCTTCCAGTTCCTGATCGTTCTGTGCCCAACCCCGGGTGCGGATTTCGGCAATCAGCGATTTCAGCGCGGCAATGTCGGTGACGGTGCGGCGCGTGCGCGGCTGCAGGTCCGAGGCGCCCAGCACGCGGTCGAGTTCGGCGTCGTCGAGCCCGGACAGCAGCACGCGGCCCATCGACGAGCAATAGGCGGGCAGCCGGCTGCCGATCGACAGGTTGATCGTCATGATCTTGCGGGCCGGCACCCGTAGTACATAAACGATTTCGGTACCGTCGAGCACCGAGATGGAGCAGCTTTCATGGACGGATTGCGATAACGCCTCCATGACCGGCTCGGCCAGGTTCCAGAACGGCATCGAAGTCAGGTAGGCGAACCCGAGATCGAGGATCTTCGGCGTCAGGCGGAACAGCCGGCCGTCGTTCTGCACGTAGCCCAGCCCCACCAGCGTCAGAAGGATGCGCCGCGCGCCGGCGCGGGTGAGGCCGCTGGCCTGGGCGATTTCGGTCAGCGTCTGGGCCGGATGGCTGGCATCGAACGCGCGGATGACCGACAGGCCACGCGCAAATGACTGCACATAGCTGTCGCTCGGCTTTTCGGTCGAACCGGCAACCGGCGCACGGGACGTAGCGGAATCGGCAGGATGCGCCATGGGTCTGAGGAGTTCGGAAAGGCTCGGAAAGGCCGAAAGGGTAGAGGAAATGTGCCTGCTTTGCCAGTCCGGAGCAACCTTTACCTTGGCGCGTCGCCCTGTCCGGAACTATCCGTCGCACTGACGAGACGAATCTGTCTATCGCATAATGTGCGGCCGCCCGGCGCGGCAAATGCCGCCGACAAGGGGGCGGCGAGGGGCGGCCACGACAACAGTGTCATACAAGGGAATGGGTTCGGTGAGCGAGACAATCCAATGGAATGATTGGGAGGCATTTTGCAGTGTGGTGGAGCAGGGCACGTTCACGGCGGCAGCCGCGGCCCTGGACTGCCCGAAATCGCGTGTCTCGGCGGCGGTGATCCGGCTGGAGACCGCCATTGGCGCCAAGCTGCTGGAACGCACCACGCGGCGCATGCGGCTGACCGATGCCGGCGGCGCCGTCTATCGCGACGTCGCGCCGCTGTTCGCCCGGCTGCGCGAAATCCGCCAGGAGACGCTGGCCCGCGAGGAGCGCGTGCAGGGCATGCTGCGCATCGCCACGCCCTACGAATTCGGTGCGCAGCAGCTTGGCGGCGTCATCTGCCGCACCCTGGCGGCCCATCCGGCGCTCGATATCACCGTGGAAATCGCCCAGGGACTGGTCGATCCGATCCGCGAGGGCTATGACATCGCCTTCGTGACCGTGGATACCGACCTGCCCGACTCTGGCACCATCGCGCGCCGCATCTGGAACGTGGAGCGCGGCCTGGTGGCTGCGCCGAGCCTGGCCGCCAGCCTGCCGGCGCAGATGCAGCCCGAAGACCTGTCCAATATGCCCACGCTGGCCACGCCGGGTGCGTCGGTCTGGGAATTTTCTCGCGACGGACGCCGTGTGCCGGTGCCCATCCGGCCGCGCATGCAGACCTATAACGCCGAATTGCGCATGCAGGCCGCGCTGGCGGGACTGGGTATCGCCCGGGTGCCGATGACGGCGGCTGAAACGGAAATCGCGCAAGGCAGGCTGGTGCGGGTGATGCCCGACTATCCGTTGCCACCGCTGCGGGTGTTTGCCTTGCTGCCTGACCGGCGGCTTCAGCCGCGCAAGGTGCGGGCCTTCATGGAAGCCATCGAATCGATGATGGGGGCAGAACTCGACGCGCTGGGACAGTAGCTGGCGCCGATGGGGGTGTGCAGGGGATGAATCGGGGGGTGAAGGTGGCCCGGCGGAACTGGGGGGAGCATCCCCCGGGCCGGCTTCGCCTTTGGGGGAAAGGCGAAGCGGTACGGCAGGGATGGTCTTATGCGCCTTCGCTGTAGACGTCGCGCTTCTCGGTGACGCCACGGGCGCCTTCCGAGTACACATCGCGCTTTTCGGTCACCGAGCGGGCACCTTCCGAGTACACGTCGCGCTTTTCGGTCACGCCACGGGCGCCGTCCAGGTACGGATCGATGGTGCGGCCGATGCTGCCGTCCAGGCGCGACAGGTCCGACAGGGGTTGGGCAGCTTGAGCGGCGGTGGCGCCGGCCGACAGGCCGATGGCGCAGAGCAGGGAGAGGGCGAGGGTCTTCATGGTTTGTGCTATTCCTACTTATTGGCAGAGATCGCGGGTGGTCCCGCGGTGGCTGTAATGTAGGCGTCGGCACGTACCGGAAAAAGGGTAAATCCTCGACAGACTGTCCAGTCACCTGGACATTAGGGGTTAACCCTAGCAATACATTTTGTGATACGGTGGCGCCGCCGCCACCGGCCTTCGGTAAGAGGTGAGTGGTTGCTTACACTACGCCGCGACTAATGCCGGCAATCAGCATCAGCAGGATCTGGGCGATCACGAATAGCACCAGCGGCGACATGTCGAAACCGCCCAGGCGCGGCATCACGCGCTGGATCGGGCGCAGCAGCGGCGCGGTCAGGTGCCAGATCGGGCCGGCCAGTGGCGATTGCGGGTTGATCCACGACAGCACCGCCATGAGCAGCGTGACCCACATCACCATGCTGATGCCCCACTTGAGCAGGTTCAGCACGGCCAGGCCCAGGATAACGGGCAGGAAGGCCAGCGGATCGGCATCGAGCACCAGCGCGCGGCAGACCAGGAAGGCCACGGCGGTCAGGTAGGCGCCCAGCACGGTGGCCCAGTCGATGCCGCCGATGCCGGGGATGATGCGGCGCAACGGCCGCACCAGCCAGTCGGTGACCTGGAACACCCCTGCGACACCGGGTTGCGCGATGGCAACCGGGTCAGCTGCATCCACAGGCGCAGCAGCAATGCCATGCCGAAGAGCGTAAAGACGGTATCTAGCAGGAAGAGGATGATTTCCGTGAACATCGGGCGGATTTCCCTTGAATACGTTAGAGGGCCGACAGGGTGTCGACGACCGCACAGATTCTGCCATACCCCGCCGCCGCGCCCCCGTGGAAAATAAGGGTGGAATGCGTGTCAGCGCACCGGGCGCAGGCATGGCACCCCATATAATGGGCGCCTTGTCCGATACCGCACGCGCAGCCCCTTCCTCGCCCATGCCACGCCCGACCGCTTCCGCGAAGTCTTCGAACGATACCGCCGCATTGAGCAAGCATGACTTCGAGGCGCTGTCCGATTTCCGGTATCAGTTGCGCCGGTTCCTGCGGTTTTCCGAGGATGCCGCGCAGTCCGAAGGCGTAACGGTGCAGCAATACCTGCTGATGCTCCACATCCGGGGCACCCGGGACAAGAACTGGGCGTCCGTGGGCGAACTGGCCGAGCGGCTGCAGGCCAAGCAGCATGGCGTGGTGGCGCTGGTCAACCGCTGCGAGGCGGCCGGACTGGTCTCGCGCCGGATCCATCCCGAAGACCGCCGCGTGGTGCAGATTCACCTGCTGGCCAAGGGCGAGCGGTGTCTGAACCGGCTGGCGGCGCTGCACCGGGCCGAACTCGAATCGCTGCGCGGCACGTTTCGCGTGGCGCGCATCACGGCCTTCAACGACGACGAGTCCGAACGCGGCTGAGCGCCCGGTGCGCCAGTCGCGCAGACGCCACCGCCGCGTTACAGGCGGTTACCCATCACAATCTCCGGTGACACCTGCCGACCGGGCGCGGCACTAGACTGCCGCGCATATCAACACGCGCACTGTCGCAGGAGCCCCATCATGTCCATCAAGATTCGCCCGGCCGCCCGCATGCTTGCCCTGGCCGCCCTGGCTGCCGGTACGCTGGCGCTGGTGGGGTGTGCCGCACCCTATGGCGCGGGCTACGGCGATGGCTATGGAACCGGCTACCAGACCGGATACCAGACGGCGGGCTACCAGGGCGCCTACGGCAATGCCGGATACGGCACGGGCTATGACAATGGATACCAAGCCGGCTATGGCACTTCGGGCACGCAGATCAGCGGCGCGCCGGCGTACCCGCAGCAGTCGTATCCCCAGCAGTCATATCCCCAGCAGACCCAGCAGCCTGCCTATCCCCGGCAGCCCGGCTACGACCAGTATGGATACCCGCAGCAGGCCCAGGGCAGTTATGACGGCACGTACGGCAATGGCGCCGCCTACAACGATCCCTACACGGTGCGCTACGGCTGGGTCGAATCGATCGAGCAGGTGGGCGGACAGCCGGCCAACGCCAGCGGCGTGGGCGCGGTGCTGGGCGGGGTAGCGGGCGGCCTGCTGGGCCACCAGATCGGCGGCGGGCGCGGCAACACCGTGGCGACCATCGGCGGCGCGGTGGCCGGTGCGCTGGCCGGCAACGAGGTGGAAAAGCGCACCCACACCACGCCGGCGGCGTTCCGCGTGCGGGTGCGCACCAACGACAACGCCTATATGACGCTGACGCAGGCCAGCCCGTACAACCTGCGCATCGGCGACCGCGTCAAGGTGCAGAACGGCACGGCCGTCCCGTACTGACCCCTGCCAGCAGACACGCAAAAGCCCGGCACGAGTGCCGGGCTTTTTGCTTGGTCTGGCCGATTTACGACAGCGCGTTGGCCAGGAACGTCAGCGCACGGCCATGCGCCAGCGCGGCCGAGCGCTGGTGATACGACTCGCGCGCCCAGCAGTTGAAGCCGTGGTCGGCCTGGTCGTAGACAAAGACTTCAGTGCCGCGCTTGCCGGCCACTGCCTGACGCACCTTTTCCACATCGTCCGGCTTGATATGCGCATCGAGCGCGCCGTAGTGAAACTGCACCGGCACGTTGATGGCTGCCGCCTCGTGCAGGTTGTTCTGGATGCCGCCGCCGTAATACGGCACCGCCGCATCCACCAGCCCGCGCGCCGCGGCCATGTACGACACCAGGCCGCCGAAGCAGTAGCCCACGGCCGCCACCTTGCCGCCTTCGCCAATTTCCTTGCGCAGCGCTTCCACCGTGGCGGCGACATCCGACACGGTATCTTCCAGGTTCACGGCCTTGCGCAGTTCCATGGCCTTTTCCCAGTCCGCGCCGCTGTAGCCCAGCTCCACGCGCGGCGCCGACCGCCAGAAGACGTCCGGGGCCAGCACCACGTAGCCATCGGCCGCGTACTGGTCGGCCACGCTGCGGATATGTTCGTTGACGCCGAAGATCTCCTGTACCAGCACGATGCCGGGGTTGCCGGCTTTCTTGCCGCCGGGCGGCAGGCTCAGGTAGGCGTGGAAGCTGCCGTTGGCGGTGTCGATGCGGATCCAGCGGCTGTTGGGCGTGGTGCTCATGTCGGAAAACTCCAGGGTTTGTCGGGGAGGGTGCGGCGACCGCGAAGAGACCGCCAAGTGTGCCACCGCCGTGGCAATCGTGCTGGCGGACCGGCCGGTATCCGACCGCCAAAAAAATATGCCGGCACCCGCGGGAGGGGTAGCCGGCATGGCGGCCGCGCTTTTCAGCGCGGCGCAGGACTGCTTGACTGACTGTTCATCCGCGCTGCCTACCAGCGCATCTGCACATTCTTTTCACCAGGGCTGACCGTGGCGCGCTTGGACGTGCCCTGGTAGGTGGCCACTACCTGGTACGAGGCACGCGGCCCCTTGATCAGGCAGCGCGGACCCGTCGAGGTGAACTCGGCCACCTGCTGGCCATCGCGCATGAGCTTCACGTTGACGTCCGACAGAAACTCGCCGCGGCCGCCCTGCGTGAACAGCAGGCCCATGTCGTACTGCGAAGCCTCGCTGCGCATCTCGGCCTGCTCGTCGGCGGCCACGCCGCCGCACACATAGGTGAACGGGCCGGCCGTGGACGTCTTCATGTCCGCCTGGGCCGACATCGACATGCCCAGCGCCGCCGCGGCGGCACCGATGGCACACCAGATGCGTACCTGTCGACTGATCGTGGCGTTATGTGTTTGCATCGCTTCCTCCTGCCAGGTTGACGGGATGGCGCGACGCGGTACCAGATGCAGCAAACGGCTGCAGGCCTTGGGGCAGGTTCGGGGCGGGTAATCCGGTACTGAGGCCTGGACGATGGCCTGTCGCGCATCCTCGGCGCATCTTCGGGATACGTACCTGAAGTACACACCACTGCACCCGGGGCGTCTGTCGGCGTTTGACTGATCTTCCTGCGGGATCGGACCGGAGGGTGGCCGGAACAGCGGGCAGTTCTGCCCCTATTCGTGCCGGCAGGCGACGAATGAGAGGCGCCGACCACATGGCGCCTCTCCAATTTGCGGCAGGCAAGCCGGCGTGGCTCAGTACGTCGACGACTTCTCGAAGCGCGTGTGCCAGTTGTCGCTGTATGCCTTGACCACGGCGCTGTCGCCCCGGATCAGCATGCCGTTCTCGGCGTTCCGTTCCTGGGCCGACTTCGTGAAGTTGAACGACCCCGTGAACACGGCCTGGTCGTCGAACACCATCACCTTGTTGTGCGCAATGGCAGGTTTGGTGTCGACCACGACCGGAATGCCCGCATTCCTGAGGAAGGTGGCGCTGGTATAGCGCTCCGACGCCTGGCTCTTGTCGACGATCACCCGCACGTCCACGCCGCGCTGGTGCGCCTCGGCCACGGCCTTGGCAATGGGGGCGCTGGTAAACGAGTAAGCCTGGATCAGCAGCTTGTGGCGCGTGCGGTGGATGGCGTCGACGATCATGTCCTGGCAGCTCGGGCCGTCCGGGACGAAGCACAGCGTGTAGGTGCTGCCGGTGGCGAACTGGCTGGCCTGCGCGCGCGGGGTGGTCAGGGCATCGACGGCGCGGTCGAACATCGACGTGGTGCGAGCCTGGGCAGTGCCCATGACCGCCAGCAGGCCGACGATGCCCGCCGTGGCGAGCCGCCTGCATGGGAGCAAGGAAGAAAACATCAGGTTACAGGGTGGTGACGGGAATTCGAGGGCAGGCAGCGTAACAGGCCATGCGCCGATCCCGCAACAGGAAACGCAGCGGCGCCGGCCCGGGGAACTGCCGCGCCGTCTTGGGACTCGACTGACTGGTGCCTATGATGAAGGCATCGTGCCGCGGCGGGACATGCTGTGCCGCCGCATCGACCCGCTCACGAACTCCTGGAGGAACGCATGTCCGACCACACCTACAAGCTCGTCGAGATCGTCGGTTCATCCCCCGACGGCAGCGACCAGGCCATCCGCAACGCTCTGGCCAAGGCCGGCGAGACCATCAAGCACATCGACTGGTTCGAAGTGGTCGAAACGCGCGGCCATGTCGCGGACGGCAAGGTCGGCCACTTCCAGGTGACGCTGAAGATCGGCTTCCGCGTGACCTGACGCGAAAGCCGGCGCTGCCGCCCGGTTGCCGCTCAGTCGAACTGGTACGACCACAGCAGGTTGATGCGCGGCGAGCGGTGGCTGGCGTTGGTCGGCTTGTCGCCCACCGGCTGGGCCACGGAGACGTCCATCGTGTAGAAGCGGCGGTCCGAGAACCGCAGGCCGATGGCCAGCGACTGCAGCGTGCGGTGCGACAGCGAGATGCTGTTCGAGTACACGCGTGCCATGTCGGCCACCAGGAACGGCTGCAGCGTCTTCAGGTACGTGAAGTCGACCGTGAACAGCCGGTTCAGCTCCGCCGATGCGCCCCAGCCCTTGTCGCCGGCCACTTCGCCGGCCGGGTAGCCAAGCCCAAAGAAGCGGCCGCCGAAGCTGATCTGCTCGCTCGATGCCAGCCGGTTGCCGCTGTACTGCCCGGCGGCCGACAGCGCCATGCCGAAGCCCATCGGCAGGTCGTTGGCCTGCGACACCAGCAGCCGCGTGCGCCAGAAGCTCAGGTCGTTGAGGTTGTTCTGGCGATCCGCCCCAGTGCATCGAATCCCTTGTACACACCAAGCGTGGCACTGCGCGTGACGCCCGTGCCGCGCTGCAGGTATGACGCCTCGGCGCTGGCCACGCGCACGCTGGTGGACAGTTCCACCTGCCGCCCCGCGCCCGGCTGCACGGCCTGCGTGTAGCGTTCGAACTGGTTGTTGGCGTAGAAGCCGCCGGTCAGCGTCAGCGCGTGACGGTTGTTCAGGATCACCGGATAGCTCAGCGTGCCGCCCAGCCGTTTGGAATCGTTCACGTAGCGCGATTCGAAGCCGATCGGGGCCAGCGTGCTGTTCTGGGGCACGCCGCGATAGTGCGAGGCCGTGATCTTCGCCAGCATGCCTTCGGTGCCCAGTGGCTGGGCGTAGGTGGCGGCGTAGTACTCCTCGTTGTCGCGGCCCTTGGGGAACAGCGTGGAAAACGACAGCTGCTCGCCCAGCGGCGTCAGGCTGTTGGTGGTGGCCGTGGCGATGGCGCGCACGCCCGGCGACATCCATTCGACACCCGTGCCGAACGCAAAGGGCTTGCGCTTGACCTCCAGCACCATGTCGCACGCGCCGTCGGTGGTGGTAGGCGGCTGCACGGTGGCGTTGACCTGCATGCCGGGCTGCTGGGCGAGTACGTTGACGTAGTGCTCGAAGCTCTCCTGGCGCAGCGGGCGGTCCTTCTTCAGCTGCTCGGCGATCTTGCGCAGCCGCCCCTCGGCCGGGCCCGGCTTGCCCTTCACGGTGATGTTGGCCACGTAGCCTTCCACCACGGTGATCAGCACGTTGCCGTTTTCGAACGATTGCGCGGGCACGAAGGCAAACGACAGCGGATAGCCGGCGTCCTTGTACATCTGCGTGACGGATTCCGCCGCCTGCAGCAGCTCGGCGACGGTGATCTCGCGATTGGCCAGCGGGCTGAACCTGGCCGCCACCTGCTCGAACGGCAGCGTCTTCGCGCCCTCGATCTGGAAGTGCCTGGGCGTCAGGCGCGAGGCCAGCAGGTTCTGCAGCGCCGAATCGGGCCGCTCCACCTGCACGGTGACATTGGACTGGGCCGGCTTGCTGGGCGCGATGCTGGGCAGGGTCTGGGTAGGATCGCCCTGCACCGGGCCGCGTTCGGCGTGGGACAGGCCGCTATGGATGACGCCGGCGCTGATCATCAGCGCGGCAACGCGATGGCGTGGTCGCATGGTATTACCCCTCGATGGAAAACTGCATTGCGGCTATGAGGTCGCGTGCCACCGGACGGAGGGGATGCCGCTCCCCCGCCGCCCATGGGTGGCCGTGACGCTTTGCTTGGTTTGGGCGCCTTCGCGCCCTGGGTCTAGTGCTTGCCGCCGAGCGCGCCGGTCAGGCCGCCGACGAGTCCGCCGACCAGGCCGGTGACCGGTGCCAGCGGATTGGCCGGCTTGGTGCCGCCCGCCGTGCCGCCCGTCGATCCACTGCCGGTGGCCGGTGCATTGCCGCCGGTCAGGCCGGCGACGATGCCGGTGACGGGAGCCAGCGGGCTTGCGCCGCTGCCGCCCGTTGCGCCGCCCAGGCTGCTGGTGATGCCGCTGACCAGTCCCGTCACCGGTGCCAGCGGGCCGCCCGAACCGCCCGTCGCGCCGCCGAGTCCGCCAGTCAGTCCGCCAGTCAGTCCGCCGATGAGCCCGGTCACCGGTGCCAGCGGGCTGCCTGCGGCGCCGCCGGCCGGGTTGTTCACCACGCCGCCAATCGATGCCACCGTGTTGCCGGTACCCGTGACGATGCCGCCGACGCCAGACACCACCGGCGTATTGGTATGGGTCAGTTGCGTGCCGGCCGTGGCCAGTGCGCCGCCCACCGTCGCCAGCAGGTTGTTGACCGGCTGGCCCAGGCCCGTGGCTGCGCCCAGCGTCTGCGTGCCGTTGGTCAGCGTCGACGTCAGCGGCACGATGGCCTTGCTGACGCCGCTGGTCAGCTGTTCCACGGGACCGGTCGACAGCGCGGTGCCCAGCTTGCCGCCCAGGTCGTTCACCCCGCCGCCCACTTGCGACACCACGCCGCCCAGCGGCGTCGTCACGGCAGCCAGCGGCGCCAGCGGGCCGGTGCCCAGGCCGCTGACCGCGCTGCCGGCGTTCGTGACGGCGTTGCCGACCTGGCTGACCACGCCGCCGGTGCTGGCCACGGTGGTGCCCACCGGGTTGGCGGCGTTCGGCATGTTGCCCAGGCCCGACTGCACGCCGGTGCCGAGCACGCTGACCGCGTTGCCAACCGAGGTCACCACGCCTGCCAGGCCGTCCTTGGTCTGCGTCGACACCACGGGCACGTTGGCGTCCTTGATGGCATCGCCCACGCCGCTGACCGTGTTGCCCGCGCCGGTAACGATGCCGCCTGCGTTGTTGACGATGGTGCTGGTCGGCGTCAGCGCAGGGGTGGTGCCACCGTTGTTGCCCCCGCCGTTGTTGTTGTTCCCGCCACCACCGTTGTTGTTGTTCCCACCGCCGCCATTGTTTGCGGTGTCGGTGCCACCCGTGCCACCCGTGCCGCCGGTGCCGGTATTGGCCGTATTGCTGGCGCCGCCCGAGCTGCCGGTGCCGCTGGTGCCCATCGACGTCGAACCGCTGCCGCTGGCGCAGCCAGCCAGTACCAGCAGGGACCCCAGCAATGCCGTCACGAAGAACTGCTTCGCGGAATGTTGTTGAGTGCGCATGACCTTTTCCTTTTTGGATTTTCCCGACCCAGGTTCACGTGTGGCGCTTGCCGATTCTTTCGATGGCTTGCGTGACGTGCCGTGGCTGCGATGTATTGCGCAAGCGGTGTGCCAGTGGCGTCGGCCCTTGCCGGCCAGGCCATTCCAAAGCAGGGGCGATGCGCGAGAACGTACGCGTGGCAAGGCTTTGCGGCCAACGGATCAAACGCACGCATGAAGCGCGCGGTGCGGGCGCGCCGTGTGTTTCGCGTTACGCGTTACGTAACGCCGGGTGACATGAGCGGTGACATCGACGACGTAGTGCCCCCTTTCACGGCGGCAGCCGGGCGGCGTTCTCCCGCAGTCCGGCGTAACGCCGGCCCGGGAACACGTTACGTAGCACGTAACACGGCGGCGCCATCGCAAGCCGCGCTCCAGGCAGGTTTTCCGTAGCTGGCCCGCGTGCCGCAAAGCCTTGTGCCGCAACGCATTCCGATCCGGGCCGCGTCGCCCTCCAGCGGTCGTATCGAACATGCGCTTGAGGCTGGCACACCGCTTGCGCTACCGGTCCGCAGCCACGCCAGAACAACCTGTCGCCGGCCGGGTCACGGCGAAGCGCGTGAACACAGCGGGCGTGAACACAGCGGACTCATACAGAACACACTCAGGAGATCAGGACATGAATGCAACCAAGCAGACGCGCCCCTCAACGTGATGGCGATTGCCTGTGCCGCGACGGTGGCATTGCTGGCGGGCTGTGCCTCGGGCGGTTCCAGCGGCGGCGCCAACCCGTCCACGCCGTCGACGCCTACCAACCCGGGCACGACGAATCCGCAGCCCACCGCCGAGACCACGCCCACGGGCAAGGTGGTGGAAGGCGCTGGCAATACCGTGGTGGCCACGGGCAACGCTGTGAGCCAGATTGGCCAGGAGATCAAGGACACCAGCGTGCCGCTGCTGCCGGCCACCGCCAAGAACGCCACCGGCGACGTGGTGATCCAGACCGGCGAGACCGTGGCCACGCTCGGCGCCGGTGTGCGCGATGGCCTGGGCAAGATCGGCGCGGTCGACAACCCGGTGGGCGTGACCGTCGCCAACACCGGCAACGTCGTCACGCAGGCCGGCGCCACGGTGGTCAGCACGGGTAGCCTCGTGAAGGCGCTGGGCGCGGATCAGCTGTCGCCGCTGGCGCCGGTGACCACCCCGGTGGGTGGCGTGGTGCAGACCGTGGGAGCAGGCGTGATGACCCTCGGCGGCAAGCTTGGCGAGACGTTGTCGACCGGTCCGGTCGCACAACTGACGGACAGCACCAGCAAGGCCATCGTGCCGCTGACCACGCAGCTGACCAGCGCCACGCAGACCGTGGGCGCTGCCACGGGCCTGGGCGCCCCGGTGAACAACCTGCTGACGCAGGTCGGCAGCACGGTGGCCACGGCCGGCAGCATGATCGCCAACACCAACACGCCGATCGTGTCGCCGCTTGGTGGGGTGGTCAACGAAGCGGGCAAGACCGTGGCCGTGGCAGGCGTACTGCTCAACGGCAATGGCGGCAGCGGCAATCCGCTGGGCGGGCTGCTGAACAACCTGCCGCTGAACGGCGCGACAGGTGCTCTCGGCGGCGCAGCAGGTGGCACATCGGCCAGCAATCCTCTGGCCCCGGTGACGGGCCTGCTTGGCTCGCTGGGAGGCGCTGCCGGTGGCACGTCGGGCGGGTCGAATCCGCTGGCGCCGGTGACGAACCTCGTCAGCACGGTAACCGGCGGCCTGACCAGCGCGGCCAGCGGCGCGACGTCGTCCGGCAGCAGCGGCAGCAATCCGCTGGCGCCCGTCACTGGCCTGCTTGGTGGCCTGACCCGCCAGTGAACTGAAAAACCACGCGGATGAGGTTGGGACTTTCCCTGTCATCCGCCCCGTCTAATTTACGGTGCGCTGTCGTCCTTACCCCGCGCGGCGCATCCTTTTATTTCGTGCCGTGATGGCTTCCTGCATGACCACGTGCAGGGAGCCGCACGGCACGCCTCGTTTATTGCGCGTTCTTTAACAATCTGCAGGCGTTCATCCCGATGGCTGAGGGGCCTTGCGTTGTTTCAAACGTCTGTCCCACTTTAAGCTGGAACAACCATAGCCCGAACGGGGGGTATGGTTGATACAAGTCATGTCTTATAAATGTTCTCACCAGCAAAAAAATCACAAAAACGCCACAAGCGCAGTTCAACCAGATGGCAGTCGGATCGGGGTCAGGAAGTATTGCTGGAGGTCCATGCAGGGGTCACGCACTTTCGGGAGTGAACATCATGCAAAAGCAACTGGCGCGTCATCGCAACACCCAACGCGGCGCTACCGCTATCGAATACGGCCTGATCGTGGGCCTGATCGCACTGGGCATTGTCGTGGGGGCACAGGCCCTGGGCACGGGTCTCGGGGCAGGCTTCAATAGCCTGGCCGGCCGGGTCACCGCGCTGTTCGCCACGAACAACGGTGGCGGCAGCTGATACCACCCGGCAAACCATTCCACTGACCATCAGGAAGGCAGGAACAGCGTTCGTGCTGCACGCACGGCGCGCTGCATGCTGACCTGACGGCTTCATACCATTTTCCGGAGCACCGTGCTGGCAGTCATGCCAGCCGCGGCGGGCGGCTGCGCGCCTGTCGTCAAGCAGTGGCAGAAGCGGCAGAAGTGGCAGAAGTGGTGGCGGTATGCACTGGCCGCAATACGGACATGGACGGCCGGGCAAGAAGGTAAGAGTGGTTCCAAGTCGCGCATCGTAGTACGACACAGCCCGTCGGGCACGCAGCAGCGGGCACCGTGCAGCCATGCCGGTGCCCGCTGTGCGGTGTCGTGTGTCGCCAACGCATGTGCAAGTAGAAAACCGGGTGAAGCATGGCATTACGGGGGAGCGCGAACCGGCGCCGCGCAGGCGGAATGGCCGCGATCGAGTTCGCGATAGTGTTTCCGCTGCTGTTTGCAGTGGTGCTTGGCATCGTCTACTACGGGATGGTGCTGGCGCTGCAGCAAGTCCTGACGCTCGCCGCCGAGGAAGGTGCGCGGGCTGCCTTGCGTTATCCGCTCACTTCGAACGGCGGCACGCTTGCCACCACGCTCGCCCAACGTGTCGTCGCCGCTGACCAGGCCGCACGCAGCGCGCTGCCTCCCAATCTTGCCTCGCGCTTCCCGGCGGGGTCGCTCGCCCAGGCCCTGGCTTGCACGGCGCCGCCCGGCACCCAGTGCGTGCAGGTGGCGCTGAATCTTTCCACGCAAACGATCCTGCCGGCGGTGCCTTTCGTGCCGGTGCCCGCCTCGCTGACCGGCACCGCCGTGGTCCAGCTTTCTCCCGATACCTGAAAACATGAGCAGCAAACAGATACGGATTCTTGCCACCGTCCTGCTGATCCTGGCCGGACTGCTCGCGCTGCTGGCGTGGCAGGTGGCGCGCCGGCAGGCCATGCCCATGCCCACCGCGCACACGCCGCCCACCCACGCCGTGGTGGTCACCACGCGAGCCGTGGAAGCGGGCAAGCCGCTGACGGCTGACGCGCTGGCCGTCATGCAACTGCCGATCGAACCCGCCGGCGCCTTCCAGGACGCGGCCCGCGTGATTGGCCAGGTGCCCGTGGTGAACCTGGGCAGCAACGTGCCGGTGCTGGAAGGCCAGCTGCTGTCCGGGCTGGCGCGGCAGATTCCCGAAGGCGACCGCGCGATGGCCGTGTCGGTGGACGAGGCCATCGGCGTGGGCCATCAGGTGCAGCCCGGCGATTTCGTCGACGTGTTCGTGATCCTGCGCCGCGACAGCCAGGAAATTGCCGAAAGCCAGACGCGCCTGCTGCTGTCGCGCCTGCGCGTGCTGGCCTATGGCAACGGCAGCGTCAATGAATCCCGCAAGGTGCAGGCCGAGCAGATGATGGCCCGCCGCGAAGGCGCCAAGACGGCCGTGCTGTCGGTGCCGGTGGACCAGGTGGGCAAGCTGGCGATGGCCCAGCAGGCCGGCCGGCTGGTGCTGGCACTGCGCAATCCGACCGATGCGTCGATGCCAAGCGAAGGCATGTTCGCCGATCCGCCGGCCGTGCTGCAGGCCCGCGCGGGCGTGCCGCCCGAAGCCGAGCGCGCACCGGTGGACAAGGCCGCCGCCGGCATGAGCCTGGCCGGTCTGGTCGGCCAGCCCGGCACTGCAGGCGCCAACCCGCGCGTGCCGGCGCCGGTCATGCGCGCCACGGCCGCGCCGGCGGCGTCACTGACGGCCTCGGCGCAACGGCGTGAAACCCCGACAACAACGGCGTGGAAGTGATCCGCGCCGGCAAGCGAGCGATCGAATAGCGGACGACACGGCATGCCCAACTTGACGACAGACCGTGTGTGGGCGCGAACGCGCCAGATTGGCCAGCCCCGGGGCGACCACCGAAACCAGCTGAACCGGCGATGGATCGCCATGATGATGGCCGCAGCCCTGGCGACCACCATGGCCACAGTCGCTGCGATGCGCCCGGCCATGGCGCAGGACGCCGCGCCATCGGCCGCGCCGCGCACGCTGCGCCTGATGGCCGGCGCGCAGCAGGAGATCAAGCCCGGCGCCGCGCTGGAACGCGTGGCCGTGGGCAACCCCGCCGTGGCCGATGCACTGCTACTGAAGCAGCGCAACGGATCGCCCACCGTGCTGGTGGTGGCGAAGAAGCCGGGCGTCACCGACATGATGGTCTGGAGCCGCAACGCGGCACCGGCAACCTACAGCGTGCAGGTCGATGCCGTGGCGCCCGATGCCGATGGCGCGCAGGTAGACATGTCTGCCGCCGGCGCCACCATCCGTGGCGAATCGCCCGATGCCGGCGCGGCCGCGCGCACGCAGCAGGCGGCGCGGGCGGCGGTGGCCGGGCCGGACGGCAAGGGCGGCGTGGTGATAGACCGCTCGGTGGTGCCGGTATCGAACACGGTGCAGGTCGACGTGAAAGTGGTGGAAATCAGCAAGACCGTGCTGAAGGAAGTGGGGCTCAACTTCGTCAAGAGCAGCGGCGGCTTTACCTTCGGGCAGTTCAGTCCGACGTCGCTGACCAAGACGACGATTGGCCAGCCGCCATCGTTCGAAGGCACCTTGCCGATCGGCAGCGCGTTCAACCTGGTGGCCGCCTGGGCCAAGGAAGGCATTTTCGCCAACCTGAGCCTGCTGGAAAGCAATGGCTTGGTCCGCGTGCTGGCCGAACCGAGCCTGGTGGCACTGTCGGGCCAGAGCGCGAGCTTCCTGGCGGGCGGCGAGATCCCGATCCCGGTGCCGCAGGCGCTGGGCACCACGACGATCCAGTTCAAGCCGTTCGGTATCGGCCTGACGGTATCGCCGACGGTGCTGTCGAAGTCGCGCATCGCGCTGAAGGTGGCGCCCGAGGCCAGCGATCTCGATCCGTCGCGCGGCATCAGCATCAACGGGGCGTCGGTGCCGGCCATCGTCACGCGGCGTGCCGATACCACGGTGGAACTTGGCGATGGCGAGAGCTTCGTGATCGGCGGGCTGGTCAGCCGCAATACGGTCAGCAACGTAAGCAAGGTGCCGTTCCTGGGGATCTGCCCATTCTTGGCAGCTTCTTCAAGAACCTGAACTTCCACCAGGAAGACCGCGAACTGATGATCGTGGTCACGCCACGCCTGGTGAAGCCGCTGGCCCGGGATTCCCAGGCGGCGGCAAACGTGGCCAACGACGGCCGCACGAACGCCAGCCCCAATGTCTGGGGGCGCTTCGTGCTGGGCGAGTACGCAGACCCGACCCTGCCCGGTTTCTCGCGGTAGCGGCAGCAGATGGAGCAAGTGACGAGGATGGATGCCTTCCTGCTGAATACCCGGCGCGACAGCCTGCGCCACTGGCTGGACCAGGCGCTGGGTGGCGTCGGCACGCTGGTGGTGGAAGACGGCGCACAGGAAGCCTTTATCGAGCAGATCGGCACTGTCCGGCCTGGGCTGGTGTTCCTCGATTTCGCGGCGGGCCAGGCCGAGACCTCGGCGCGGCTGGCCGAACAGGTAGCACGGCTGTTCCCGCACCTGCCGCTGGTGGCGGTGGGCAACGCCGCGGAACCGGACGCCATGCTCGCCGCGCTGCGTGCCGGCGTGCGCGACTTCATCGACCTGCGCGGCGCGCCGTCGCAGGCCGCCGATGCCGTGCGGCGCCTGATGGTGCCGCGCGCGCAGGTGCGGCCCGTGGCGCCCACGCACCGGCACGGCAAGATCGTGGCGCTGCTGGGCGCGCGGCCCGGCGTCGGCGTGAGCACGCTGGCGGTGAACCTGGCAGCCAGCGTGCGCCTGCACGACGCAGGCGGGCCGCCGGCCGAGGTGCTGCTGCTGGACCTGGGCCTGCCCGTGCGCGATGGCGCGCTCTACATGAACGTCGCACCCGAATTCCACTTCGTCGAGGCCGTGCGCAACCTGCGCCGCTTCGACCAGGTGTTCGTCGATACCGCCCTGGCGCGCCATGCCAGCGGGGTCTCGGTATTGCCGCTGCCGGCCACGCTGGCCGAACTGCGCGACGTGTCGTTCTCGGAGGCGCTGGCGCTGCTGGACCGTCTGCGGGCGTTCTTCGACCTGCAGGTGATCGACTTGGGCGGGTTTTCGAATGCCGAGTTCATGTCGCAGATCGTCAAGGCGGCCGATGCCGTGGTGATGGTGGCCGAGCAGAGCGTGGGCGCCATCGTGTCGGCGGCAGAACTGCTGCACGAGCTGAGGAAGCGCGAGATCGAGCGGCCGGACCTGCACCTGATGGTGTCGCGCTTCGATCCCGAGCTGGGCGTGGACGCGGCGCAGATCGCAGAGCGCATCGGCGTGGCATCGGTCGATACGCTGCCTGACCGGCGCGCGGCGCTGGTGCAGGCCGCCAATCGCGGCGCGGTACTGGCCGAAGCCGCACCGGCCGACCCCTACGTGCGCGCCGTGGGCGCGCTGACGGAACGGCTGGGCTACCGCAGCGGGCAGGTGTCCGAGCGCGGCATCCTGGCCCGGATCAAGGAGAAGCTGCCCGAGGCACTGCGCATGGCGCGCGCCGCGCGGGCGGGGAACTGACATGACCGAAGCGATCGAATTCTCGGATAACGCCGCCGCCCGTTTCCTGTGTCGCAGGAATTCCACAAGATCAAGGAGGCCGCGCACGAACACCTGCTGACGCGCATCGAGGAGCTTGGCGCCGAATTCGGCCGCTGGACGCGCGCGGCCATCCAGCGCTTTGTCGACCTGGAGCTGGAAAGCTTCACGCGCCTGCGCCGCATCCCGATCAACGAGGCCGAGCTGCACCAGATTTCCGAGGCGCTGACCAAGGAACTGGCCGGCTTCGGCCCGATCGAGGATCTGCTGCACGACGTGGCCGTGGAAGACATCCTCGTGAACGGGCACCTCGACGTCTACGTGTCGCGGCACGGCGTGCTGGAACGGATTCCGGTGCGCTTTGCCGACAACGGGCACCTGCTGCGCATCGTGCGCCGCATCCTGGCGCCGATTGGCCGGCGCCTGGACGAATCGAACCCGATGGTCGATGCGCGCCTGCCCGATGGCGGCCGCATCAACGTGATCATCCCCCCGCTGGCGCTGGCCGGCCCCGTGGTGTCGATCCGCAAGTTCCGCAAGGACCCGCTGACGCCAGCCGACCTGCAGGCGCTGGGCACCATGAGCCCGGAGATCACCGAACTGCTGGAAGCCGCCGTGCGGGCGCGCTGCAACATCCTTGTGAGCGGCGGCACGAGTTCGGGCAAGACGTCGCTGCTCAACGCGCTGGCCACGTTCATCCCGAACAGCGAGCGCGTGATCACGATCGAGGACACGGCGGAACTGGCGCTGAACCATCCGCATGTGGTGCGTCTGGAAAGCCGTCCCGGCGGCTTCGAGGGCACCGGCACCGTGACCATCCGCGACCTGCTGCGCAACAGCCTGCGGATGCGTCCGGACCGCATCATCGTGGGCGAAGTGCGCGGCGGCGAGGTGCTGGAAATGCTGCAGGCCATGAGCACGGGCCACGACGGATCGATGGGCACCATCCACGCCAGCAGCCCGCGCGAGTGCCTGTACAGGCTGGAGATGCTGGCCGGCTTTGCCGGCTTCCAGGGCAGCGAGTCGAGCCTGCGGCGGCAGATCGCCAATGCCATCGACTTCATCGTGCAGATCGGGCGGCTGTCCAGCGGGCGGCGGCGCATCCTGTCGATTACCGAAGTCACGGGCCTGGGCGACAACATCATTTCCACGCAGGAGCTGTACCGCTACGAGCCCGTATCCAACGCCGACGGCACCGAGACCGATCGTTGGCAGTCGCTTGGCATCCTGCCGCATTCGCCCAAGCTGGCGCGCATGCGTCCGGCCAACTTTGCCCTGGACGACCGCTTTGATCTCTAGCGCCAGCCTGTTCATCGCCACGTTTGCCCTTGTCCTGCTGGGTCTGGGGCTGCTGATGCTGGCTTCGGCCCGCGGGCGTGCCAACGCCGAGCGCGCCCGCGCCCACCTGGCCGCGCAGACGGAACAGGTGCGCGCACGCTACGCGCAGGCCGCAGAAGCCGAACCGCCCAGCACCGTGCGCGACCTGCGGCGGCGCTGGGCCGACCTGATGCGCCGTGCCGACATGACGCCGACGCGCGGCACGTACCTGCGCTGGGGCGTGCCCATGCTGTGCCTGGTGGTGGCGGGCGCGGCGACGGGCGGCGCCATCGGCATGGTGTCGATGCTGGTGGTGAGCGTGGCCACGGCGTCCTTCCTGATCTGGCTGCGCATCAGCCGGCTCAAGGGAAAGATGCTGCGCCAGCTGCCGGGCTTTCTCGATGGCGTGGTGCGCCTGATGACGATCGGCAGCAGCGTGCCGGCCGCCTTCCAGAACTCGGTGGCCAATACCGAGCCGCCGTTGCGCCAGTGCCTGGTGCAGGCCATCCACCTGCAGCGCGCCGGCAAGGAACTGGACCAGGCTGTGCTGCAGATGGGCCGCGCCTATGACCTGGACGAACTGGTGATCGTGTCGTCGGTGCTGCGGCTGTCGCAACGCTACGGCGGCCGGGCCGACGTGGTCATGGAGCGCACGGCCGCGTTCATGCGCGACCGCGAGGAAGCGCAGCGCGAACTGATGGCGCTGTCGGCCGAGACGCGGCTGTCCGCCTGGGTGCTGGGCCTGTTGCCGCTGGTGGTGGCAGGCGGGCTGTTCATGATGAACGCCGGCTACATCATGATGATGTGGAAGGACCCGACCGGCCGCGCAATGATGCTGAGCGCCGCCGCGCTGGAAGTGGCCGGCATCCTGATGCTGTACCGGCTCGCCAAGTCCATCTAGCAGCAGGAGCCCACGCCATGCAACTGGATGCCACCACCCTGATCTCCGCCAGTCTGGCCGCCGCCGCCATGGCGCTGCTGGTGCTGGCGTGGCCGCTGCTGCGGCAGTGGCGGCAGCGGCGCGAGGCCGCCCGGACCATCGACGCCGCGCTGCAGCGGCAGGCCGGGCAAGGCGAATCCACGCCGGGGCAGCCGCAGACGACCCCGGCCACCGCACCGGCGATGGCCGGGACAGCTACCCCAGCGGCGACCGCTGCCGGATCGGCCTCGCCACAGATGTCGCCACGTGCCGCGGCTGCGGCGGCAGCGCTGGCGCAGGCGGCACCGCGTGCAGCCACGGCGGCCACGCCGGCGCCAGCCACGCTGCGCGCCAGACTGGGCGCGGCATTCGGCGACCGCTTCAACCAGCGCTGGCTCGAATCGCGCCTTGGCCGGGCCGTGGTCACCGCCGAGGAACAGCTGCTGCTGGAACAGTGCGGCTTCCACGGCCTGCAGCCGCGCGCGGTGTTCGGCGGCCTGCGGCTGCTGGTACCGGCCGTGCTGGCGGGCGCCATGCTGCTCTGGCGCATCGATGGATCGACCATGCAGGCGCTGGCCTGGGCCTTCGGCACGTTCGCGGCCGCGTACCTGCTGCCAAAGATGGTGCTGCGCCGCTGGGCGCGCAATCGCCAGCGCGAGGTGGCCGAGGAACTGCCGGTGCTGATCGACATGCTGCGGCTGCTGCAGGGCGTGGGCCTGTCGATCGACCAGAGCCTGCAGGTCATCGTCACCGAGTTCGGCACGATGCTGCGCGTGCTTGGGCCCGAGCTGCAGCGCGCCAACCAGCAGTTCGCATCGGGCCGCTCGCGCGAGCAGACGCTGCAGCGCATCGGCAAGCTGTTCGACGACGAAGACCTGAAGGGCCTGATCACGCTGCTGACCCAGGTGGACAAGCATGGCGGGGCGGTGCAGGAGCCGCTGCGCCAGTTTGGCGAGCGGCTGCAGGTGGCCCGCAAGGCGCGCCTGAAGGACAAGATCGGCAGGCTGACCGTGAAGATGACCGGCGTGATGGTGGTGAGCCTGCTGCCGGTACTGCTGATCCTGACGGCGGGACCGGGCTTCCTGGGCGTGATCCGGATGCTGGCCCGCATGAATGGAGGATTTTGATGACACGGCTATCCATCCCGCTGCTGGCTGGCCCGCTCGCGGTGGCCATCGCGCTGCTGGGCGGCTGCACCAGTACGCCCAACAGCGCCGAAGCCATGGCACGCCAGGCCGATGCACAGATCGAGCTGGCCAAGCTGCAGGACAAGGCGGCCCGGGCCGAGTACAACGACCAGAACGTGTACCTGGGCCTGATCGGCAAGATGCAGCAGGAAGGCATGTACTACGCGTCGCTGGCCCATATCGACGCGTTCCAGCAGAAATACGGCACCAGCACCGCGTTGCAGATCCTGCGCGCCGACGCGCTGCGCGAAACCGGCCAGGACGACGCGGCGCTGCAGGCCTACCGCGACCTGCTGAACACCGATCGCGCGTCCCGCGCCCGCCACGGCATCGGCCTGGTACTGGGCCGACAGGGCGACTTCATGCGCGCGGCCGTGGAACTGCGGCAGGCCGCCGCGCTGGAGCCGGTCAACGCGCAGGTGGCCAATGACCTGGGCTATGCACTGATGCGCGGCGGCGCGTTGCAGGACGCGCGCGTGCCCGTGATGCAGGCCCTGGAGCTGGACGCCAACAATCCGCGCGTCATCAGCAATGCCGTGGTGTGGATGCTGGCCACCGGCAAGCGCAGCGAGGCCAACGCCATGATGCAGCGCGCGGCAATGCCGGAAGCCACGCGCACCGCCATCCGCAAGGAAGCGGACCGCGTGACGCGCGCGGCCCAGTTGCGCGACAAGACGGCGCCGCGCGGCAACGCCGCGTCGCATCCGGCGGCGAACCCCGCTGTGTCCACCGCAACCCCCAACGCCAGCGCATCCACCACGCAATCGGTGGCGCTCAACGCAGGAGCCAGACCATGATCCGATCCCTGTTCGCGCCGGGCCTGGCGCTACTGGTGGCATTTTCCGCGCCTGCCATCGCCCAGCAGCCGCCAGCAACCACCGGGGTGCGGCCCAGCCAGGTTGAGGTGGGCGACACCACGCGCAGCCTGCTCGATATCCAGCGCAATGGCTCGCAGGCCGGCCCGATGCTGCCGCTGACCGGCGACCAGGCCACGCTGGGCTACGCGCGGTACATGCGCAGCTTCGAGCATCCGCTGCCCGAGTTCTTCTCGACGATTTCCACCGGCAGCCCGCTGCGAGGCGGCGCGGGCAGCCAGCCGGTGAACGGACAGTAACGGGCCGCCATGCCGCGCCGGGTTGATCTCCATCGACAGCGGGGCGCCGTCAGCCTGCTGGCTGGCGTGCTGATCGCCACCGTGGCCGTCGGGGCCCTGGTGTCGATCGACGTCGGCTTCGTGTTCTACAGCCAGCGGCAATTGCAGAAGTCGGTGGACCTGGCCGCGCTGTCCGGCGCCCAGCAGCTCAAGCGGGCCGATGACCTGCCAACGACCACGGCCAACGTGATGGCGTCGGTGACGGCGGCGGCCAGCCAGAACGGCTACCCCGGCGCGGTCAGCCCCGATTGCGGCGACGTGGCAGCCGGCGCTGCCGACGGCATGCGCACCTGCCTGGGCGTGTGGGACCCGTCCGATGCCGTGAATGGCGATGGCGTGCGGCACTTCAACGCGGCGTACAACACCGCTACGCTGTCGCCCAACGCGGTGCGCGTGCAGGCATCGCTGACCGTGCCGCTGCTGTTCGTGCTGCCCGGCGGCACGTCGCGGCAACTGCACGCGGAAGCCATCGCGGCCGGCAGCCCGCCGGTGGCGTCGTTCTCGCTGGGGAGCGGGTTGCTGGACCTCAATACGGCCAGCGGCATGCTGGGGCTGTTGCTTGGCAACACCGTGAACCTCTCGGTGGCCGACTGGAACGGGCTCGCCAATGCCAACGTCACGCTGGAGCAATTGCGGCTCCAGCTTGGCGCCGGGACGGTCGACCAGTTGCTGAATACGACGTTGTCGATCCAGGACTTCTATGCGCTGGTGCTCAACGCGGCAGGGCGACAGGCGCTACTGGGCGCGGCGCTGGGCAGCCCGGCCACCCAGCTCGGGCTCAACGGCATCGGCACGCGGCTGAACCTGGCGCAGATGCTCGATCTGGGCGTGCTGACGCCGGCGGCCTCGTCGGCGGCCGAGGTTGGCCTGAATGTGGCGTCGCTGCTCACCACGGCCGCGTACGTGGCGCGCGGTACCAGTGCCGTGGCATTGAACGTTCCCGGTCTCAACCTCGCCACCCCGCTGGGCAATACGAAGGCCGTGGCCTCGCTCACGGTAATCGATCCGCCCAGAGTGGCGGTGGGCCCCGCAAGGCAGCTTGCAAACGGTACCTGGCGCACCACCGCGACCACCGCGCAGGTTGGATTGAATCTCGTCGTGCAATCGAAGCTGAACGTGCTGGGCCTGGTCTCCGCCGACGTCAACCTGCCGGTGCTGGTACGGGCGGCGCAAGCCACCGGCAACCTGACCGCCCTGCAGTGCGCGGCAACCCCCGCGCAGCGGCGGGCCACCATCAATGTCTCCACCAGGCTGCTGAACGCGTGCCTGAGCCAGAATGGCCGCGAATGCGTGCCGCCCGGCAGTTATGCACTGGCCACGCTTTCGCTGTTGTCGGGCCTGGGCACGGCCAGGCTGATGAGCAATCCCGTGGCGCCCAATGCGGCGTTGAACGCCGGCAGCGACTTTGTGCTGGCACCGGGCGACAAGGCCAGCACATCGTCGCCCGTGGCCATCCAGCAGACGGTGGACAACCTTGCCACCAGCCTGCGGCCATCGTTCGACCTGGACCTCTTCAAGAGCCTCGGCCTCAGTCTCCAGCCGGGAGACCTGCTGGCCGATGTGCTGGCGCCGGTGGGGACACTGCTGGGAACCGTGCTGAACTGGTTGCTGGCCACCCTTGGCATCGACATCGCAAACGCCACCGTCTGGCTCAACGGCGTGGACTGCAACAACGCCGAACTTGTGTATTGAACGAACATCATGAAAGCAGAGCGCTGGGCCTACGAGAGCCTTGAAATCTATGTGTGGGAAGGCCAGTACGAGATTGCCGACCGCGTGGCGCGCTTCCTGACGCCGCTGGGTGCCGAGGTGATCCGTGCCGGCGCGCTCGATGCGCTGCCGAACGAATCACGCGTGAAGCCGTGCATTGCCGTGATCAGCGCCTCGGCGATCGGCTCGGCCAAGTTCACGCTGGACTGGGAAGCCGCGCACGGCATGCCCGTGATCTGGGTGGGCGCGCCCGACCGCGAGACAGATCCGGGCCGTTTTCCGCCCGAGTATGCGTACATCCTGCCGCACGACTTCAATGGCAGCGACCTGCGCAACCAGATTGCCAAGCTGATGCCCCAGCTGCTGGCCGCCGGCGAGGCGCGCCCGGACGTGGACGACCTCGTGGCCGGGTCGCCCGCCATGCAGGAACTGCTGGAACAGGTGGAGACCTTCGCCAACTTCGACAGCAACGTGATGCTGTACGGCGAGACGGGCGCGGGCAAGGAGCGCATCGCGCGGCTGTTCCACGAGCGCAATGCCCAGTATGGCAAGGGCCCGTTCGTTGCCGTGAACTGCGGGGCGATTCCCGACGGACTGTTCGAGTCGCAGTTCTTCGGCCACGCCAAGGGCGCCTTCACCGGCGCCATGTTTGCGCACCGGGGCTTCTTCGAGCAGGCCACCGGGGGCACGCTGTTCCTGGACGAAATCGGCGACCTGCCGCTGTTCCAGCAGGTGAAGCTGCTGCGCGTGCTGGAGGAAAACGCGCTGACGCGGCTGGGTTCGACGCTGGCCGTGAAGTTGGATTTCCGGCTGGTGGCGGCCACCAACAAGGACCTGCGCGAAGCGGTGCGCGAAGGCCGGTTCCGCGCCGACCTGTATTTCCGGCTGGCGGTGATCGAGCTGCGCATTCCCAGCCTGGAGGACCGCGGCCCTGCCGACAAGGTGGGCCTGCTGCAATCGTTCCTGCGGCACATGATGGGCCCGGCCGCCTACGACGCGCTGCCGCCGATGCCGGACTGGCTCAAGGGCGCGGTCGGCACGGCGTTCTTTGTTGGCAATGTGCGCGAACTGCGCAACCTGGCCGAGCGCGTGGGTATCACGGCGCGGCAATACGGCGGCTGGGACGAGGATCGTATCCGCCCGCTGTTCCGGGGCCTGCGGCCGGGCGCCTTCGACGGCACCGAACGCGCCGATCCGCGCGGCGATGCCGAAGAGCGCCGCCGCATCATCGCCGCGCTCGATGCCAATGGGTGGCGCCGCCAGGATACGGCGGCGTGCCTGGGCATCAGCCGCAAGGTGCTGTGGGAAAAGATGCGCAAGTTCCAGATTGCCGACAGCGAAGCGGAGCCCGTCTGAGCGCCGGCTGCCGGCACGGGGACGTTATGATGCGGGACCGCGCGGCCAGGCCGTGCACTACGCGCCACCGCGCCGAAGGACCCGAATTGCGTTTTCTCCACACCGCCGACTGGCATCTGGGTCGGCTTTTCCATGCCCGCAGCCTGCTCGACGACCAGGCGCACGTGCTCGACCAGTTCGTGGCGCTGGTGCGCGACGTCCGGCCCGATGCCGTGCTGATTGCCGGCGACGTGTACGACCGCGCGGTGCCGCCGCCCGAGGCCGTGGCGTTGCTGGACGACGTACTCGCGCGCATCGTGGTGGAGGCCGGCGTGCCGGTGGTGATGATCGCGGGCAACCACGACAGCGCGCAGCGGCTCGATTTCGGTGCACGGCTGCTGTCCGCCCGGGGACTGCACGTGGCGGGGCGCACGGGGCCAGAGACCGCCTGCGTGACGCTTCACGACGATCATGGCGAGGTGCGCATCTATGCCTTGCCGTATGCGGAACCGGCCGTGGTGCGCGATGCGCTTGGCGTCGACCTGTCATCGCACGAAGCCGCGCTGGGCGCGCAGCTGGACGCGATCCGGGCCAGCCATCCGGCCGGCGTGCGCGCCGTGGCGGTGGGGCATGCCTTCGTGGTGGGCGGCGCGGTCAGCGAATCGGAGCGGCCGTTGTCGGTGGGCGGCAGCGGCGCGGTCGGGGCGGGCCTGTTCCACGGCTTCGACTTCGTCGCGCTGGGTCACCTGCACCGGCCGCAGACCATCGGCGAGCGGATCCACTATTCGGGGTCGCTGCTCAAGTATTCGCTGTCGGAAGCCGATCACCACAAGACCGTGTCGCTGGTCGAACTGGACGAAAAGGGCGCCGTGTGCATCGAGCCCATCGCCCTGCGCCCGCGCCGCGACCTGCGCATCCTGACCGGCGACCTGGCCGGGCTGGTGCAAGCGGGCATGGCCGACGCGCGCCGCGACGACTATGTCTATGCGGTGCTGACCGATACCGGCGCACTGCTGGACCCGATGGCGCGGCTGCGCGAGGCGTACCCGAACGCGCTGGCGATCGAACGGGCCATCCTGGCGCGCAACGGCCAGGCGGGCGAAGCCGGCCGCCGCATGCGCGAGCTGGACACCGGCAGTCTGTTTGCAAACTTCTTCCGCGAAGTGGCTGACGCGGACCTGGACGGCGACCAACGCCGCGCACTGGACCAACTTCTGGCCGGCATGCAGGCTTCGGAAAGGGAATCGGCATGAAACCGCTGTACCTGAAGTTGCAGGCTTTCGGTCCGTTCGCCGCCTCCGAGACCATCGATTTCACCAGGCTCGGCGACCAGGCATTCTTCCTGATCCACGGACCCACGGGCGCTGGCAAGACCACGCTGCTCGATGCCATCTGCTATGCGCTCTATGGCGACACGTCGGGCGGCGAGCGCAGCGCGCAGGACATGCGCAGCGCCAACGCCGACCCGGCGCTGCGCACCGAGGTCACGCTCGAATTCAGCCTGGGGGCGATGCACTACCGCGTGACGCGCTCGCCCACGCAAGACCGCCCAGCCAGCGGGCGGCCGGCGGCTTCGTCAAGGAAGCCGCCAAGGCGCAGCTGGACGTGATGCTGGACGACGCCTGGAAAAGCCACGCCAGCCAGCCCGGGCGCGTCAGCGACGCCGTGCGCGACCTGCTGGGCTTCGACAGCGCGCAGTTCCGGCAGGTCATCGTGCTGCCGCAGGGCCGCTTCCGCGAGCTGCTGACCGCCGATTCGCGCGCCCGGCAGGGCATCCTGGAGCGGCTGTTCCATACCGAGCTGTACCGGCGCGTGGAAGAGCAGCTCAAGGAGCAGGCCGCCGGCATCCGGCGCGAGGCCGAGGAAATCGCGCTGCGCCGCAAGACGCTGCTGGAGCAGCACCAGCTGGTGTCGATCGACGCCATGACCGAGCGCATCGACGCGCTGCAGGCCACGCTGACCGAACTGCTGCGCCGCGAGGATGTGGCGCGCGCCGACAGCGAGGCCGCGCAGGCGTCGCTGCGCAAGGGCGAACTCGAACACACCCAGATCAAGGCCTGGCGCGAAGCCGAGGGCGCCCATGCGATGCTGACCGCCAAGGTTGCCGCCGTGGATGCGGACCGCATGCGGCTGCAGGCGGCGCGCCGCGCGGCGCAGGTCACCCCGGCCGTGCAGCAGTTGCAGGCTGCACGGCAGGATCTGGCCAGGGTGCGCGCTGCCCAGGCGCAGGCCGAGATATCGGCCACGCGGGCCGCGCAGACGGCGGAGACCGCCGCCCGTGCGCTGCGCGCCGAGCAGTCGCGCCAGGAAGCCCGGGCCGCCGCGCAACGCACGGTGACCCGGCTCGAACACCTGCTGCCGCAGGCCCGCAAGCTGGGCGTGCTGCGCAACGCCGTGGCGCAGGCCGGCACCACGCTGGCCATGGCCCAGTCGGCATGCACGGCGAGGATCGATGCGTTTCAGGCGGCCACCGCGTCGCTCAAGGCACTGGAGGCCGATTTCGAGCAGGCGCGGCTGGGTGCAGCAGGCCTGCAGGCGCTGCAGTTGCGGCTGGAGCAGGCCCGCGAGCGCGCCGCGCGTATCGCGCGCTGCCGCCAGATCGAAGCCGAACTTGGGCCGTTGCGTACCGCGCTGGCTTCCAGCGAAGCGCAGCAGCGCATCGCCACCGGGGCGCGCGATGCGGCGCGCGTGGCCATGCGCCAGGCCGAGGTGGACTGGCGCCACGGCCAGGCCGCACGGCTGGCCGGCAGCGTGAAGCGCGGCGAGCCGTGCCCGGTCTGCGGCGGCAAGGATCATCCGGCGCTGGCGCAGCAGACGCTGGCGCTGGTCAGCGACGACGATCTCGATGCCGCGCGGCTGGCGCTGCAGCACGCCGAGGACGCGCTGGCCGAAGCCACCGCCGGCCATCAGCAGGCCGACGCCCGGGTGGCGCAATGGCAGGCCCGGCTGGCCGATTTGGCCCAAGCGGCCGGCGAGGGCGCTGCGGGGACGGCAGCGGCGCAGGCGCTCGATGCGGAGATCGCCGCGCTGGCCGACGCCGCACGCCAGGCCGAACTCGCCGGCAAGCGGGCCGAAACGCTGGCAGCGCAGGTCGCCAAGGCACGCACGGCACGCGAGACGGCCGAGGCTTCGGCCCAGGCCGCCGACACCGCCGCCCGTGCTGCCGGGCAGGAACATGCACGGCTCGATGGCGAGTGGCGGGCCGCGTGCGAGCAGGTGCCCGAGGATTCGCGCGATCCCGATGCGATCACCGCCGCGCTGGAAGCCGCCCGCCGCGAGGCTGGCGCGCTCGAAGCCGCGCTGCAGGCCGCACAGGGCGCCGAGCGCGACGCCGTGGCCCTGCAGGCGGCAACGGCGGCCGCGCTGGCTTCCGCGCGCGACAACGTCGCCCAGGCCGATGCCCGTGTCACCGAGCGCGAAGCCGCGCTGGCCGACGCCATGCGCGCCGCCGCCTTCGATCACGACGACGCCTATCTGGCCGCGTGCCTGCCACCCGACGACATCGCCACGCTGGACGATGCCATCCGCGCCTTCGACGTCGAACTGGCGCGCGCTGCCGAATGGCACGCCCGCACTGCCGCCATCGCCCAGGCGCTGCAGTTGCCCGACATGCCGGCGCTGCTGGCCACGCGCGACCAGGCCGCCGTGAAGCTTGAAGCCGCCATCCGCGAACGCAGCGAACTGGCGGCGGTGCGTGACGCGCTGCTGCAATGCCGGGGCCAGGTGGAATCGCTGGCTGCCGAGGGGCGGGAGGTGGAAACGCGCTACGCGGTGCTGGGCCGCCTTTCCGAGGTGGCCAACGGCAACAATCCGCGCCGCATGACGTTCCAGCGCTTTGTGCTGGCGACGCTGCTCGATGAGGTGCTGGAGGCGGCGTCGCTGCGCCTGCTGCGCATGAGCCGGGGCCGCTACGCGCTGCAGCGCGTGCGCGAGCTGGGCGACCAGCGCATGGCCGGCGGGCTGGACCTGGAGGTGTTCGACCACGACACCGGCGCCACGCGCCCGGCCAACACGCTTTCGGGTGGCGAAGGCTTCCTGGCCTCGCTATCCTTGGCGCTGGGACTGGCCGACGTGGTGCAGTCGCGCGCCGGCGGCATCCAGCTCGACACGCTGTTCGTGGACGAGGGATTCGGCACGCTGGATCCGGAAAGCCTCGACTTCGCCATCCGCACCCTGCTGGACCTGCAGCAGACCGGCCGGCTGGTCGGCATCATTTCGCACGTGGCGGAACTGCGCGAGCGGATCGATGTGCGGCTGGAGGTACGCCCCGGCGTCAGCGGCAGCCAGGCGGTGCTGCGGCTTCCCTAGCGGGTCGGCCAATTGGCGCGTGGACCGAGGGCGATGACCGATTATCGCCCGCCACGCGCGGCCCCTTATTGACCCTGTTTTGACGCCGGGTGTAACCTTTGTTCATTCTGCGAATTGGGGTTCGTATAGCGAACATCGCTCACCGACCCGATCCGCCGACCATCACAGAAGCCGCCGCAAGACGGCTCATCAAGACAACTGCAAGATTGTGGACCCTGTCCCGATGTCGTCACCGCGCCCAGCGCGGGCCGGCAGCGCGGGACGCCCGTCCGAGCAGTCTGCCGGAGACATCTTTGCGTGCCGCCCCTCTTGCGGCCGGTCCCGGTGCGATGCCGGACCCTTCCGTACTGGAACGCAAGTGATCAACAAGCTATATGACTCGGTGGAAGCGGCAGTGGCCGGCATCCACGACGGCGCCACGATTCTGATCGGCGGCTTTGGCCTGGCTGGCATGCCGGCGGAACTGATCGACGCCGTGATCGCCCAGGGCGCGCGTGACCTGACCATCGTCAACAACAACGCCGGCAATGGCGACACGGGCCTGGCGGCACTGTTGAAGACCAAGCGCGTGCGCAAGATCATTTGCTCGTTCCCGCGGCAGGTGGATTCGTATGTGTTCGATTCGCTGTACCACGCTGGCGAAATCGAGCTGGAACTGGTACCCCAGGGCAACCTGGCCGAGCGCATCCGCGCCGCCGGCGCCGGCATCGGCGGCTTCTTCACGCGTACGGCCTACGGCACGCCGCTGGCCGAAGGCAAGGAAACGCGCATCATCGATGGCCAGGGCTATGTGTTCGAAAAGCCGATCCACGCCGACTTCGCGCTGATCAAGGCCGATACGGCCGACCGCTGGGGCAACCTCACGTACCGCAAGACCGCGCGCAACTTCGGCCCGATCATGGCCATGGCTGCCAAGTGCGCCATCGTGCAGGTCAGCAACGTCGTCGAACTGGGCGACATGAACCCCGAGCACATCGTCACGCCGGGCCTGTTCGTCAAGCGTGTGGTCAAGGTTGGCGGCTCGGCTGCCAAGGCCGCCTGAGTCGCAGAAGGAGAAACAACATGCAACGCCTGACCCGCGACCAGATGGCCGCCCGTGTGGCCAAAGACATTCCGGACGGTGCCGTGGTGAACCTCGGCATCGGCCTGCCCACGCTGGTGGGCAACCACCTGCCCGCCGACAAGGAAATCCTGCTGCACAGCGAAAACGGCCTGCTCGGCATGGGCCCCGCCCCGGCAGCCGGTGAAGAAGACGGCGACCTGATCAACGCCGGCAAGCAGCCCGTGACGATCAAGGCCGGCGGCTCGTATTTCCACCACGCCGATTCGTTTGCGATGATGCGCGGCGGCCACCTGGACTACTGCGTGCTGGGCGGCTTCCAGGTGTCGGAGAAGGGCGACCTGGCCAACTGGCATACCGGTGCCCCGGGCGCCATTCCCGCCGTGGGCGGGGCGATGGACCTGGCCATCGGCGCCAAGCAGGTGTTCGTGATGATGGAACACCTGACCAAGCAGGGCGAGAGCAAGATCGTGCCCGAGTGCACCTATCCGCTGACCGGCATCGGCTGCGTCACGCGCATCTACACCGACCTGGCCACCATTGACGTGACGCCGGACGGCCTGGTCGCCCGCGATCTCGCGGAAGGCCTGTCCTTCGAAGAACTGCAACGCCTGACCGGCGTGCCCCTGAAGCAGACGCAAGCCGCCTGATCCACCACCCACACGAGCGAGACAGAACATGAGCGACGCATTTATCGTTGACGCCATCCGTACCCCATCGGCCGTTACGGCGGCAGCCTGTCGGGCGTGCGCGCCGACGACCTGGGCGCGGTGCCCCTGAAGGCGCTGATGGCACGCAATGCCGGCCTGGACTGGTCGGCCATCGACGACGTGATCTACGGCAACGCCAACCAGGCTGGCGAGGACAACCGCAACGTGGCGCGCATGTCGTTGCTGCTGGCCGGCCTGCCGGACGCCGTGCCGGGTGCCACGATCAACCGCCTGTGCGGTTCGGGCATGGACGCCACGGGCACTGCCGCGCGCGCGATCAAGTCGGGCGAGACCAACCTGATGATCTCGGGCGGCGTGGAAAGCATGAGCCGCGCCCCGTTCGTGATGGGCAAGGCCACCTCGGCGTTCTCGCGCCAGGCTGAAATCTTCGACACCACCATCGGCTGGCGCTTCATCAACCCGGCGATGCGTGCCGCCTACGGCGTGGACTCGATGCCCGAGACCGCCGAAAACGTGGCCACCGACTACAAGATCAGCCGCGAAGACCAGGACCTGATGGCGCTGCGCAGCCAGGAAAAGGCTTCGCGCGCACAGGCCGACGGCACGCTGGCCCAGGAAATCACAGCCGTCACGATTCCGCAAAAGAAGGGCGACCCGATCGTGGTCGACCGCGACGAGCACCCGCGCGCCACCAGCATGGAAGCGCTGGCCAAGCTGCGCGGCGTGGTGCGTCCGGACGGCACCGTGACAGCCGGTAACGCATCGGGCGTGAACGACGGCGCCTGCGCGATCCTGCTGGCCAGCGAAGCGGGCCTGAAGCAGCACAACCTGAAGCCGCGTGCCCGCATCGTCGGCATGGCCACGGCCGGCGTGGCGCCGCGCGTGATGGGCATCGGCCCGGCACCGGCCACGCAGAAGCTGATGAAGCAGCTGGGCATGTCGCTGGACCAGATCGACGTGATCGAGCTGAACGAAGCATTCGCCGCGCAAGGCCTGGCGGTGCTGCGCCAGCTGGGCATCGCCGACGACGACAAGCGCGTGAACCCGAACGGCGGCGCGATCGCCCTGGGCCACCCGCTGGGCATGAGCGGCGCTCGCCTGGTGACGACGGCGCTGTACCAGCTGGAGCGCACCAACGGCCGCTTCGCGCTGTGCACGATGTGCATCGGCGTGGGCCAGGGTATCGCCATGGTGATCGAGCGGGTTTGATGGGCTGAAGCTGCGCCGTCCGCTCCCCTCTCCCGCTTGCGGGAGAGGGGTTGGGGTGAGGGCAAGCGGTTCAAATTGACACAAGTCGCAGCTTGAACCTCACCGCCCTCACCCCCGCCCCTCTCCCACTTGCGCGGGAGAGGGGAGAAAAGCCTGGCGTACGGCAGGTCAATTCATCAACCGCTTAATTTCCCTTGCTTCCCGCCGTTAATACGGTTGGGAAGTTTCAGTGGTGTCTCTTCCCCAACGAGGTAGAGCATTGCGGCCAGGCCGACGGGCTCGCCGGTCTAGCCGCATCTTTTTCTGACTGACCCGGTTTTGTACGCCGGTGCGGAGTTTTGAGATGTCCCTTCCCGTTGCCACCCTTGTCACCGGCGCCAGTTCCGGCATTGGTCGTGCGATTGCCGAAATGCTGCTCGCCGATGGCGTGACCCGTGTGATCAACGTCGACTATGCAGAACCGACGTGGTCGCATCCGAACCTGAGCTTCTTCCAGGCCGACCTGACCAATGCCGACGCCACGCGCGCGGTGGCGGAGCAGGTGACCTCGCAGTTCGCGGTGACCCGGCTCGTCAATAACGCCGGCGCCACGCGTCCCGGCACGGCCGACACGGCCACCGCCGCGGATCTCGATTACGTCGTGGGCCTGACGCTGCAGGCCACGATGCTGCTGACCCAGGCCTGCCTGCCCGCCATGCGCGCGGCCGGCTTTGGCCGCATTGTCAACATGGCCTCGCGCGCGGCGCTGGGCAAGCCCGAGCGCGTGGTGTATTCCGCGGCCAAGGCGGGGCTGGTTGGCATGACCCGAACGCTGGCGATGGAGCTGGGCGGCGACGGCATCACCGTCAACGCCGTGGCACCGGGTCCCATCGCCACCGAGCTGTTCCGAAAGAGCAATCCGGAGGGCAGCGAACAGACACGGCGTATCCTGGCAATCATCGCCGTGAAAAGAATGGGAACGCCGGAAGACGTGGCGCGTGCCTCGCTGTTCTTCCTCGCCCCGAGAATGGTTTCGTGACGGGACAGGTGCTGTACGTCTGCGGCGGAACCACGCTGGGGGTGGCGCCCGTATAAAGTTGCCCGCCCCAAGGCACGGGGTGGAATAGCGATACACAAGCATTGCGTCCGCGGCGCTCACAAGGTTCGCCAGCGGGCGTGCATCAATTCCTGGAGCACAAGATGAGCATCACCAATCAAACCTCGAAGGCGCGCAGACGCCTGCTGGCCGCTGGCGTGGCAATGGCCGCCGGCTTCGCCGTCATGACCGGCGCTCAGGCGCAGGGCAACTACCCGACCAAGCCGATCACGATGATCGTGCCGTTCTCGGCCGGTGGCACCACCGACATCCTGGCCCGCATCGTCAGCCTGCAACTGGGCAAGGCGCTGGGCCAGCCGGTGGTGGTGGACAACCGTCCGGGCGCCGGTGGCAACATCGGCGCGTCGCTGGCCGCCAAGGCGCAGGGCGACGGCTACACGCTGTTCATGGGTACCATCGGCACGCACGCAATCAACCAGTCGCTGTACTCGAAGCTGCCGTACGACCCGGTCAAGGATTTCGCGCCGATCACGCGCGTGGCCATGGTGCCGAACATCGTCGTGGTGAACCCCAAGGTGCCGGTGCACAACATCAAGGAACTGATCGCCTACGTGAAGGCGAACCCGGACAAGCTGTCGTACGGTTCGTCGGGCAGCGGTTCGTCGATGCACCTGTCGGGCGAGCTGTTCAACTCGATGACGGGCCTGCACATCCAGCACATCCCGTACAAGGGCAGTGCTCCGGCCGTGAACGACCTGCTGGGCAACCAGATCGGCCTGATGTTCGACAACATGCCGTCGTCGTACCCGCACGTGAAGGCCGGCAAGCTGCGCGCCATCGCCGTGACGTCGGGCAAGCGCTCGCCGGCCCTGCCGGACGTGCCGACCGTGGCCGAAGCCGGCGTGCCTGGCTATGAAGCCACGTCGTGGTTCGCGCTGTACGCCACCGGCGGCACGCCGCAGCCGATCGTCGACCGCCTGAACGCCGAAGTGGTCAAGATCCTGGCCATGCCGGAAGTGAAGAAGCAGATGGCCGAGCAAGGCGCCGAGCCGAACCCGGAAAAGCCGGCCCAGCTGGCCGCTTTCATGAAGTCCGAAACCGCCAAGTGGGCCAAGGTGGTGAAGGCTTCGGGCGCCACGGTGGACTGATCGCCAGCGCTGTCGCGTAGACCCTCAGTACTGGAACCGGCCACGGGCGCCTGCCCGGCGGCCGGTTTTTTATTGTCCGCGCGAAAGAAAAAGAAAACGCCCGCGAGGGTATCGCGGGCGCAAATCCCAGGTCCACGGAGGACAGGAGGAGACAAGCTGCAGCTTCGGCGGGCAATCAGGTCAGGCTGTACTTGACGACCTGCTCCTCGACGCCGACGAAGCGCACCAGCTGGCGCAGGCCGCTGGCGTATTCCTTGATATGGTGGCCGTCGGGGGTATCCGGCAGCCGGTAGTAGATCGGGGCCGTCCCGGCACGCGCGCGAGCCGCGCTGACGGACGCCGACATCTCGCCCCCAGCCGAGCCTTCAAAGATTTCCGGTCTAGCGTTCATCGACAACTCCCAGAGACACATGGCGCTGAACGTTGGGCCGGCAAGGAAAAGGCGCGCGCATGCGGATGGCAATGTCTGGAATGTATTGCAGGCGATCGCGAAAAGCCATTTCGAATTTTTTACATCAGTTTCAGGACAATTGATCGAATTGTCATATTTAGGATTCCCTTGGGCCGGTCGATATCCGGGTGGTGACCCTGCGCGGTATCGGCCCAACGGGCGTTGCAAGGGTTAACGGCATGACGCGCCCCGACTTGCGCGCTACCATAACGTCACCCTGATCATTCCCGGCACAAGGCAGCAACGTTCGTGCCAACCCCGGTCCACCAATTCCACGGCGAATGTCCACCCAGCACGCGCTCCTGATTTCCCTGATCGAAAAGCCATCGTCGGGCTACGACCTGGCGCGCCGTTTCGACAAATCCATCGGCTATTTCTGGCACGCCACGCACCAGCAGATCTACCGCGAACTGGGGCGGATGGCCGAAATGGGCTGGATTGCGGCCGAGGACGGCAGCCGGGATCAGGCGCACGCGGCCACCCAGGCCAACGCGCCCGACGGCGTGGCGGTGGAAAAAAAGAACCGCAAGAAGGTGTATTACGTGCTGCCGGCCGGCCGCGACGAGCTGGTGCGATGGGTGCTGTCGCCCAGCGGCGGGCTGGACCAGCGTGAGGAAATTCTGGTCAAGCTACGTGCAGATGCTGCAATCGGCCCGCTTGGGCTGGACCAGGAAATGGGGCGCCTGATTGCCTTGCATGAGGATCGGCTGGCGCTCTATCGCGACATCGAGAGCAAGGATTTCGGCGGCACGCTAGACCGGCGCCAGCAGATCCAGTACGCGTTGCTGCGGCGGGGCATCCGGTTCCAGGAGGACTGGGTGAAATGGGGGCGGGACTTGATGCCGCTGCTGGAGAAGCCCAGCGAGGGCTAGCGGCAGATGCCGCCTCCCGGCACGGTGGGAACCGGCGGGAGAGCGGCAACAAAGCGTAACTACATCAGAAAAACGCCAATCAGGCGACGCTGGCGGCGTGCGCGGCGGCTTCGGCCGGGGCCAGGCCCAGGCGGCGACGCGCCAGCGCGTACTCTTCCACGAAACGGCGGACCAGCTCGGCGGCCGGCACCACGCGCTTGATGGCGCCCACGCCCTGGCCGGCGCCCCAGATGTCCTTCCAGGGCTTGACGCGTGTCGAGCCAAAGTTCATGGCCGTGGCATCCGACGTCGGCAGCGCTTCCGGGTCCAGGCCCGAACGCACGATGCTTTCGCGCAGGTAGTTGCCGTGCACCCCCGTGAACAGGTTGGAATAGATGATGTCGTCGGCGTTGCTGTCGACGATCATCTGCTTGTAGGCGTCCTGGGCGTTGGCTTCCAGCGTGGCGATGAAGGCCGAGCCGATATAGGCCAGGTCCGCGCCGGCGGCCTGGGCGGCCAGCACCGCATCGCCGCTGGCGATGGCGCCGGACAGCAGCAGCGGACCATCGAACCATTCGCGGATCTCGTGCAGCAGCGCGAACGGCGACAGCGTTCCGGCGTGGCCGCCAGCCCCGGCCGCCACGGCGATCAGGCCGTCGGCGCCCTTGTCGATGGCCTTGCGGGCAAAGGTGTTGTTGATGACGTCGTGCAGCACGATGCCGCCGTACGAATGCACCGCATCGTTGACCTCCACGCGCGCGCCCAGCGACGTGATGACGATGGGCACCTTGTAGCGCACGCACATTTCCAGGTCGTGTTCGAGCCGGTCATTGGACTTGTGCACGATCTGGTTGACCGCGAACGGCGCGGCCGGGCGGTCGGGGTGCCTGGCATCGTGCTCCGCCAGTTCGGTGGTGATGCGGTCCAGCCATTCCTCCAGCTTCTCGGCCGGGCGCGCGTTCAGCGCCGGGAACGATCCCACCACGCCGGCCTTGCACTGCGCGACGACCAGATCGGGATTGGAAATGATGAACAGCGGCGAGCAGACGGCCGGCAGCGACAGGTTTTGCAGCAGGGCGGGAATGGCCATGACGGTTCCTTCGGATGTGAGCAAACGAAATCAACGATTCGGTCGAGCCCATGCAAAGGCGGCAAACTATGCAACCAGTTGCATGATGGATGGCAAGGTAACACGTTCGCGGGGCCGCCTGCAACGGGTTGCAATGACTATTTGCGGCACTGCCGCAGCGTCCAGTGGCGCATTGTCTACAATGGGCGCAATGCCTTATATCCATTGCCCATATCCATAGCCTTGAAGCCGATGCAGGAGATGAAGTGGTGACTCACCCCGCGATCGACACCGGCCGCCCGGCCGACAGGGCGCAGCCGGTGTCCGACGACCTGTTCGACGCCGACCTGGCTGCCTGGTACCGGCAGCCGGAGCGCGCGTTCGATGGCTGGCTGGCGCGGCACGGTTTTCGTCCCGGCACCGCCATCGTCTATCGCGCGATGTGGGGCAAGCTGCTGCGCTGGTCGGGCGAACAGGGCCTGCCGCCGCTGAAATGGTCGGCCGCCCAGATCGGCGCGTTTCTCGATGCGCAGCATCTCCACAAGCGTCACCGCTATCGATACGCCCGGCTGATAGAGCGGATATTCCATCATCTGGCTACTCTGCAACAGAATCTGCACAATCCGGCCAGCCAGGCGGTCAAGGCGCATATGGCCGACGGAGAAAACGATCCCACCGCATTTTTGCTGCCGGGCGAGCGCGACCTGCTGGTGGCCCGGATCCTGGCGCCGCAGCCCGAGATTCCGCCAGGCAAGGAGGCCCGCGCCGACATGTCGCCGACGGCATGGAAGCGCGCCCGCGACGTGGCACTGCTTGCCGTGCTATTGGGCGGGGGCCTGAAAGTGGCGGAGGTGCGCGCGCTGCGGCTGGATGCGCTGGCCGGCATCGAGGATGGCGCGATGGCCATCCGCATGGTGCGGGCCGATAACGGGCGTACCTATATGGTGCCGCTGTTCGGCTTCGCCCATGCGCCGCTGCGCCGATGGCTGGCGGTGCGCCAGGCGGCGGAATCGCTGGGCGAACTGGTGTTCCCGGCCATGGCCAATGGCCGGCCGATGCATGCGGCGTCGATCTATCGCCGCATCGAGATCCTGCTGGAGGAAGCTGGCGTGCTGGCCGGGCGCAGCGAGCGGGCGTCGCCCCAGACCCTGCGCAATACCTGCGGCGCGATGCATTTCGACGCCGGCACCCCGCCGGCGGCCGTGGCCCAGTTGCTGGGGATGCGCGACCTGGAATCCGGCTGGCGCCTGCATGCGGCCTATGAAGCCTGGCAGTCGCGCGCCGGTTTGCCGCTGATGACCCCGCAGGCGGCGCGGCCCGCGCGGGAATCCTGACATATGTTTGCAAGCACACAGCGGCCGTAATATCCGGCGGTTAAGATGTTGACTCCACCGTGAATCCCGACCGGAGATTCGCCAGGCGTCCTGAATCACTTATCGATCTGACAATTTTCCATGGCTGAAACCTTACTGCTGACCGGTGCTACCGGATATATCGCTTCGCACACGTGGGTGGCGTTGCACGAAGCGGGCTATCAAGTGATCGGACTCGATAATCTGTGTAACAGCAACCGCGAGGTGGTGAGCCGGCTGGCCCGAATTACCGGCACCACGCCGCAATTCGTGGAAGGCGACGTGCGCGACCGCGCGCTGCTGGACCGCCTGTTCGCCGAGCACAAGATTGCCGGGGCGATTCATTTTGCGGCGCTGAAGGCGGTCGGCGAATCGGTCAGCAAGCCGCTCGAGTATTACGGAAACAACCTCGAAGGCATGATCACGCTATGCAGCGCCATGCAGGCTGCAGGCGTCAAGCAACTGGTGTTCAGTTCGTCGGCGACGGTCTATGGCAATCCGCATACGGTACCGATTCTCGAGGATTTCCCGTTGTCGGCGACCAATCCGTACGGCCAGACCAAATTGATGGGCGAACAGATCCTGCGCGACCTGGAAAAATCGGACCCGGAATGGCGCATCGCATTTCTGCGATATTTCAACCCGGTGGGCGCGCATGAAAGCGGTCTGATTGGCGAAGACCCGGGTGGTATTCCGAACAACCTGATGCCTTATGTGGCCCAGGTGGCGGGCGGCAGGCGCGAGAAACTGAGCGTGTACGGTGGCGATTACCCGACCGTCGACGGTACCGGGGTGCGCGATTACATCCACGTCGACGATTTGGCCCACGGCCATGTGGCGGCGCTTAATTACCTGCGCCAGCACCCGCGCGGCATGACGGTGAACCTTGGCACGGGCCGTGGCTACAGTGTCCTGGAGGTAGTCAAGGCCTATGAACGTGCCAGCGGCCGGGCCGTGCCGTATCAGATCGTTGACCGGCGTCCGGGCGACATTGCGTCGTGCTATGCCGATCCGGCGCTGGCGCAGGAGCTGCTGGGCTGGCGTGCCCGCCACGATCTGGACCGCATGTGCCAGGATTCCTGGCGCTGGCAGTCGATGAATCCTCAGGGGTTTGCCGCGTGACCGGCATTCGCCAATAAAAAAAAACCGGGCCGAGGCCCGGTTTTTCTTTGCTTGCGTGCGTTGGCGTCGCCGCTTAGCGAATCAGGAAGTCTTCCATCGACTTGCCATTCGCCAATGCCTGGGTCAGCCAGCCCGGACGTTTGCCGCGTCCGGTCCAGGTATTTCCGGCGCTATCGCGATAACGGACCGGCACCTTGCGTGCGGTAGTGGCCTTCTTGCCGGCCACACCCTTGCCGCCAAATCCAAGATCTTCGGCGGTCAGGCCAAATTGTTCGATTTTCTCGCGAATCTCGGCGATCACGGACGCTTGTTCGCGCGCCTTGATCTCTTCGGCCTGCCGCTGCAGCTCGCTGATTTTCTGAACGATTTCCTGATATGTCGCCATTTGTATCCCTCGATTTACTGGTGGGTCCGTGAATTGACGAAAAGCATTATAACCATTGACGGCCCTGCTGCAAATCCTTTGCCGTCTCAAACCAAAAAATACGAAAAATCTCAATTAAGAAGAATTACTGAACTTATGTCGGGGGCCACAGTCGCCCTCCGCTTCTGCCGTCGCCGCCGGAATGGGGCGGCATGGCCCTGTCGCGCGGTGTCCGGCCTGTCTCGAGTGAATGTCGCGTCAATCGTGAAACATGAATCGAAACTTAATGCGACAAAACGGGTTGCCAGGCACGGGGCCATGGGTTTCAGCAAACGCTGAATACTGACGGGCGGCCAAATTGATTTGCCGGCTTCGGTAAAGCGCTTCCCGCAGGCTCAGGACGCCATATTCCACAAGATTGAATGTGCCTCAGTCGCCATACCTGAAAACCATTTGCCGTGCAACTCAAGGAAGGATGGGCGCTGGCCGTTATCGAGTCCTGAGCAGGCCGTACGGGGTGTCGGTTTGCCGGACCGAAGCAAGGGAGTGGCTTCGGGTTATCTCCTAATGATCAGCACATCATGTCCTTTCATCAGAATATTCAGATCAAGACCCTCTTGCGGGGCGCCATGGCCGCACTCGGGGCCATCCTGCTGGTTGTGGGCGGGGCGGGACTGCACGGCATATCGCAGTCCAATGATGCGCTGAAGGAGACCTACGCCAACCAGCTGGCCTCGTCCCAGGCGCTGGCCGAAGCGATGATCGGCACCACGCGGCTGCGCCTGGCGCTGGACCGTACCGTCATGCCCGGCAGCGAGGGCGACGACATGAACAAGCATGTGGAACGCTCGAAGACGTTCGTCGAATCGTCGGAGCGGGGCTGGAAGCGCTACCTGGCGCTGCCGCAGAACGACGAGGAAAAGGCGCTGTCCACCGCGCTGGCTGCCAAGCGCCAGGAATTCTTCGAGGCGGGCGTCGCCAAGTGGCAGCAGGCGCTGACCTCCGGAAACCGCGAGGAAGCGCTGCGCATGGCGCGCGACGTGATGCCGGAACTGCAGCGCGGCATGGCGTCGGCGCACGAGAAGCTTGAGAAATTCCAGATGGAAACCGGCAAGGCGAACTTCGAAGCCGCCCAGTCGCGCTTCGACACGATCCGCACGATGTCGATCCTGCTGATCGTGTTCGGCCTGGTCATTGCCGTGGTGGCCGCCATGATGCTCCACCGGGCCATCGTCCGCCCGGTGGAAGAAGCGCTGTCCGTGTTCGAGCGCATGGCCGCCGGCGACCTGACGTCGCGCATCCACAGCATGTCGAAGAACGAGGTCGGCCGCATGATGCAGGCGCTGGCGAAGATGCAGGACAGCCTGTCGGGCATCGTGTCCGAAGTGCGCGGCGGCACCGATTCGATTGCCTCGGCCACCCAGCAGATCTCGGCCGGCAACACCGACCTGTCGCAACGTACCGAAGAGCAGGCCGCGTCGCTGGAGCAGACCGCCGCCAGCATGGAAGAACTGACCACCGTGGTGCGCCAGAACGCCGACAACGCCCGCCAGGCCGGCGTGCTGGCCGGCGAGGCGTCGCAGATCGCCATGAAGGGCGGCGATGTGGTGGGCCGCGTGGTGGACACCATGAACGAGATCAACGGCGCGTCGCGCAAGGTGGTCGAGATCATCGGCGTGATCGAGGGTATCGCCTTCCAGACCAACATCCTGGCGCTGAACGCTGCCGTGGAAGCCGCCCGGGCCGGCGAACAGGGCCGTGGCTTTGCCGTGGTGGCCGGCGAGGTGCGCAGCCTGGCGCAGCGCAGCGCCAACGCCGCCAAGGAAATCGAGTCGCTGATCAGCGAATCGGGCCAGCGCGTGGAAAGCGGCACGAAGCTGGTGGCCGAAGCCGGCAACACCATGGGCGAGATCGTGCAGGCCGTGCGTCGCGTGACGGACATCATGAACGAGATCAGCGCGGCGTCGCAGGAACAGACCACCGGCATCGAGCAGGTCAACCAGGCGGTGGCCCAGATGGACCAGGTCACGCAGCAGAACGCGGCACTGGTGGAAGAAGCCGCCGCCGCAGCCGGCGCGCTGGAAGAACAGGCGCAGAAGCTCAAGAGCGTGGTGTCGGTGTTCTCGCTGGCATCCGACGGGGGTGCGGTGCGCCAGCTGGCGGCGCCGGTCCGTCCGTCGCATGTCCCGGCCCCGGCCCCGGCGGCTCCTGCTGCTCCGGTCAAGTCGGCCGTGGCCCGCACGCCGGATCGTGCGCCGGTGCGTCCCGCCGCCACGCGTCCGCCGGTGGTGCGCAAGTCGCGCGAGCCCCAGCTGCTGCGCCCGGCGCTGAACCAGCCGGCCGGTGCGTCGAACGCCGACGACAACTGGGCCGCCTTCTGATTGTTTCGAGATCGACATAAACAGGACTGAGTGCCACAAGGTTCACACGGAGCGCGCAAGATGCCATGATGCGGGGTTTTGTCCGCCCCGCGTCCCGGTGTTCTCCGCGCCCTTGCCGTTTCCCTTCGCGCAGCCCCAATGATTGCCACGAATATCCTCCTGATGCTGCTTGCAGCCGCGCTCGGCGTCGTTGCCGCGCGTGGGCTGCGCGCGGCCAAGCCGGATGGCGAGCCGGGGCGCAAGGCGGCCCGGTCCCTGACGTGGTCGGCCGCGCTGCTGTCGCAGTTCACCACGGGTATGCCGCTGTGGGTTGCCGTGGCCTCGGGCACGCTGACGGCGGCCAATCATGGCGCAGACCTGGCGGCAACCTTTGCCGCGACGCTGGCGGCAAGCATCGCCGCGTCGCATTTGCTGGCCCCTGCCTGGCACTGGATGCGCCATGGCGGCCGTGGGTGGCAGGTCGCCATCGTCACGGCCATGCTGGCCGGCGCTGGCCTGGTGGCGGTGGCGGGTGCGCGGCTGGGCCGCGCCTGCGGCGGGCTGTCGATGTCGCCGCGCGATTGCCTCGACGTGGCGGGCCTGCACGGCTCGGCATGGCTGGCGGGCGGGCTGGCGCTGCTGTGCTCCGCGCTCTACGCCATGCATCGGATCCAGTCGCGCAGGTGGGTGGGAGCGTTTGCCGAGGAGGCGCTGGCCGATGAGGCGTCCGACGATTTGCCTGTGGCCTCCCGCGCCGGCGAGCCGCGCGTGGTGCGGCGCGGCAATGGCCGCATGGGCGGCCTGACCGTGCGGTCCTCGGGCCGCGACCAGCCGCCGGTGGGCGAGTACAGCGTAAGCAACGAAGACCTGCCCGACCGCGTGGCCTTCGCGCGCTGGCTCGACCAGACCATCGCGCACGCCCGGCTTTCGGAAACCGCCTGTGCGGTGCTGCTGATCCATATTGCCGATTTCCGCGAGGTCGACGAAGTCTTCGAGGTCCGCGCCGACGACATCCTGGCGCAGGATGCCGGCGCGCTGGCGCAGGCCGCGCTGGAGCCGCATCACTTCCTGGCCCGGCTGGCGCGCGACGAGTTTGCCGTGGGCGTGCCGGAACTGGTGCAGCACAGCCGGGCCCACGACCTGGGCGCGCGCGTGCTGGGGTCGTTGTCCGAATTCGTGGCGGCGCGCGGGCTGCAGATGCAGATCGGCGTGAATATCGGCATCGCCATCTATCCGCGCGACGCGGCCACGTCCGAATCGCTGATGCAGGCGGCGCGGGTCAGTCTGTCCGAGGCGCGCGAAAGCGGGTCGAACCAGATGCGCGTGTTCAACTCCGCCGCCGGCGAGCGGGCTCGGCGCATGCGGGTGATCCGGCGCGACCTGTGGCCGGCCATCCAGGACGATTCCCTGTCGCTGATGTACCAGCCCAAATACGACGTGAAATCGCGCGGCGTGGTGGGGGCCGAGGCGCTGTGCCGCTGGCGGCATCCGACGCTGGGCCCGGTCAATCCGGCCGAATTCATCATGGTGGCCGAGCAGTCGGGCCAGATCGACAAGCTCGACGACTGGGTCATCTCCACGGTCTGCGCGCAGGTGCGCGCCTGGCAGGACGCCGGGCTGCCGACGGTGCCGGTGGCGATCAACGTGTCGGGGCTGCGCTTTGCCAGCCGCAACTTCCCGCAGTACCTGCTCGAACAGATCCACCAGCACGACATTCCGCCCTCGGCCATCACGCTGGAAATCACCGAGACGGCAGCCATGAAGGACATCGGCAAGTCGATGGAGACGCTGGCCGAGCTGCAGTCACTGGGCATCCACGTGGCGCTGGACGATTTCGGCAGCGGCTACTCCAGCCTGGGCTACCTGAAGCGGCTGCGCGTGGGCACGCTCAAGATCGACCGCACGCTGATTGGCGGGCTGGACGCCGACCCGCAGGGCCGGGCGATCGTCGGGTCGATGGTGGCGCTGGCGCACGAACTGCGCATGAAGGTGGTGGCCGAGGGCGTGGAATCGGCATCGCAGCTCGATATCCTGGACGGCATGGGCTGCGACGAGGTGCAGGGCTACCTGATGGCCATGCCGCTCGACGCCCCGACCTTCGCCGAACAGCTGCAAGGCGCCTGAGCGAGCCCGGCAGTGGGCCGGCAAGAATGTGAATAATCGTCAAGAACGCTAAAGCGTGCGCCCGGCCTGTCGTTATGAAGGTGACAGGGCAGCGGCGCATGCCGGGTTTCGCACGCCCCAGCCAGCTGGCCTGTCCGTCGCCGGCCGCGCTGCCTTGCCACTGGCGGACCAACCCATACGGAGTCCCCGATGTCCCTTCCGCACATCCTCGTCGTCGACGATTCGCCATCCCTGCGCCGCATGACCGGCGCCTGCCTGCGCGCGGGCGGCTTCACGGTGACGGAGGCGGCCGATGGCAAGGAGGCCCACGAGGTGGCCATGGCGGGGCTGTTCGGCATGCTGGTCACCGACCAGGTCATGCCCGTCATGGACGGCCTCTCGCTGGTCCGGGCGCTGCGCGCCACGCCGGCCTATGCGTCGATCCCGATCCTGATGCTCTCCACCGAGCACGACGACCGCATCCTGGACCAGGCGCGCGAGGCGGGTGCCTCCGGTTTCCTGGCCAAGCCTTTCGATCCGGAAGACCTGCTGGCCTCCGTCCACGCGCTGCTGGACCCTCCCACGGAGGGGTAAGCCGGGCGCCAAGTCGTCCTTAATCCACCCCGCGCCATGCCGTAAATACTGGAGGGCCATAGCAGGTGGTCCGGCCCGGCCCATTTCCATGGGGCCGCCAGCCGGCTGACCGCCTCGGGTCGCCAGCAGCCAGGGGCACGCTACCCCGGCCACGACCAAACTTGCCAGCGGGGCAACATGAATACCAGCAACAACCGCGCGGACGGCGCGGGAGAAGAATTCCTGGCTTTCCGGCTGGGCCGCGAGGAATACGGCATCGACATCCTCAAGGTCCAGGAAATCCGTGGCTACGAATCGGTCACGCAGATCGCCAACGCACCCGATTACCTGAAGGGCGTGGTCAACCTGCGCGGCACCATCGTGCCGATCATCGACCTGCGCATCAAGTTCAACCAGGCCGAGATCAGCTACGACCAGTACACGGTGGTGATCATCGTCGATATCCATGAACGCACCACGGGCATCGTGGTTGACGGCGTATCCGACGTGCTCACGCTGACCCCGGCGCAGATCAAGCCGGCGCCGGCGCTGTCGGGCGGCATGTCCACCGACTACATCCGCGGGCTGGGCTCCCTCGAGGGCCGCATGCTGATCCTGACCGACATCGAGAAGCTGATGGATGTCGACGACCTTGCGGCGCTCGACGCCGCGGCCGGCACGGCCTGACCGATACCGTAACAAGCGGCCCGTGGTGCCCGCGCGAATGCGGGGCCCCGGCGCCGGAGCCTTCAACGCAGTTCGAGCACCCATGCGCAACAACCAGCCTGTCACGCAGCGCGAGCATCCGCTCTCGCCGGACGATTACCTGATCTCCCGAACCGACCTCAAGGGCCGCATCACGTTCGCGAACCGGGCGTTCGTGGAGACCAGCGGCTTCACGTCGGCAGAACTGCTGGGCGCGCCGCACAACCTGGTGCGCCATCCGGACATGCCGCCGGAAGCGTTTGCCGACCTGTGGACGTCGATCCAGGCCGGCAAGTCGTGGGTGGGCATCGTCAAGAACCGCCGCAAGGACGGCGACCACTATTGGGTGCAGGCCACCGTCACGCCCACGCGCGTGGGCGGCCGCATCATCGGCTATACGTCGGTGCGGTCGATGGCGTCGCGCGAGCAGATCGGCGCGGCCGAGGCCGCCTACAAGCGCTTTCGCGAGAACCGCGCCGCCGGCCTGGCAATCCGCGACGGCGCCGTTGTGCGCACCGGCGTGGCCGGCTTCATCGGCAGCCTGACGCGCCTGAGCCTGCGCCGCCGCATCCTCTGGGCCCAGTTGGCCGGGCTCGTCTGGTTCCTGGTGGCGCTGGCGGGCGTGCACTGGATGTCCGCCGACGCCGCCGCGCAGCTGTGGCCGTGGCTGTGGGGCGCCTTCGCGCTGGCGGTGGTCTCGTCGATGGCTTCCGGCGCCATGCTGGTATCGCGCGTGGAAAAGCCGGTGGGCGAGATGCTCGACTTCGCGCTGCGCATGGGCGCCGGCGACCTGACCACCACGTTCGAACACAAGGCCGGCGACGAAGTGGGCGCGCTGGCGCGTGCCATGCGCACGATGCAGCGCAGCCTGCTGTCGGTCGTGCATGACATCCAGGAAGGCATGGCCAGCATCTCGTCGGCCACGCATCAGGTGGCCGCCGGCAACAACGACCTGTCGCAGCGCACCGAGCAGCAGGCCGCGTCGCTGGAGGAAACGGCGTCGAGCATGGAGCAGCTGACCGGCACGGTCCGCCAGAACGCCGACAACGCGCGCCAGGCCAGCGGGCTGGCCGCCAATGCGTCGGAGACCGCGCTGCGCGGTGGCGAGGCCGTGGGCCGCGTGGTGCAGACCATGCAGGAAATCAACGAGGCGTCGCGCAAGATCGTCGACATCATCGGCGTGATCGAAGGCATTGCCTTCCAGACCAACATCCTGGCGCTGAACGCCGCCGTGGAAGCCGCGCGGGCCGGCGAGCAGGGCCGTGGCTTTGCCGTGGTGGCCGGCGAGGTGCGCAGCCTGGCGCAGCGCAGCGCCAACGCCGCCAAGGAAATCAAGGGCCTGATCGGCAACACCGTGTCGCGCGTGGAAAACGGCGCCGCGCAGGTGGGCGAGGCCGGCGCCACGATGGACGAGATCGTGCAAGCCGTGAAGCGCGTGACCGACATCATGGGCGACATCAGTTCGGCATCGGCCGAGCAGAGCGCCGGCATCGAGCAGGTGAACGAGGCCGTGGCGCAGATGGACGAAGGCACGCAACAGAATGCAGCACTGGTGGAGCAGGCCGCTGCCGCGGCCGGCGCACTGGAAGAACAGGCCGACCGCCTGCGTGAATCGATTTCCACATTCCGCGTGAGCACGCAGGCCGAAGTCCGGCCGGCGCGCCAGCGGCAGGCGGAGACGATGGCGGAGGCGGCTGGCTGAAGTGGGGAGCAGCCCGCGCCCCGGTGGGGCAAGGGCATTTCAAAAAGGGCCGCGCCGGAAAACGCGGCATCAGGAACGGGGTAGAGCAGCCGCCCACGCAGGCGGCAGCGACAACAACCCGGGTGGCAAGGTCCATCCCGGTCATTTCTGACAGAAGAAGGGGTAGTTCTATGCAGTGGTTCAATCAACTACGCGTTACGACCAGGCTGATTGCGGGCTTCCTGGTGGTATCGGTGATCGGCGCCGTCATCGGCCTGCTGGGCGTGGTCAACATGGGGCGCATGGCGGACTGGACCGGCAAGATCTACAACACCGACCTGCAGGCGCTGAAGGCCGTGCAGGACGGCAACATCAACCTGGTCTACGCCAGCCGCGCCCAGATCGCGCTGCTGTCGGCATCGACCATGGGCGAGCGCGCCACCGAGAAGGAAGAAATCCAGAAGTCGCTGACGACCATGGAGGCTCGTGTAAAGACTGCAAAGGACTCGTTCAGCCAGCCGGAAGGCCAGGCGCTGTTCAAGCAGTATGAAACGCTGGTGCCCCCGTTCCGCGACCGCATGACGAAGTATGTGGAGCTGGTGAGCAAGCAGCCGCTGGACACGTCGCAGTTCGAAAGCACGGTCTTCACGGAAAGCGCCGACCTGCTCAAGGACAGCCGGGCGCTGGAAGACGTGCTGTTCAAGATGGTCAAGCGCCGCGACGAACGCGCCAAGTCGAACATGGAAGAATCGACCAGCGTCTACAACAGCTCGCGCGTGCTGATGCTGCTGCTGGTGCTGGTCGGCGGCGTGATCTCGGTGCTGCTGGGCTGGTTCCTGGCACGCCAGCTGTCGCGCCAGCTGGGCGGCGAACCGGGCTATGCCGCGTCGATCGCCGCACGCATTGCCGATGGCGACTTCTCCGCCAGGGTGGAACTGCGCCGTGGCGACGACCACAGCCTGCTGCACGCGATTGGCCAGATGCAGCAGCAACTGTCGTCGATGGTGCGCGACTTCAAGGAATCGGCCGAATCGATCGGCACGGCGTCGCGCGAGATCGCCGCCGGCAACAACGACCTTTCGCAGCGGACCGAACAGCAGGCTGCCTCGCTGGAGGAAACGGCGTCGAGCATGGAACAGCTGACCAGCACCGTCAGGCAGAACGCCGACAACGCGCGCCAGGCCAGCGGGCTGGCCGCCAATGCGTCGGACACGGCCGTGCGCGGCGGCGAGGTGGTGGGCCGCGTGGTGGACACCATGGGCGAGATCAACGACGCGTCGCGCAAGATCGTCGACATCATCGGCGTGATCGAGGGCATTGCCTTCCAGACCAACATCCTGGCGCTGAACGCCGCAGTGGAAGCGGCCCGTGCCGGCGAGCAGGGCCGTGGCTTTGCAGTGGTGGCTGGCGAGGTGCGCAGCCTGGCACAGCGCAGCGCCAACGCCGCCAAGGAAATCAAGACGCTGATCGACAATTCGGTAGCCCAGGTGGACACCGGCGCGGCGCTGGTCAGCCAGGCCGGCACGACGATGGACGAGATCGTGCAGGCGGTGAAGCGCGTGACCGACATCATGGGCGAAATCAGCGCGGCATCGGCCGAGCAGAGCTCGGGCATCGAGCAGGTCAACCAGGCCGTGGCGCAGATGGACGAAGTGACGCAGCAGAACGCGGCGCTGGTGGAGCAGGCAGCGGCGGCGGCAGGATCGCTGCAGGACCAGGCATCGCGCCTGATGGATTCGGTGTCGGGTTTCCGCCTGTCGCACGACGATGCGCCGGCCGCTTCGGCGCCGATGCTCGCCGCCCCGGCAGCACCGGCCGCGCGTTCGGTGGTGAAGCCGGCCGCCAAGGCCCCGGTGAGCCGCGTGGCGAAGACGGCCAAACGTGGCAAGCCGGGCAAGGCCGGCACCGCGCTGGTGGCGGCCGCGCCGGCCGCCGCTGAAGTTGCCGCCGAGGATGCCGATACCCAGAAGAAGCGCCCGGCACTGACGGCAGCAACGCCGGCCAGCACGGCCTCCGACAACGGCGACTGGAGCGCCTTCTGACCGTCATCGGCCTTAGCTCCGACGGACACTCAATCGTCGTCTGAACAAGACGGCAGCGCCCCGGCACAGCGTTGTAATTGTTGCGCCGGGGCGTTCATGCGTCTGCAGAACATCATGAATACCGACATCAGCCTGTCCTTGTCGGCCGAAGCCACAGCGCGGCTGCGCGCAGACTTCGATGCCTTTGTAAAAGTTTCCACCGGACTCGATCCGCAGTTCATCCCACCTGCGTTCGACGACTTCCTGCGCGCGCGCCTGATGCAGCAGGATGGTCCGCTGACCGAGCGTGCCGTGATGCGGCTGCTGGCCAGCGGCGAGTACGGATGGGCCAGGAAGGTCTTCGACAAGCAGTTGCCGAACGCGCTGGCCGCGCTGATGCGCGATGCGCAACGCTTCGGGTTTGCGCTGGCGGTGCAGCCGGACTGGACGTCCCAGCAGCGCGTGGAGCACGCCCGCGAATGGGCCGCGAACATCCTGTCCGAAGCCGGAGCCGACGCTGCGTTCACCGAGGCGCTGGCCGCGCAGATATCCGCTTCTGCCGTCGATGTGCGCACGATCGAGGAGCGCATGCGCACGCCGGCCTGGCGCATTGCGGACAGCCTGCGGCAGCGCGCCTACGACGTCATGTACGCGTTGCAGACCGAGGAAAGCGAAGCACTGGGGCGCAGCAAGGTAGGCGAGCTGCGCGCGCTGCTGGGACTGGCGCTGGAGTACCGCTCGGTGAGCGCCGAGGAAGCCGCACGCGTGCTGGAGCAGGTGGAGCGCGCCCGGCCGCATCTGTTCCGCGAAGCCCCCGACGACGTGTTCGCTCGGCTGGCTGCGTGGTTGCGTCGCGTGTTTAGCCAAGGCGCGCTCGTTCGTCAATAGTGGAAACCAGCAACCCCCTTTCGTCAGTGGCGTGTCCACCGCTCGCCACCCGTTTCCGTTGAGTACACAAACTGTTACACCTTTGATGAAAATCAGAAGTCAGTCACATTGGCTGTTACAAACTTCCGGGCCCATGTCTTTTCCTTACGACATTCGCTAATCCCCAACGTAAGTAGGGATTGGCATGGTGGGCGGATTGCCGATATAAACGTAACAGTTTCACTTACACTCTGTAACATCTGTAACGTTTCAGAGTTTGGGTGTAACCGGGCGAAGTTCCTTTCGTAGTACGTCGTACCCACTCGAACACGCAACAAACGATCTGGTCGCCGGCGGGGTCTCCCTGCTGGTAAGCGCCGGACAAGCGGTCGAGGGGTTTTTTGGTAGCGGGGAAAAATTGGAAAGCAGTGAAGTTCTCCAGGAGATCAGGGAGGTCAATCTCGCCTATCTTCTGCTTGCGCAACGACTGGTGCGCGAAAACCAGGTGGAAGCCATGTTCAGGCTTGGTGTCAGCAAGGAAATTGCTGAGATCCTTGCCAAGCTGACCTCGGCGCAACTCGTCAAGCTGGCCGCATCCAACATGGTGCTGTGCCGCTTCCGCTTCGACGATCACGCGTTGCTGTCCACCCTTACCCACACGGCCAAGAGTCATGATATGCAGCAGATCCACGCTGCTATCCTGCTGGCCCGGCAACCTGTGGAGTCGCTCAATTGACCGCGCTCCTCCAGGCCCAGCCGGCCCGCAGCTTCACGGCCACTCCCGTCCCCAACCGCAAGAGCGTCCTGCAGGATGCCAACCAGACCCAGCTCGCCATCGAGCTGATCGGCCTGGGTGCGCGCCTGCAGGTGCTTGAAGCCGAGACCACGCTCTCGCGCGACCGGTTGATCCGCCTCTACAAGGAGCTGCGGGGCGCATCGCCGCCCAAGGGCATGCTTCCTTTCTCGACAGACTGGTTCACCACCTGGCTGCCGAATATCCATTCGTCGCTGTTCTTCTCCGCGTACCAGTTCATGGTGCAGGAAGGCGAGACGTCGGGCATTCGTGCCGTAGTGGCCGCTTACCGTCTGTACCTCGAGCACGTTTCGCTACTCGGCGGCGAAATCGTCTTAAGTTTCACCCGTGCCTGGACGTTAGTACGGTTTTTCGAGAGCAACATGCTGCAGCTTTCCACGTGCACCTGTTGCGGCGGTCAGTTCGTGACGCATGCCTATGAGCCGCACGCGAACTTCATCTGCAGCCTGTGCCGTCCGCCTTCGCGCGCCGGAAAGGTAAAGAAGCTCTCGAAGGACGCCGCATCCGCGCAGACGCAAGCCTGATACACCGGGCCTGACGTCCGCGTGGCAGGTGGGCCCCGGTACCGTCGGGCGGTGACCCCGCTCGTCCGTACCGGATGCCCAGTGCGTGCCTGACGCGTGTTTTTCAGACGGGGATCCGATCGTGCTAGTAGTTATTGGCTATGTCGTCGTAGTCGTGGCGGTGCTGGGTGGTTACGCCCTCACCGGCGGCCATATGGGCGCGCTTTATCAACCGGCGGAGCTCATCATCATCGGCGGTGCCGCCGTTGGCGCATTCATCAGCTCCAACAGCGGCAAGGCCATCAAGGCCACGATGAAGGCCATGCCTTCGCTGCTGCAGGGCTCCAAGTACAAGAAGGAACTGTACCTGGACGTCATGGCACTGCTGTACGTGCTGCTGTCCAAGGCGCGCCGCGAGGGCATCCTGTTCCTCGAAAAGGAAATTGCCGACCCTGCATCGAGCAGCGTGTTCAGTCAGTACCCGCGCATCCTGGCCGACGCCAAGATGATGGAATTCCTGACCGACTACCTGCGCATGATGGTCAACGGCAACATGAACGCCTTCGAGATCGAGGCGCTTATGGACCACGAAATCGAAACGTTCCGCCACGAAGCCGAGATTCCCGCCCATGCGCTGTCGCGCGTCGGCGACGGCCTGCCCGCCTTCGGCATCGTGGCCGCGGTGATGGGCGTGGTGCACGCCCTGGCCTCGGCAGACCTGCCGCCGGCCGAGCTGGGCGCCCTGATCGCCCACGCCATGGTGGGTACGTTCCTGGGCATTCTGCTGGCCTACGGCTTCGTGTCGCCGCTGGCGTCGCGGGTCGAGCACCAGGTGTCCGAGAGCATCAAGATGTACGAATGCATCAAGGTCACGCTGCTGGCATCGCTCAATGGCTACGCACCGCTGGTGGCGGTGGAATTCGGCCGCAAGGTGCTGTACTCCACGGTACGTCCGTCGTTCCTCGAGCTCGACGATCACGTCCGTGAAGTCAAGAGCCTGACCTGACGGGAGAGCAGCCATGAGCAGCGCCCAGGACCTGCGTCCGATCGTCATCAAGAAGGCGAAGTCGCACGCCAAGCCGCACGGCAACCACAGCTGGAAGATCGCCTACGCCGACTTCATGACGGCCATGATGGCGCTGTTTTTGGTGCTGTGGCTGCTGAGCTCGTCTTCGCCGAAGACCCTCGTCGGCGTGGCCGAGTATTTCAAGACCCCGCTCAAGGTGGCCATGGCCGGCGGCGACAAGAGCAGCCTGTCGAAGAGCGTCATCCCCGGCGGCGGCAAGGACCCGATGGCCAAGGACGGCGAGGTCATGCGCGCCATGACCAACGATCCGGCCGACGCGCAGCGCCGCCGCGACCAGATGGACAGCGAGCGCCTGCGCGCGCTGAAGGGTCGCCTGGAACAGATCATCGAGAACAACCCGACGCTGCGCCAGTTCCGCCCGCAGCTGCTGCTGGACATCACCAGCGAAGGCCTGCGCATCCAGATCCTGGATACGCAGAACCGCCCGATGTTCCGGACCGGCAGCGCCGCCGTGGAGCCGTACATGCGCGCCATCCTGCGCGAGATCGGTCCGGTGCTCAACGAGATGCCGAACAAGGTCAGCCTGTCGGGCCATACCGATTCGGCCACGTACATGATGGGCGAGCGCGCCTACAGCAACTGGGAACTGTCGGCGGACCGCGCCAACGCTTCGCGCCAGGAACTGATTGCCGGCGGCATGCAGGAAGGCAAGGTGCTGCGCGTGCTGGGCCTGGCGGACACCATGCCGCTGGAAAAGAACGAGCCGCTGGCGCCGACCAACCGCCGCATCAGCATCGTGGTGCTCAACAAGCGTGCGCAGGCCCAGTTCGAGTCTGAAAACGCCAGCGCGGCGGATGTCTCGGTGCAGGCGCAGAAGGGACGCATGGCCGAGGAACTGCAGTCGCAGGTGCCGGCGGAAGCCGCTCCGGCGGCCCCGGCCAAGCCGGCCAGCGCGCCGCAGGGCAAGTAGGAACGAGGTCGCGCCGCCGCGGTGGGTGGCGCGTCTTCCCAGAAATCTAGCGAGCCAGGACGATCATGTCTGTCGATATCGATATCACGCAGTTTTACCAGACCTTCTTCGAAGAGGCAGAGGAACTGCTCGTAGAAATGGAGCAGCTGCTGCTCGAGGTGGACATCGAGTCCCCCGACGCCGAAGCGCTCAACGCGATCTTTCGTGCCGCGCATTCGATCAAGGGCGGTGCCGCCACGTTCGGCTTCACGGCGCTGACCGAGACCACGCACATCTTTGAGAACCTGCTCGACCGCACGCGTCGGCGGGAACTGGCCCTCACGCGGGTCATCATCGACACCTTTCTGGAAACCAAGGACGTGTTGCAAGACCAGCTCAATGCCTATCGCAACGGCACCGAACCCGATCCGGAAACGTTCAAGCGCATCTGCGCCGTCCTGCAGCAACTGGCCCAGGAGGCCAGCGGCGAAGCGGCTCACGCTCCGGCCCCCGCACCCGCATCCGTGGCGGCACCCGCGCCTGCACCGGCCGCCGCACCGGCTGGCGGCAACCTGAAGGTCAAGCTGATCAAGGTATCGGCCGGCGACCAGGCGCTGCTGCGCGAGGAACTGGCCAACCTGGGCGAGATCACCGGCCAGGAAGAGGCCGACGGCGACCTGACCATCTGGCTGAACAGCCAGTGCGGCACCGACGACATCATCGCGGTCTGCTGCTTCGTGATCGACGAGAAGCAGATCGTCGTGGAAGCCGTGGCCGCCGGCGAAGCCCCGGCCGCCGCCGCGCCCGCACCGGCTCCGGCTCCTGCAGCCGCACCGGCCCCGGCCGCCGCTGCGCCGGCCGCCGCGCCGGCAGCCAAGGACAAAGAGAAGGCCAAGCCGGCGGCAGCCGCCGCCGCGCATGCGCCCGATTCCGGTTCGATCCGCGTGCCGACCGAGAAGGTCGACCAGATCATCAACCTGGTGGGCGAACTGGTCATCACGCAATCGATGCTGGCACAGACCGCGTCGTCGCTGGACCCGGTGCTGTTCGACCGCCTGTTCTCGGGCATGGGCCAGCTCGAACGTAACGCGCGTGACCTGCAGGAAGCGGTGATGTCGATCCGCATGATGCCGATGGACTACGTGTTCTCGCGCTTCCCGCGCCTGGTGCGCGACCTGGCCAGCAAGCTGAACAAGCAGATCGACCTGGTCACGTTCGGCAAGGCGACCGAACTCGACAAGAGCCTGATCGAACGCATCATCGACCCGCTGACGCACCTGGTGCGCAACAGCCTGGACCACGGCATCGAGACGCCCGAGAAGCGCGTGGCGGCCGGCAAGGAGCCGACTGGCCAACTGATCCTGTCCGCACAGCACGCTGGCGGCAACATCGTCATCGAGGTGAGCGATGACGGCGGTGGCCTGAACCGCGACCGCATCCTGTCCAAGGCGCTGCAGAACAACCTGCCGGGCGTGTCCGAAAGCATGCCCGACGAGGAAGTCTGGCAGCTGATCTTCGCGCCAGGCTTCTCCACGGCCGAAGTGGTGACCGACGTATCGGGCCGCGGGGTCGGCATGGACGTGGTCAAGCGGAACATCCAGGAAATGGGCGGGCATGTCGAGATCAGCTCGCGCCAGGGCCTGGGCACCACCACGCGCATCGTGCTGCCGCTGACGCTGGCCATTCTGGACGGCATGTCGGTACGCACCGGCGAGGAGACGTTCATCCTGCCGCTGAACTGCGTGATGGAATCGCTGCAGCCGAAGGCCGACGACGTCCACACCGCCGCCAACGGCGAACGTGTGATGAACGTGCGCGGCGAATACCTGCCGCTGCTGGAACTGCACAAGGTCTTCAACGTGGCCAACGCGGTGCAGGAACCCACGCAGGGCATCGCCGTGATCCTGTCGGCCGAAGGCAAGCGCTTCGCGCTGCTGGTGGACCAGCTGATCGGCCAGCACCAGGTGGTACTGAAGAACCTGGAAACCAACTACCGCAAGGTGCCGTGCATCTCGGCCGCGACGATCCTGGGCGACGGCAGCGTCGCGCTGATCGTGGACGTGGCCGCGCTGCAGCGCACCGGCGTGCGCCGCCAGGACATGGCGGCGGCACTGTAATCGACAGCAAGGAGAACAGACATGGCCGGCATCGGACACATCGATACCCAGGGCAGCGAAGCCTCTGGCCAGGAATACCTGGTCTTCACGCTGGGCACCGAGGAATATGGCATCGACATCCTGAAGGTGCAGGAAATCCGCAGCTACGAGACGGTAACCCGCATCGCCAACGCGCCCGACTTCATCAAGGGCGTGACGAACCTGCGCGGCGTGATCGTCCCGATCGTGGACCTGCGCCTGAAGTTCAACCTGGCCAACGTGCGCTATGACCACCAGACCGTGGTGATCATCCTGAACGTGGCCGGGCGCGTGGTCGGCATCGTCGTCGATGGCGTGTCGGACGTGCTCACGCTGACGGGCGACGACATCAAGGCAGCGCCGGAGTTTGGCGTGTCGGTATCCAACGAACACCTGACCGGCCTCGGGTCGGTGGAAGGCCGGATGCTGATCCTGATCGACATCGAACGGATGATGACCAGTACCGAAATGGAACTGATCGAGGCCGAGTTCGCCTGAACGCGTGCCGGATCGCCCCAACAGCCTGTACCGCCGGCAATCGGCAACCCTGACGAAATACACACATGACGCCGCTCCGTTCTTCCTCCAGCGCCACCGGGAAGCCAGGCGCGGCCGCCAGTTCCGCAGCGCCGGTGCTGGCGCCCCTGCGTGACGACATGCGTGACTTCCTGCTGACCGAGCGCGACTTCGAGAAGGTCCGCGCGCTGATTCACAAGCGCGCTGGCATCTCGCTGGGAAGCCACAAGCGCGAGATGGTGTACAGCCGTCTGGCGCGGCGTCTGCGCTCGCTGCAGCTCAGCGACTTCGGCTCGTACCTGGAACTGCTCGAATCGGACGACCGGTCCGACGAGTGGGAATACTTCACCAACGCGCTGACGACCAACCTGACGTCGTTCTTCCGCGAGGCACATCACTTCCCGCTGCTGGCCGAGCATGCGAAGAAGACCGGCCGCCCCTACAGCGTGTGGTGCGCGGCGGCGTCGACCGGCGAGGAACCGTATTCGATCGCCATCACGCTGGCCGAGGCGCTGGGCGACCGCGCCGGCACCGTGCTGGCCACCGACATCGACACCCAGGTCCTGGCCAAGGCACGCGCCGGGGTCTACACGACCGAGCAGGTGGCGCGGCTTCAGCAGGAACAGCTCAAGCGCTTCTTCCTGAAGGGTACCGGGGCACGCGCCGGCTCGGTCAAGGTCAAGCCGGACCTGGCCTCGACCATCACGTTCGAGCCGCTGAACCTGCTGGCGCCGGACTGGGGCATTCGCGAGAAGTTCGACGCGATCTTCTGCCGCAACGTGATGATCTATTTCGACAAGCCGACCCAGGGCCGCATCCTGGAACGGTTTGCGCCGTTGCTCAAGCCGAACGGCCTGCTGTTCGCCGGCCATTCGGAGAACTTCTCGTATGTCACGCGCGCGTTCCAGCTGCGCGGGCAGACCGTGTACGAACTGGCGGGCAAGGGCGGAGGTGCTTGATGCGCGGCACTCCCCAGATGCCCGAGGCCATTGCCACGCGAAAGTACTTCGATCGCGAATTCGGCAAACAGGCCATCAAGCTGCTGCCCAACGAGTACTACGTGACAGGTGACGACGTGGTGCTGACCACGGTGCTGGGATCGTGCGTGGCGGCATGTATCCGCGACGAGGTGGCCGGCGTGGGCGGCATGAACCATTTCATGCTGCCGGACGACGAGAACGCCGGGCCGGACCGCATGCTGTCGGCGTCGATGCGCTACGGCTGCTACGCGCTGGAAGTGCTGATCAATGAACTGCTGAAGATGGGCGCGCGGCGCGAGCGCCTGGAAGCCAAGGTATTTGGTGGCGGTGCGGTACTGGCGAACATGACGACCCTCAATATTGGGGACCGGAATGCCGATTTCGTACTGAAGTACCTGCGCACCGAAGAAATACGGGTGGCCGCCCAGGACCTGCGCGGGCCGCACGCGCGCCGCGTCAGCTACTTCCCGGGCACAGGGCTGGCGCTGGTGCGCCGGCTGACGCGCCAGGACGATACGGTTGGCGTGGAGCGCGAGGAACGTGCCCTGGCACGCGCGCTGTCCACATCCACCAAGGCGCCCGCACGTGGTGCCGTGGCTTTGTTTACGCGGCAGGCATCGGCCAAGTCGCCGACCTGAAAACTGAAGACGTAGAGACGAACATGACCGCCGCGAAGATCAAGGTGCTGTGCGTGGATGATTCCGCGCTGATTCGCAGCCTGATGACGGAGATCATCAACAGCCAGCCGGACATGGAGGTGGTGGGTACCGCCCCCGATCCGCTGGTGGCGCGTGACATGATCAAGCGCCTGAATCCGGACGTGCTGACGCTGGACGTGGAAATGCCACGGATGGACGGGCTCGATTTCCTGGAACGCCTGATGCGCCTGCGCCCGATGCCGGTGCTGATGGTGTCCTCGCTGACCGAGCGCGGGTCCGAAATCACGATGCGCGCGCTGGAACTGGGCGCCGTCGATTTCGTGACCAAGCCCAAGCTGGGCATCCGCGACGGGCTGATCGAATACACCGACACCATCGCCGACAAGCTGCGCGCTGCATCGCGGGCGCGCGTGCGTGCCAGGCCCGAGGCCGCCACGGGCGGCGCCCCGGCCGCGCCGATCCTGCGCGCGCCGCTGCTGTCGACCGAAAAGCTGATCATCGTCGGCGCGTCGACGGGCGGCACCGAGGCCATCAAGGAATTCCTGATGCCGCTGCCGCCCGATTCGCCGGCCGTCATGATCGTGCAGCACATGCCGGCCGGCTTCACGAAGTCGTTCGCGCAGCGCCTGAACGGCCTGTGCCGCATCACGGTCAAGGAAGCGGAGCACGGCGAGCGCGTGCTGCCCGGCTACGCGTACATTGCGCCGGGCGATTCCCACCTGCTGCTGGCGCGCAGCGGCGCCAACTACGTGGCGCACCTGTCGCAGGAGGCGCCGGTGAACCGGCATCGCCCGTCGGTGGACGTGCTGTTCGATTCCGCCGCCATCCACGGCGGCAAGAACGTGACCGGGGTGATTCTGACCGGCATGGGCAAGGATGGCGCGCGCGGCATGCTGCGCATGAAGGAAGCCGGATCGTACAACCTGGCGCAGGACGAACAGTCCTGCATCGTGTTTGGCATGCCGAAGGAAGCTATCGCCACCGGCGGCGTGCATGAAGTGGTGCCCCTGAACCAGATGAGCCAGCGCGTCATGGCGCACCTGGCCACGTTTGGCGCACGGGCGCAGCGCGTGTAGTCCTGGATCTCGCGCGCGAGAGGTCAGATCAGCAACATCAACCGGATGGCCCTGTCATCCGCAACCGTTTTGGAGCCGTATAGTGGACAAGAACATCAAGATCCTCGTGGTGGATGACTTCCCGACCATGCGTCGGATCATTCGCAACCTGCTCAAGGAGCTGGGGTTCACCAACGTCGAGGAAGCCGAAGACGGCGCCGCCGGCCTGGATAAAGTCAAGGACGGCAGCTTCCAGTTCGTGGTGTCGGACTGGAACATGCCCAACATGGACGGCCTGACCATGCTGCAGTCGATCCGCGCGATTCCCGAGATCGCCAAGACGCCGGTGCTGATGGTGACGGCCGAGGCCAAGAAGGAGAACATCATTGCCGCCGCGCAAGCGGGCGCCAACGGCTATGTGGTCAAGCCCTTCACCGCCGCGACGCTGGATGAAAAGATCACCAAGATCTTCGAGAAGCTGGGTCAATAAGAAGAGGTACGCGACATGTCGACGACTCCGACTTTCAGCCAAGAATCGGCCGAGCAGATCATCCATCGCATCGGCAACCTGACGCGAATGCTGCGCGACAACATGCGGGAGCTGGGGCTCGACAAGGAAATCGAGAAGGCCGCCCTGGCCATTCCCGATGCACGCGACCGCCTGAGCTACATCGCCGCCATGACCGAGCAGGCGGCCGAGCGTACGCTGACCGCCGTCGAGCTGGCGCAGCCGCTGCAGGAAGATATGGAAAGCAAGGCCACCGCGCTGGACAAGCGTTGGGACGAGTGGTTCGCGCAACCGGTGGAACTGGGCGATGCCCGCGCCCTGGTGCTGGACACGCGCGAATTCCTGACCGAGGTCCCGCAGAAGGCCAAGGCTACCGGCAGCCACCTGCTCGAGATCATGATGGCCCAGGACTTCCAGGACCTGACCGGCCAGGTGATCAAGAAGATGATGGACATGATTCGCACCCTGGAGCAGGAACTGCTGCAGGTGCTGATCGACAACGTGCCGGCCGACCGGCGCGTGGAAGCGCCCCCACGCTCATGAACGGTCCGCAGATCAACCCCGAAGGCAAGCCCGACGTGGTCTCTGACCAGTCGCAGGTGGACGACCTGCTGGCCAGCCTGGGCTTCTGATCTGTTCCTGCTCTTCCGTTGGTTTGCTCCCCTCTCCCGCCGCGCGGAAGAGGGGAGCCCATGACGACGGCCAGGTTTCATACCAGCACATGGCGGCGCATTCGCTGGCACAATCGTGGGCAACCACGGTTTCCTACTGCCAGAGGATCGCCCCCATGCATGCTCGCCGTACCGTTGTTGCCGTCTCCGTTGCCGCCGCGTTTTCCGCTTTCGCGTTCGCCGGCATCGCCCAGGGTCAGACCCTGACCGTCCCGCAAGTCTCCCCCAACGTTGACAGTGCCTATGCCCGGCTGGAGGCCGCGCCGCTTTACCAGAAGCTGATGGCCGACGTGCGCGCCGACGACGCGCGGGCGCTGGCGGAACTCAAGACCATGACCGAGATCCCCGCGCCGCCGTTCAAGGAAAAGGCGCGCGCCGAGTATTTCGTGTCGCGGCTCAAGGCGCTGGGCCTGTCCGATGCCCATATCGATGCCGAAGGCAATGCCATCGGCATCCGCAAGGGCACCGGCAACGGCCCCCGGCTGCTGATCTCCGCCCACCTGGACACCGTCTTTCCGGAAGGCACCGACGTCACGGTGAAGTCGCGCGACGGCAAGCTGTATGCCCCGGGCATCGGCGACGATACGCGCGGGCTGGCCGTACTGCTGTCGTGGCTCAAGGTGCTCAACGAGAACAAGGTGCAGACCGTGGGCGACCTGGTGTTCGTCGGCAACGTCGGCGAAGAGGAACTGGGCAACCTGCGCGGCATGAAGGCGGTGTTCCGCGACCATCCCGATATCGACGGCATGGTCGGCATCGAGCCCGGCACCGGCGAGCGCGTGCTGACGCAGGGCACCGGCAGCCATCGCTACGAAGTCACGTTCAAGGGCCCGGGCGGACACAGCTTCGGGGCCTTCGGCCTGCCCAGCGCGATTCACGCCATGGGGCGCGCCATCGGCAAGATCGGCGACGTGAAGACGCCTACCGATCCCAAGACCACGTTTACGGTGGGCACGGTTGGCGGCGGCACGTCGGTGAACGCGATTGCCGGCGACGCCCGCATGGCCATCGATATTCGCTCCAACGGCACGCCGTCGCTGCTGGAGACCGAAAAGCAGATCATGGATGCCATCGCCGCCGGCGTGGCCGACGAGAACGCCCGCTGGAAACCGGCCAAGGGGCAGGAAATCACGTACCAGGCGCGCATGATCGGCGACCGGCCCGCGGGCATCACGGCGACCGATTCCGTGATCGTGCAGTCGGCCGTGCGCGTTATCAAGGCCCATGGCAAGGAAGCACCGTCGCTGCGCGGGGGCAGCACCGACGCCAATGTGCCGATGGCACTGGGCATTCCAGCCATCATCATCGGTAGCGGCGGCAAGTCGGGCGGATCGCATTCGCGCGACGAGTGGTTCGATCCCGCCAATGCCTATGAAGGCGCACAGTGGGGCCTGACCACGGTGCTGGGCCTGGTCGGCGTGGACGGCGTGGGTGAGCCGCTGCTGGCAAAGCGGCCCGCGCGGCCGGCGCCTACGCGCTGAGCGCGAAGCCCCGATCGAACGTGGTGGCCACGTCCAGCCGCTGCTTGAGCAGCCCCGCCTTCAGGTAGAAGTCGGCGGTCTGCTGCTGGATGGCCACCAGTTCGGCATCGATGGGCTGCCACTGGGTACGGCGGCGTTCGAACTGCAGCCGCGCGGCCTCGGGCGGGATGCCGATGATGCGCGCCAGCGTGGCCGAGTACTCGGGCACGTGCTGGTAGGACCAGACCTGCGCACGCACCACGCGCTGCAGAAAGTCAGCCAGCACGGCACGCTTGCTGGTCAGCGCGGTGTCCGTCGCCGCGAGATAGCTCAGGCCTGACCATAATCCCCGTCCGCTCACCAGCACGCGTGCATGGCCGCTGGTTTCGGCCATGGCCGTGTAGGGCTCCCACGTCGACCATGCATCGACCGATCCGTTGGTCAGCGCCAGCTTGGCATCGGCAGGAGGCAGGAAGCGGAAGTCGGCGTCGTCGGGTTTCAGGCCCGCCGATGCCAGAGCCTTGAGCGCGACGAAATGGCCGATCGATCCACGATTGGTGCCGATGCGCTTGCCCTTCAGGTCGGCCGCGCTTTTCAGCGGCGAGTCGGGGCGCACGAGCACGGCCGTGCCGTACGGATCGGAGCGATTGGCGCCGATCAGCCGGATGCGGGTGCCGGCGGCCAGCGCGAAGATGGCCGGCGCGTCACCAATGGGCCCGCTGTCGACGGCGCCCGCGTTGAGCGCCTCGGCCAGCGGCGCGGCGGCCGGGAATTCGGTCCACTGGATGTCATAGGCCAGCCCCTTGAGCGCGTCGGCCGATTCCAGCAGCGCGCGCAAGCCGCCTTTCTGGTCGCCTGCTTTCAATACCTGGCGGGGTTGGGCGTGCGTGACGGCAGGCAGCAGGGCGGACATGGCGCCGGCGCTGGCGGCGTACAGGAACTTGCGGCGGGTGCGGGACATGCGTAAGGGGAGGCGAATGGCTGAAAGCCAGACCGTACCCCCGCATCCGCCGCCAGCCAACGAATGTTTTCGCGGTTTCTTATGCCGCCCAAGGTACATTGCGACACAATCCCGGGCCGCGCCGCGGCGGTTGCGTCGCCGCCGCCCTTGCGCTTCAATGGGCGCCTTGGCCTCTACCGCTGGCCAACCCCGCCCGCCAACCTGCCGACGTCACCATGGACCAGACCCCCGACACCCCATCGCGCCCCGCCCTGCGCACCCTCACGCCGCTGGAGGCCCGCGTCGTGGCCGTATTGCTGGAAAAGCAGTACACCGTGCCCGACACCTATCCGCTGTCGCTCAATGCGCTGGCGTCTGGCTGCAACCAGAAGACCGCGCGCTCGCCGGTGATGAGCGTGACCGAGGACGAAATCCTGACCGCCATCGACGGCCTGAAATCGCTGAGCCTGGTGTTCGAGGGCAGCAGCAGCCGCGTGCCGCGCTTCGAACAGAACCTGGGCAAGGTGCTGGCCGTGCCTGGCCAGTCCGCCGCGCTGTTGTCCACGCTGATGCTGCGCGGCCCGCAGACGGCAGCCGAACTGAGGCTGAACACGGCGCGGCTGCACGCCTTCGCCGATATCTCGTCGGTCGAGGCATTCCTGGACGAATTGGCCGAGCGCACCCCGACGCTGGTGGTAAAGCTGCCCCGCGCGCCGGGCGAGCGCGAGCACCGATGGATGCACCTGCTCTGCGGCGATGTTGCCATGCCCGAGCCCGGTGCACTGTCGCCGAGAGGCAGCGCCGAAGCCAGCGCATCGCCGTCAGAGTTCGAAGCGCTGCGTATCAGCCATCGCGAACTGGAAGAGAAGGTGGCCCGGCTGCAGGCATTGGTGGAAGAGATGGCGGGGCAGTTGGGTATCGACATCGAACCCGGCAGACTCGGTCCATCGAATTGAGACGATTCTGAAACCATGTCACAACGTGTGTCCGAAGCGTCCACGGCGTGTCATGCGGTGTTAGCCTCCATCGCGTGTTCAAGCGAAGGAGGTCATGATGGAAATGCGCAATCTCGGTTCCACGACAGTCCGGATACCGATCGCCGGTATCGACCCTGGGCAGGCTGGCAGGCCGGGCCAGGCGCTGGATGAACGTATCGCCCCGGCCCTGCAACGCGTGGTCAGGACGCCCACGGAAACGCTGCAGGCCCGGCATCGTCGCCAGCGCGCCGAGGATGCCAGCGCGCTGATCCAGGGCTGGAAGACCGAGGGCGTCTATCCGTTCGAGGGCGTGGCCGAGGACGCCATCGAGGTGGCGCGGCGCGAGCGGTTCGATATTTGCGCGCTTGGCGTGCACGAGCACCTGGAGGTGCTTCGCTCGGGACGTCTGCAGGACCGCCGTTTCACCCTCGGCATGCTCAAGGCCACGCTGGAAGACAGCCCGTCCACGCTGATGCATCTGCTGACCGAAGTGCTCAGCTTGCCGGCGGACAAGGCAGGGGAGTTGCATGACCTGCTTCAGCTTACCTCGCTTGCGTCGATGATCGAATGCAGCAAGCTGGTCCGGGAACGGCTGTGCTTTCTCGCCGGATTGGAGGAATTACTATTTGAAATCGGCAGCAAGCAGGCGCTGAAGGAACGCGGCCAACTGCATCGCATGCTTGCCAATGAAACCTGGATCTTCGGCGAGGAATTCCAGCTTTCCAGCAGCGACAAGAACCTCAATACTGTTCTGTGCAAGCACCTTGGGTTGCTCGAAGACGCAGAAGCATGCGCGCAGCGGGCCGTCGTCAGGGATGACGGCCGGCAAGGGGTTGTGGATCTCGTGCTTGGCCGGGAAGTGCCCGCCTACGCAAATATCCGCCGCGAGTTCCTGGTGGTGGAACTCAAGCGACCGTCCCGAAAGATCGACCTGGCGGCGAAGGCGCAGATCGAAAGCTACGCGATGGCGGTTGCCTATGACGAGCGATTCGACACCAGCCATACGCGCTGGACTTTCCTCGCCGTGTCGAACGAGATTACGCCACAGGCATCCCGGATGCTGGGCTACCCGGTCGGCGCGTTCGCCTGTTCCCATGAAGAGCCGACGTTGCGGATCGGTCTGGCTACCTGGGGCGGCATTCTCAATGCGGCCCGGGTGCGGCTTGAAGCGTTTCGGGCCAAGCTACAGTACACCGTCACGCAGGACGAAGGCATGGACTGGTTGCGCCGCCACTACGCCGAATACCTGCCGGAAGCGGTGGCGCGCACCCACGGAAACGACACACCAGTCAGCAACCTTTAATTGTGATTCATACATTACATCATTGCCGAACTGGCGGCATGGCGCGCGTTGACGATGTCCATCGGCCACGACGATGTAGCCGGCCGCCGGCCTCTATATATATATACAGATGCAGGGCGGGGGCTCCGCAGGAGCTGGATGTCACGCCCGATCTGTGACATCATCGCTGCCGATCGCCGCCGAACCGGGAGAGATCTGCACAATCTGGCGATCCGCCCCTAAAGATCGCCTGCCCCGGGCCGTTATTTCCGCTGCCCCCTTCATTCCTGAAACAGGCACCTGTTTCCCCGCCTTTTCCCCCAATGCCTTGCCCCCGGGATTTGATAATCCTCGGTGACGAAGTGCCGCCCGCGTGCTTCGCACTGGAGCATTCATGTCCGAGGAAAGCGATCTCGAGAAAACCGAACCCGCCTCACCCCGGCGCCTTGAAAAGGCGCGCGAGGAGGGGCAGGTGGTGCGTTCGCGCGAGCTCGGCACGTTCGTGATGCTGATGACCGGCGTGCTGGGCCTGTACGTCATGGGCGGCACGCTGGGCCGCAAGCTCAATTCGGTCATGCAGACGACGCTGGCCTTCGAGCCGGCCACGGCTTTCGACACCAACCGCATGCTGTCGCAGTTTGGCATGGCGATCTGGGACAGCCTGCTGGCGTTTTTCCCGCTGCTGCTGATGTTCGGCGTGGCGGCGCTTGTGGCACCGCTGGCGATTGGCGGCTGGAGCTTCTCGACCAAGTCGTTCTCGCCCGATTTCTCGCGCCTGTCGCCCATCCAGGGTATCGGCCGCATGTTCTCGTCGCACACGGTCGTGGAGTTGATCAAGGCCATCGTCAAGTCGCTGCTGGTGGGTTCCGTGGGCGCCTGGATGGTCTGGCACAAGCTGCCCGAGGCCATCGCGCTGATGAACGCGCCGGTTCACGAGGCGCTGCTGCACATGATGGAGATGGTGCTCTACGTGTGCGGCATGGTGGCGGGGTCGCTGCTGCTGGTGGCGGCCATCGACACGCCGTGGCAGCTCTGGACGTTCTACAAGAAGCTCCGCATGACCAAGGAAGAGGTCAAGCAGGAGATGAAGGAAACCGATGGCGATCCGCACATCAAGGCCCGTATCCGCCAGCAGCAGCGGGCCATTGCGCGGCGCCGCATGATGTCCGAGGTGCCCAAGGCCGACGTGGTGGTGACCAACCCCACCCACTTCGCCGTGGCACTGAAATACGACGAGAACGCGCGCTGGAACGCGCCGCGCGTCGTGGCAAAGGGTGCCGATGAAGTGGCCGCTCGCATCCGCGACCTGGCCAAGGAGCATCGCGTACCGGTGCTGTCCGCCCCGCCGCTGGCGCGGGCGCTGCACCGGCACGTGGAACTGGGCCACGAAATCCCCGCGGGCCTGTATACCGCCGTGGCCGAGGTTCTGGCCTGGGTTTATCAATTGAAGAACTGGCATTACAGCTACGGTCCGCATCCCGAATCGCCGACCGAACTGCTGGTGCCGGATGAACTTGCCGTACCGGAAAGCCGCGCATGAACGCACTGACCAACCTTTTCAACATGCCCGCACTGCGGGGTGGCGCCCAGATGAAGGCGCTGGCTGGCCCGCTGCTGATTGTCATGATCCTCGGCATGATGATCCTGCCGCTGCCGGCGTTCATCCTGGACCTGCTGTTCACCTTCAACATCGCGCTGTCGATCATGGTGCTGCTGGTGGGCATGTACACCCAGCGCCCGCTGGACTTCGCCGCCTTCCCGGCCGTGCTGCTGTTCTCCACGCTGCTGCGGCTGTCGCTGAACGTGGCGTCCACGCGCGTGGTGCTGCTCGAAGGCCATACCGGCCCCGACGCCGCCGGCAAGGTGATCGAGGCCTTCGGCCACTTCCTGGTGGGCGGCAACTTTGCCGTCGGTATCGTGGTGTTCGCCATCCTGGTCGTGATCAATTTCATGGTGATCACCAAGGGTGCCGGCCGTATCGCCGAAGTTGGCGCGCGCTTCATGCTCGATGCGATGCCCGGCAAGCAGATGGCCATCGACGCCGACCTGAACGCCGGCCTGATCAACGAGGAAGGCGCCCGCAAGCGCCGCTCCGAGGTGGCCCAGGAATCGGACTTCTACGGTGCCATGGACGGTGCCTCGAAGTTCGTGCGCGGCGACGCCATCGCCGGCCTGCTGATCATGTTCATCAACGTCGCCGCCGGCATGGTGGTGGGCATGGTGCAGCACGACCTGGACTTTGGCACCGCCGTCCACAACTACACGCTGCTGACCATCGGTGACGGCCTGGTGGCACAGATCCCGGCGCTGGTGATCTCCACGGCGGCCGGTGTGATCGTGTCGCGCGTGTCGAACGAGCAGGACGTCGGCCAGCAGCTGACCGGGCAGCTGTTCTCGAACCCGCGCGTGATGTTCATCACCGCCGCGATCATCGGCACGATGGGCCTGATCCCGGGCATGCCGCACTTTGCCTTCCTGATGCTGGCCGGCGGGCTGATCTGGTTCGGCCGCTATCAGATGCGCCGCGAGGTCAAGGCCACGGAAACCAAGGCCCAGGAAGAGCGTGGCGGCCCGGCCGTGCAGGCCGAAGTGGCCGAAGCCACTTGGGAAGACGTCACGATGGTCGACCCGCTGGGCATGGAAGTGGGCTACCGCCTGATTACGCTGGTGGACCGCGCGCAGAACGGCGAACTGCTGGGCCGCATCAAGAGCATCCGCAAGAAGATGGCGCAGGACATCGGCTTCCTGGTGCCGGTGGTGCATATCCGCGACAACCTGGAACTGAAGCCGAACGCGTACCGCATCACGCTCAAGGGCGTGGAAATCGGCAGCGGCGAAGCCAACCCGGGCCAGTGGATGGCCATCAACCCGGGCCAGGTCAGCGGCACGCTGCCCGGCGCCACCACGCGCGATCCCGCCTTCGGCCTGCCCGCCGTGTGGATCGATGCCGCGCTCAAGGAACAGGCGCAGGCCTACGGCTACACGGTGGTGGATGCCAGCACCGTGGTGGCCACGCACCTGAACCACCTGATCCAGATGCATGCGTCGGAGCTGCTGGGCCGCCAGGAAGTGCAGGCGCTGCTGGACCGCATCACCAAGGAAGCCCCGAAGCTGACCGAGGACCTGGTGCCGAAGACGATCTCGCTGACCGGCCTGCAGAAGGTGCTGCAGAACCTGCTGGACGAAGGCGTGGCAATCCGCGACATGCGCACCATCCTGGACGTGGTGGCGGACAACGCCCCGAAGATCAACGATCCGGCCGAGCTGACCACGCTGGTGCGGGTGTCGCTGGGACGCGCGATCACGCAGCAGCTGTTCCCGAACAACGCCGACATGCAGGTGATCGGCCTGGACGCCGGCCTGGAACGCGTGCTGACGCAGGCGCTGGCCAACGGCGGCGGCATCGAGCCGGGCCTGGCCGATGCGCTGCTGCAGCAGGCGCAGGGCGCCGTGGTGCGTCAGGAACAGCTGGGCCTGGATCCGGTGCTGCTGGTGCCGCCGCCCATGCGGCCGCTGATGGCGCGCTTCCTGCGCCGCACGCTGCCGCAGCTGAAAGTGCTGTCGCACGCCGAAGTACCGGACAACCGCAATATTCGCATCACCGCCATGATCGGCGGCGCAGCGTGAGGACTGAACAATGAGCGTGGCAAAGTTTGTGGCGGCCAACGGTCGCGAAGCGATGCGCAAGGTGCGCGAGGCCATGGGCCCCGACGCCGTGGTGCTCTCCAACCGCTCCATCGACGGCGGCGTGGAAATCGTGGCGATGCGCGATGCCGACCTGGGCGCCGTGAGCGCGGGGGCGCAGCTGTACCCGTCGTCGACGATGGCCTCTCCTGTCGCATCGCCTTCGGCGCTGCCGATGCTGCAATCGTTGCACGACATGCATCCGGCCAGCCCCCAGCCGTTCATGCCGCTGGGCGCCATGCCGGCACCCGCCATGGGGCAGGAAGACCCCATGCTGGGCGACCTGCGCGGTGAACTGGCGTCGATGCGGTCGATGCTGGAACGCCAGTTCGCGGGCTTGTCGCAGGGGGCCAGCGGCGTGGCTGCAGGCGATCCGCTGCGCGAATCGCTGTTCGAATGGATGGTCAATGCGGGCTTCTCGGGCCAGCTGTCGCGCACGCTGCTGTCGCGCCTGCCGGTGGGCACCGACCGCCCCGCCGCCATGGCCTGGATCCGCCAGGAGCTGGCCAGCAAGGTGCCGGTGCTGTCCGACGAGGATTCGCTGTTCGCCCAGGGTGGCGTGCTGGCGCTGATCGGCCCGACCGGCGTGGGCAAAACCACCACCACCGCCAAGCTGGCCGCGCGCTTCGTGCTGCGCCACGGCCCGCAGAGCCTGGCGCTGCTGACGACCGACCGCTTCCGTATCGGCGCCCACGAGCAGCTGCGCATCTACGGCGACATCCTCGGCGTGCCCGTGCACGCGGTGAAGGACGCCGCCGACCTGCGCTTTGCGCTGTCGGCCATGAAGGACAAGCATCTGGTCATCATCGATACGGTGGGCATGAGCCAGCGCGACCGCAGCCTGTCCGACCAGATCGGCATGCTGGCCGGCGTGCAGGCGCCGATGCAGCGCGTGCTGCTGCTCAACGGCGCAGCACACGGCGACACGCTCAACGAGGTAGTGCATGCCTATCGCAACGACGCCGCTGGCGCTGCCGGCGGCATCGACGGCTGCATCATCAGCAAGCTCGACGAAGCCACGCACCTGGGATCGGTGCTCGACGTGGTGATCCGCCATCGCCTGCCGGTGTTCTATGCCTCCACCGGCCAGCGCGTGCCCGAACACCTGGAACTGGCGCAGGCCGGCGCGCTGGTCGAGCGCGCGTTCCTGACGCCGCGCCGTGGTTCGCTGTTCAATGACGCCGACGTGGCACGCCGCCAGGCCGGCAGCGCCGAGCCGGCTGCGCCGCGCCAGGCCGAACGCAGCGGCGCCGACGACATGCTGCGCTCGCTGACCGACAGCGCCAACGCGGTGGGGGTTTGCGTCGATGAACTCAACGCCGCCCAGTATGGTTTCGACGTGGCGCGCCAGCTCTGGCAGCATCGCACCGCCGGCGTGTCGGCGCTGCGACCGATGGTGCAGCAAGTACGCCTGGCGATGTGCCGCGACGCCAGCCGCGCCTGCGACCGCTACGTGCTGGCCGTCACGCAAAGCGTGGCCCAGACCGTGCAGGGCCGCCGTGCGCCGCAGATGATGCAGCACACGCTGTGGCTGGCCGACCGCGACGGCATGCCGCTGGCCAGCACCGTGGTGCCGGTGGGCAAGGCGCGCCAGTCGCTGGCCGAAGCCGAGGCTGACGCCGAGGCAGCCACCGTGCGCGCCACGCTGGCTGCCGCCCGTACCGTGGTCAACCTGAATACGTCGCTGCCGGGCACGGCCACGCTGGCCCGCTGGCAGCAGCTGGGCGAACGCTGGGTCGCCGGCACGCGCAAGACCACGCGCGTGATTGCCGGCGGCCTGGCCAACAAGCTCGACACCATCGCCGACACGCTGACGTTCCACGCGGCCGGTGACGTGACCTGCCGCGACCGCGCCGCCGCGCAATGGCTGGCCCACTGCCTGGTCCGCATTCCCGAAGGCCAGGTGCGCACCGCCGCGCGTGGCCGGGGCAATGCCGCCGAAGCCGGCATCGAAGCCTGCCTGGTGGTGTCGCGCATGATCGACCACGAGACCGGCGACACGCTGGCAGTCGAATACATGCTGTGCGATCCGGCCCTGGCCGACGACGCCGCACAGGTGGCCCGCTGGTCGCAATGGACGATTGCCGCCGAGGAACAGTTCCGCACGCTGCGCCACGCCACCGAGCATTTCGCGCAGGAAGGCGATGCCGATGCATCGCTGTGCGCCGGCATGGTGGCCGTGCAGCTGGGCCTGACCGCGCTGCGACTGCAACACACGCCCACGCCCACGGCGCCGGCATTCCTGTCGCGCCTGGCCGGCCGTGCTTCGGCACGCGTCAACGCGCCGGTGCCGGGCGCCGTGCTCAACGAGGGCATGGGCCGTCTGCTGGCCTTGCTGGACGTGCTCGAGAACTATCCGGGCCGTGGCATGGCGGCAGCCGCGCCGATGATGGAAGACGCGCCGCAGCCGGCCGCGTCCGCGATGCATGCGATGGAGGCCATGGACGCCATGGAAGCCATCGACGCCACGCCGCAGCTTGCGGCCGCCGGGGAGTAAGCATTGAACACGATGGCCTCGGACCAGGCGGAAAGCCTGCGTCGCCTGCTGGCACCGCGCGTGACGCGGCGCATCGCCGTGGTTGGCGCCGAACAGGGGGTCGGCACCACCACCGTGGCGCTGGGCCTGGCCAATGCACTGTCGATGCAGGGCGAGCGCGTGCTGCTGGCCGATGAAGACATGTATGGCGCGCGGGCGATGCGCCTGGCCGGTGCCGCACCGGTTGCCACGCTGGCCGACGTGCTGGACGGCCGCGCGCCGCTGGCTGCCGCGGCCGGCACGCGCGGTGCCAGCGGCATTGCGGTGCTGCAGGCGGGCGCTATCGCCGCGCGCCCGGACGAGCGCGCCGTGACGGCGCGGCTGCCCGACGTGCGCACGCTGGTAATCGATGCCCGCCGCGATATCACCGGCGCGTTGTCGCCGCTGGCCGGCATGGCACACAACTTCGTGATCGTCATGCGCCCCGAGGCCACGTCGATCACGGCCGCCTATGCCTGCATCAAGCGGCTGCATCACGAATACGCATGCCGTCACTTCCAGCTGGTCGTCAACCTGGCGGCCGCGGAAGGGACGGTCACGGCGCTGGCGCGCAACCTGGCCCGCACGGCGAGCCAGTACCTGGGCGTGGAGGCCAGCCTGGCAGGGTACCTGCCGATGGATCCGCTGGTGGCGCGTGCGCTCCAGCTGGGGCGGTGTGTGGTGGAGGCGTATCCCGCCGCCGTGGCCACCGGGGCGTTGCGGCACATCGCCAGCGGTATCGGCGCATGGCCGCTGCGCCATGAAGCATCGCCGGCGGGATCGGCTTCGGCCGTTGCCGCGTAAGTGCAAGAACAACAACGCAAGAACAAGAAGTCTCGACAGGACCGGAAACTCAGCCTGCCAGCCGCCGATTGACAGCCTCTGCGGCGCTGGCACAAACAGTAAGCAATCAACGAGAGTTCCACCATGTATACGATTCAGGGAAAGCTCGAGCAGGCGGACGTGGTCAAGTCACACGCGCCACTGGTACGGCGCATCGCGCTGCAGCTGGCGGCCAAGCTGCCCGCCAGCGTGCAGATCGATGACCTGATACAGGCCGGCATGATCGGCCTGCTCGACGCCGCCAAGCGCTATGAAGACAACCATGGCGCCCGGTTCGAGACCTACGCAAGCCAGCGCATTCGCGGGGCCATGCTCGACGAGGTGCGCGCCAACGACTGGCAATCGCGCAGCCTGCGCCAGTTCACGCGCAAGATCGAACGCACGCAGCGCCAGCTGGAGCAAAAGCTGGGCCGCACGCCGATCGATTCGGAGGTGGCCAAGGAACTGGAGATGCCGCTCGAGGAGTACCAGGAGCTGCTGAACGAGGTCTATGGCTGCCAGCTGCTGCACTACGAGGATTTCGAGCGCTCGGGTGAGGAGGATTTCCTCGACCGGCATCTCGGTGTCACCGACGACGCCAACCCGCTGACCGTGCTGATGGAGTCCGGCATGCGCGAGGCGCTGATCCGTGCCATCGACAAACTGCCGGAGCGCGAGAAGCTGGTGCTGTCGCTGTGCTACGACCAGGAACTGAACCTGCGCGAAATCGGCGCGGTGCTGGAAGTGACCGAGTCGCGCGTGTGCCAGATCCGCAGCCAGGCAATCGGACGCCTGCGCACCCAGCTGCGCGGGATGCTGTGATGCGGCAGGCCCTGGTCCTGGCCGTGCTATGCGCGATGGGTCCGGTGGCGGCCCACGCGCAAACCTACGCGGCACCGGTCTTCACGAAGGCCACTTACGAACTGACCGGCTCGCGCTTTGCCTGGACGGCGTCGTCCATGGGGCCGCAGATCACGAACAAGGGGCAGCGCGCGTTGTCCTTGCCCGTGGTGCCGCTGGCAACCATGCCGCAGGCCATGGGCCGCATTACGTCGGTGCGCTGGCGCTACAGTTTCACGCGCACGCCGCCCGTGGACCTGCAGGCGTACCTGTGCAACGCCGACCGCTGCGTCCTGCTGTCGGGCGCCGAGGGCAAGACCGACGCCTTCGTGGGCGACGATGCCACAAAGGGCTTCGTCTTCGCCTATCGCGTGCCGGGCCAGGGCGGACTCGCCCCGATGCTCCAGGGCCGCAGCAACGAGGTGACCGTCAGCTACCGCTGAGTCGCCGGGTGGGCTCCGAGCCGCCCGATCTCTGCCGATCCCCCGATTTCCCGCCTTGCCACTGGCCGCCGGTGCCGCCGGTGGCACGCTTCCTGCGCCTTTCCGCCCAAGCAACGTGCGGTAAGCGCGACATTCGTCCCCTGTGCAATCCCGTGCATATGGCCGGCGGCATTGTGTCTGCAATGTCCGCTGGCGCCCATGTAATTCCTACGTGCAAGACCCGCCACGTTGCCATCGTTTGTCCGCCATCTGTCAGCCAGAAAGGATCCAACGACATGAAAGATTTCCGCGACATCAAACTTTCGCGGCGGGAATTCGTGGTGGCCGGCGCGGCGTCGGTAAGCGCAGCCGCCTTGCCCGCCGGTGCCGCCACCTCCGCCACAACCTTGCCCCCCGGACGGTTTCGCCCGCTGCCCTGAGGCCCGTGGCTTCGAATGTTTCGTTCATCGTCAACGGCCAGCAACGGTCGCTGACGCTGGACACGCGCACCACGCTGCTCGATGCCCTGCGCGAGCACCTGCACCTGACCGGCACCAAGAAGGGTTGCGACCACGGCCAGTGCGGCGCGTGCACGGTCATCGTCGACGGCCGGCGCCTGAACTCATGCCTGACCCTGGCGGTGATGCACGAGGGCGCGAAAATCACGACGGTGGAAGGGCTCGGCACGCCCAACAACATGCATCCGATGCAGGTGGCCTTCGTCAAGCATGACGGCTACCAGTGCGGCTACTGCACGCCAGGCCAGATCTGCTCGGCCGTGGCCGTGCTGGACGAGGTGCGCGCCGGCATCCCCAGCCATGTCACGGGCGACCTGAACGCGCGGCCGCACCTGTCGCCCGGCGAGATCCGGGAGCGGATGAGCGGCAATATCTGCCGCTGCGGGGCGTACTCGAACATCGTCGATGCGATCACCGAGGTTGCCGGGAGCCAGACATGAACCCGTTTACCTACGAGCGCGTGGCCACGCCGGCGGATGCCGCGGCTGCGGCCATGAAGACACCGGGTGCCCGCTTTATCGCCGGCGGCACCAACCTGCTGGACCTGATGAAGCTGGGCATCGAATCGCCCACGCACCTGATCGACGTGAACGGCCTGGCGCTGGACAAGATCGAGCCGGCGCCGCAGGGCGGCCTGCGCATCGGCGCGCTGGTGCGCAACACCGACCTGGCGGCCGACCCGCGTGTGCGGCGCGACTACGGCGTGCTGTCGCGCGCGTTGCTGGCGGGCGCGTCCGGCCAGTTGCGCAACCGCGCCACCACGGCCGGCAACCTGCTGCAGCGTACGCGCTGCCCCTACTTCTACGATACGGCCCAGCCGTGCAACAAGCGCCAGCCGGGCAGCGGCTGCGCGGCGATTGGCGGCTTCAGCCGCCAGCTGGCCGTGATCGGCGGCAGCAACGCGTGCATTGCCACGCATCCCAGCGACATGGCCGTGGCCATGCGGGTGCTGGACGCCAGCGTGGAGACGGTGCGCCCCGACGGGCAGCGTCGCGTCATCCCGATTGCCGATTTCCATCGCCTGCCGGGCGACACCCCGCATATCGAAACGGCGCTCGAACGCGGCGAACTGATCACGGCCGTCACGCTTCCGCCGCCGGTGGGCGGCACGCAGCTCTATCGCAAGGTACGCGACCGGGCGTCGTACGCGTTCGCGCTGGTCTCTGTGGCGGCCATCCTGCAGCGCGATGGCACCGGCCGCGTGGCCCTGGGCGGCGTGGCGCACAAGCCGTGGCGCGTGGATGCCGCGGATGCCGAACTGCCGCACGGGCCCACGGCCGTGACGCAGCGGCTGCTGGATGGCGCCACGCCGCAGCCCGACAACGCGTTCAAGGTGCAACTGGTGCGGCGCACGCTGGCCGCCGTGATCACGCAGGCAAACGGGACCAAGCCATGAAATTCGACACTCCCGCCACGACCAATCCCATCGACGCCGGCCGCGTGGTCGGCCAGGCAGTCGACCGCATCGACGGCGCGCGCAAGACCACCGGCACGGCCACCTATGCCTATGAATGGCATGACGTGGCACCGGATCCGGCCTACGGCTACGTGGTCGGGGCCGGCATCGCCAAGGGTCGCATCCGCGCCATGCATCTGGACGATGCGCGCCGCGCGCCTGGCGTGCTGGCCATCGTCACCGCGCAGAACGCCGGCAAGCTGGGCAAGGGCAAGCGCAATACGGCAAAGCTGCTGGGCGGCCCCGAGATCCAGCACTATCACCAGGCCATCGCGCTGGTGGTGGCCGACACGTTCGAGCAGGCCCGCGCCGCCGCGCAGCTGATTCGCGTGGACTATGCGCCCGAGAAGGGCCGCTTCGACCTTCAGGATGCGTGCTGCTGGGCCGAGAAGCCGAAGAAGGACTCGGACCCCGACACGGCGGTGGGCGACTTCGCGGGGGCGTTTGCGGCGGCGCCCGTGCAGCTGGATGCCCGCTACACCACGCCCGACCAGTCGCATTGCATGATGGAGCCGCATGCGTCGATGGCCGCCTGGTCGGGCGACCAGGTCACGATCTGGACCGCGAACCAGATGGTGGCCTGGGCCCACGAGGACATGGCCACGACGCTGGGCATTCCCAAGGAAAAGATCCGCATCGTCTCGCCTTTCATTGGAGGCGGCTTTGGCGGCAAGCTGTTCCTGCGCGCCGAATCGCTGCTGGCCGTGCTGGGCGCCCGCGCGGTGCACCGGCCGGTCAAGGTGGCGCTGACGCGGCCGCAGATTCCCAACAACACCACGCACCGGCCCGCGACGATCCAGCGCATCCGCATCGGTGCCAATCGCGACGGCCGGATCACGGCCATCGGCCACGAAAGCTGGTCGGGCGATCTGGAAGGCGGCCAGCCGGAAACCGCCGTGATGCAGACCCGCCTGCTCTACGCTGGCGCCAACCGCATGACAGCGATGCGGCTGTCGACGCTGGACCTGCCCGAAGGCAACGCCATGCGCGCGCCGGGCGAGGCGCCTGGGCTGATGGCACTGGAAATTGCCATCGACGAGATGGCGGTGAAGCTCGGCATGGACCCGGTGCAGTTCCGCATCCTCAACGACACGCAGGTCGATCCCGAGAAGCCCGAGCGGCCATTCTCTCAACGCCATTTCGTGGAATGCCTGCGGCTGGGCGCCGAGCGCTTCGGCTGGAGCCGCCGCAATCCGCAGCCCGGGTCGATGCGCGAAGGGCAATGGCTGATCGGCATGGGCATGGCCTCGGCGTTCCGCAACAACCTGGTGACCAAGTCCGGCGCGCGGGCCGGCATCGATTCGAGCGGGATGGTGGTCATGGAAACCGACATGACGGACATCGGCACCGGCAGCTACACGATCATCGCGCAGACGGCCGCCGAGATGATGGGCGTGCCGCTGGATCGCGTGGTGGTGCGGCTGGGGGATTCGGCGTTCCCGGTCTCGTCGGGCTCGGGCGGGCAGTGGGGTGGCAACAGTTCGACGTCCGGCGTTTACGCGGCGTGCGCCAAGCTGCGGCAGACCCTGGCCGAGCGTGCGGGACTGAATGCGTCGGAGGCGGTGTTCGAAGGCGGCCAGATCCGTGCGGGTGGCCGAAGCGTGCCGCTGGCGCAGTTCGCGGGCGTGTCGGTCGAGGATTCCATCGAGTTTGGCGACCTCGACAAGAAGTACCAGCAATCCACCTTCGGCAGCCATTTCGTGGAAGTGGCGGTGGACCTGGCCACGGCGGAGGTGCGCGTGCAACGGATGCTGGCTGTGTGCGCGTCGGGTCGAATCCTGAACCCGAAGTCGGCGCGCAGCCAGGTGATCGGCGCCATGACGATGGGCGTTGGGGCGGCGCTGATGGAGGAACTGCACGTCGACAAGCGCGTGGGCTTCTTCGCCAACCATGACCTGGCCAGCTACGAGGTGCCGGTACACGCCGACATTCCACACCAGGAGGTCATCTTCCTCGACGAAACCGATCCGATCTCGTCGCCGATGAAGGCCAAGGGGTGGGTGAACTGGGCATCTGCGGCGTGGCGGCGGCCGTGGCGAATGCGGTGTACCACGCTACTGGTGTGCGGGTGCGGGACTATCCGGTGACGCTGGACAAGCTGCTGGCGGGGATGCCGGTGGTGGCGTGACGCTGCCACTGGTTGTCTCCCCTCTCCCGCAAGCGGGCGAGGGGAGACAACCTACCGCCCCAACCGATCCAGCAACCCCTTCAACACCCGCTGTTCCTCGGCCGACAGCCCCGCCGCGATCCGCGCGTCATGCGCGCATACCGCGTCGGTCACCTCCTTCAGCGTCTTGCGCCCCGCCACCGTCAAGGCCAGCCCGAACGCCCGCCGATCCGTCGGCGACGGCACGCGCGCCACCAGCGCCATTGCCTCCAGCGCATCGACCAGCAAGACCGCGCCGGATCGCGCGATGCCAAGGATCTCGGCCAGATCGGTCAGTTTCAGGTCCGGATTGCGCGCAATGATCTGCAGCGCCGAAAAGCGCGGCGGTGTGATGTTCCACGCGGCCAGCGACGCCACGAAATCCTCGTAGACCCGGATCTGCGCGCGGCGGATGGCGTATCCGATCAGCGAATCGAGCACGCCATAGTCCACGTTCGGCAGGTGTGGCTCGAAATGGCTGCCGTTCGGGTCGGGGGCCAGCGCGTCGCGCGGCTTGCGGGGTGGTGCCATGTTCAGCTGACCAGGAAGTAGCGCAGCTCGACGCGATCCGGGTAGCGCGCGCCCGCTGCCACGAACAGGTGCTGCATCAGCCAGCGGTACTGCGGCGCGGCGGTCTCGAAGCGCGGCGCCGTGCGGAAATAGATCTCGGAAGGGTCCACCTGCTCGCCACGATTGAGCCGGGCGATGACGGCGGCGCTGCCGCTACGGACGCCCGCATTGACGATGTAGATCCGCGCGCCATCGTCGGTTTCCAGTACGTAGCGTGCCTCGATATCGGCAGTGGTGACGTCGCTGCCGTCAGCGTGGCGGATCAGCTGGAAGTCGGCCCCGCCGGGCAGGATGCGCCCGTTCAGGCGCGGGCCGCGCACGGTGCCCGACAGGATCGGAATCACACGCCGCTGACCCAGCGGCGATACGCCGACCTCGGTGGGCGGCGCCACCTGCAGGCTGAAGTCGGCCACGAGTTCGAGCGATGGGGCCGCGATGCTGTGCGTCATTTGACGAGCTTCCAGTTGCCGTTGTCGATGGTCAGCAGCACGCGGCCGCGTTGGTCGAATCCAAAATGGTCCTGCGCCGTGTAGTTCAGCACGCCATGCGACACCACGATATCGCGCTCGCTCTCAAGCGCGTCCTTGAGCGCCTTGCGGAACTCCGGCGTGCCCGGCTTGGCCTTCTTCAGCGCGACCGGCACGATGCGCTGCAGCACCAGGCCGGCATCGTACGGGTGCGCGCCAAACTGCGTGCGGGTCTCGGGGCCGTACTGCTTCTCGTAGCGCGTCACGTAGTCCAGGCCCGGCTTCCTGACCGGGCTCGATGCCGGCAGTTGCTCGGCGACGATCACCGGCCCCGCCGGCAGGATGGCGCCATTGACGGCCTTGCCGCCGATGCGGATCAGGTCGCGCGTGGCCGCGCCGTGGGTCTGGTAGATCGGGCCGGTGTAGCCGCGTTCGCGCAACGTGGTGTGCGGCAGCGCGGCCCCGGTGCCGGCACCGGCAATCAGCACGGCGTCGGCGCGCGCGGCGATCAGCTTCAGCGCCTGGGCCGTGACGCTGGTGTCGGAGCGTGCATAGCGTTCCGTGGCAACCACCTTGATGCCGTTGGCCTGCGCCGCCGAGGTGAACTCCTTGAGCCAGGTCTCGCCATAGGCATCGGCAAAGCCGATGAACGCCACGGTCTTCACGCCGTTCGCCTTGGCCGCACCAGCCACCGCGTCGGCCATCAGCCGCACTGGCTGCGCCAGCCGGTACGTCCACGCGCCGCGTCCCGGCTTCAGTTCGATGGGAGAGAACGCCAGCTGCACGGTCTGGCTTTCGTCCGCCACTTCGGAGATGGCAATCGACGGCGCCACGGCGGACGATCCAAGGATGATGTCGACCTTGTCTTCCGTGACAAAGCGCCGGGCGATCCTGGTGCCCTGCGTCGGGTCGGAACCATCGTCCATGACGATGTAGTGGATCTTCTCGCCGGCAATGGTCTCGGGCAGGAACGGCATGGTGTTCTTCTGCGGAATGCCAAGCGACGCCGACGGGCCCGTGGAAGCGATGCTGACGCCAACGGTCACGTCGGCCCGCGCTGCGCCGCCAGCCAGCATGGCGGCCAGGGCGGCAATGAATGCGAGACTCGTGCGGGACATACGGAAATGGGGCATGTTGTGATCTCCTCCGATCCTGATCTGCGGATGGCTGATGGTTATGGTTTTGTGGACTGCAACTGCTGCTGGCCAAAGCCGGCCAGCGTCTTGTAGCGCTGGGCAATCGCTTCGAGTTCGCTGCGCGGGATCACATCGTCGATCCGGGCGAAGCCCTGCGGGGCGCGGACTTCGGCCAACTGCATGACCTGCTCCGGGCCGTTCATGCGGTTGCGCAGCACGATGCCGGCCGTGCGCGGCAGCCGTTCGGCCTCGTATTCGCGCAGCGCGTAGTCGATGTCGCGCCCCGTCAGCAGGCAGTCGGTCAGGTAGCGTGCGTCGACAATGGCCTGCGCGCTGCCATTCGAGCCGATCGGATACATCGGATGCGCGGCGTCGCCCAGCAGGGTGACGCGGCCGAACGTCCAGCGCGGCAAGGGGTCCTTGTCGACCATGGGGAACTCGTAGATGGCCTCGGCGCCGTCGATCAGCGCGGGGATGTCGATCCAGTCCCAACGCCAGCCCTCGAACGCGGCGCGAAACACGGACTTGTCGACCTGGCGGTTCCAGTCGCTGCGCGGCGGGGTGTCGGGATAGTCGTCGGGGACGCGCAGTTCGGCGATCCAGTTGATGCGTGACCGGCCCTGCGCGCGCAGCGGCTCGGAGATCGGATAGGCCACGAACTTCTGGTCCTGGTGGCCGGCCATGAACATCGAGCGGCCGTCGAGATAGGGCGCGGCGTCGGTGGTGGCGCGCCACAGCAGGCGGCGCGAGAAGCGGGGCGCATCGCCGGTCGGGTAGAAATGACGGCGCACGGCGGAATGGATGCCGTCCGCGCCCACCAGCACATCGGCCTGTGCGTCGACCAGGGCATCGTCGCTGCGCCGCCTGAGGGTGAAGCGAGCCGGCTCGCCGTTGCCGCCGGTGCTGGGTATCGACTCCAGCGCATGGCCGGCATGCACGCGCTCCGCGCCCAGCCGGGCCACCGCAGTCCGGTACAGCAGCATCTGGAACTCGCCACGATGCACGGAGAATTGCGGCCACTCATAGCCGGCGGCGCGTCCGCGCGGTTCGTGCCAGATCTGCTGGCCGAGCTTGTTGTAGTAGGACAGCGATGAGGTCTCGATGGCAATGCGCGCCAGCTCTTCCTGCAGGCCCAGCGCGCACAACTCGCGCACCGCATGGGGCAGCAGGTTGATCCCGACGCCCAGCGGCCGCAGCTGTTCGCTGGCCTCCCAGACGTCGACATCGAACCCTTGCTGATGACAGAGCAGGGCAAGCGTGAGCCCGCCGATACCGCCGCCGGCGATCGCGATCTTCATGTGTCTCCCCCCGGCGCCGCTGCCGTATTGTTCTACTGTATAACTAATTTTCGGCGCCGGAATCTAGCGATTTCCCTGAGCCTGCCGGGGCGGCTTCAGGCGCCGAGCAAGGCGTCGGCGATCTGCTCGGCGGTGGGAATGGAGTCGGTCAGCCCCAGATGGCCGTGGCCGACCGCGAGCCACAATCCCCGGTGGCCGGCGGCCGGGCCCACCACGGGCACCGAATCGGGCATGCATGGGCGATGGCCCATCCATGTGGTGACGGGGCCTTGCTCAAGCCCCCTGATCGTTTGACGCGCGATGCCTTCGAGGATCGCGGCGCGGCGTGGGTCCGCTGGCCGCTTCAGGCCGGCGATCTTCTGAGCAGCGGAAAACTGCGAACGGCGTCAGATCAAGTCGAAACAAAAAACCCACACACCATCAGCACTAACGGCGTGTGGGAAACTGGAGCTCCCCGTGTGGCGCGACGGGGTCAGAAGATGTGCTTGATGCCGAGCATCGCGCCAAGCTGGGTGCCGCCGGCTACCGGGCTGGCGCCGGTCGAGGCGCTGTCCACGGACAGGGCGAGCTTGCCGCCGTTGTCGATGTAGCCGAACGTCGAGTACACCGAGGTGCGTTTCGAGAACGCATAGCTGGCGCGTACGGCGCCGAGCCATGCGCGGTCCGAGCTGTGGCGGTAGTCCAGGTAGTACGCCTCGCCCGACAGCGTGACCTGCGGCGTGATGTCGTACGCCAGGCCGGCGTAGTACATGTTGCTGCGCGGCGTAGTCAGGGCGCCGTTGCGGCGCGCCAGCCAGCCGGCACCGATCTTGGCGTGGCCCACCAGCATGTAGCCGCCCACCGTGGCGCGGTCGTCCTTGAGTTCGCTCGACGTCAGGCCGGCGAAGGCGCCGGGGCCGCCGCGCAGGGAATCGTAGGCGCCCAGCACGCCCCACCAGTTGGTCTCGTAGCCGAGCATGGCCGACCATTCGCGGCAGGTGGCCATGTTGCCGGCGGTCTCGCCGGCGCAGTTGGTGCCCGATGGGCTGGGGCCGGCGTTGACCGAATCGCGGCCGAAGCTGTACGTGGCGCCCACCGTGAAGCCGCCGAACTTGCCCTTGTAGGCGATGGCGTTGTCCGCGCGGGCGTTGGGCAGGTAGTTGTCCAGCGAACTGGAACCATAGGCGTTGGGGCCTAGGATATCGGTATCGAGCATGGCCCAGAACAGCATCGTGTACTGGCGTCCCAGGCTGATCTGCCCCCAGTTGCCGCTCAGGCCCACCCACGCTTGCCGGCCGAACAGGCGGCCGCCCTGGTTGGTGACGCCGCTGTCCGGCGCGAAGCCCGATTCCAGCACGAAGTTGGCCTTCATTCCGCCGCCCAGGTCCTCGGTGCCGCGCAGGCCCAGCGCGACGGCACCGTGCCGCTCAGGTTGGCCATCTTCACCACGGAATTGCCGGCGGTGCCGACGTGGTTCAGGTATTCGATGCCGGTATCGATGACGCCATACAGCGTCACGGACTGGGCCTGCGCCAGGGCGGGCAGCCCAAGCGCGATCGACAACGCCAGGTGGCGCAGTTTCATCGTTTTCTCCTCCGTTGGTTTTCTTGTGCGGTCTGTGCCGTGTTTTTGCTCTATGACTGCCTGGACTTACATGCCCCGCGCCTTGAGCCGGGCGTCCAGGCGGGGATAGACGCGCCGAGCGTTGCCTTCGAAGATCAGGTGCCGTTCTTGCGGAGACAGCGCGGCCTGGTCGATATAGCGACGCGTATCGTCGTAGTAGTGGCCGGTCTCGGGATCGATGCCGCGCACGGCGCCGATCATTTCCGAGGCAAACAGCACGTTCTCCACCGGGATCACGCGCGTCAGCAGGTCGATGCCGGGCTGGTGATAGACGCAGGTATCGAAGAACACGTTGTTCAGCAGATGCTCGCGCAGCGGCGGCAGCTTCAGTTCCTGGGCCAGCCCGCGGAAGCGGCCCCAGTGATAGGGCACCGCGCCGCCGCCGTGCGGGATCACGAATTTCAACGTGGGAAAGCGCTGGAACAGATCGCTGGTCAACACCTGCATGAAGGCCGTGGTATCGGCGTTCAGGTAGTGCGCGCCGGTGGTGTGGAAGCACGCGTTGCAACTGGTGCTGACATGGATCATCGCGGGCACGTCCAGCTCCACCATCTTTTCGTAGATCGGGAACCAGTACGGATCGGACAGCGGCGGCGACGTCCAGTGGCCGCCGGACGGGTCGGGATTCAGGTTCACGCCGACGAAGCCGTACTCCAGCACGCAACGCTCCAGCTCTGCCACGCAGGTGCGGGTATCCACACCCGGCGACTGCGGCAGCATGGCGGCGCCCACGAAGTGGTCGGGGAACAGTTCGCTGACGCGGTGGCAAAGCGTGTTGCAGATGGCGGCCCAGGTGGCGCTGGTTTCGAAGTTGCCGATGTGGTGCGCCATGAACGATGCACGCGGCGAGAAGATCGTCAGGTCGGCGCCGCGCTGGCGCATCAGGCGCAGCTGGTTGCCTTCAATGGCCTCGCGCAGTTCGTCGTCGCCGATGCGAAGGTCGGCGACGGACGGCGCCAGTTCAGGTGCGGTGAGGCCTGCAACCTGGCGCTGGCGCCAGGCTTCCAGGGCTTGCGGAGCGGTGGTGAAGTGCCCGTGGCAATCGATTATCATGAATCCAGGCTCAAAGCGGCCACGCGCTGGCCGGAACCAGCACCTCGCCGCGCATGATGGGACGCGCCGTACGGATCAGCGCGCTGCGAAGGATCGTGCCGGGGTCGGCAGGATCGGTTTCGAGTTCGACGGCGAATTCGCCGGTGGGGTGTTCGACGCGGATGGCGTGCACGGGGCCCGCATCGACGACGGCAATGCCGTCGGCCACCGTGCCGGGCAGCACGCACGCCGTGCCGACCGTGATGGCCGCCAGCACGCCGATGGCGTCATGGCAGACGCGCGGGATGAAGCAGCGCGTGGCGATGCTGCCGCCACCGCTGGGCGCGGCGATCAGGCACATCTTCGGGTAGCTCTTCTGTGCGACGTTGCCCAGGCCCATCAGCTCGCCGGCCACCATTCGCAACGCGTCGATGCGCCGCTTCAACGTGGTGTCGGCGTTCAGGTCGGCCACGCTCTCGCGGGCCGTCCGGTCGAGGTCTGACGCGCGCATCAGCACCATGGGCATGCCGTTGTCGATCAAAGTGGCATCGATGGTGAACGGCTTGCCGGTGTCGGGATCGACGATCGTCAGCGTGTCCAGGGCGTTGCCCGTGGGCAGCAGCGCGTGGCAGACCGAGCCGGCCGTGTCGAGGAAGTCGACCACGATGGGCGCGGCCGTGCCCGGCACGCCGTCGATACGGGCGCCGCCGCCGAAGCGGGGCACGCCTTGTGGCGTTTGCATCGTGATGTCGCACAGCATGCCGGTGTTACGCGTCAGCACGCGGGCGCGTGTGACGTCGGCCTGGGCCGCGACAAGGCCGCGCTCGATGGCGTACGGCAGGACGGCGGCCAGCATGTTGCCGCAGTTGGGCGTGGTGTCCACCGTGTCCGCGTTGGGCTGCAACTGCGCAAAGGTGAAATCGAGATCTGCCTGCCCCGGCGTGCCGCGCGCCACGATGCCGGCCTTGCTGGTCAGCGGATGGGCGCCGCCCAACCCGTCGATCTGGCGGGAATCGGGGCTGCCCATGGCCGCCAACAGCACGCGATCGCGCGCCGCGATATCTGCCGGAAGATCGCTGGCCAGGAAGAACGGCCCGCGCGACGTCCCGCCCCGCATCAGGGTGCAGGGGATGGCGCGCAGGTCGGAATCAAGGCAGGGCGTCATGGCAGGTGGCGCAGGCGGGCTCGGGCGTTGTCAGGTGCCCGCAGTATCGGCGCCCGGTACAAGTCCTTGGTTGCGATGTCACAGGACAATTGTTCTAATCTGCTTATCGACCGTAGGCGCCATGCCACCGCGACATAACAATAGCGAGATGGAGACAGTCAGCCTGCATCACCTGCACGTATTTGCCGGCGTGGCGGCGGCCGGCGGCGTGCGCCGTTCGTCCGAATCGCTGCACCGGGCTTCGTCGGCCATAGCGCGGTCGGTGGCCGCGCTGGAGCAGACGCTGGGCGTGGCGCTGTTCGAGCGCAAGGGGCGCGGCATGCTGCTGACGCGCGCCGGGGAGATCGTGCTGGAGCGCGCGCGCCATATCGAGGCGGCCTTGCGCGAGGTGCGCGAGGAAGCGGTACGCCTTCGCATCCGGCCCGGCGTAGCCGTGGCCAGCCTGGAAGCACTGCACAACGAGCGCCGCCTGGAAGTGGCCGTCATGCTGGCGGAAGTGCACCATATGCCCAGCGTGGCGGCGTCGGTGGGCGTGTCACAGTCGGCCGTCAGCCAGGCCATCGCCCGGCTGGAAGATGCACTGGGCCAGCCCGTCTTTACGCGGACGGCGCGCGGCATGGTGCCCACGGATGCCGGCAGCCGCTGGGTGGTGCGCTTCGAGCGTGCACTGGCCGAACTGCGTCATATCCGGGCAGATATCGCCGCGTTGCAGGGCGTGCTGGAAGGCGCGGTTACCATCGGTGCGCTGCCGCTGGGCCGCACGCTGCTGCTGCCCATGGCCATCGCCAGTGTCCACCGCCAGCATCCACGCCTGTGTTTCCGCTCGCTGGAGAGCCCCTACGAGGAACTGACCGCAGGCCTGCTCAGCGGTCGCATCGATTTCATCCTGGGCGCGCTGCGCCCGCATCCGTCGCAGGGCCTGGCCACGGAAGTGCTGTTTGCCGACCGTATCGCGCTGATCGTGCGGGCATCGCACCCGCTGGCCGGCCGCAAACGCGTCACGCTGGCCGATCTGGAGCCGTATCCCTGGGTGCTGTCACGCGCGGCGTCGCCGTCGCGGCAGGCGCTGGACGGCGTGTTCGCATCGCGCGGCCTGCCCTGCCTCAGCCGCTGGTGGAAACCGGCGACCTGGCGCTGGTGCGCGGGTTGCTGCTGCAGGGCGACCTGGTCACCGCGCTGTCGGCCCACCAGCTCCACCACGAGATCGAGGCGGGCTGGCTGGTCGAGCTGGACCTGCCGCTGCCCGACACCACGCGCCGCATTGGCATCACCACGCGCGCCGGCGCGCGCCTGTCTCCGGGCGCCGATGCCCTGATCGCCGCGCTGCGGCACGCCAGCCCGACCATGGAGACGCCGGTCGATAAGTAAAAGGCAACGCGGGCCGCCCTACAAAGCAATACAGCAAACGCAGCCCAAACGTAGACTGCCGTTGCCATGCACAGGGGGTGCGCGGCATGCCGCCGAGGCGGCGATTAGCTTATCGATAACAAGGATTCCGCCGCGCACTGCAGGGCGGAACCATGCCAGGAGACGGCACATGAACACCCAACGGCTCGATATCCGGGCCCATATCAACGAACGAAAGATGTCCGGCTACCAGTGGCTGCTGCTGGTGCTGTGTTTCATGATCGTGGCGACGGACGGCATCGACGTGGCCATCATGGGCTTCCTGGCGCCGGGGATCACCAGGGAGTGGGGCATTTCCAAGGCGGCGTTCGGCGTGGTGATGAGTGCCGCGCCCATTGGCTTGGCCATCGGCGCGTTGCTGGTGGGACCGATGTCCGACCGCTTCGGCCGCAAGAAGCTGCTGATCGGCTCGGTCTTCCTGTTCGGCGTATTCAACCTGCTGTGCGCCTTCGCGGAGAACACCACGCAGCTATCGCTGCTGCGCTTCCTGACCGGCCTGGGCCTGGGTGCGGCGATGCCCAGCACGACCACGCTGCTGTCCGAGTACGTGCCCGAACGCTCGCGCAGCATGCTGCTTGCGACGATGTTCACCGGCTTCAACCTGGGTTCGGCGCTGGTCGGCTTCGGTGCGGCAGCCATCCTGCCGGAGCACGGCTGGCGTGCCGTGCTGGTGGTCGGTGGCGCGATTCCGCTGGTTTGCCTGCCGCTGTACATGCTGCTGATTCCGGAATCGGCGCGTTTCCTGGTGGCGCGCAACGCATCGCCCGACCGCATCGCGCGCACGCTGCGGCGTGTGTTGGGCAGCCAGATCGCCGCTGGCACGACCTTCACGATCAGCGAACCCGCCGTGCCCGGCAAGCAGCCGGTGCGCACGTTGCTGTCGACTGGCTATCGCGGCATGACGCTGGCGCTGTGGGTGACTTACTTCATGGGCCTGCTGGTCATCTACCTGCTGAGCGGCTGGCTGCCGACGCTGATCAAGGACGCCGGCCTGCCGATCGAACGCGCCGCCAACCTGACCGCGCTGTTCCAGCTGGGTGGCACCGTGGGTGCGCTGGTGGTGGGATACTGCATGGACCGCTTTGCGCCCAATCGCGTGATCGGCGTGGCGTATGTGACCGGTGCGGTATTCATCCTGCTGCTGGCTTCCGGCAGCGTGATGTCGTCGATGTTCGCGGCTTACGTGCTGCTGGCGGGCTTCTGCATGAGCGGTGCGCAGACCGGCCTGAATGCGTTCGCCCCGCAGTGCTACCCGACGCTGGTGCGCGCCACGGGCGTCAGCTGGATGCTGGGCATCGGCCGCTTCGGCAGCATCACGGGGTCGATGGCCGGCGGCGTGCTGCTGTCGATGGGCTGGAGCTTCAGCGCGGTGATCGCCATCCTGGCCATCCCCGCCACCATCGCCGCGATTTCCATTGTTTCGACCAAACGGGCCCAGCCTCGCGCGGTCACAGCCTGACGTACTGACTTATGGCCACCATCATCGGCGCAATCGCCTCATCCCATACGCCCACCATCGGCTTTGCGCTCGATGCGGGCAAGCAGCAGGACCCGGCATGGGCCCCGATTTTCGCGGCCTATGCGCCTGTGGGCGAGTGGCTGCAGCAAAAGAAGCCCGACGTGCTGCTGGTGATCTACAACGATCACGTCACGTCGTTCTTCTTCGATCACTACTCGGCCTTCGCGCTCGGTATCGGCGAGAAGTACGAGGCGGCCGACGAAGGCGGCGGTCCGCGCAACCTGCCGCCGGCGTACGGCCATGTCGAACTGGCGCGGCACGTCGGCGCGTCGCTGGTGGCCGACGAATTCGACATGTCGTTCTTCCAGGACAAGCCGCTCGACCACGGCTGCTTTTCGCCGATGTCGGTCATGCTGCCGCACGACGGCGAATGGCCGGTGAAGATCCTGCCGCTGCAGGTGGGCGTGCTGCAGTTTCCGGCGCCGTCCGCGCGACGCTGCTTCAAGCTGGGCCAGGCGATTCGCCGCGCCGTGGAAAGCTACCCGGAGGATCTGAAGGTGGCGATCGTCGCGACAGGCGGCCTGTCGCACCAGGTACATGGCGAGCGCGCGGGCTTCAACAACACGGCCTGGGACCACGAGTTCCTGGACCTGTTCGAACGCGAGCCGCAGACGCTGCTGGACATCACGCACGCCGAGTTCGCGCGGCGCGGTGGCTTCGAGAGCGCCGAGGTGGTGATGTGGATGGTGATGCGCGGGGCGATGGGCGACGTGCGTTGCCTGCATCGGGACTACTACCTGCCGTCGATGACCGGCATCGCCGTGGCCGTGTACGAGAACCTGGCCTGCGAGGCCAATGACGTGGTGGCCGCGCGGTCGGCGCGGCAGCGCGAGCTGATCGGCCATCAGCTCAAGGGCATCGAGGAGATCGAGGGCACGTACCCCTTCACGCTCGAACGCAGCGTGCAGGCCTATCGCATCAACCGCTATCTGCACCAGCTGATCGACCCGGCATTCCGCGAGCGCTTCCGGGGCGATCCCGAATCCACCTACGAAGAAGCCGGCCTCACCGACGAAGAGCGCGACCTGATCACGCGGCGCGACTGGCGGGGCATGATCCACTATGGCGTGATCTTCTTCCTGCTGGAAAAGCTGGGCGCGGTCAGCGGGGTGTCGAACCTGCACATCTACGCCGCTATGCGTGGGCAGTCGCTGGAAGACTTCCAGAAGACGCGCAATGCGCCGGGCGCGTTGTATTCGGTGGCGGGCGGCGCTGGCAACGGCGCGCAGTGGTCGGGCAGCAAGTCATAGGCCGGCCATGGACGACCGGCAAAGCCCAAGCCTTGAAGTTTCGCGGACAGGCCCCAGATGGGGCCTGTTTTCTTTTCTCAGCTTTGCTTCCGCCCCGCATGTACACGAAAGGCACTTCCGTCGAAATCCAGTTTCCCCCACAACGCCTGAACGACGCCGCCGGCGATCCGTATTGGGTGGACCTGTCGATCGACGAGGCGCAGGCGCTGCTGGAAAGCCTGCAGACGCACCTGGCCCAGGCCACCGAAGGCACGGCCGCACCGCTGGTGTTCAGCCTGGAAGGGCCCGAGGTGCCCGCGGCGCAGAACGGCGCCGCGCCAGCCGGCCAGCAGGCTGCGCCCGCCGCAGAGCAGGAATTCAAGCAGTGGGTGTGCATCATCTGCGGCTGGGTCTATGACGAGGCAGCCGGGTGGCCCGAGGACGGCATCGCGCCCGGTACGCGCTGGGAAGACATTCCGGACGACTGGCGATGCCCGGAATGCGATGTAGGCAAGGAAGATTTCGCGATGGTGGAGTTCTGAGGCGTCCCGGAATCCCTGGACGCCTGCTTCAGGCGTCCACGATCACCTCGAAGCCTCCATAGATCATCCGCTGGCCGTCGAACGGCATCGGATCCATGCCTTCCTTGAGGCGGGGGTCCTGCATCGCTGCAGCCATGCCGGCGTCGCGTTTTTCCTTTGACGGCCACCAGATCCACGAGAACACCACACTCTCGTCGTCCTTGCGCTGCACGGCCATCGTGAACGAGGTGACCTTGCCTTCGGGCACGTCGTCACCCCAGCACTCCACCACCTTCAGCGCGCCGTGTTCCTTGAACACCGCCGATGCCTTCTGCGCCACCTGGCGATAGGTGTCGCGTTTTGCGTTGGGCACAGCCAGCAAGAATCCGTCGATATAAGCCATCTGGAAGACTCCTTTCGTCCGCTTTCGGTTTGTCGGATGGGTTGGGGCAGGGCCTTCCAAAGATAGTGCATGGGCGGAAAGGTGCTATGCCGCCATACCCTCCCCAAACAACGCGCCACGTTGGTGACGGTGCCGCCCATCGGGCTGCGGATGAAATGGGTGCACCAGCCGTGCGCGTCGATCACGAACGCGCCGCCGAGGGCCTGTGGCGACAATTCACGCATGGTTGTCTCCGGTCCGGTTGGCGTTCGTGCCATCATAGCCGCCTCTATCCGCCTTCCGTCACTCCATCAAACCATGACCAAGCAGGACGACCACGACCCCGCCAACAGCCCGCTCCAGGCCGCTTTCCTGCGCCATGAGGAATCGCTGGCACCGCCCGGGCATGCGCCTGGCGAGGACGATCACGCCGTCTACCGGACGCTGCTCGAATCGACCAAGGCGATTCCGTGGAAGATCGACTGGGCGACGATGGAGTTTGCCTATATCGGCCCGCAGATCGAAACGCTGCTGGGCTGGGCGCCGTCGACATGGAAAACCGTGAACGACTGGGCGGAACGCATGCACCCGGACGACCGCGAGCAGGTGGTCAACTTCTGCGTGGCACAGTCCCAGGCCGGTACCGACCACGAGGCCGACTACCGTGCGCTGACGCGCGACGGCGGCTACGTGTGGCTGCGCGATGTGGTGCACGTGGCGCGCAACGGCAAGGGCGAGGTCGAATCGCTGATCGGCTTCATGTTCGATATCAGCGAGCGCAAGCGTACCGAGGAGATGCTGGCCCAGTTGCAGCAGGAACTCGAGCGGCTGTCGTTCACCGACGGCCTGACCGGCGTAGGCAACCGCCGCAAGTTCGACGCCGTGCTGCAGGGCGAGTGGGACGCCGCAGCGGTGTCGGGCGGGCCGCTGTCGCTGATCATCATGGACATCGATTTCTTCAAGTCCTTCAACGACTACTACGGCCACGTGCAGGGCGATGTTTGCCTGAAGCGCATCGCGTCGGTGCTGCGCGACGCGCTGGGCGAGCAGCACTTCCTGGGCCGCTTTGGCGGCGAGGAATTCGCCATGGTGCTTGCCAACACCGATGCCGATGCCGCCGTGAAGGTGGCCGAGCGCTGCCGCGAGCTGATCGCGGCGGCCGGTATCCCGCACCTGCGCTCGCCTTACGACTAGCGCGTGACGGCCAGTTTCGGCGTGGGCACGATGGTGCCGAACGATCGCACCGACGCCACGGCCTTCCTGAACCTGATCGACGCCCAGCTGTACCACGCCAAGGACAACGGCCGCAATCGCATCGCCGCCGTGGATCGCGCGGGCTTCCAGGGCGATGGCTTCAAGATGCATTCGCGGTGACACGTGAACATTTTTGACAGTTTTGCGCGCATGCATCACACCGTCCCCGTACGGCTCGCGCCGGGGCGCGGGGTGGCGGAAAGTTCTTTCTCTTCGCACGCCATCTGCTAGCCTGAGTCCTTAAGCGGCGCGCGTGTCGCACGCGAAAAACAGGAAGAACGATCATGGACTCGTCGCGTGTGCCAAGGGCCATCCAGTGCGCGGTACGCGCGTGCATGGCGACGATGCTGGTCTGCGGTGCGTTGACGGGATGGGCGCACGCCGGCGATGTCACTGGTGCCGGTTCCACCTTCGTCTACCCGCTGATGTCCAAATGGGCGGCCACGTACTACGCCAGGACGGGGCAGCAGGTTAACTACCAGCCAGTGGGATCCGGCAACGGCATCCGGCAGATCAAGGCGGCCAGCGTGACGTTTGGCGCCACCGACATGCCGCTCAAGCCGGAGGAACTGCAGCGCGCCGGCCTGGCGCAGTTTCCGATCGTGGTGGGCGGCGTCGTGCCGGTGCTGAACCTGCCCGGCATCGCGCCTGGGCAGTTGCGCCTGACCGGCCCGCTGCTGGCGGCGATTTTCCAGGGGCGCATCGTCAAGTGGAATGACCCGGGCATCCAGGCGGTCAATCCCGGCGTGCCGCTGCCCGACATGGCCATCACCGTCGTTCATCGCAGCGACAGCTCGGGCACCACGTTCAACTGGACCGACTTCCTCTCCAAGGTCAGCCCGGAATGGCAGGGCGCAGTGGGCGCCGGCACAACCGTGAAGTGGCCGGTCGGCATGGGCGCCAGTGGCAACGATGGTGTCGCGGTCTACATCCGGAACATCAAGGGCGCGCTGGGCTATGTCGAACTGACCTATGCGCTGCAGCGCAAGTTGCCCTATGCCTCGGTGCAGAACCGTGACGGCCAGTACGTGCTGCCATCGCGCGAGTCGTTCAGCGCGGCGGCCGCCGCGGCGGATTGGAATCCCCAGCAGGACTTCTACCAGGTGCTGACCAATCCGCCGGGCCAGGCGGTCTGGCCCATCACCGGCACCGTGTTCGTGCTGATGCCGCGCGGCCCCGGCACGCCGGCCGCCACGCGCGATGCGCTGGCGTTTTTCCAGTGGGCACTGATGGAAGGGCAGGCCGATGCATCGGCCGAGAACTACGTGGCGCTGCCGGAGCCCGTGGTGAAGCAGATCCGCGCGTACTGGACAACGACCTTCAAGTAGCGGGCGCCTCCGAGCCCCCGCCGCCGACGCCAGGGCAACGAGCCAGACGAACAAACGCCCCGGGGCATCGCTGCCACGGGGCGTCTTGCATGGTGCCGGCGTGTCATGCGGACTGCCGGGGCAGCCCGCAAGAAGGCCTGTCGCGCGCTCAGGCCTTCACGGCTTCCAGTGCGGCGTTCAGCGTCTTGCTCGGGCGCATGATGGCTTCGAGCTTGGCTTCGTCCGGCTTGTAGTAGCCACCGATGTCCACCGGCTTGCCCTGGACGTCGCCCAGTTCGCCGATGATGGTCTTCTCGTTTTCCGTCAGCGTCTTGGCCAGCGGCGCGAACGTCTTCGCCAGGTCGGCGTCTTCGGTCTGCGCGGCCAGTTCCTGGGCCCAGTACATGGCCAGGTAGAACTGGCTGCCGCGGTTGTCGAGCTGGCCGGTCTTCGGCGACGGGCTCTTGGCGTTGTCCAGCAGCTTGCCGGTTGCGGCGTCCAGCGTCCTGGCCAGCACCTTGGCACGGTTGTTGCCCGACTTGATGCCCAGTTCTTCCAGCGACACCGCCAGGGCCAGGAACTCGCCCAGCGAATCCCAGCGCAGGTGGTTCTCTTCCACCAGCTGCTGCACGTGCTTCGGTGCCGAACCGCCCGCGCCCGTTTCGTACATGCCGCCACCGGCCATCAGCGGCACGATCGACAGCATCTTGGCGCTGGTGCCCAGTTCCATGATCGGGAACAGGTCGGTCAGGTAGTCGCGCAGGATGTTGCCGGTCACCGAGATGGTGTCCAGACCGCGGATCACGCGTTCCAGCGTGTAGCGCATGGCGCGCACCTGCGACATGATCTGGATGTCCAGGCCGTTGGTGTCGTAGTCCTTCAGGTAGGTTTCCACCTTCTTGATCAGCTCGGCCTCGTGCGGACGGTACGGGTCCAGCCAGAACACGGCCGGCATGCCCGAGTTGCGGGCGCGCGTGACGGCCAGCTTCACCCAGTCACGGATCGGTGCGTCCTTGACCTGGCACATGCGCCAGATGTCGCCCTGCTCGACCTGCTGCGTCAGCGCCGACAGCACTTCGCCGGTGGCGTTGTCGACGATGCGGGCTTCGCCGTCCTCGGCGATCTCGAAGGTCTTGTCGTGCGAACCGTACTCTTCAGCCTTCTGCGCCATCAGGCCGACGTTCGGCACCGTGCCCATGGTCACCGGGTCGAATGCGCCGTTGGTCTTGCAGAAGTTGATGATTTCCTGATAGATGCGGGCGAACGTCGATTCCGGGATCAGGCACTTGGTGTCCTTGGTGCGGCCGTCGGCGCCCCACATCTTGCCGCCGATACGGATCATGGCCGGCATCGACGCGTCGACGATCACGTCGTTCGGCGCGTGCAGGTTCGAGATGCCCTTGGCCGAATCCACCATCGCCAGTTCCGGGCGATGTTCGTGGCAGGCGTGCATGTCGCGGATGACTTCTTCCTTCTTCGACTCGGGCAGCGCCTCGATCTTGGTGTACAGGTCCACCAGGCCGTTGTTGACGTTCACGCCCAGTTCGTCGAACAGCTTCTGGTGCTTGGCGAACGCGTCCTTGTAGAAGACCTTGACGGCGTGGCCGAACACGATGGGGTGCGACACCTTCATCATCGTCGCCTTGACGTGCAGGCTCAGCATGACGCCAGTCTTGCGCGCGTCTTCCATCTGGTCTTCGTAGAAGGCCAGCAGCGCCTTCTTGCTCATGAACATGCTGTCGATGACCTCGCCGTCCTGCAGCGCAACCTTCGGCTTCAGCACGATGGTCTTGCCGCTCTTGGTCAGCAGTTCCATGCGGACTTCACGCGCGCGATCCAGCGTGATCGACTTTTCGCCGTGATAGAAGTCGCCGTGCTTCATGTGGGCCACGTGCGTGCGCGAGGCCATGCTCCACTCGCCCATGCTGTGCGGGTGCTTGCGGGCGTAGTTCTTGACGGCGGCCGGTGCGCGGCGGTCGGAATTGCCTTCGCGCAGCACGGGGTTCACGGCGCTGCCCAGGCACTTCGAGTAGCGCTTCTGGATGGCCTTTTCTTCGTCGGTCTTCGGATCTTCGGGGAAGTCGGGGATCTTGTAGCCCTTCGACTGCAGTTCCTTGATCGCGCTGACAAGCTGGAACACCGACGCGCTGATGTTCGGCAGCTTGATGATGTTGGTGTCCGGGTTCTGCGTCAGGCGGCCCAGTTCGGCCAGGTTGTCCGGCACGCGCTGTTCTTCGGTCAGGAATTCGGGGAATTCGCCCAGGATACGGCCAGCCACCGAAATGTCGCTGGTTTCGACGTTCACGCCGGCCGGGCCGGTGAACGTGCGGATGATGGGCAGGAAGGCACTGGTGGCCAGCAGCGGAGCTTCGTCGGTTAGGGTGTAGATGATGGTGGGCTGCTGGTTGCTCATCGCTTATCTCGCATCAAATTCGGGTTGGGAAATGCCACGCCCGGGTCGCGGTGCGGGGCAAGAATCGAATTTTGCCTGATTTTGCATGGCGGAGGTACGATCCTTCATGTGAAATTTGTGTGCTGTATGCAGCGGCATTCAACGCCGCTTTGTGCAACTCTCTCGCTTCCGCGCGCAATATCGTCCAACTGCATCAATCTAGGACGGAATCGGGAATGTACAAAATTCCCGATTCTTATGTCTTATAGAAGAGTTGGAGTAGCGCGCTCGGGTATTTGGCCTGCATGTGTGATCTATAAACAACTTAGACCGCAGGGGCCAACCGGGGCTCAGGTATGGAAGCCGTCGGCATTGGCGGCAGGGCGGGGCGGCTCGCCGCCGCGTTCAAAGTCGGCGATGATCTGCGCGCCGAACAGCAGCAGCGTGGCGGCGATCTCCAGGCTCAGCAGCACGACGATGGCCGTGGTCAATGACCCATAGACCTTGCCGACCTGGGAAAGTGTCGAAAAGTACCAGACCAGCACATGGCGCGAGATTTCCCACAGCACCGCTGCGAAGACCGCGCCGGCCAACGCATGGCGCACCGACAGCCGCCCGACCGGCATCACCAGGTAGATCGATGTCAGCAGCAGGATCTCGCCCATGAAGCCCAGGCCGTACAGCAGCCAGCCCGACAGGCGGCCCAGTGACCAGTCGTGGCCCAGTACCTCGAGATGCCGTTCGCCGATGGTCTGCAGCCCGCCCGCCACCACGGTCACGATCAGCAGCCCGACGCTGAGCACGAGGATGTAGCAGTAGGGCAGGATCGCGGACACCAGGAAATGACGCCGCCGGATGGCCACCCGGTGGATGAAGATCACCGACATGGCGTTCTCCAGCACCGTGAACGCCAGCGAGCTGAAGAAGATCATCGTGATGCCCAGCACCCAGCCAATGACCCCCGATTGTTGAGAAATCGCGCCAGTTCGGTGACCAGGGCATGAGATTGTCCCGGTAGCAGCCATTCCAGGTAGCGCTCCAGGGTCTCGAGCAATTCAACGGGGTCCACCAGCTGAGACAGCCCGATCAGCATCAGGATCAGCAGCGGCACGATGGATAGCAGCGCGTAATAGGCCACGGCGCCAGCCAGCAGCAGGCCCTGGTTGGCACGAAAGTGGACCAGCGCATCGAGCAGGAACCGGCCAGGATGCCGCAGCACCAGGCGAATGCGGGGGTCGAGCAGCCGTTCAGCGGCCCCCATACGGAAAGCGGGTTTGCGCAGCCATCTGCGACAGGTGATCGCGCAGATGGGCCAGTTCGGCCGATAGCTGCAAGGTCAGGAAGACATGGGAACTGTGCCCGATCGACGGATCGTCGGGGTGCGGCGACGGCAGCGACGCGTGTTGATGCACCATCGTCTCGTCGCCCGCCTCCAGCGCGGACGCCATTTCCAGCAGCAGATCGCGGATATTGCGTTCCTCGCTGCTTTCCTCGGTGGCGTCGGGGTCGATGGCGGCCAGCATTTCCAGCGCGCTGATGCAGACGCGCGCGCTGTGTTGCACTTCCTCCAGATCGGCCGTGGAGACCTTGGTCTCCTTGGAGACCGAGGGTATCAGGCTGCGCATCTGCACCAGCAGGCCCGACAGCTTCATCATATCCTGCTGCCGCTCGTTCTCGTCGCGCTGGCCGCGTTCGATCTTGGCATGCACCGCCGCGCAGGCGCGCAACAGGCTGGCCAGCTTGAACCGCCACGAATATGACGCATACGCCGGCAAGGCAAACGAAAAGACCAGTGCGATGGCGGTGCCGATCAGCACATCGATGGTGCGCCACAGCGCGTCATAGACGTCCTGGTTGCCGTGTCCCGCCGTAATGACCACAGTGACGGCCGCCAGCAGGGCGATATATCCGCCCTTGCCCACGGCGTGGTAGGCGCAGTAGCCGCAGATGACGGCCATCAGGCCCCACGTCAGGCTGGGAATGCCGAAATAGTTTTCCTGGATGATCAGGAACAGGCCGATCAGCGCGCCGATCACCGTGCCGGCCCCACGTTCGGCGGCCCGGCGGCGGATATTCCCATGGTGCTGCAGCCCGCCGATCACCACCAGCACGGTGATGGTGGCCCATTCGCCGTGGGGAATGTTGATGCCGGTGGTCAGCGCAATCGACACCAGCAAGGCCAGCGCCACGCGCGTGGCGTGGAAGATGCGGGCCTGCCGGAATCGTCTGTCGGGGTCTAACAGCGCGCTGGTTGTTTTTCGCAGTGCCTCGAACATGGCGGCGATCACCGTGCGGAGATCTGAACGCTTCGAGTGTATAGAGCGGGGCCCATGTTCCGCAATGTTTACATTCTGCGGCTGGGGCGGCCGGGCCAGGCCCGGCGTTGCTCGATCGAGATCCACGGCGGTGTCGGCCAGCCGCGGCAATCAGGACGGATCTTTGGTGCGGGTGCGCGACACGGCCGACATGATGCCGATGCCGAGCACGATCACGCAGGCGATGCCGATATAGACATGCGCGACACCGGCCACCGAGAGCCCCCAGGCGATGCCGGCTACCAGCACCGCGAGACCGATTACATAGAGCAGGAATGACATGGCTTTACCTCCGGACATTGTTTTGGTTACCGGACGTCACACCGCTGCGCCTGCCAGGCGACAGCGGGTGGCTCAGTGTCAATGTAGGGAGGTTGCCCGTCGTTCGCGATCAGGCAATGGCCGAGCCTGACGTAGGCCGGCTCTGACGCGCCCGCCGGCGCGATGTGGCGCTTCAGCCTGCCGCCAGGCTTACGCCGCTGGCAGCTGCCTGCGACTTGCCGTCGCGGCCGTACATCTCGTTGGGTGCCATGCCGCCCTGGCGCAGCACCTGGATCGCTTCCTGGGTGAACTCCAGGTGGGCGTTGACGATGGCGCCATTCAGGTCGTTGGCGTCCTTGGCCTTGTGGGCGAAGAACACCACCTTGCGCCACGCTTCGGCCACGGCCGGTTCGACTTCGCGGCCGACCAGCAGGCCGCCGTCACCGATGCGCAGGCCAAGCGCGATCATCTGCGCCTCGCGCGTGGCCGAGGCGCGTGTCAGCGCCTGAGCCAGTTCCATCTTCTTGTTGAGCAGGTCGCTCAGTGCCTGGAAATCCTGCCGCTTGATGGCGTCGCGCTCTTCGGAAAGGGCGCGCCCGAAAGCGGCAATGGCGTTGGCTTCAACCGAAAGGGACTGGATCAGCGCTGCTTGGCTCATGTCAGGTTCAGGATTGGCTGCCGCCCTGGCCCAGCTCATGCAATGAGGCGAGCAGGCCATCGGCGATCTTGCTGGGATCGATCTTGATCCGGCCTTCCGCAATGGCCTGACGGACTTCCGCTACCTTGGCGGCGTCGATATCGCTGTCGCTGTCCTGCATCAGGCGCGCGCCAATGTCGCGTACCTGTGCGGCCAGCGGGCTGACGCGCACGCCGGTCAGGGCGGAGGGATCCGTAGACGTGGCACCGTTGGCGCCCGCACGGGCGTTGCCTTCGGTAGCCGCAGTGTCGGCGGGCCGGGACGGAGTGGAGTTGTTGATCTTCACGGTGAAATCCTTGCTGGGTTCCTCTGAGTTATCGACCTGGCCACCGGAAACTTTAGGCTGTTTGCCGCCGGATTCCTGTGTTTTCTGGTCGATCCCGGAGCAGGTGCCCGGCATTCTCGCACGGTCTGCCTGCGCCGGTTGATGCGGCTTGCTGCTGCCTGCTGTTTCGGGGATCCCAGCGCGTGTGATGACTAACTTCCCGTTACTGCGAAAACTGCAAACAAAGTGATGCGAAAGCTGCTTTACGGCCTATTGCTGGAGCACGACCGTATCGCCGCTCTTCACCACGCCGCTCACCACCTGGCCATTGCGCAGCCGCACCTGCACGGCATTGCCGGTGGCCGCATCGGTCAGCACCTTGCCTTCGCTGGTCAGCTGGAAGGCGTCGCCCACTACGGTCACGTTGACGGTCTGGCCCGACTTCACGGCGATCGGGCGTTTGATCAGGTCGGTGCGCAGGGGCGATCCGGCTGCGATGCGGTTGGCCACGACCGAACCGTCGATCTGCGCCGGATCCGTCACCACCGCGCGCGGCAGCGCACCCAGGTCGCCCTGGCGCAACTCCAGGTCGGCCGTGGTGATGGTCTCGCCGGGGCCCATGGAGCGGGCGGCCACGTAGTAGTCAGTCAGCACTGACACACGGGCTTGCATATAGCGCGTCCAGGGGCGTTCGCCGCCGCAGCGCAATCCCACGTTTACACGCCCGTATGGCGCGGCGCCGGCCGGCAGGAACGGTTCGGGGTCCACGCATTCCGGTGCGCGGCCGCCGGACGGCGGCACCACCTGCACGCTGACCTTGCCCGGCAGCCCGATGGACTGGCGCAGCAGGAACTGTTCGACGGCGACCCGCGCGGGGTCGTCGTTGGCAAAGGGGTTCTGGGCGGCCTGCACGCGGGCGGCGCCCGGGGGCGCCACTGGCGTGACCTGGGCCGTGGCCGACGCCGGGCCGGCCAGCGCAATGCCGGCCAGTGCCATCAGCGCGACGGCCTGTCGATGGAAAGTCATAGGGTCATCCCAGCAAGGATGGGGACGGCAGCGGGGGCCGGGGTGCGTGGGCGCGGCGTACCGCGTATACCCGTCCGGCGTGCGATGCCGTCGCACAACAGTTGAACATCGGTAAACGTTGCGCGCCGCGTGCCCACCGTGAATGGAGCGCGTGCCGCGCTGACCGGAGCGCCTTGCGGGGCGCGGCCGGCACCGCAAATCGGTGTCCGGCCATGCCAGTCAGTGGGAGCCATTTTAGGCAGGCTCGCGCGAGAAGCCGAACCGGAAATGCGCAGGTTTCTCGTCCCTATTCAGACGATTGGCGTGACAACCCGGCCCCTAAGATGGCAACCCTGAAGAAGCCCGGCCGGGCGTATGCGACAGGTATACCCAGGTCTACGGCAGCTCTCTCCCCGAAATGAAGCCATTGCAGGAAAGGCAGACATCATGGACAGACTCGATGCGGCGTTCCGCTTCCAGCAGGAAGCACTGAGCCTGCGGACCCAGCGGCAAGGCGTTATCGCCTCCAACATCGCCCACGCGGACACGCCGGGCTACAAGGCACGCGACTTCGACTTCGCCAGCACGCTGGCGCAGTCGGTGGAACGCGGCAACCAGCAGCGCGACGGCGTGTCGCTGTCCACCACGTCCGCGCGCCACCTGCCCGCGCAGGCCCCGGCCATGAGCAACAGCGACCGCGACCTGCAGTACCGCATCCCGCTGCAGTCGAGCATCGACGGCAACACCGTGGAAATGGACACCGAGCGCGTGGCGTTTGCCGACAACACGGTGCACTACGAAGCGGGCCTGACCGTGATGAGCTCGAAGATCAAGACGATGCTTTCGGCCATCCAGCAGTAACGGAGAGACACCATGGCTTCCATGAACATTTCGACGTGGCCGGCTCGGCCATGGCCGCGCAGTCGCAGCGCATGAACGTGACGGCGTCGAACCTGGCCAACGCCGACAGCGCCGTGGCGCCGAACGGCCAGCCGTACCGCGCCAAGCAGGTGATCTTCGAGATGGCGCCCACGCCCGGCCAGACCGACGTGGGCGGCGTGCAGGTGGCCGGCGTGATGGAAGACACCGCGCCGGCCCGGATGATCCACAACCCCACGCATCCGCTGGCCGACGCCAACGGCTACGTGACGATGCCCAACGTGAACCCGGTGGAAGAGATGGTCAACATGATCTCGGCGTCGCGTTCGTACCAGGCCAACGTGGAGGTGCTGAACACCGCCAAGAACATGATGCTCAAGACGCTGACGATCGGTCAGTAACGGCAACAGTCCCGACACCGTCCCGCAACGCAATCTCTCCCGGAATCAACGTACAACCATGGCAACGACTTCTTCCGTAGGCAATAGCACCGCCAACTCTGGTGTGAACCAGGCCCTGCAAAGCGGCAGCGCCAGCGCAGCCGACCTGCAGAGCAACTTCCTGAAGATGCTGGTTACCCAGATGAACAACCAGGATCCGCTCAATCCGATGGACAACGCGCAGCTGACCTCGCAGCTGGCGCAGATCAGCACCGTGAGCGGCCTGCAGACCATGAACGAAACCATGACGCAACTGCTGACGCAGACCGCCGCCAGCCGCGCCATGGACTCCGCCGCCCTGATCGGCAAGACCGTGATGGTGCCGGGCTCCGCCGTGAGCGTGACCGATGGCGTGGCCGGCAAGATCGGCGTGGACGTGCCGTCGACGGCCGACAGCGTGACCGTGCAGGTGCTGGACAAGAACGGCAACGTGGTGCGCAACATCGACATGAAGGGCCAGACCGCAGGCGTGCACGACATCGCCTGGGACGGCAAGAACGACCAGGGCAACGCGGTGGCAGACGGCGACTACACCTTCAAGGTGGCCGCCACCGCCAACGGCAAGGACGTGACGCCGATCGCGCTGGTCTACGGCAAGGTACAGGCCATCAGCGGCGACAGCTCGGGCGTGCTGGTCGAACTTGGCGATGGCAAGAAGGCCAACGTCGACGACGTGCGCCGTATTTCCTGATAACGAATCACCCGGTCCGGGCATACGCGCGGGCATTTCACGAACGACAGCCTACTTAGGGGAAACATCATGGGTTTGGTCAAGGGGTAAGCGGCCTCAACGCCGCGGCGTCCAACCTGGACGTGATCGGTAACAACATCGCCAACGCCAACACGGTTGGCTTCAAGCAATCGACCGCGCAGTTCGCGGACGTGTACGCAGGCTCGAAGATCGGCCTGGGCACGCGCGTGAACGCCGTGGTGCAATCGTTCACCAACGGCAACATCTCGACGTCGGGCCGCAACCTCGACGTGGCCATCAGCAACGGCAAAGGCTTCTTTCGCCTGACCAACGCCGACGGCCAGGTGTTCTATTCGCGTAACGGCCAGCTCAACCGCCTGGACGACGGCCGCCTGGTGAACGCCACCGGCCTGCAGGTAACGGGCTACCCGGCGGGCGCCACCGCCGGTGGCGTGGCACCGCAGCCGATCGTGATCAGCAACGCGCAGATGCCGCCGAAGGCCACCACGAACATCGCCGCCCAGTTCCAGATCGATTCGCGCAGCAAGGTGCCGACCAACGTGTTCGCCAGCAACCCGGCCGCCACGCCGCCGGTGACGCCGGACTCGTCGATGTTCAGCTACAGCACGGCGATGACCGTGTTCGATTCGCTGGGCAACAAGCAGCAGCTGACCGCCTACTTCGGCAAGTCGGTCGTGGCCGGCCCGCCGGTTGCCCCGGCACCGACCAACGCGTTCGGTGGCAATGACTGGTCGATGAACGTCACCGATTCCGCCGGCAACGTCCTGCAGACGGTCACGCTGTCGTTCGACGCCAACGGCGCGCTGCGCGCACCGACGGCCGCCGCGATGCCGACCATCACGCTGCCGGCCAGCAACGGCGCCGCCGCCATGACCGCCCAGCTGAACCTGACCGGCACCACGCAGTTCGGCGCCGACAACGACCCGAAGAGCATCGTGCAGAACGGCTATACGTCGGGCGCGCTGGTGGGCTTCTCGGTGCAGGAAGACGGCACGATCCTGGGTTCGTACTCGAACGAGCAGACGATGTCGCTGGGCCAGATCGCCATGGCATCGTTCGGCAACGTCGAAGGCCTGAAGCCGGAAGGCGACAACGTGTGGTCGGCCACCGGCGCGTCGGGCCAGGAACTGCTGGGCACGGCAGGCGGCGCGATGGGTACGCTGAAGTCGAATGCCGTGGAAGAGTCGAACGTCGACCTGTCCGGCCAGCTGGTGAACCTGATCGTGGCGCAGCGCAACTACCAGGCCAACGCGCAGACCATCAAGGCGCAGGACACCGTCCTGCAGACCCTGGTGAACATCTGACCGACGCATAGGCCAAAGCACTCGCCATGGACCGCATGCTCTACACCGCCCTGTCGGGCGCCAAGCAGATACTCGACCAGCAGGCCGCGGTATCGAACAACCTGGCCAACGCCTCGACGCCCGCTTTCAAGGCTCAGGTGAACCTGTACCGGGCCGTCCCGGTGCAGGGCCAGGAAACGCAGACGCGGGCGTTCACGCTGGCGTCCACGCCCGGCGCCGACATGAAGGCCGGCCCGCTGACCTACACCGGCCGCGATCTCGACGTGGCGCTGCAGGGCAACGGCTGGCTGGCGGTGCAGATGCCTGACGGTTCCGAGGCGTACACCCGCGCGGGCTCGCTGCAGGTGTCGGCCGACGGCCAACTGCAAACGTCGGCCGGACGGCCCGTGCTGGGCGACGGCGGCCCGATCGCCGTGCCGCCCGGTTCCACCGTGTCGATCGGCACCGACGGCAGCGTGGTGGCGCGCGGCCCGGGCGAGGCCGCCAACGGCCTGGCCCAGGTGGGCAAGCTGCGCGTGGTCACGCCGCCGCCCGAAGGGCTGGCGCGCGGCGACGACGGCTACTTCCGCCTGCGTCCCGGCGTGGACGCGCTGCAGCAGGACCCCAATGTCCGCGTGATCTCGGGCGCAATCGAAGGCAGCAATGTCAACCCGGTCGAGGCCATGGTGGACATGATCGCCAACGCGCGCCGCTTCGAGATGCAGATGAAGATGATCACCGGCGCCGATACCAACGACCAGCGGGCCAACTCGCTGCTGTCGAACAACTGATGACGCGCGCGGCACCGATCGCACGCACAACGAACTTTCGAACCAGGACAACTCCATGATTCGCTCTCTCTGGATCGCCAAGACCGGCCTCGATGCGCAGCAGACGCAGATGGACGTGATCTCGAACAACCTGGCCAACGTGTCGACCACGGGCTTCAAGCGCAGCCGCGCGGTGTTCGAGGAACTGATGTACCAGACGATCCGCCAGCCCGGCGCGCTGTCGTCGGACCAGACCGTGCTGCCGTCGGGCATGCAGCTGGGTACCGGCGTGCGCCCCGTGGCCACGGAACGCATCCACACGCAAGGCAACCCGACGCAAACGGGCAACTCGCGCGACGTGGCCATCATCGGCCAGGGCTTCTTCCAGGTGACGATGCCGGACGGCACCACCTCGTACACGCGTGACGGTTCGTTTCAGGTGGACCCGAACGGCCAACTGGTCACGTCCAGCGGCTTCGTGCTGAACCCCGCCATCACGCTGCCGGCCAATTACACGTCGGTGAACATCGCCCGCGACGGCACGGTGACCGTGATGCAGCCGGGTTCGACCAACGCCGCCACCGTGGGCCAGATCCAGCTCGCCACGTTCCCGAACCCGGCCGGCCTGGAAAGCCTGGGCGAGAACCTGTACGTGCAGACCGATGCATCGGGCGCGCCGAACACCTCGGTGCCGGGCCTGAACGGCGCCGGTACGCTGCAGAACAACTACGTCGAAGCGTCGAACGTGAACGTGGTGGAAGAACTGGTCAGCATGATCCAGACCCAGCGCGCTTACGAAATCAACAGCAAGGCGGTGCAGACGTCGGACCAGATGCTGCAGCGCCTGACGCAGATGGGCTAAGAACGGGAATGACCATGGCCGCCACGCAGTATCGCATCCGCGCAATCGCACTCCATGTCATCGTCGGCCTGGCCGCGCTGGCAAACGGCGGCTGCGCGATGATGCCCAAGGAGCCGCTTGTGCAGATGCCCACCACCGCGCGCGCCGAGCCGCGCGCGATGGCGCCTGCCACGGGCTCGATCTACGCATCCTCGTACGCGGGAAATCCGCTGTTCGAGGATCGGCGGCCGCGTAACGTTGGCGACATTCTCACGATCGTGATCAGCGAGAACGTCAACGCGAGCAAGAACTCCGCCACCAACGCCAACCGCACCGGCAGCACCGCGCTGGCGTTCAATGCGGTGCCGCGTGCGCTGGGCGGGCTGTTCGGCACGAGCCAGAACGCCGACATCAACGGCGCCAACTCGCTGAAGGCAGGGGTGGCGCCAGCGCCGCCAACACCTTCAACGGCACCATCACCGTCACGGTGATCGAGGTGCTGCCCAACAGCAACCTGGTGGTGTCCGGCGAAAAGCAGATGGCCATCAACCAGGGCGCGGAGTTCATTCGCTTCTCGGGCGTGGTCAATCCGCGCACGATTACCGGCGACAACGCAGTGCCGTCCACCCAGGTGGCGGATGCGCGCATCGAATACACCGCGAAGGGTATATCGATGAGGCGCAGAACATGGGCTGGCTGCAGCGCTTCTTCCTCAATGTCTTACCGTACTGATCCCGCCATGTTTCTGCCTCCGATGCCTCTTCAAAAGCCAGGCTCGTATTTTGGCAACCCGCCCGGCCGTCTTTCCCGCTCAGGTCGCGCGGTCTCTTTTGCCTGCCTGCTGCTCTTGCTCCTGATCGCGCTGGGTCTGGGCGCGGGTGCCGCGCATGCGGAACGCCTGAAGAACCTGGCGACGTTCCAGGGCGTGCGCGACAACCCGCTGGTCGGCTACGGCCTGGTCGTGGGCCTGGACAACACCGGCGACCAGACCATGCAGACGCCGTTCACCACGCAGAGCTTGAGCAACATGCTGTCGCAGCTGGGCATCACGCTGCCCGCCGGCAAGAACATGCAGCTCAAGAACGTGGCCGCCGTGATGGTGACCGCCACGCTGCCGGCCTTTGCACAGCCCGGCAGCCAGATGGACGTGGTGGTGTCGTCGATGGGTAACGCCAAGAGCCTGCGCGGCGGCACCTTGCTGATGACGCCGCTCAAGGGCGCCGACGGCAACGTGTACGCCATCGCCCAGGGCAACATGCTGGTGGGCGGCGCGGGTGCGTCGGCCAACGGCAGCAAGGTACAGATCAACCAGCTGGCCGTGGGCCGCATCGCCAACGGCGCGATCGTCGAACGCGCCGTGGCATCGTTCCAGCCCGAGAACGGCTTCATGAACCTGGAGCTGAAGGACACCGACTTCGGCACCGCCGAACGCGTGGTCGAGGCGATCAACCGCAACCTGGGCCCGGGCACCGCCGCCGCGATGGACGGCCGCGTGGTGCAGGTTCGCACGCCCCAGGGGTCCAGCGCACGCGTGGGCTTCATGGCGCGCATCGAAAACATCGACGTGACGCCGGCCAAGGCCGCCGCCAAGGTCATCCTGAACGCCCGCACCGGTTCGATAGTGATGAACCAGGCTGTGACCGTGGAAGACTGCGCGATTGCCCACGGCAACCTGTCGGTGGTCATCAATACGCAGCCGGTGATCAGCCAGCCGGCACCGTTCAGCCAGGGCCAGACCGTGGTGGCGCCGGTCTCGCAGATCGACCTCAAGCGTGACGGCGGTTCGCTGCAGATCGTGAAGGCGGGTGCGTCGCTGGCGGCTGTGGTCAAGGGCCTGAACGCCCTGGGCGCCACGCCGGCCGACCTGCAGACCATCCTGGAAGCCATGCGCTCGGCTGGCGCGCTGCGCGCCGAACTGGAGATCATCTGATGTCGACGGCTAACGCGCTGGGCGGCCAGGCCGATATCTCGCAGCGCTTCGCCCTGGATACCCAGGGGTTCGAATCGCTCAAGAACCAGGCCCGCGCTGGCAACAATTCGAACACGCTGCAGGCCGCCGCCAAGCAGTTCGAAGCCGTGTTCACGCAGATGGTGCTCAAGAGCATGCGCGACGCCACGCCGTCCGATGGCCTGTTCGACAACGAGCAGACCAAGCTCTACATGTCGATGATGGACCAGCAGATGTCGCAGCAGCTGTCGTCGCGCGGCATCGGCCTGGCCGATGTGATGATCCGCCAGCTGGCCCGCGCCACGGGCACGCAACTGCCGGCCGGCATGAACGCCGCTGGCGGCATTACCGGCGCCAGCGCGCGCGATGCGCAGATGGCGCAACTGCTCGACAGCCGGGGCGCCACCGATGCCGATGGCCCGCCGCCGATCGGCACCACGCTGCAGGGATCGACGTGGAACCCCACCGCCGGCCTGCGCCAGTACCAGGGCCAGGCCGACTGGCAGGGCAATGGCCAGGCGCAGCTTGGCCAGCTGCCGGACGATTCGCCGGAACACATCAGCAACTTCGTCAACCGCATGGCCGAGCCGGCGATGGCGGCGTCGCGCGCCTCTGGCGTGCCGGCCAAGCTGATCGTCGGGCAGGCCGCGCTGGAATCGGGCTGGGGCCGCCGCGAGATCCGCAATCCCGATGGCTCTACCTCCTTCAACGTGTTCGGCATCAAGGCAGGCGCCAACTGGAAGGGACCGACCACCGAGATCACGACCACCGAATACATCGACGGCCAGCCGCAGAAGGTGCGCGCGAAGTTCCGCGCCTACGGGTCGTACGAGGAAGCCTGCAACGACTACGCGAAGCTGATCAGCAACAACCCGCGCTATGCCGCCGTCGCGACCGCCTCGAACGCCGAGGAAGCCGCCCACGGCCTGCAGCGCGCGGGATACGCGACCGATCCGGCCTACGGCGAGAAGCTCGTGCGGATCATGAAGAAAGTCTCGACCTGAGCCCCGGGGCGGTGATGCGCAAAGCACACACCGCCACCATGTATTCCATCCAGCGTGACCGTCCAGCGGTCGCGCTGTTTGCGCTTCTGCATTTGATTCTGCTGAGAGTGATCGCTCACAATGCGCCTATATTTCAGGGCATTGCGACGCTAAAGTCGCGCCGCATTTCGGCCGATAACCAACACATCCACCGCCGTCGGCCGTTTGCCGCTGGCTAGCCATTCGATCCGGAGTCAGACAAACATGTCTCTGTTTAATATCGGTCTGTCGGGCCTGAACGTCGCCCAGAACGGGCTTACCACGGTCGGCCACAACTTCAGCAACGCGGCCACGGCGGGCTATACGCGCCAGAACACGATCATTGCCTCGGCCGGTGGCCAGGCCACGGGTTCGGGCTTCTACGGCCAGGGCTCCAACACGATCACCGTGCAGCGCGTGTATGACGGTTTCCTGACCGGCCAGCTGCGCGGCGCCACCTCGGCCAGCTACGACCTGTCGACGTACTCGGACCAGATCCGCCAGATCGACAACCTGCTGGCCGACGAAAAAGGCGGCCTGGCCCCGCTGATGCAGAAATTCTTCGCATCGGTGCAGGCAGTGTCGGACACGCCGGCAGACCCGGCCACGCGCCAGGGCATGATCTCGTCGGCGCAGGCGCTGGCGGGCCAGATCAAGTCGTCGAGCGACTACTTCAAGCAATTGCAGAACGGCATCAACACCCAGCTGCAGTCGTCGGTCACGCAGGTGAACGACTACACCAAGCAGATCGCCAGCCTGAACAAGGAAATCTCGCGCATGACCGCCTCCGCCGGCGGCCAGCCGCCCAACGACCTGCTCGACCAGCGAGACCAGGCCGTGGCCAAGCTGACCGAACTGGTGGGCGCCAAGGTGGTGGTGCAGGACGGCGGCACGTACAACGTGTTCATCGGCAACGGCCAGCCGCTGGTGATGGGCAGCGATTCGTACGACATCAAGGCGGTGCCGTCGTCGGCCGATCCGAGCCGTACCACCGTTGCCTACACGCTGCCCAACGGCAACACCGTCGAAGCCGAGGAAGGCGCCGTGACGGGCGGTTCGATCGGCGGCCTGCTGCGCTTCCGCACCGACTCCCTGGACGCCGCGCAAAACGCCATCGGCCGCCTTTCGCTGGCCATCGGCCAGACGTTCAACGCCCAGCACAAGCTCGGCATCGACCTGAACGGCGCCATCGGCACCGACGTCTTCTCGCTGGGCTCGGCCACTGCCTTCGCGAACAGCAAGAACACGTCGAACGCCGTGGCCACGGCAACGATCACCAATGCGGGCAACCTGACGACCAGCGACTACACGCTGAAGTTCGACGGCACCAACTACACGCTGCTGCGCAAGTCCGACAACAAGGTCGTGGCGACCCAGCCCGGCGCCACCGCGACGTATCCGATGGCACTGGCCGCCGATGGCTTCTCGGTCAGCGTCAACGTGGCCATGGGCGGCGGCGACTCGTTCGAGATCCAGCCGACGCGCAACGCCGCAGCCGGCTTTGGATCGCTGATCACCGACCCGGCCAAGATCGCGGCGGCGTCGCCGGCGCGCGCCGATGCCAGCACGCAGAACACCGGCACGGTGAAGGCGTCGCTGACCAATGTGGCCCCCGGCTTCTCGCTGATGACCAATCCGGTCAAGGTCACGTACACGGCTGGCGCCTACGTGATCGTGGATTCCGTCACCGGCAATCCGCTGGTGCCGGCACCGACCGTGACCGCGACGGCGACGGGTACGGACATCACGTTCAACAACATGACGTTCAGCCTGAACGGCACGCCGAAGAATGGCGACACGTTCACGCTGTCGAACAATACGGGTGCGGTGGCGGACAACGGCAACATGCTCAAGCTGGCCAAGCTGCAGACGGCCAAGACCATCAACGGCACGTCGAGCTTCAACGACGCGTACGCCCAGCTGGTCAACGACGTGGGCAGCAAGGCCAAGTCGGCCGACATTGCGTCGGCATCGCAGGACAGCATCACGGACCAGATCTACACGGCCCAGCAGTCGGTGTCGGGCGTGAACATGGACGAGGAAACCGTGAACCTGCTGAAGTTCCAGCAGTTGTACCAGGCCAACGCCAAGGTGATCCAGGCGGCCAGCACGATCTTCGACACGCTGGTCAGCATCGCCTGATCGCGGACATCCCTGACAACACCGGAATAGAAGGAATCACGCCATGCGCGTCGCAACCTCCACCCTGTATCACCAGGGCCTGTCCTCGATGAACAGCCAGCAGTCCAACCTGCTGCACGTGCAGCAGCAGCTGGCCACCGGCCGCCGCGTGCTGACGCCGTCGGACGACCCCGTCGCGGCCACCCGCGCCCTGGGCGTGTCGCAGTCGGTCGCCGTGAACGGCCAGTACACGGCATCGCGCAAGCAGGCCAACGCATCGCTGGGCCTGGAAGAAAACTCGCTGTCCACGGTGACCACCGTGCTGCAGAACGTCAAGACGCTGCTGGTGAACGCCGGTAACGGCACGTTGAGCGACAACGACCGTGCATCGCTGGCCACCGCCCTGCAAGGCCAGTACGACCAGCTGGTGGGCCTGGCCAACGCCGATGACGGCAATGGCAACTACCTGTTCGCCGGCCTGAAGACCGGCTCCGCACCGTTCGTGACGGACGCCGCCGGCAATCTCACGTACCAGGGCGATACCGGCCACCAGCTGCTGCAGGTGGACGTGGCCCGCCAGATGGAAGCCGGCAACAACGGCGCGGAGATCTTCCAGTCGGTGACGGCCAACGCGGGCTATGTCATCAAGGGCAACAGCGCCAACAACGGCACGGGCACCTTCAGCTCGATCTCGGTCACCGACCCCAGCAACGCGCTGTACGGCCACAATCTCAGCGTGACATTCTCTGTCAATGGCGCCGGTGTCACGCAATACCAGGTCAACGACCTGACCACCGGCAACCCGGTTGGCGCGGCAACGAACTACGTTGACGGCGGTGCCATCAACGTGGCCGGCGTGTCGTTCTCGATCAAGGGCACGCCCGCCGCCGGCGACACGTTCTCGATGCAGCCCGCCCAGCAGGCGGGCGCCGACATGTTCGCCAACCTGAAGGACGTGATCACCGCACTGCGCACGCCGATCGACTCGGGCACCGCCCGGCCACGGCCGCGGCCAACCTGCAGAACGTGATCGCCACGGGCCTGCGCCAGAACAACAACTCGCTGGACAACGTGCTGACGGTGCGTGCATCGGTGGGCTCGCGCATGAACGAACTCGATGCGCTGGACACCATCGGATCGAACCGCGACCTGAGCAACGCCAAGACGCTCTCGGACCTGACCGAACTGGACTACGCGTCCGCCATCACCGAGTACTACCAGCGTCAGACGGCACTGCAGGGTGCGCAGCAATCGTTCATGCAGATCCAGCAAATGAACCTGTTCAAGTTCCTGTGATGATGGGGTGAGGCGGCGCTACTCAACCCGGCGCGCGGTGGCAACAAAAACTGGAAAGACCCTCAACGAAGTCTGGAAAATTCGGAACGGCCCCCCTGGAAGCCGCGCCAGGCAAGGATTTTCCAGACTTTGAGTCAGTACACGCTACGCGCTTCCCGGCGCTCTGTGCGCCCCTTGCTGCGCCAGACCTCATGTGATGCGAGCCTCATAAAGTTCGGAGGTTTTCGCCGCGTCTGCCCTACCCTGCGCAGAGACTCCCAGGTGAACGGAGATCTTCACTTTTTGGCGTCCGGTGATCAACACAGCGCAACAGAGCTTTCTGGAATTACCTTGGCACGATCATGGATCGATCAGGCCTTCCCGGGCAGCTCGAACCACAGCTTCGACGCGTGTAGCCACCCCAAGCTTGTCGCGGGCGTTGTCCATATGGAAATCGACGGTGCGCTTGGACAGCCCGAGAATCGTGGCGATCTCCGCCGACGTTTTCCCGCGTGCCGACCACGACAGCGTTTCGATCTCCCGTTCACTCAAAACAACATGTGGCAGGCCGCGATGCAGGATCTTTCCGGAGCGAGCCAAACGTGCTTCGAGAATGCTCTCAAGGATGTCAAAATCGACGGGCTTGGTCACGTAGTCGTCAGCGCCCAGACGCCGCCCCTTGAGTTCGGCATCGCGCTGGGCCAGGGCCGTCAGGAACACGAAGGGAATGTCCGCGAAGCGGGGGGCCAGCGCACGCAGGCGGGTCAGCAGCGCGAAGCCGTCCATGACGGGCATGCTGACATCGCACAGCACGAGGTCGGGCGGGTCGCGCAGGACCGCCGCGAAGCCATCCTGGCCGTTGTGCGCAACTGACACCCGAAAGCCGCGCTCCGTGAGCTCCTCGGCAATCAGCGTTGCGGTTTCGGCATCGTCCTCGATGCACAGGATTTGCCTTGGAGACCGGTCGGAAAGCGTGGACATGGCAATGTGGGTACGACCGGCTGCGCCGGAAGATTAGCGAACGATTTGGAAAAGTTCTCCATGCTCAACCTGACCCGCGATACCGGAACGCCGTCGTCCACGGAGGGCGCCGCGCCGTTCGCATCGCTCAAGCGCCTGCGCGTGCGGCTGCCACTGGTGTTCGTACTGTTCCTGCTGCTGGTGGTGGGGCTGGGGTATTCAGTATCGACCGTCTGAGCAGCTTTCACAACGTTTCCGCGCAGATCAGCAGTCGCTGGCTGCTGAGCAACCGCATCCTGGGCGACCTGAACAACGACATCTCGGACTTTCGCGCCACCGAGGGCGAGCTGCTGACGGCACGCAGCGCGCGGGACCGGCGCCGCACCGAACAGCAGCTCGCGACGCTTGACGGCACCATTGCCGATGCGAACGACCGCTATGGAAAGATCGAGCACGATGCCGGCGAGCTGGAGCTCTACGCGCAGTTCGCCACGCAGTGGCGCGCGTATCGCGAACTGGCCAACCGCGTGCTGGAACTGGCCCAGCGTGACGACAAGACCGAAGCCATCGCCTTGTACTACCAGGAGTCGCGGCACGCGTTTACGCTCGCAAACGGCACACTGACCACGCTGACCGAACGCAACGTTGCCGGCGCAAACGATGCTACGCTGCGCGAAGCCCAGGCCTACCGGCGGGCGCGTGACCTGATCCTGAACGCCATCATCGTGGCCACGCTGCTGATGATCGCCGGCGTGCTCTACTTTGTCTCGGCCGTCACCAATCCGATCGCGGAACTGGTCGACCGCATGCACCGGATCTCCGACAACGAGACCAACATCGACATTCCGTCGACCGGACGCCCCGATGAAGTGGGGGAGATCGCGCGCGCCGTGCAGCGGTTCCGCGAGAACACCGTTGCGCTGGCGCAAAGCCGGGTGGCGCTGACCGAGCAGGCACGCACGCTGGAAACCACGCTGGCCAACGAGCGGCGCATGGCGGAGCTGCAGCGCAATTTCGTGTCGATGGTGTCGCACGAGTTCCGCACGCCGCTGACCGTCATCGATGGCCACGCGCAGCGGCTGAGCCACATGAAGGCACCGCTGTCGGCGGAGCAACTGGCTGACCGCAGCGCGCGGATCCGCGCGTCGGTGAAGAAGATGACGGCGCTGATCGACGACATGCTGGGCGCGGCGCAGATGCTCGATACGGCCACGCCGGGCGCGACGCGGCGCTCTGAGATATCGCTGCGGCTGCTGCTGCAGGAGGTCTGCGACATGCACCGGGAAAGCACGCCGGCCGCGGAGATCATCGATCAATGGCGGGTCGACGCGCCCGAAGTCATACACGGCGATTCGCGCCTGCTGTTCCAGGCCTTCAACAACCTCGTGGGCAACGCCATCAAGTACTCGCCGCCGGGGTCGCCGGTCACGGTCGAAGTATCGAAGGACGGCGACACCGTGGTGGTGAGCGTATCGGACCACGGCATCGGCATTCCCAAGGCGGACCTGGCGCACGTGTTCGACCGCTACGTGCGCGGCCGCAATGTCGCCGGTACGGCAGGTGCGGGTGTCGGGCTCTACATCGTCAGGCTGGCCGCCGAACTGCACGGCGGCGCGGTCTCCGTCACCAGCGCCGAAGGCAGCGGCTCGTGCTTTACGGTGCGCCTGCCTGGCGCGACGCCAGCGGTGCAGGCGTAGCAGGCGGGGCATCGGCCTGCGCCGGGCGGTTCCACCAGCCGCCGCCCAGTGCCTGGTAGAGCGCCACGGTATCGGCGTAGCGCGCGGCCTGCGCCTGCGCCGTGGCCTGCGTGGACGTCTGGAACGCCTGTTCGGCGTTGAGCACGGCCAGCACGTTCACGAATCCGGACGACAGTTGCTTCTGCGTGATGTCCAGCGTGGTGCGGGCGGCCTGTTCCGACGCCTGCGCGGCTTTCAGCGTATCGGCGTCGTTATGGATCGCGTGCAGCGTGTCGGCCACATTCTGGAAGGCGTTGATGACGGTGCCACGGTACTGGGCCTCGGCCTGGTCCAGCGCGGCATCGGCTGCGTGCTTGCGGGCAATCAGCGTGCCCCCGGCGAAGAAGGTCTGCGCGACGTTGCCGGCCAGGCTCCAGAACACATTGCCGGTGGCGAACATCTGGCTGAACACCGTCGCGGCGCCGCCTTGCGCGCCGGTGATCGTGAGCTGCGGCAGCATGTTGGCGATGGACACGCCCACCAGCGCCGTCGCCGAATGCAACTGGGCCTCCGCCGCGCGCACGTCCGGGCGTTGCCGCACCAGTTCTGAGGGCAGCGAAACGGGTAGCGTTCCGGGCAGCGTGAAATCCGCGAACGTGAACGTCTGGTCGAACGGCTCGGCCGGCAGTCGGCCGGCGAGCGCGGACAGCAGGTCGCGCTGCAGGGCCAGTTGCTTGCGCAGGCCGGGCAGGGCCTGTTCGGCCTGGGCGAGCTGGGTGCGCGCCGCAGCCACGTCGAGCCCGCTGACGTATCCGAGCGCCAATTGCTTCTGCAGTGTGTCGAAAAGCCGGGTTTCCACGGCCACGATATGTTCCTGCGCGTCGATCTGCGCGCGCAGCGATGCTTCCTGGATGGCCGCCAGGCTGATGTTCGAGGCCAGCGTCAGGTACGTGGCCTCTACCTCAAAGCGCTGGGCGTCTTCGAGCGCCTGCAGCGATTCCACCTGCCGGCGGTTCAGCCCGAACACATCGGGTACGTAGCTGACCGTGAGCTGCGCGGTGTGGAGGTTGAAGACGGCATCGCCCGACGTGAGCGTGGGTGACAGCGTATTGACGGCGTTGCGCTGGCGCGAGGGCGAGTACGAACCCTGCAGCGTCGGAAAGAACGCACCCTGCTGGGCGCGCACCTGTGCCTGTGCCTGCCGCAAGGCGGCCTGGGCGGCGGTGACCGTGGGGCTGGCGCGCATGGCCGACGCGATGAGGCGGTCGAGCTTTTCCGATCGCAGCAGCGTCCACCACTGCTCGGGAATGTCCATGCCCGCCACCAGCTGCTGTGCATTGCCCGCTACACCGGGTGCCGAAGTGGTCTGGGCGGCCAGCGGTGCCTGCGCATAGCCCTGCGTATCGGGTGCCGCCGGCGGGTGGAAATCGGGCCCGACTGCGCAGGCGGTTACCAGTCCGGCGGCAGCCAATGCCGCAGCGGTGCGTGCGCCAGGCGCGAAAACACGGGAAGAATGCCGGCGGGCGGGGAGCATGGTCCTGAAACGGGAAGCCAAGGATGGCACTGCGCGGATTCTATGTGTGCGGCGTCGCGCCGTCACTGTGATTTGTCACAGTAGACCGCATGGCGCATGTGCTCGCATCATGCGGCCCAATACCAGAATTCCGAAGGGTCGTCCCATGCGTATCGATGCAAAGTCCGCCATTGTCGGCGGCGGTGCCACCGCAGTGGTCGTGGTGGGGCTGTTGCTCGCATTCAGCGCGTGGACGCAGCCCAGCCCGCTCTATGGCCCGGAGAAGGGCTTCTCCGGCAACAATAACGCCCCCGCGCCGAAGGTGGCGCCGCTGGGTACGTCTGTCACACTGAGCCCGACGCAGATGGGCACGGTCAAGGTCGTGGCCGTGCAGCAGGCCGAGTTCGCCAACCGGCGCGAGACGGTGGGCAGCATCGACTTCAACCAGGACCGCTCGGTCCAGGTGTTCTCGGCGTACCAGGGCAAGGTGCGCAACGTCTTCGTCAGGCTGGGCGATGACGTGAAGAAGGGCGCGCCGCTGTACGATATCGACAGTCCGGACCTGGTGCAGGCCGAATCGACGCTGATCTCGGCAGCCGGCACGCGCAAGCTGACCACGCGCGCACTGGAGCGCGCACACCAGTTGTTCGACATCCAGGGCATCGCCCAGAAGGATGTCGACCAGGCCACGTCCGACCAGCAGGCGGCCGAAGCCGCCTACAAGGCCGCGCGCGATGCCGTGACGATCTTCGGCAAGAGCGAGGCCGAGATGGATCGCATCATCGCGCAGCGGCGCACCGACGCCACGCTGACCGTGGCGAGCCCGATTGCCGGCCGGGTCACTGCGCGCAATGCCCAGCCGGGCCTTCTGGTGCAGCCGGGCAATGGCACCGCCCCGGTGACGGTTTCCGATATCTCGACGGTCTGGATGCAGGCGTTCGTGCCGGAAGCCGACACGCCGCTGCTGCACGTCGGGCAGTCCGTGACCGTGCGAGCGATGGCGCTGCCCGATCGCACCTTCACGGGCACGATCACCACGCTGGGCGCCAGCATCGACACCACCACGCACCGCATGCAGGTGCGCTCCGAGGTGAAGGATCCCCGCCATGAACTGCGCCCGGGCATGATCACGTCGTTCGATATCCGCACCGGCGATCCGTCCCGCTCGGCGGCCGTCGCCGCGGACGGCATCGTGCGCGAGGGCGACGGCACCATGACCGTCTGGGTCACGCGCGACCAGCGCCGCTTCGAACGCCGCGTTGTCACCATCGGCATGACGCAGGACGGGCTGGTGCAGGTGCTGAGCGGGTTGGCGCCCAATGAACTGGTGGCCAGCGAAGGCGCCGTGTTCCTGAGCAACGCTGCGGCACTGGCCGCCCAGTAGTCCCGGTAGCCCCGCCCGCCCCATCGACCGGACCACGCACTCCCGCATCCGAATTCCAATAACGAGGCCATCGTGCTCAGGAACGTTCTCCGGCTGTCGCTGACGCGGCGGCCGCTCATTCTGCTTTTCCTGCTGGTTTTTGCAGGTGCCGGGCTGTTTGCGTACTCGAAGCTCAATATCGAGGCCTATCCCAACCCCGCGCCCGTGATCCTGGAGATCACCGCGCAGGCGCCGGGCCTGTCGGCCGAGGAGATGGAGCGCTACTACACGGTGCCGATGGAGGTGGGCCTGGCCGCCACGCCCGGGGTGGAAAGCATCCGCTCGACATCGTTCTACGGCCTGTCCTTCGTGCGGGTGACGTTCCGCTATGGCGTGGACTACTACTTCGCCTATACGCAGGCCGCGCTGGCCCTGCAGCAGAACGTGAGCCTGCCCAATAACGTGCAGCCGCAGATCCAGGCATCGAGCCTGGTGGGCGAGATCTATCGCTACCAGCTCAAGGGGCCCGACCATTTCGGTCTGACCAACCTGCGCACGCTGCAGGACTGGGTGCTGCAGCGCCGGCTCAAGACCGTGCCCGGCGTGATGCAGGTGGTGAGCTGGGGTGGTACGACCAAGGAGTATGACGTCGAGGTCGACCTGCACAGGCTCGATGCGTACAACATCTCCCTGTCGCAGATGATCACCGCGCTGGGCAACGCCAACATCAACGTGGGCGGCCGCACCATCAACCTCGGCCAGCAGTCCGTAAACATTCGCGGGGTGGGGCTGATCGAGTCGACGCGGGACATCGAGCAAGTGGTGCTCACGCAGAGCAATGGCGTGCCCGTGCAGGTCAGGGACGTGGCCAGGGTCAAGGTCGGATTCACGCCGCGCCTGGGCAAGTCCGGCCGCGACAACGAAGACGACGTGGTGACGGCGGTCGTGGTCATGAACCGCACCCTGCAGACCAACGAAGTGGTGGCTCGCGTCAAGGACGAGATCGCCAAGATCAACAGCGACGGCACGCTGCCGGCCGGGGTGAAAATCGACCCGTATTACGACCGCTCGACGCTGGTGGCCGTGACAACGCACACCGTGTTGCACAGCCTGCTGTTCGGCTGCCTGCTGGTGTTTTTCATACAGTGGGTGTTCCTGGGCGACCTGCGCAGCGCGATCATCGTCAGCGTCAATATTCCGTTTGCGCTGTTCTTCAGCATCATGATCCTGGTGCTGCTCGGGGAGTCAGCCAACCTGCTGTCGGTGGGGCGGTGGACTTCGGGATCATCGTGGACTCCTCGGTGATCCTGGTGGAGAACATCTTCCGGAACTTCCAGATGCCGGCGGCGCAGCAGCAACTGCTGCTGCTCAGTCGGGACGGACGCGCGCTGGGCAAGGGCCTGCCAGACCGCTTGCGGATGATCTTCGTGAGTGCACTGCAGGTGGACAAGGCCGTGTTCTTCTCGGCGGCCATCACCGTGGCCGCGTTCGTGCCGCTGTTCACGATGCAGGGCGTGGAAGGGCAGATCTTCGGACCGATGGCGCGCACGTACGGCTATGCCTTGCTTGGCGCGCTGATTGCCACGTTCACGATCACGCCTGTGCTGTGCTCGTACCTGCTGCCCAAGCACATCGAGGAAAAGGAAACGTGGCTGGTGCGCAAGCTGCACCACCTGTACGCGCCGGCGCTGAAGTGGTCGCTGGCCAACAAGCGCATGTCAGTGGCGATCGGCGCGCTGGTGCTGGGCATCACGGTGGCCGTGATGCCGTTGCTGGGCACCGAATTCCTGCCGGCGCTGGAGGAAGGCAACCTCTGGATTCGTGCCACGCTGCCGCCCACCGTGTCGCTGGAGGCCGGCATCCAGCCGGTCGCGCGGATGCGGAAGATCCTGCTGTCGCATCCCGAGGTGGCCACGGTGGTGTCGCAGCACGGCCGTCCCGACGACGGCAGCGACGCGGCGGGCTTCTTCAACGCCGAGTTCTTCGTGCCCCTGAAGCCCTTGGACACGTGGCCAGCGGGCATGACCAAGGACAAGCTCGTCGCGCAGGTGCAGAAGGAGTTCGCCGACGAGTTCACCGGCATCTCGCTGAATTTCTCGCAGTACATTCAGGACAACGTCGAGGAAGGGCTGTCGGGTGTGAAGGGCGCCAACTCCGTGAAGATCGTCGGGCGCGACCTGCCGACCCTGGAGCGGCTGGCTGATCAGGTCATGCACGAAATGGGACAGATCCGTGGCGTGGCGGACCTGGGCGTGTTCCGCGTGCTGGGACAGCCCAACCTGAACATCAAGATCAACCGCGAAGCGGCGGCGCGCTACGGGCTCAACACCGGCGACGTGAATACCGTGGTGCAGGCGGCGCTGGGCGGCGCGCAGGCCGCCACCATACTTGAGGGCGACCGGCAGTTCGCGCTCACGGTGCGCATGGCGCCGGAGTATCGCGGAAGCATCGACGCCATCCGCAACATCAAGGTGGCCTATCAGACGTCGGGCGGCAGCAATGCATACATTCCCCTGAGCGCGTTGGCCGATGTGTCGCTCGATACCGGCGCGTCCTACATCTATCACGAGCGCAACCAGCGATACATCCCGATCAAGTTCAGCGTGCGAGGGCGCGATCTGGGCAGCACGGTGGCCGAGGCACAGGCGCGTATCGCACGCACGATCAAGCTGCCGGAGGGTTATCACATCACCTGGGCTGGTGAATTCGAGGAGCTGGAACAAGCCAAGAAGCGGCTAGAGCTGATTGTGCCGATCAGTATCGTGATGATCATGGTGCTGCTGTACGGCCTGTTCAATTCGCTGCGCGACAGCGTGATGGCATTGGCGGGCATCCCGTTCGCGATTGCCGGCGGCGTGTTCGCGCTGTTCGTGACGGGGCTGGACTTCAGCATCTCGGCCGCCATCGGGTTCGTGTCGTTGTTCGGGGTGTCGGTGATGGACGGCATCCTGATGATCACCTACTACAACGAACTGCGCCAGCAGGGCGATTCGACGGAAACGGCAATGTCGCAGGCCGCGCAGCAACGGATGCGCCCGATGCTGATGACGGCGCTGTCGGCGTGCATCGGGCTGTTCCCGGCCGCGCTTTCCACCGGCATCGGCAGTCAGGTGCAAAAGCCGCTGGCGACGGTGGTCGTCGGCGGCATGCTGATCGGCCCGCTGATGCTGCTGGTCATCGTGCCAGCGCTTCGGCTGATGTTCGTGGGAACCGAACCAAAGAGGTAGCGTTCTACCGAAGGCTGGCAGATTTGCCACCGTACATTTAATCACGCAACGTTTTATAGGATTGGAGTCGACGCCCTTCAAGTGCCGATCCTTGACCACTCAAGGGTTAAGCGCAGATGCCGTTACGAAGGTTGAGCAATCGGCTCATACTTTCCTCATCGCGCATGACCAACAACTTTCGCATTACTCATCTCGCGGCCGCATCGATTTTGCTGACCAGCCTTACTCTGGCCGGCTGCGGCGGTGACGACAACACCAACCCTGTGCAGTCCAGCCCAGCGGCCTCGCCAGCTACGCCGGCAGTCCCGGCGGCCAGCACCTTTACGATCGGTGGCCATGTCACCGGCCTGGCACCGAGCACTACCGTGGTGTTGCAGAACAATGGTGTGGATGCGCTGTCCGTGACCTCAAGCGGAGCTTTCACGTTTGCCACCGCCGTCGGCGGCACCTACAACGTGACGGTCGCCACGACGCCGACCGGCCAGACCTGCACGGTCGCCAATGGCAGTGGCACGGCATCGGCCAATGTCACCAATGTCGACGTCGACTGCGTCAACAACCCTGCGCCGCAAGCCCAGGTGTCGACGTACGCGGGCTCGGCCACAGGCGGTTTCCAGGACGGTACGGTCGCGACGGCCACGTTCCTGTCGCCGGGCGGCATGGCCTTCGACGCCGCCGGCAACATGCTGGTGGCCGATACCCAGAACAGCGCGATCCGGAAGATCACGCCGGCTGGCGTGGTCACCACCGTCGTGGGTACCAACACTGTTGGCGACGTCGACGGCCCAGCGGCATCGGCACGTTTCCGTTATCCGTCCAGCGTGACGGTCGATGCGGGCGGCAACCTGTACATCGTCGACCAGGGTAACCACGCCATCCGCATGTTCGATGGCACCACGGTCAGCACGTTTGCCGGCTCGCAGACCGGCACTTCCGGCTACGTAGACGGCACCGGTACGGCAGCGCGTTTCAACTCCCCGATTGGCGCCACGTTCGACGCTGGCGGCAATCTCTTCGTGGCGGAGTTCAACAACCACATGGTGCGCGGTATCACGCCGGCCGGGGTGGTGTCGACGCTGGCGGGCAACCTGTCGGCCGGCTCCGTGGACGGCACGGGGACTGCTGCGCAATTCAAGGCTCCGGCGGAGATCCGCCTGGATTCCCATGGCGATTTCTTCGTCGTGGACATGGTCGGCAACACGATCCGCAAGATCACGGCCGCAGGCGTGGTGACGACGTTTGCCGGTTCCGGCGTGGCTGGCGTTGTCGACGGCGCGGGAACGGCGGCCCAGTTCAACGGCCCCAACGGCCTGGCCATCGATGCGGATGACAACCTGTACGTGGCCGACCGCAACGGCAATACGATTCGCAAGATCACGCCGGCCGGCGTGGTGACCACCATTGCGGGCTCGGCCACCGCCGGTTCGGCCAATGGCAGCGGTTCGGCGGCACAGTTCAGCAACCCCCGATTCCTTGCGATCGACAGCGCCCGCAACCTTTACGTGACGGAACTGAACCGGAACACGATCCGCAAGATCGTCCTGCCGTAATTCCCGGGCAGGGCCGTCCGGGCACTGCGGCGTGGATGTCGCGGTGCCCGGCTTTTGTTCAGGAAACCGTTTGAGTATGATGGCCCAAGTGAACAGGCAATTTGACGCCGGCTCTTTATGGCCTGGTGAACAATAGAGCTTGGCCAGCCGAGAATGTCCACAAGAGACCGTGCATACTTCTGTTTGTCGCCGCACCAGACGATAGTGCCATTTGGCTGTACACCTCATGGTGTACCCTCTGCTATGCCTTTGTCACTGCCGGATCGTTCATCGATCATGGGTACGCCAAAATCCATTTCGTTTGATCAGGTAAATCTGTGACCGAGAAATCTTCGATACCCAAGACAGCCAGGCAGCGGCTTGAACAGCTTGCAGCTCGTCGAAACATGAAGATGGCGAGATCTGCCCATGCATACGTGCGAGGAAGCACGACACGCTTCTACCAATGGTTAAATGAGACGAGCGTCTCCGCTCTGCCTCAAGGTCCGGCCATTTGGATCTGTGGTGATTGTCATACCGGAAATCTCGGCCCCGTCGCCAATACGGAAGGCGACGTGGAAGTACAGATTCGGGATCTGGATCAGACGGTGATTGGAAACCCCGTCCATGATGTCATCCGGCTCGCGCTGTCGTTGGCCACCGCGGCGCGAGGCTCGGATTTACCGGGTGTGACAACGTTACGCATGATTGAGTCGTTGATTTACGGATACGCCGCCGCGGTCAAGCCCGGACGGCACTCCACCGATTTGTTTCGACCACCGAAGCCCATAGAGCTTACGGTCAGGCAGGCGACCGAACGAACGTGGCGGCAACTGGCCCGGGAACGCATCTCCGACCTGCGCCCCAGCATACCGTTGGGCAAACGGTTCTGGCCGACAACCAAGCGCGAAACCAGAGAACTGAACGCGTTGTTTCGTACCGAAGACGTTGCGGATCTCGCGACGGCCCTTCGCCATCGTCCGAACGCTGGTAAGGTAAAGCTGCTTGACGCCGCCTATTGGGTAAAGGGTTGCAGTTCCTTGGGAAGGCTGCGGTATGCAGTGTTGCTCGACGTAGATGGTGGCACAGTAATAGGTGACGATCTGTGTCTGATGGACATTAAGGAGGGCGCGACCGCCGCCGCGCCGCGGACCGAAGGGTCGGCCATGCCACGCGACAATGCTGCCAGAGTGGTAGAAGGCGCTCGTAACTTGTCACCGGCACTAGGCGAACGGATGCGCGCCGCCAGGCTGCTTGAGCGCTCTGTCGTGGTGCGTGAGCTGCTGCCTCAGGACCTCAAGCTGGATATCGAGCGTCTGAGCAGGCATGACGCAATGGATGTTGCGAGGTATCTCGGGGCAGTAGTAGGGAAGGCGCACGCACGGCAACTGGATTCGGACGATCGGAAGGCGTGGCATCGAGCCTTGGAAGTGCGGCGTTCCCGGACGCTCGACGCTCCGGGTTGGCTATGGCGTAGCGTCGTGGAGTTGATGGCAACCCATGAAGCCGGCTACCTTGAGCATTGCCGGCGATACGCGCTTGGCTGATCTCAAGTGATACGGATGAGATCGTTCGATTGTGACGCGAGCTTCCGTGGAGCGGACGCAACGAACGCACGGGACATTCATGTATGCCCCAGCTCCGCCGCCAGATAGGCCGCCGTTGCGCTTTCGGCGGACGCTGCAACCAGGGCCGGGGGGCCGCTTGCCACAATGCGGCCTCCCTGGTCGCCTGCGCCGGGGCCGATGTCGATGACCCAGTCCGCCTGCGCCACCACGCGCATGTCGTGTTCGACCACGACCACCGTGTTCCCGGCGTCGACCAGCACCTGCAACTGCTTCAACAGCCGATCCACGTCGGCGGGATGCAGGCCGTTGGTGGGCTCGTCGAGTACGTACAGCGTGTCGCCGCGCTGCGCCCGCTGCAACTCGGTGGCCAGCTTGATGCGCTGGGCCTCGCCGCCCGACAGTTCCGTGGCCGGCTGTCCGAGCCGCAGATAACCGAGCCCGATATCGCGTAATGCCGTCAGTGCGCGCATCGCCGGTGCCTCGTCGGCAAAGACCTCGCAGGCCGCGTCGACGGTCAGGTCCAGTACCTCCGCGATGTTCCGCCCGTGCCAGGTGATTTCCAGCGTCTGCGGCCGGTAGCGTGTGCCGTGGCACGCCGAACACGGCGCGTAGACGCTTGGCAGGAACAGCAGCTCCACGCTGACGAATCCTTCTCCCTCGCATGTCGGGCAACGGCCCTGGGCCACGTTGAACGAGAATCGTCCGGCCGTGTAACGGCGCTTGCGCGCAGCGGGCGTTGCGGCGAACAGCTTGCGCACGTGGTCGAAAAGACCGGTATAGGTCGCCAGGTTCGAACGGGGCGTGCGGCCAATCGGCTTCTGGTCCACGCGCACCAGCCGGCTCACGGATTGCATGCCATCCGCGATGCGGCCCTCCGTCGGCGCATCGGTCACGGCGAACAGCGGGTCGCGTTCGTCCTCGGCATCGCTGTCGTCGGTGCGTCCCAGGTGCCGGTTGACAAGCTCGGGCAGCGCCTGGCTGATCAGGCTCGACTTGCCCGAACCCGAAACGCCGGTTACCGCCGTGAAGCAACCGAGCGGGATTTCGGCGTCGACGCGATGCAGGTTATTGCGCGAGACATGGGCGAGCCTGAGCCAGCCGGCCGGCTCGCGCGGTGCGCGCTGCGGCGTCTCCGGCGGCCGGAACAGGTAAGCCGCGGTGCGCGATGCCGCGACCCCGGCCAGGCCGTTCGGCGGCCCGCTGTAGAGCACGCGGCCGCCATGCTCGCCGGCGGCGGGCCCCACATCGACGATCCAGTCCGCCTGCCGCATGGTCTGCGTATCGTGCTCCACGACAAACAGCGAGTTGCCGGCGGCCTTCAGCCGGCGCAATGCCACAAGCAGCGCCTCGCCGTCGGCGGGATGCAGCCCGGCCGACGGTTCGTCGAGGACATAGACCACGCCAAACAGTTGTGACGAGATCTGCGTGGCCAGCCGCAATCGCTGCAGTTCTCCCGATGACAGTGTCGGCGTGCTGCGATCGAGCGACAGGTAGCCCAGGCCCAGGTCGATCAGCGTGGACAATCGCTCGATCAGCTCCTCGGCGATGCGCTGCGAGGCCAGCCGCTTCTCTTCGGACAGGTTCGGCGTGCGCCGCACGTCTGGAGCGGCCTTGTGGGCCGATCCGCCGGCCGCCACGCGTCGTGCCGTATCGGCACGGGCCGCCTTGCGGCTCAGTACGGCGCCGTCGGCATCGGGCAGGTCCTGCACGTCGCCTTGTGCGATGGGCCGCATGATCTCGGCCACGCGAGCCAGCGGCAGGTGCGTGAACTCGCCGATGTCGAGGCCCGCGAACTTCACCGACAGCGCGGCCTTCTTGAGCCGCTTGCCGTGGCACGCCGGGCAATCGCGCCCGATCATGTATTGCGCCACGCGCTTCTTCATCAGCGCGCTCTGCGTGGTGGCAAAGGTCTGCAGGACGTAGCGCCGTGCGCCGGTAAACGTGCCCTGGTAGCTCGGTTCCAGCTTGCGCTTGAGCGCGGCGCGCACCTCACGGGGCGTGAAGCCGGCGTAGACCGGCACGGTGGGCTGCTCTTCGGTGAACAGGATCCAGTCGCGATCCTTCCTTGGCAGGTCGCGCCATGGTGTATCGACGTCATAGCCAAGCGTGACGAGGATATCGCGCAGGTTCTGTCCGTGCCAGGCCGGCGGCCATGCCGCCACGGCGCGCTCGCGGATGGTCAGCGAATCGTCGGGCACCATCGACTGCTCGGTGACGTCGTAGATGCGTCCAAGGCCATGACATTCCGGGCAGGCGCCCTCCACGGTATTGGGCGAGAAATCCTCGGCATACAGCATCGGTTGCCGGGGGGATAGGTGCCGGCGCGCGAGTACAGCATGCGCACCAGGCTCGACAGCGTGGTGACGCTGCCGACCGTCGACCGCGCGTTCGGCGTGCCGCGCTGCTGCTGCAGCGCCACGGCCGGCGGCAAGCCCTCGATGCTGTCGACCTCCGGCACGCCTACCTGGTCGATCAGCCGCCTGGCATACGGCGCGACCGATTCGAAGTAGCGCCGCTGGGCCTCGGCGTAGAGCGTGCCGAACGCGAGCGACGACTTGCCCGAGCCAGACACACCCGTGAACACCACCAGCGCATTGCGCGGGATATCGACGTCGACGTTCCTGAGGTTGTGCTCGCGCGCGCCGCGCACCCTGACGAAGTTGTCCGGTTCCGCCGGATCGTGGTCCGTCTCCTGAAGGACGCGCCCGTGGTACCGGGATGGGCCAGTATCGTCGCTCATACGCACCTTTGCTTGTACAAATTGCAGGCGGCGACCACGCACCCCTCTACTTGCTGCGGCGTTTGGCCGAGCGCTTGCGCGCGGGCTTCGGTGGCGTCAGCGCCGCAATCCACGCCTGCGTTGCAGCCTGTGTCATAGCGGCGGCGGCCGTGGCCGTCTGGCGCCGGCCCTCGGCCACAGCGCGTCCGCGCGCTGCGCCGGCTACCGCGTTCGCACCGCTGAGCCACATGCTCAGCATCGGATTCTTCTTCAGCCATGGGTTCTTCATCGGATGCTCCCTGTAGCGACGGCCAGCGCGCCGATGCTGCGACGCCGCAGGAAGCATGCCAGTGTCCTGGGACGCATAATCAGCGAAACGCCTACATCGTCGCCTGGGGCCGTGCCTTACATTGAGGTCGGCACACTTCTCCAGGGGCGTGCCTTTCTTCACCTTCGAGGTAATTCAGCAAAGCCCGTCGCCGCCATGCGACGGGCTTCTTTTGCGCGCCCGGCGCTATTGCACCTTCTTGTCCTCGCGCTTGGCCTCCGCCATTGCTTCCGGCTCCAGCTCCTCCGCGGACCGGTTCAGGTGGACGAACACCCCCAGGACGCCAGAAGCAGGGCCGTCGATGCCACCAGCGCGGCCGCGTATCCGAGCTGGGTGGGGTCCTGGTGCAGGGCCTTGAACGTTGCCACCAGCCCTTCGATGGCCAGCGCCACGACCACCACCACCAGGAATCGCGACACGAAGCGTCGCACCCGGGTCGGCGCGCTCACGTCAGCCGCCCGTATGACTTCTTCCTCCACGATCGTCTCGGCGATCTGCAGCGCCACCACGGCGCCCGCCAGCAGCCCCAGCGCTTCAATGATCAATAGCGCGCTGGCCTGGTCCCATTCGCTCGCAAACACGGTCATGCCAATGCGCGCGGCAATCGCGATCAGCATCAGGGTCGCGCATGTAAATAGAACAGCCATCAGTCCGTGGATCAGCGTAAAAAGGCGCATGATGCTCTTCATGTTCTGGATTTCCTTGGTTCTATGGGTGATTCAGGCGCTCGAGTCGCGGGATGCGGCTTATGCTACATGTGAAGCGTTCGCTTGAGTATTGCCGGAAGTCCGAAACGGATGCGTTCCGCACATGTCGATGCTGGTCGTCCTGTCGATGGCAAATCGATGCGGCGGTCTAAAGTAGTTGGGCGGCTTCGACAAGCCGCTCAACGACTCGCTCTCATCCCCGGCGCCCCCGCGTCGGGTTTTTTTGGCATCTCGCGGCGGGTCCACGGTCATGGGCGGCCCCTCGTGTGTCCTGATCACCCCCATGCTTTGCACCTACTGTGCGCCCCGGCTGTCGAACAGGTCCAATGCACGTTCGATGGTGTGCATGTGGTCCCGGGCGTTGCCAAGCGAATGGCGAAGCTCGTGCAGCAGTTTCAGCGAAACCGTGTCGTCCCATCGGTGCGAGCGCTGCAGCCGAAGGATGGAGATCTGCAGACGTATCAATTGTCTGCATCGGATCACATGCCTTTGCGCCGTCGCCAGATGCTCTAGTTCGCGGGTTCGACTTAACATGGTGGGCAACGGATGGACTGGGTGTGTCTTCAGTCTAGTTGTCTTCACTGTCCAGTACGGCGCCAGCGGAAAAATTGTGAACAGGAGTCGGGTGTGCAATGACGGTCCGCATCGGCATATCAGGTTGGCGCTACGCAGGGTGGCGGGGGTGTTCTATCCGCCCAAGCTGCCTCAACGTTGCGAACTGGCGCATGCGTCGCGTCAGGTCGAGACCATCGAAATCAACGGCTCCCATTATTCGTTGCAGTCGAACGAGAGCTGGGAGGCGTGGCACGATGCGGTGCCGGACAACTTCGTGTTCGCGGTGAAGGGCCCCGGTACCTTACCCACCAGCTCCGCTTTCGCGACGAGAAGGCCGTGCCGGCGATGGCCAACTTCTATGCATCGGGCGTGCTCGCGCTGCGCCGCAAGCTCGGGCCCTTTCTGTGGCAGTTCCCACCCAACTTCCGGTTCGATGCCGAGCGGTTCGACAGGTTTCTGTCCCTTTTGCCGAAGAGCTCGCGCGAAGCGCGCGCATTGGCGAGCCAGCACGACAGCCGGGTCAAGTCGCCGTGGTATGGCACCAAAGGCAACACCCGGCTGCGGCACGCCGTTGAGATCCGCAACGACACGTTCCGGACGCCGGAGTTTCCCGCGTTGCTGCGCGAGCATCGCGTTGCGCTGGTGGTCTCGCACGCGATTGCGAACTGGCCTTACGCCGAGGACGTCACCAGCGACTTCATCTACATGCGCCTGCACGGCGCCGACGCCCTGTACAGCGGCGCCTACGCCGATGCATCGCTGGACCGGTGGGCCGCGCGCATCTACGCCTGGGCGCACGGAAAGGAGCCGGTGGACGCGGTGCGCATCGACGCACAGCCGGCGCGACGGGCTGTCCGGCGCGATGTGTACTGCTACTTCGACAACGACAAGAAGGTCAACGCCCCGTTTGACGCCCAGCGGCTGCGAGAGCGCGTCATTCCCTGATCCGGACGCAGCGGGGGGATCGACGGCAAGGGGCGAATTACCCGTGCTCGGAACGGCCGTTCTCGAACAACCTGTCCACGCGTGCTCTTGCGTTCTCGATCGCGGCTGCCATGGCCAGTCGCTTGCTCGTCTGGAACGGGCCATGGGCGCTGTATGACGCTTGCCCATCGATGGTGTATGTCCAGCACCATTTGCCAAACACATGCTCGACGGCCTTGACCACGATGTGGTGCCCGCGATAGAAGAGGCTTTCTTCCATGATGGCTCCAGGGTGGCACTCAGGCGTTGTCAGGTGTCGGCGCTGGCGCGAATCCCGGCGCTGCGGCGTCCACCCGCTTGCGGCCATCTTCCAGGCATTGTTCCACTGCCATGGACGAGTTCTCGAAGTAGATGCCTTCCGGCGAGTCGAACGGCTCCGTGGCCTCGACGCCCTGACGCTCGATCTCGCCGCGATAACGGTACTGGAAGCCTGTCTTTCCACCCCCGACCTCGACGGCGTATGCAGCAATTTCCGTATCGCGATAGCGGATCGTCTTCATGATGGTCTCCTGGGATGGATCGCTGCGTCGGATCGGCCCCTATACGAGCGTCGTCGTGCCAGACGTTGCGGGCTCGGCAGCGCGGCGCTTGGCGATGGCTTCGAATTCGACGAGATCGTGCCCACAGCAGACATGCACTGCGCTGCCATGGTCGCGGGCCAGTTCACGCAGGCGCCGCTGCGATTCGAACCGCGCATGGCGGTCCTTTTCCAGCATCCATTGGTAGAAGCGCAGGCCAGGCGTGCAATGCGGCCGCCGCTGATCCATTTCTCCGCGATAGAAGTACGCGTCTCCGGCCATCAGCAGCCAGCGGTCGCCTTCGCCCTGCACGGCGATTCCCGCGTGGCCGAACGTATGTCCCGGCAGTGGGATCATGGCAATCTCGGGAAGGATGCCGCGCAGCGGCTGCACCTGGTCGAAGCCGAACCACGTGTCGCCACCGGTTGCCGCATAGGTCTGCCAGGCTTCCCGGGTGGACCACTGCTGCGGCCGAAAGCGCTGCCGGTCCATCCATGTGCGCTGCGCAACGGCGTAGTCGCGTTCCGTCGCCAGAAGGTGTACCGTTGCCCACGGAAAGTCATCCAGCCCGCCGGCGTGGTCGAAATCGAGGTGCGTCAGTACGATGTGACGGACATCGCGGGGTTGGTAGCCCAGGCTTTGCACCTGGCGGAACGCCGTCATCTCGTCGCGGAAATCGGGGCTGACAAGGCTCAGGAAGAAGCGGCTCAGCCTGGATCGCGGATTGGCAACGTCGAGCCGCCCCAGGCCAGTGTCGACCAGGACCAGGCAGTCCGGCAACTCGACAAGCAGGCAATGCAGCGTCAGTTCGCCACGCTGGACAATGGACGGCGTGAAGCCGTCCATCAGCTTTCCACCGAGCGGACAGGTCGAGATGCAGTTCAGGTGATGGATCTTGGCCATGGAACGCCTTCTCAGGGCAGCGTCGAGGTTTGACAGCGGCGCAGGAACACCGGGACCGACTTGTACGATGGTGTGCCGCTGCGGGGGTCGTAGTGCTCCAGCGCCACCAGCAGGTTCGACTCCGGGTAGTAGGCGGCGACCGAACCGCGCGCGATATCGTGCGCCACGGCGGTGACGTTGCGCAGTGTGCGCGCGCCCGGCACGCCCACGGTGTCCGATACGGCTTCGATGTCGATCCTGTCGCCGTGCGAGAGTCCCCGGTCGGCGAGGTCGTCGGGATTGACGAAGACCACGTCGCGTCGACCGGTGATGCCGCGATATCGGTCGTCATAGCCATACAGCGTGGTGTTGTACTGGTCGTGGCTGCGGATCGTCGCAAGCATCAGGGCGCCGGTGTGATTCCGGGTGGGCGATTCGTCCAGGCCGGCCATGGTGATGAAGTTGGCGCGGCCGGTGCCTGTATGCCATTCGCGCTGTGACGCTGCATTCGGAAGCCGGAATCCAAGCGGCACGCTGACGCGCGCGTTGTAATCGTGGAAGTCTGGCAACACGGCGGCGATGGCATCCCGTATCCGGCCATAGTCGGCGACCAGGCCATCCCAGTCGATGCGGTCGTCACGCAGCGTGGCCTTGGCCATGGCGGCAACGATCCACGGCTCGGAACGAAGCATCGGCGATGCCGGCGGCAGCGTGCCGCGCGACGCATGCACCATCGACATCGAGTCTTCCACCGTGATCGATTGCGGGCCGCTGGCCTGTACGTCCAGTTCCGTCCGGCCAAGACACGGCAGCAGGAACGTCTCGCGCGCTGTCAGCAGATGAGACCGGTTCAGCTTGGTGGCGACGTGCACGGCCAGATCCAGCTTGCGCATGGCGGCAAAGCACTTTTCGGGGTCCGGCATCGCTACCGGCAGGTTGCCGCCCAGGCAGATCAGCGCGCGGGATTCGCCGGCAAGCATGGCGAGCATGGATTCGACGGCGTTGTGACCGTGCTTGCGCGGCGCCTGGATGCCGAAGACATCATCAAGCCGCTGCAGGAATGACGCCGACGGAATTTCCGTGATGCCGACGGTGCGATCGCCCTGGACGTTGGAATGCCCACGCAGCGGGCAAATGCCTGCGCCCTGGCGCCCGATGTTGCCACGCATCAGGAGAAGATTGCAGAGCTGCTGCACATTGGCGGTGCCCTGCCGATGCTGCGTGATGCCCATCCCGTAGCAGAAGATCGCGGCGCGGGACGATGCGTAGGCCCGGGCAAGCGCGGCGAGCGTGGCCTGTGGCAGACCGGCAGCCGCTTCGATGTCGTCCCACACGGTGGCGTCGAGATCATCGACCAGCCCGTCGTACCCGAGCGTGTGGCTGGCGATGAAATCATGGTCGATGACCGCGGGTAGCAGTGTGGCGGCCGCGTCCCGGTCCATCTCCAGCAAGGCCTTCATCATGCCCTTGAGGACTGCCGCATCGCCTCCCACCCGTGGCTGCACATACAGCGTTGCAATGGGCGTCGACATGCCAAGCGACATCTCTGCGGCGTGCTGCGGCGAAGTAAAGCGCTCGAGACCGCGCTCGCGCAGCGGATTGACGACGACGATCTGTGCGCCGCGACGCGCGGCGGCGCGCAAGGTCGACAGCATTCGCGGGTGATTGGTACCGGGGTTGTGGCCGAAGCAGAAGATCGCATCGCAATGCTCGAAATCCTCCAGTGTCACGGTGCCTTTGCCGACGCCAATCGATTCCGGCAGCCCGACGCTAGTGGCTTCGTGGCACATGTTCGAACAGTCGGGGAAATTGTTGGTGCCGAAGGCGCGTGCGAAAAGCTGGTACAGGAAGGCGGCTTCGTTGGAAGCGCGACCGGACGTATAGAACTCGGCCGCGTCGGCGCCGGGAAGCGCGCGAAGGGCTTGGCCGATGCGCGCCATGGCGGCGTCCCACTCGATCGGCATGTAGCGATCGGTCTGGGGGTCATAGACCATCGGATGCGTCAGGCGGCCTTCGTTCTCGAGATCGTAGTCGCTGCGGCGCCAGAGTTCCGTCACGGTGTTGGCCGCGAAGAATGCCGGCGTGGTCCGGTGCGAAGTGGCCTCCCAGGCCACTGCCTTGGCGCCGTTCTCGCAGAATTCGAACGATGACGCGGCGCGCGGGTCTGGCCAGGCGCATCCGGGGCAATCGAAGCCGTCGGGCTGGTTTACGCGCATCAGCATGATGGTGTTGTGGCTCACGCCCATCTGCCCGCGTACCGCCCGTGCGACCGCCTGCAAGGCCCCCAGCCACCGGCAGGGCCACCGTAGCGACCAACCCCGGGACGTCCTTCGGCTTGTCCATTGCCAGTTCCTCTCAGGTATTTGCAAGCCAACCATCGCCCGCCGTCACACGCTCCGCAACAAGCGTGCCCACGCAGCGCCGCTTGCACTCCATCCTGAAGGGACGAATATCGCCGGACGGGCTGGTCCAAAAAGCAGCGGACCCGGCAGTGCAAACGCCGCGCGGGGGGCCGCACGTAAAGCTTCCAGCGAAACTACAACGTCTCCACACGCGACTTGCAATCGGCGTTCTTGTCAGATTACGCATTCGGCACCCGGCATATCGCGTCCGCGCCGAATCGCGGGGACGATCGCGGCGACCGGCGCGGGTACGTTCCATGCTGCATTGGAATCGAGGGCTCCTGGGAGCCACTCATATCGTCTCCTCTCCTTTAGCCCGCGTACGCGCGGGCTTCTTTTTTCTTGGGGGAGCGCTGGATCCGAAAGATGGCATGCCCGTTGCAAACGCCGGATGGGCGCTTTGCCATCAATGCTGTTCAACCTGGAGAATTCGTCATGTTTGTTCATAACAAGCGATTGCAGTACACCGTGCGCGTTTCGCGACCCGATCCAGGCGTGGCAAATCTGCTGCTGGAGCAGTTTGGTGGTCCGCAGGGCGAACTGGCGGCGGCGTGCCGGTACTTCACGCAGGCACTGGCGGAAGAAGATCCCGGGCGCAAGGACATGCTGTTCGATATTGCGACCGAAGAGCTTAGCCATCTGGAAATCATCGGCTCGCTGATTGCCATGCTGAATCGCGGCGCCAAGGGCGAGCTGGCGGAGGGCGTGCAGCAGGAGGCCGAGCTCTATCGATCGCTGCAGGGAGCGGGCAACGACAGCCACGTCACGCAGATTCTCTATGGCGGGGGTCCCGCACTGGTGAACTCCGCCGGTGTGCCGTGGACCGCAGCGTATATCGATACCATTGGCGAGCCGACCGCCGATCTGCGCTCGAACATCGCCGCCGAAGCGCGCGCCAAGCTGATCTACGAGCGCCTGATCAATGTCACCGACGACCCGAGCGTGCAGGAGGCGCTGGGCTTCCTGATGACCCGGGAAGTCTCGCACCAGAAGTCGTTCGAAAAGGCGCTGTACTCGATCACGCCGAACTTCCCTCCGGGAAAGATGCCAGCCGTTCCAGAATTTGCCAGCGTGTATTTCAAGATGTCGCAGGGCGAGGCGTTGCGAGGGCCCTGGAACGCGGACAGCACCTTTACGTTCGTCGACAAGCCGACTCCGGCGGTGGACGGTGGAGATGGCTCGGCAAGCGTGGAGCTGCCGGCGGACCAGCAGTCGACGCTGGAAGCCTTCGCGATGCGGGGCCAGTCCGACGTGACGAGCGATCCCGTGACGGGCGCGGATCTGGGCAAGGCGGATGGTGACGTGGACGGAGTGGGAGACGCGGCCGACGATATCACTCCGGCGCGCTAGGAAGAGATCATGTACCTCACGGATTCAGCCAGGTTGCATTGGCGTCGCCACCCACTCAAGCTTCTGACGGGCATTGCGATCACCCTTGCCGGAATGATTGCCGCCACCGGCCTCGTGTAGGTGGCGCGTGTAGGTCGCCCTCGCGCAGGTCAATCCCGAGCGGGGCAGTCCCGGTCGCCACTGGGGCGACCGGGCGCCTGCAAGGCGGCCCAGGCGGTTATCCCCCAACCTTCTTCTTCAGGTCCCGCGCCATCTGCAGATGGCCTTCGAGTGCTGGCAGCTGCTTGTCCGCGAATGCCTTCACGTCGGCATCTTTCGCGTTCTTCGACGCTTCGCGGAATTTCTTGACTGTGCTTTCGTGCGCGGCGACGCCGATCCGGCTCGCGTACATCTTGTCGAACTTCGCGCCGCTGAGCGCGCTCAATGCCTTGATCTCGCTCTTCTGCATGGTGGACGGTTCCTTGGGTGCGGTCACCCCTTTCGACGCGGCCAGCGCATCCAGTTCGGTGCCCACCTTGCCATGGTCGTCGATCATCTTGTCGGCAAATGCCTTCACATCCGGGTTCTGACTCTTCTGCTGAGCGAGCTTGCTGGCCTCGATTTCGGCGTGTCCGCCCTGTGCCGCATCCTCGATGAACTTGCTGTCGGCGTGGGCCAGACGCGATTTCCCTGCCGAGGGCCCGCTGGCGGTGCTGCCTGCATTGTCGGTGGTGACATTGCCGGTGGCGCCAGAGGATGGCGAAACGCCGGAGCCTTGGGCCATGGCGGCCGTCGACCAGATGATGACGCTGGCGACCGCAACCAGCGGACGCAGATAGTGGTGTTGCATAGGATCCTCCGTTTCAGTGTCCGGGCGCCCGATTTGAAGAACGGTGGCCCGCACCCGTTGCATGGAGCAATGAACATACCGGAGGGGCCGCCGGGGTCGCTGTGCGCGGCAAATCAGCCGCTGACGTGGGGCTTGTCGGACTGGTCGCGATTGCCCTGTTCATCCCGGGGCGATGCCTGTTCATTCATGATTTCATTCGGGGTGGGCCCGCGCCGCCGCTGCGCTGCCCCCGGGCCGCTGGCCCGGGATTTGTCGCCCGGGATGGCGTCCGCGTCGGTAGACGGGTTCTGTCTTTCGGCATTCGTTGGCTTGCGCGCCGGATGCCGGCTGCTGGTCTCTTCGTGCTTCATGTCGTGTCCTGGAAATCTACCGGGGCCCGTGGCGCTGCTTTGCACCGCCGCCGGCACCATGTGTCTTGCCGGCCTTGACGTGGTTGGCCGCATGCTGCCCGCTACCGGGCTTTCTGCTGGGGGTTGTCGCGGCCTTTCCCGAGTTGTCTTCCGCCCGGGCGTCCTGCTCGGAGCGGTTCGAGGGTGGTGCAGTTTTGGTCATGTCCGGTACTCCTTTACCACCCCGCCCGATGGCGGGGTGAGGATGGCTTGCCGGCTTACGCCGGCTGGCCGGTGAGCTCGGCCTTGCGCGCTTCGAGCTGTTGCGCCACATCCTTGAGATCGACCTTGGCCTTGATCACCGCCTGGAAGAGTTCGTTCTCCTCTTCCTCGACGTGGTGGCCCACGTACTCGCTCAGGACGGTGTAGTTCGCCTCCAGCATTTCGCTGTCGCCGGATTCGATTTTGGCGATCAGGTCCTTGGCGACGCCGTGCTCGACCTTGGCTTCATCGAGCATGTCGTCGATCTTGTCGCTGACGCCTCGCAGCGCGGGATAGAAGATTTCCTCCTCGATCTGCGCGTGGACGGTCAATTGCTGGCAGGTCTCGGATGCAATCGACTGCTTTTCGGCGTCGTCCTTTGCATCCTCGAATGCCTTGAAGAGCTTCTTCACGCTGCGGTGATCGTCCACCAGCAGGGACAGCGCGGCGCGCTGTTCGACGGGTACTTTGGATTTGTCCATGATGTCTCGTGCTGTGGGGTTGTCATTGTTTGGGCGGCAGACAACATGCCGCCCTGGCTGTCCCCAGCAAGACCCATTCCAGCCCGGCGGGTGCCGCAAGACGCTACATGGTCATGACGACCTTCACGCACCCGTCCTGCTTGTCGCGGAACGTCTTGTACATGTCCGGGCCGTTCTCCAGCGCCACGCGGTGCGTGATGATGAACGTGGGATCGATCTGGCCGTCCAGGATGCGTTGCAGCAGGTCGTCGGTCCACCGGTTCACGTGGGTCTGTCCCGTGCGGATCGTAAGCCCCTTGTTCATCAGGGCGCCCATCGGGATTTTGTCGACCAGGCCGCCGTAAACGCCAGGAATTGAAAGAATGCCAGCCGGCCGGCACACGTAGATCATTTCGCGCAGGACGTGGGGGCGGTCGGATTCCAGCATGACCGCCTGCTTGATCCGGTCATAGACCGAATCGAGCGACGCCGTCGCATGCGCCTCCAGCCCGACCGCGTCGATGCACTTGTCGGGCCCCTTGCCGTTGGTCAGCTCGTTCAGGGCTTCCACGATGTTGACAGTGTCGAAATTCAGCGGCGAGGCGCCAAGTTGCTGGGCCATGGCCAGCCGTTCGGCAACGTTGTCGATGGAAATGATGCGCTGGGCGCCCATGAGCTTCGCGCTCAGGATGGCGAACTGCCCGACGGGACCGGCGCCCCATATCGCCACGACGTCGTCCGGCTGGATCTCGCACGCGGCCGCTGCCTGCCAGCCGGTGGGCAGGATATCGCCGAGGAAGAGCACCGATTCGTCACTGACGCCCTCGGGAATCTTGACCGGCGCCACGTCGGCGTACGGCACGCGGACAAATTCGGCCTGGCCACCGGCATAGCCGCCGGTCAGGTGGGTGTAGCCGAACAGGCCGGCGGTAGAGTGCCCGAACACCTTGTCGCCGGTCGCCTTGTTGCGGTTGGTACGCTCGCAGACCGAGAAATTGCCCCGGCGGCACTGATCGCACTCGCCGCAGATGATCGTGAACGGCACGACCACGCGGTCTCCGACCTTCAAACGCTTGTTCTCGGCCCCCACTTCGACGACCTCGCCCATGAACTCGTGGCCCATGATGTCGCCATCTTCCATGCCGGGCACGAAGCCGTCGAACAGGTGAAGGTCCGAGCCGCAGATCGCGCAGCTGGTGACCTTGATGATGGCATCGCGCGGATGCTCGATGGTCGGGTCGGGAACGGTGTCGCAGCGGATGTCATGCTTGCCATGCCAGCAAAGGGCTTTCATGTTCGGCTCCAGGCGAAGTGGATGGATGACGCCAGCCGAAGTGCCCGGCGCCGATGGGCGTCGTGTCACGCACGGACCGTGCCCGTGATTCGCCCTGGGCAGTCGAGCTTTTCATCAGTTGAAATCGCTGCGCACGGCGGCGCGCATGGCGCGTCATGCAACGTCGGTATAGACTCGTTTCCGGACACGCTGAATACCCTGAGATCGATCGAAGGATTGCTTAGATTACCCGGAGGATCGACAGGAGACACGAAGTGGCACGTCAAGGATCGCTCGGCATCGTCGGCCTCATCAGCCTGATATTTACGCTCCTTACGGCGTTATATCTGCTGGCGGGAGGCGCGTGGCTGGTCTATGTAGGCGGGTCTGCCTACTACATCGTGGCCGGTGTCTTGCTGCTTGGCGTGGCATGGGCGCTCTACGCGCGCAGTCAGATGGCGCTCGGGCTGTATGCGCTGCTGCTGGTCGGCACTGCAATCTGGTCCGTCTGGGAGTGCGGCACCGATTTCTGGGCGCTGGCACCGCGATCCGGCGTACTGGTTGTGTTCGGCGTGTGGCTGCTGTTGTTCGTGAGCTGGCGCCTGGTGGGACGGCTACGGCTAGGCGTGGGCCTGCTCGCGGGTGCATTGGTGCTCTGGGCGGGCGTGCTCGTCTACGCGGGGCTTCATGATCCCCAGACGGTCAATGGCGCCTTCGCCGCGTCGCCGGCTGCATCGGGAAACAATCGCGCGGGGATCGACAGCGCTGACTGGCCCGCCTATGGCCGCACGCAGGAAGGCACACGCTATTCGCCGCTCCAGCAGATCACGCCCGCGAACGCAAGGAATCTGCAGGTGGCCTGGACCTTTCGTACCGGCGACATGAAGGGTCCGAGGGACCCGGTGGAAATCACCAACGAGGTCACGCCGATCAAGATCGGCAATCTGCTGTACCTGTGCTCGCCGCATCAACAGCTCTTTGCGCTGGATCCGGGCAGCGGCACGCTCAAGTGGAAGTTCGATCCCAAGCTGCAGCCCGATCCTTCGTTCCAGCACGTGACATGCCGCGGTGTTTCCTATGTCGATCTGTCGACGGCTTCCCCGGCCGTTGATCCGGCTTCCAACCCGGCCGCGCCGCCGGCTGTCGCGCCCGGCGGCGCGGCTGCGTGCATGCAGCGCATCTATCTGCCCGTCAACAATGGCCATCTCTATGCGCTGGATGCCCTGACGGGTCAGCGGTGCGAGGGCTTTGCGGACCACGGCGATCTGGATCTCCAGCACGCCATGCCGGTGACCACGCCCGGCATGTACGAGCCGACTTCGCCGCCCATCGTCACCAGCAAGGTAATCGTCGTGGCGGGCGCGGTGGAGGACAACTTCTCGACCCGCGAGCCTTCCGGCGTGATCCGCGGTTTCGACGTCCGTACGGGCGAACTGCTCTGGGCCTTCGACCCCGGTGCGCCAGACCCGAACAGGATTCCCGGTCCCGGAGAGCACTACACCTGGAACTCGCCGAATTCGTGGGCCCCCGCCGCCTACGACGCAAGCCTGGACATCGTCTACCTTCCCATGGGCGTGAAGACGCCCGATATCTGGGGTGGCGACCGTTCCCCCGATATGGAGCGCTATGCCTCGGGTTTGCTTGCCCTGCATGCGTCCACAGGCAAGCTGGCCTGGTTCTACCAGACGGTCCACCACGACCTCTGGGACATGGATCTTCCGGCGCAGCCCACGCTGGCCGACATCACCGACAAGGACGGCAAGACCGTGCCCGTCGTCTATGCGCCGGCGAAGACCGGCAACCTGTTCGTGCTGGATCGCCGCACCGGCGCACTGGTGGTGCCCGCGCCCGAGCAGCCCGTGCCGCAAGGGGCTGCGCCGGGTGACCGCGTGTCGCCGACGCAGCCGTTTTCTGCGCTGACCTTTCGTCCGCCGAAGCGGCTCACCGACGCCGACATGTGGGGCGCGACGATGTACGACCAGCTGGTGTGCCGCGTGATGTTCCACAAGCTTCGTTACGAGGGCACCTTTACGCCGCCTTCGCTGCAAGGCACGCTGGTATTTCCAGGCAACCTGGGCATGTTCGAGTGGGGCGGCATCGCCGTGGACACCGATCGGCAGATCGCCGTCGCCAATCCCATCGCATTGCCGTTCGTGTCGCGTCTGATCCCTCGCGGTCCCAACAATCCCGTGGAGCCGGTGCAGGGCGTCCGGGGCAGCGGCACCGAGGTGGGCATCCAATCGCAATATGGCGTCCCGTACGGCGTCACGCTGAACCCGTTTCTCTCGCCGTTCGGCCTGCCCTGCAAGCAGCCGGCCTGGGGTATATCTCGGCGATCGACCTGAAGACGAACGCCATCGTGTGGAAGAAACGCATTGGCACTGTGCGCGACAGCGCGCCGATACCGCTGCCGTTCAAGATGGGCATGCCGATGCTGGGCGGGCCGATCGTCACGGCGGGCGGGGTGGCGTTTATCGGTGCCACGGCGGATAACTACCTGCGCGCGTTCGACGTCAATACTGGTGCCCAGCTCTGGCAGGCGCGCCTGCCCGCCGGCGGCCAGGCCACGCCCATGACCTATGCGGTCAACGGCAGGCAGTACGTGGTGATCGCCGCCGGCGGCCACGGTTCGTTCGGGACTAAGCTGGGCGACTACGTCATCGCGTACGCCCTGCCGCAATAGCCGGCCAGCACGGACCACGGGGCGCGGAACCCATGCGCAAGACCGGCAATCCCCTCGACGCCATGCGGCGACGCTGGCATGGCTGGCCGGGTCGATGCTGTGCCTGCACCCTGCCGGCGTGCGGGCCTACGATGTCGCCAACAGTCCCTACCTGCTGGGCGACTGGAACGGCCAGCGTACACGCCTGCAGGAGCAGGGCGTGACGTTCGGCGCGAACTATGTCAGCGAACTGGCGCGCAACCTGAGCGGCGGCACCGAGGATCTGACACGCTATACCGACCAATGGGCCTTCAGCACGACGCTCGACCTGCAGAAAGTGGCGGGCTGGCGCGGCGCGACGTTCCAGTTCACGATGACCGATCGCAACGGCCGCAACCTCGGGGCCGATGCGAACATCGGCAACAACATGCTGATCCAGGAAGTCTACGGGCGCGGGCAGACCTGGCATCTGACCCAGTTATGGGTCAACCAGAAGCTGATGGACGACCGGCTGGAGATCAAGCTGGGACGGCTGACCGTAGGCGAGGACTTCGCGAGCTTCTCGTGTGACTTCCAGAACCTCACGTTCTGTGGCGCGCAACCTGGCAATCTTGTCGGCAGCTACTGGGTGAACTGGCCCACGAGCCAATGGGCCAGCCGCATCAAGTACCAGACCTCGCGGGAGACCTACGTCCAGGCCGGTGTCTACCAGGTCAATCCCAACTATGTCGACGACAGCTACGCGCGGCACAACGGATGGAAGCCCAACAATCCCGGGGGCACCACCGGGGCGCTGCTGCCACTCGAGTTCGGGTGGCAGCCGGCTTTTCAGGGGCGGCGTGGGTCGTACAAGCTGGGGGCCTGGTACAACACGTCGGACGGTAACGACCTGTACTACGACATCAACCATGACCCGCGTGGCGTAACCGGCCTGGATGCCCTGCAGCGCAGGGGGCAGTTCGGCGTCTATATCAATTTCCAGCAACAGGTGACCGGCACGCAAGGCGGCCGGGGGGCGACGGTGTTCCTGAACTTTTCCCAGGCCGACCGCAATACGGCGCAGCTGGATCACCAGATCGCGCTGGGGATGCAGTACGCAGGCCCATTCGAGAGCCGCGCCCGGGACTCCATCGGCGTGGCGTTCGGCGCGACGCACAACAACGAACGGTTTGCCAGCTATGTGGCGCAGAACAACGCGCGCACGGGCCAGACCACCGTGGCGGGCAGCGGATACGAGTATGTGGCCGAGGTGTACTACGGCTGGGCGCCGGTGTCATCGGTGCTGCTGCGGCCCAACGTCCAGTACATTGTGCACCCCGGCGGGACGTCCCATCACGGGAATGCCTTCGTGATCGGATTGAAGTCGAGCGTCACGTTCTGAGGGCCTGCCTGCCTTTGGAAGTGCCGGTTGCAAGTGCCGGTTGCAGGCGCGGGTTGTAAGCGCGGGTCGTCATCACGAATCTTCCATGAAAAATGTACCGGGCCGACGATAAAGCGCCTCCGGGCGATGGTCTCGCGCGCGGGTTGCTGGCACGGTGGGTGCTTGGGCTCTCCATCCCTAAGCCAGACAATCAAGGAGCTCGCATGACCGACAAATCTCTCGACGGTGTGAAGGTGGCCATTCTCGTGACCGACGGATTCGAGCAGGTGGAACTCGAGGAGCCTCGCAAGGCGCTGGATGCCGCAGGGGCCACGACGGCAGTGGTTTCTCCGAAAGACAAGGAAGTCAAAGCGTGGAAGTTCAAGGAATGGGGCGACACGCTGCCCGTGGACAAGCCATTGGGCCAGGCGCAAGTCAATGATTTCGACGCGCTGCTGCTGCCGGGGGGCGTCATTAATCCCGACGCGCTACGCATGGACCCATCGGCGGTGGCATTCGTGAAGGCATTCGTCGACGCGGGCAAGCCGGTGGCGGCTATCTGCCACGGACCCTGGACGCTGATCGAGGCGGGTGCCGTCAAGGGGCGCAAGATGACGTCGTGGCCGTCGTTGAAGACCGATCTGAAGAATGCAGGTGCCGAATGGGTGGATCAGGAGGCAGTGGTGGATGGCAACCTGGTCACGAGCCGCAAGCCCGACGATATCCCGGCTTTCAGCCGTGCGGCCATCGAGACATTCGCGGGCGCGCGGCGCAAGTAGCTTGCGGCAGGTGACGGCCGACCGGTAGCCTCTGCGCTCGGTCACGCTTCTTGCATCGCCCCGGGGATCCCGGAACGAAACAGGAGCGCGTGATGAAAGCAGTCGTATTCCACGATATCGGCGATATCCGGCTGGAAGAGGTACCTGATCCAAGGATCGAGCAACCGGGCGATGCCATCGTCCGGTTGACGGCCAGCGCCATCTGCGGCACCGACCTGCACTTTGTTCGCGGAACGATGGAAGGGCTCAAGCCGGGCACCGTGCTCGGTCACGAAGGCGTCGGGGTGGTGGAAAGCATCGGCAAGGACGTTCGCAATCTGCAGGTTGGGGATCGCGTCGTCATTCCTTCGACCATCGCATGCGGTTACTGCTCGTACTGCCGCGCCGGCTACTACGCGCAGTGCGATAACGCCAACCCGCATGGCAAGCAGGCCGGCACGGCGTTCTACGGCGGCCCCGAACAAACGGGCCCCTTCAACGGCCTGCAGGCCGAGAAGGCGCGCATTCCGATGGCTGCGGTCAACCTGGTGAAGCTGCCGGACGAGGTGACCGACGCGCAGGCGTTGATGCTGTCCGACATTTTCCCGACCGGCTATTTCGCGGCGGACCTGGCCAATATCCATCCCGGCCATACGGTGGCGGTATTCGGATGCGGCCCGGTGGGGCAGTTCGCCATTGCGTCGGCAAAGCTGATGCACGCCGGCCGGATATTCGCGATCGACGCGGTCCCCGACCGGCTGGACATGGCGCGCGCGCAAGGTGCCGAGGCGATCAACTTTGACGAAGACGACCCGGTCAAGGCCATCCTGGCATTGACTGGCGGTATCGGTGTGGACCGCGCGATCGATGCCGTAGGCGTGGATGCCGTGCACGCGCACCATGGCCCCGCCGCCGCCGCCCCGGAAAACCAGGAAGGCGAGAAGCTGAAGGCGGAACTGGCGCCCCACGCGCATCCCGATCACGGCAACTGGGAGCCGGGCGACGCGCCCGCCCAGGCGCTGCAGTGGGCAGTCAAGAGCCTGGCCAAGGCGGGCACCTTGTCGATCGTGGGCGTCTATCCGCCCACGGACACGAGTTTCCCGATTGGTGCCGCCATGAACAAGAACCTGACGATTCGCATGGGCAACTGCAATCACCGGGCGTATATCCCGAAGCTCGTGGAATACGTTCGCGCCGGCGCCCTGGATCCGGAAGCCATTCTTTCGAAGGTCGAACCGCTGGCCGATGTCATCGACGCCTACCGCCAGTTCGACAAACGCCAGCCGGGCTGGCTCAAGGTCATGCTGGAGCCGGGCGCGTAAGGTCGGATAGCCGCGATGGCCCCGGGCAGATTCGTATTGCGGAGCGAAAAAGCGGCCGGTATGATCCGCCCGCTCATGTAGTGTTCCCTGTATGAAATGCTGCGGCGAACACATGAGCCCAGCATCACCATACTTTGGTATGACCGCGCGCCTGTGGTCGTATGCGCCGCGCTGCCAGCAGGGCGTGTCTGCTGGCCCCTTCGTGTGGTCCATCTTCGTTTTGTAGATGCTGGCGCAAATGCTGGTATGCGCCCGGCCATCTGCCGGGCTGATGGTCCGTTGCAGGCGAAACATGGTGTCATTCCGCCGCGCCGTTCGAAGAAGCGGCAATCGGAGAATGACCATGACCATGGACACGGCAGCGTCGCCAAACGTTTCTTCCCAGTCTTCCGTGCGCCCGGGCCGGACCAGCCGCGCAGCCATCGCGCTGTGGACCCGGCATTGGTCCCGCGCCGGCCGCATGGGGTATGCAGCAGCCCTGGGTGTGCTGATGCTGCTGTGCGCCGCGCAGTGGCGGGGCATGCCCGGGCCATCCGCCATGCTGCTGTTTTTCGGCGCTGGCATGGTGCTGGTCGCCGGTGTCTGCGTGCAGCGCGTGTTCAGCCTGCGCGCGGCCGTGGTGGCGCTGGCATCGCAACTGGAGCAGAGGGAGCAGTCACCCAGCGCGACACCGGGCCGCGCCGAGCCGCTGTCCGCGACGGGTTCCGCGCCGATGGACAGGCTGATCCACGCGATCAACGATGCCCGGCGCCGGTGCGCCGAGCGCGAGTCGGAATGGCTGACGATGCAGGCATCGTGCGCGCACGATCTGCGCACCCCGCTGACGCGCATGGTGCTGCGTTGCGATCTGATCGAGGATGCGTCGCTGCGCGCCGCAATCGAGCGCGATCTGGACGAGATGCGCGAGCTGGCCGACGCCGGCATGGCGTGCGCCCGCATGCAGAGCGGCCTGCCCCAGAAGCTGCGGCACGTCGACGCCGACGGGATGCTGGCCACGCTGGTGCAGAATTACCGCGATGCCGGCTGCACGCTGGCGCTGGACGGACAGGTCGGGCGTCCCGTGGTCACGTGCCCACATGCGCTGCGGCGAATCCTGGTCAACCTGGTCGACAACGCGTTTCGCTACGGCAGCAATGTCCGGGTGCGGGTGCGTGCCGAAGGAGGCCGACTGCATCTGGCCGTGCTCGACTCCGGGCCAGGCATTGCGCCGGCGGAGCTGGATGCCGTGTTCATGCCCTGGTACCGATCCCCGCAAACCGCCGCGCGCGCGCCGGGCAGCGGGCTGGGGCTGGCTATCGCCCGCCGGCTGGCCCAGGCCATCCGTGGCGACCTGGCGCTGTGCAACCGGCACGAGGGCGGGCTCGAAGCGCGACTGTCGTTGCCGTTGTGAACCAGGAACCTGCAGCAATGGTTCGCTTTCGCGAGCCATCACACCTTTGGTTCTGACGTCGATGTGAATGCCGTGGCCGCAATCGGCTGGCGCTTGCCGCCGATTGCCGGGGGGAATTGCCGGGGGGAATTGCCGGGCGGTATCATCGCCGCTCGCCCCAGCAGTCCTACACAACGGCATTCGACGATGACAACAACAGACAAGGTTGGACAATCCTCGTTACCGGGAGCCCTGGTCCCCGGCTGGTATGCGGAACTCGGCCCCGACGGCAAGCGCGCGCTCAAGGCGTCGTTTGCCGGCTGGGCCACCGATGCGTTCGATTTCATGGTGTTCAGCTTCGTGCTGGCATCGCTTATCGACCTCTGGGGCTGGATCGCGGCAAGGCCGGCTTGCTGGGCACCGTGACCCTGATCTTCTCGTCGGTAGGCGGCTGGATTGCCGGCATGCTGGCCGACCGCTACGGCCGGGTCAGGGTGCTCCAGTGGACCATACTCTGGTTCTCGGTCTGCACGCTGGCCATCGGATTCGCACAGAATTTCGAGCAGATCTTCGTGCTGCGGGCCTTGCAGGGGCTGGGGTTCGGCGGCGAATGGGCCGTTGGCGCGGTGCTCGTCGGCGAGATCGTTGCCCCAAGGCATCGCGGCAAGGCGGTGGGCATGGTGCAGAGCGGATGGGCCGTCGGCTGGGGCGTCGCGGCCATTCTCTACAGCATCGCGTTCACGTGGCTGCCCGAATCCATCGCCTGGCGCAGTCTGTTCTGGGTGGGCATCCTGCCCGCGCTGCTGGTCCTGTATGTCCGCAAGCATGTGTCGGAACCGCAGGTCTTCGTGGCCGATTCCGCCAGGCGGGCCGATGTCCGGCCGGCATCGGTCTGGACGATCTTCGCGCCGTCGATGCTGCGCCGCACGGCGCTGGCCGCGCTGCTGTGCACCGGCATCCAGGGCGGCTTCTATGCAATGTCCACCTGGCTGCCCGCCTACCTGCGCATCGAGCGGCACCTGTCGGTCTTCAATACGGGCGCCTACCTGTTCGTGATCATCGCGGGGTCGTTCTGCGGCTACGTCGTGGGCGCCTACCTGGCCGACTACTGGGGCCGGCGGCGCAACTTCATCATGTTCTCGGTGCTGTCGATGGTGTCGGTGTACCTGTACCTGACGCTGCCACTGTCGAACCAGCAGATGCTGTGGCTGGGCTTTCCGCTCGGCTTCTCGTCGTGCGGCATCTTCAGCGGCGTGGGTGCCTACCTGACGGAGCTGTATCCGTCGGAATGCCGCGCGAACGGCCAGAGCTTCACGTACAACTTCGGACGCGGCATCGGCGCGCTGTTTCCGGGCCTGGTCGGGCTGCTCAGCCATACGGCCGGCCTTGCCACCGCCATCGCCATCTTCTCCGGCACTGCCTATGGCCTGGTGCTGCTGGCGGTCCTGCTGCTGCCCGAGACCAAGGGGGCGGCGCTGGGCGGCCAGCTCGCCAGCGAGTAGTCCCTGCCGCGCCTCGGGATGCGCCGCTTTGTATCACTACGTATCCCGCCGGACGACTGAAGCACGGCGATACGTGGACGCTGCCCGGTGACACACCGCCGATACGTCCGCGTTGCCTAATGGAACTCCCGATCACCGATCTCGCGGAGCCACCATGAAGCTGATGTCCGTCGTCGCCCTTGCCTCGGCCGCCACTGTCCTGCTGACGGGGGCCACCGTGGCCGCCGGGCAGTCCAAGGCCGGTTCCAGCCCTGGTACCCCTTCCGCGCCAAGCCGGCGTGCCAACCCCGACGCGTCGCCGATCTATGGCGTGACGCTCCCGAGGGCTATCGCAACTGGCAGCTGGTCGGCCCCGCCCTGGAAGGCGAGCCGCTGAACGAACTGCGCACCGTGGTGGGCAACAAGATCGCCATCGATGCGTACAAGCGCGGCGAGCTGCCATTTCCCGATGGCGCGGTGCTGGTCAAGCTGGCGTGGAAATACACGCAGTCTCCCGAGTTCAAGTCGGCCCTGGTGCCCGGGCATGCCACGACCGTGCAGGTGATGGTCAAGGATTCGAAGAAGTACGCCGCGTCGGGCGGCTGGGGCTACGGGCGCTTTATCGGCGGCAAGCCCGCGGATCTGGCACAGCACCAGACCTGCTTTGCCTGCCACGCCTCGCTCGTCAAGAACCGCGATTATGTGTTTACGCGCCTCGCACCGTGATGCCTTGGCGCGCAGGCGCCACGCCAGCGTGCCATTTCGAAAAATGCGTGCGCTTCGAACAAGGCGGCGCGCCGACATCGTTCAAGCTTCGGCGGCGCCGCCCCGTGGCTTTCCATTGCCGTTTCCGGCCGGATATCGCTGTCCGGCCCTTTACCCAAGAGAGAGGATGATGATGACCAAGAAGACCGTATCGACGCTGATCGTCGCTGCCCTGACCGCCCTGGGCGCCCTGCAGCTGGCCCATGCACAGGCCAATTCGGGCCGCACGCTGCGCAAGGCCGACCCCTACACCGACGGCGCCAAGGTCGGCAAGCCCGACCCGTATCTGGACGGCGCAAAGTCCGACAACAAGTTCGATCCCTACACCGGCGGCGCCAAGTCGTCGACCCGTACGGACCTGGCTCCGCGCAAGGCCGATCCCTATACCGATGGCGCCAAGGTCGGCAAGCCGGATCCGTACACCGACGGCGCAAGGATTGGCAAGCCCGACCCGTACACCGACGGCGCGCGGAAGTAAGCCCGGGACGCACGCGCCAGGATGGGCGTCCGAAAGGACGCCGTCCGCGCTGGCGCGGGGCGCGAAGCCACGCGCACTTGCCTCCAGATTCGCCCCGCCACACGCCGATACAAATCCCGAGGCTCCGCCACACAAGCCGGATACATCCGCCTTTCATCATGCAATCAACGCTGCGGCCGCCAATGGTGGTGGGCCGGCGAGACATTCAGCAAGTGATGGAGGGCAACATGAACAACACCGATAAATCGAACCAGATTCCCGCAGCGAAGCGCATCACGCGACGTGGCTTCCTGGGCGTGTCCGCCGCCGTTGCGGGCTACGGCATGGGCATTGCCGCGTTTCCCGGCGACGCCATGGCCGAACAGGTTGTGGAAGGCGCAACGGCTACGGCGGTGCCGACCGATGCCATCCGCCCGTTCCGTGTCGCGTTTCCACAGGAAGCGCTGCAGGATCTGAAGCGACGAATCCTGGCCACGCGCTGGCCGACCCGCGAAACCGTCACCGATGCGTCGCAGGGCGTGCGCCTGGCCACGGTGCAGCAGCTTGCGCGCTACTGGACCACCCAGTATGACTGGCGCAAGGTCGAAGCCCGCCTCAATGCCCTGCCGCAGTTCAAGACGACCATCGATGGCGTCGACATCCATTTCATCCACGTGCGGTCGAAGCATGCCAACGCGCTGCCGGTGATCGTCACGCATGGCTGGCCCGGGTCGGTGATCGAGCAGCTGAAGATCATCGGCCCGCTGACCGACCCGACCGCGCATGGCGGCCAGGCGTCCGACGCGTTCGACGTGGTGATCCCGTCGATTCCCGGGCACGGCTTCTCCGGCAAGCCCACCGAGACGGGCTGGGACCCCGTGCGCGTGGCCCGTGCCTGGATCGTGCTGATGCAGCGCCTGGGCTACAGGCAGTACGTTGCGCAGGGCGGCGACTGGGGCGACGCGATCTCGGAGCAGATGGCGCTGATCGCGCCCAAGGGTTTGCTGGGCATCCACGTCAACATGCCCGCGACCGTGCCGGCAAACATCTCGAAGGCGCTCAAGTACGGCGAACCGGCACCGGCGGGGCTGTCCGCCGAGGAGCAGCATGCCTTCGACCAGCTCGATACGTTCTTCAAGCACGGGCTGGGCTATGCGATCGAGATGGCAAATCGCCCGCAGACGCTCTATGGCATCGAGGATTCTCCGATCGGCCTGGCCTCCTGGATGCTCGATCACGATGCCGCGAGCCACGACCTGATCGCGCGCGTGTTCGACGGCCAGAGCGAAGGACTGACGCGCGACGACGTGCTCGACAACATCACGCTGTACTGGCTCACGCGGACGGCGGTGTCGTCGGCCCGGCTGTACTGGGAAAACAAGCTGCCGTTCTTCGACGTGAAGAACCTGCAGATTCCGGTGGCCGTGAGCGTCTTCCCGGACGAGATCTACGCCGCGCCGCGCAGCTGGACCGAGCGTGCATATCCGAAGCTGATCCGCTACAACCGCCTGCCGAAGGGTGGCCACTTTGCGGCGTGGGAGCAGCCAGCGGTGTTCTCCGAGGAACTGCGGGCCAGTTTCCGACCGCTGCGGAGCGCGTGAACGGAAGGCGGCGACGCGCCTACTTCACGGAGCCGCCGAGCACTTCGCGCCGCGCGCGCAACACATGGATCGACTGTCGCAAGGTGCTGAGCGTGCCGACGGCCTGGGCGTCACCACCGACGGCCGAAGCGCGCGCGGCAAGTTCCGCGCGTCGCAGTTCGGCCTCGCGCTCGGCGATATAGCGGTCAAGAATCACCAGATCCCGCAGGGCTTTTCCTTTTGCATGGATTTCATCGGGGATGGAGGGATGGCTCACTTCACTATATGGCCCGCGCCAGCGTGCGCACCGTGGAATGCGCCGCGAAAACGGCTTATTCGCATGTCCGAATAGATTGCATTACGGACAACATGTGGCGTCACGGCCGGACATATATTCCGATTGCTCTTGCTCGTATCGCGCCACGCAAGAGAGTCAGTTCGTATTCGAGCCGCTCCATTGCGAGCGGCTTCTTTTTTGCGCGGGCTTCCTGGCTGGCGGGCTTGGGATCAGGCTGTGGCGAGCTTCTTGCGTAGTATGATGGCGCTCTCCATTCAGCATCGGCGCGTCCTACGTTCATGGCTCGGTCCAAGGTGAAATCCATCCCCAGTCAGCTTCACTTTCCTGTCGTGGGAATCGGCGCATCCGCCGGCGGGATCGAGGCATTGCGGCAGTTCTTCGAGGCGCTCCCGGGGCGCACGGGTGCCGCGTACGTCATTGTCCTGCACCTGTCCCCGGATCACAGCAGCTCCCTGCCGGGCATCCTGTCCGGCGTGACCTCCATGCCGGTGCAGCAGGTCAACGAAGCGACGATCATCGAGCCCAACCACGTCTACCTGATTGCTCCGTCGATGGTGCTGACCATGATCGACGGTTACCTGCGGGTACAGGCGCCCGCGTCCCACGACGACCGCCGCATGGCCATCGATTTGTTCCTGCGGTCGCTGGCCGAAGCCCATGGCGACCGCTCCGTGGCCATCGTGCTGTCGGGTGCGGGCGCCGATGGTGCCGTGGGCATCACGCGCGTGAAGGAGCTGGGCGGCATCGTGATGGCCCAGCAGCCCGAGGATGCGTCGTTCTCCAGCATGCCGCGCGCCGCCATCGGCACGGGCCAGGTCGATTTCGTGCTGCCGGTGGCCGACATGCCGCAGCGGCTGCTGGAAATGTGGTCGAACAAGCGGCGCATCCGCACCACCGTGGAGGCCGACCCGGACGCCGACGACGCCATCGCCACGGACAACGAGCGCATCCTGCGCGAGATCATGGTCATCCTGCGCACGCGCACCGGCCACGATTTCCGGCAGTACAAGCGCGCCACCGTGCTGCGCCGCATCGAGCGGCGCATGCAGGTTGGGGGGCTGTCCGAATTGCAGGAGTACCGCGACTTCCTGCACGACCACCCCGACGAGACGCCGCACCTGCTGCAGGACATGCTGATCAGCGTGACCAACTTCTTCCGCGACAAGGACGCCTACGACCTGCTGCAGAACGACGTGGTGCCGCAGCTGGTGGAGCATCGCATCGAGAACGAGCCGGTGCGCATCTGGTCCGCCGGCTGCGCCACGGGCGAGGAAGCCTATTCGCTGGCCATGCTGCTGCAGGAAGCTTCGTCGCGCAACGCCGAGGCCGTGCCATTCCAGGTGTTCGCCACCGATATCGACGAACGGGCGATCTCGTATGCGCGTGCCGGGCTGTATCCGGAATCGATCCTGGCCGACGTGGATCCGGGCCGGGTGCGCCAGTTCCTGGTCAAGGACGCCGCGCATTACCGCATCAAGAAGGAACTGCGCGAACACGTGCTGTTTGCCCTGCACAACGTGCTGCGCGACCCGCCGTTCTCGCGGCTGGACATGATCTGCTGCCGCAACCTGCTGATCTACCTGGATCGCGAGGCACAGCTCGAAGTCCTGCGCACGTTCCATTTTGCGCTGCGCCCCGGCGGCTACCTGTTCCTGGGCAGTTCCGAGGCGGCGGACAGCGTCAGCACGCTGTTCACCGTGGTGGACAAGAAGGCGCGCATCTACCGGGCCAACGTGGCGGTGCGCGGCGACGCGCCGGTGCCGATGTCGGCCGCCATGCAGAACATGCGCATGCCCATTGCCATCATGCAGCCGCCCGGGCGGCGCAAGTTCTCGTTCGGCGACCTGCATCAGCGGCTGGTGGAGCAGCATGCGCCGCCCAGCGTGCTGGTCAGCCGCGAATCGGACATCGTTCACCTGTCGGACCGGGCCGGGCGCTTCCTGGAGTACGCGGGCGGCGAGCCGTCGCACAACGTGATCGCGGCGGTGCGGCCCGAGCTGCGGCTCGAACTGCGCACGGCCATCTTCCAGGCGCTGCAGGCCAACCACAGCGTGGAGGCGCGGCGCGTGCAACTGACGCGCGACGGGCGCAACTACTTCGTCAACATGATCGCGCGGCCGGTGCATGACGCCGAGGCCAACGCCGATTTCGTGCTGATCCTGTTCCATGAGGTCGAGGACAGCATGAGCGAGGCGTCGGACGCCCCGCAGAAGCGCCAGCCGGACCCGATCGTGAGCCAGCTCGAACGCGAACTGCACCGCACCAAGGAGCAGCTGCAGGCCACCATCGAGCAATCGGAGACCTCGACCGAAGAGCTGAAGGCGTCCAACGAGGAACTGCAGGCGATCAACGAGGAACTGCGCTCGGCCACCGAGGAACTGGAGACCAGCAAGGAAGAGCTGCAGTCGATCAACGAAGAGCTCACCACGGTCAACGCCGAACTGAAGTCGAAGGTCGAGGAAACCAGCAAGATCAACGACGACCTGCAGAACCTGATCATGGCCAACGACATTGGCACGATCTTCGTCGACCGGAATATCCGCATCAAGCGCTACACGCCGCGCGCGACCGACGTGTTCAGCATCATTCCGTCCGATATCGGCCGGTCGCTGCTCGACATCACGCACCGGCTGGACTACGACAAGCTGTCTGACGACGCGGCTGAGGCATTCGACTCGCTGCGGCTGATCGAGCGCGAAGTGCAGAGCAGCGATGGCCGCTGGTATCTGGCGCGCTTCCTGCCGTACCGCACCACCGAGGACCGTATCGACGGCGCGGTGCTGTCGTTCATCGACATCACCTCGCGCAAGGCGGCCGAGGCGCAGTTGCGCGAGGGCGAGCGGCGCATGCGCATCGTGGCCGAGAGCACGCGCGACTACGCCATCATCACCTTCGACGACGACGGCCGCATCACCAGCTGGAACATGGGTGCCGAGCGCATTTTTGGCTACACCGAGGCGGAACTGCTGGGCGAGCCGGCCGATGTGCTGTACCTGCCCCAGGACCGCGACCGCGGTGTGCCGGCCGAGGAACGGGCGCAGGCGCGCAAGTTCGGGCGGGTCGAGGAAGACCGGTGGCACCTGCGCAAGGACGGCACGCGCTTCCGCTCGACGGGTGTGCTGTCGCGCCTGGAGCAGTCGGGGGTCAGCGGCTACGCCAAGATCTGCCGCGACATGAACGAGGCGCTGCCGGCCGGGGCCCTGCGCCTGGACGGCGGATTCCGCTCCACGCCTGTGCAGGATCATCGCGACGAATTCCTGGCGGTGGCTTCGCATGAACTGAAGCATCCGCTGAACCTGATCAGCGCCAGCAGCGAACTGATCGGACGCTCCGCCGAGGCGCGCCGCAACCCCATGATCGCCCGGGCGACGGAAACGATCCGCCGCACCGTGCTGGGCCAGGCGCAGATCATCGACGACCTGCTGGACATGTCGCGCGTGCGCACCGGCAAGCTGTCCGTATCGCGCGCGACCATCGATTTTGGCCAGGTCGTCCGGCATGTCTGCGAGGCCGTGCGCGGCGATGCGGACCAGCAGGGCACGACGCTGGAGGAAGTATTGCCGTCGCAGCCCGTCTGGATTCATGCCGACGTGACGCGCATCGAACAGGTGGTGTGGAACCTGCTCAGCAACGCGCTGAAGTTCACCGAGCGTGGCGACCGCATCAAGGTGGCGCTGGAAAGCGATGCCGGCACCGCGCGACTGATCGTCACCGATACCGGGATGGGTATCGATGCCCAGGCATTGCCCCATATCTTCGACATGTTCCGCCAGGGCAGCGCCATGCGGGCACGGTCGCGCGGCCTGGGCATCGGCCTGAACCTGGTGAAGGAAATCACGACGCTGCACGGCGGCACCGTGGAAGCCGCATCGGATGGCGCGGGCCACGGCAGCACCTTCACCGTGACGCTGCCGGTCGGCGCGCCGGCGTCCGCCGACGACGCGGCCGATGCCTTGCCGGCGTCCCTGTTGCGCGGCATGCACGTGATGCTGGTGGACGACGACGTGCAGACGGTGGATACCTTCCGCATGCTGCTCGAGGCCGAGGGCGCTGTCGTGGACGTGGCCAACGATGGCGAATCGGCACTGGCCTCCATGCAGGCCCGCACGCCGGACCTGCTGTTGTCCGACATTGGCATGCCTGGCATGGACGGCTATCAGCTGGTCCACCGGGTACGCGGACAGGCCGCGCTGAAGGAGGTGCCCGCGATCGCGCTGAGCGGCTACGGCCGCCACAGCGACGTGGACGCGGCCTTGCAGGCCGGCTTCGACGCGCACCTGCCCAAGCCGGTCATGCTGGACGACCTGCTGTCCACGCTCATGCGCCTTCGGCTTGCGTGACGGCTGACGTGCCCTCGGGGCGCGCCGCGGGTGCCGGGGGCTCGGCCGGCATGGCTTCCAGCACAAAGCGCCGATGCCGGCGTAGCGCGTCCACGGTCTCCCGCAGCGCGGACAGCAGCTCGAACCCATGGCGCGTCGGCAGGCCGTCCTGCTGCATCTGTCGCAGCACGCCAATCTGCCTGCGGATAATCACCCGGCCCTCGGCGATGTAACGGTCGACCTGGGCCAATGCCGCAACGGGGTCGAAGAGGCGACGCTGGCCATTGCGGCCCGGAGCCCCGCCAGCCCCGCCAGCCCCGCCAGGCCCGCCATGTCCGGTATGGGACCGATCATGCATGGAGCGACTCTGGATGCTCGGCGGCAGACGCGGGCTGCTGGACGTAGCCCGGACACTGGTTGCGGTCGATCCAGTGCTTGCCCCAGGCCAGCCCTTCGGCCATGGCCCGTTCGCAGGTCCGGAAGACGCCGATATCGCACGATTGCACCAGGACGGCGCCACTCTGCGCCACGCGCCCCGATGCCTGCCAGCTGTTCTCGCCCAGGAACAGCGCTGCGCCTTCGACGGTATGTCCATAGTACTGTTGCGTTGCCATGGCGGTCTCCTTGTCTCCAGCTTGTCTCGAACTTGTCTCCCACTGGCCAGGCATGTCCATTGCCTGTCAAAAAATTGTAAGAAGTCCGCTCTTCTGGCGAAACCGTGCAGCGTTGTCCAGAATGTTCAGGTTCAGGACATCACCTGATATGCTGTGCACTCACTATCGGTCACGCACCGTCCCATGCCCTCGACCCACGTCTATACCAACCAGGCCGCCACCCTCCGTGAGTTCGAAGCCGAATGCGTCAGCTTCGACGCCGCGGGCTATGTCGTGGATTTCGGACAGGCCTGGTGGGAGTGCAGCCCGGCCTCGCTGGCCGCACTCGATCGTCCCCGCATGCAGCAGCTGGTCAGGCGGTTGCGCGCCGGCGACGTGGTGGCAACGCTGCGGCTCAGCAGCCTGGGCAGTTCCGTACGCGACGTGGTGGCCACGGTCGAGCGGTTTCGCGGGCTGGGTGTGCGGCTGCACTGCATCGAAACGGGCGAGGCGATGCTGACCGATGCCACATCCACGGCATTCCGGACACTGCTGGCCGTCGAGGGGATGGAGCGCGACACGCGCAGCGCCCGGATGAAGGCCAGCGCGGAGCAGGCGGTGGAACGCGGCATCCGCCTGGGCCGCCGTCCGGCACTGGCCACCGGCATGCACGATGAAATCCGCGCGGCGCTGCGCCGGGGCACATCGGTCAGCGAACTGGCCCGCACCTTCAAGGTATCGCGCCAGACCATCATGCGGATTCGCGACGTCCAGCCCGAGTGACGCCATTGGCACGCCGGATGTACGTTCGGCGTGGTGCGATGCAAATCTTTCCCGTCTCTGCCCGGGCCGCCTGCGCGAACACTGACGTGGCGGTGGGCATACTCCTTGCGCCTCGCGGTACCGTTCGCGAACGAATTCGGTGGGAGACGGGCGCATGCCACAGACCGCGATGCCGGTATCGCGCCGGCGCATTGCCGGCGAACTCTGGACGGCCATCTGGCGCCATCGCGTCCGCGTGGTGGTGGCGATCGCCTTGCTGCTGCTGGCAAAGGCCGCCACCGTCTCCGTTCCGCTCGTCCTGAAACTGATCGTCGACGAGGCGGCGTCCACGCAGGCCGTCGCCAACCCCGCCGGTGCCGCCAGCATGGGGCCGCTGGTGCGCCTGATCGTCACGATCCCGGTCTTCCTGGTCCTGGCCTACGCCGTTCTGCGGCTGCTTGGCAACGCCTTCAACGAGCTGCGCGACGTGGTGTTCGCGCATGTCGCGCAGAGCACCGTGGCGGCCTTTACGGCCCGCGCGTTCTCGCACCTGCACGGGCTGGGCGCGCGATTCCATTCGCGGCGCGAGACCGGCAGCATCATCCGCGACATGGACAAGGGCACGGCGGCCATCGGTTTCCTGCTCGGCGTCGCCGTCTTCACCATCGTGCCGACGCTGCTGGAGATTGCGGCGGTGCTCGTGATCATGGTGGCGGCCTACGGCGGCCAGTTCGCGGCCATCATCCTGCTGGTCTTCGTGCTCTATGCGGCCTGCACCGCGCTGCTGACCCGGCGGCGCATGCGTGTGCAGCGCCGGGTCAACACCGTCGAGGCGCAGACCAACAGCAAGGTGGTGGACAGCCTGCTGAACTACGACACCGTCAAGTACTTTGCCCGCGAATCGTTCGAATCGCGGCGGCTCGGCGGCCTGCTGGACCGCTGGGTCGAAACCACCGTGGAGAACCAGCATGCGCTGTCGGCGCTGCATATCGCCCAGAGCGGATGCATTGCCGTGGGCGTGGCCAGCGTCATGCTGCTGGGCGTGCAGCGCGTGGCGCAGGGCACGCTGACCGTGGGCGACCTGGTGCTGATCAACGCGTACATCATCCAGGTGGTGCTGCCGCTGAACACGCTTGGCTTCATCTTCCGGGAATCGAATGACGCCATGACCAACGTCGAGCGGCTGTTCGCGCTGCTCGACGCCAGGGGCCGCGCGGGCGAGGACGACGACGCACCGGGCGCGCGGCCGCTGGTGGTCAGGCACGGCGAGATCGCGTTCGAGAACGTGAACTTCAGCTACGACCCCAGCCGCCAGACGCTCTGGGACGTGAGCTTTCGCGTGGGCGCCGGCCAGACCGTGGCGGTGGTGGGCGGCAGCGGCTCCGGCAAGTCGACGCTGGCGCGGCTGCTGTTCCGGCTCTACCAGCCCGATTCCGGCCGCGTGCTGGTCGACGGCCAGGACCTGCGGCTGGTCACCCAGCGCAGCCTGCGCGAGTCGGTGGGCATCGTGCCGCAGGACACCATCCTTTTCAACGATACGATCGCCTACAACATCGCCTACGGCCTGGAGGGCGCCTCGCGGGCCGATGTGGTGGCGGCCGCGCGCGCGGCCCAGCTCGATACGTTCGTCGACCGTCTGCCCGACGGCTACGAGACCATGGTCGGCGAGCGCGGCGTGCGGCTTTCGGGCGGCGAGCGCCAGCGCGTGGCCATTGCGCGCGCCATGCTCAAGCGGCCGCCCATCGTGGTGTTCGACGAAGCCACCTCGGCGCTCGACACGCGTACCGAGCGCGCGATCCAGCTGGAACTGACGCGTGTGGCGAAGGGCCGCACGGCATTCATCATCGCGCACCGGCTGTCGACCATCACCGATGCCGACCATATTCTCGTCATGGAGCATGGCCGGGTGGTGGAGGCCGGCACGCACCAGGCGCTGCTGGCGCGCGGCGGCGTCTACGCGCAGATGTGGCGGCTGCAACAGCAGCAGCGCGAGCTTGAGCGCACCGAAGAGCGCCTGGCGCTGCAGCCGATCCGGCTCGAAACGATCGTGGCCGGTGTCGTCGACGGGCTGCGCGAGCGCATCGCGGCGCGCCATATCCACCTGTTCACCGTGGTGGGCGAGGCCGAACTGCGGGTGACCGGCGATCCGGGTTTGCTGCAGAAGGTGATCTGGGAGCTGTGCGAGCGGATCGTCGATGCCGTGGAGGCCGGCGGCCGCATCGAGTTGCGGCTGGAGCGCAGCAACGGCGATGCGGCGCTGACGCTGTCCGCCACGGCGGCGGACCAGGGCCATCCGGTGCCGGCGGCGGAAATCCAGCGCCTGCAGGTCGAGCTTGCCGAAGCCGGCATCACGCTGAAGGCCGATGCGGCGCAACAGGTCTGGCAGCTGCGCATGCCGATGCGGCCGCTGGGCGAGCCGCTGGCCAGGCCCCAGATACTGCCGGCCGAGGAAGCGCCGCTGGCGCTGGGTCCGCAGACGCTGCGCGGCTGCTGCGTGCTGGTGCTGGACGACGATCCGCCCACGCGGGACGTGCTGGTCGACGCGCTCGAAGACCTCGGTGCCGAGGCGCTTGCCTTCGCGCATGGTCGCGATCTGCTGCAGCATCTGTCGGAAGCCGCGCCAAACCAGTGGCCACAGGTACTGCTGTGCGATATCGCGCTGGACGAAGAGGACGGCTACACGGTGCTGCGCGACGTACGGCGCCTGGAATCCCAGCGCGAAGTGCCGCTGCTGCGCCGTGTGACCGCCATCGCGCTATCCGGCCATGCCCAGCCGCAGGACCGCATCCGCGCGATGATGGCCGGCTTCCAGCTGCACCTGTCGAAGCCGGTGCAGATGGCCGAGCTGATTGCCGCGATATCGGCCCACTACCGGCACGCCGCAGCCGGCCCGTCGGCCCCGGCGACGGAAGATCGGCGCTAGCGTTGGCGGCGCGTAAGCCGCAGCGCGGCCACCACGTTGTCACCAACCACGGCACGCTCGCGCAGCACCCAGTGCATGCCCTGCGCCAGGTCGCGCCATCCCGCCACGCCAAGATGCATGGCCAGCGACGGCATGGCGCGCAGCGTGTCGCCCACCGCCATGCCGGCGGGCAGGTGCAGCCACGCCGCCCACACCGCGTTGCGGGCGAGCAGCGCGCGGCGGGCGCGCGTGTCGCGCAAGGGGCTGGGATGATGATGAACCACCAGGTCGGGGGCATAGACCATCAGCCAGCCGCGCGCGGCCAGCTTCCATGCGAGCACGCTTTCCTCGCCCCCGATGAAGAACCGCGCGTCGTAGCCGCCTGCCGCCAGGAAGGCGGCGGTGCGGAAGGCCGTTGCGCCAGCCATGAGGCCGAGGATGGCGCGTCCGGGCAGGTCGGCCGAGGGCAGCGGGCTGCGCGCCATCAGCGTGCTGGCGGGGTCCTCGCGGTCCGAGGCGCCCACCAGGATGCGCGCCGTCAGCGATACCACGGCGGGGTGGGCGTCGAACAGCGCGCACGCGCGGGCGAGCGATCCGGCCTGCCACCAGCAGTCGTCGTCGCAGAACGCCACATAGGGGGTACCTGCAACCTGCGCCGCCCATTGCGCGCCAAGGTTCCGGCCCGCCGCGCCAAGGTTGGTGTCGCTGCGCAGGCAGGCTATCTGGGGAAAGGTGTCGCGCACCATGGCCGCGGTGCCGTCGGTGGACCCGTTGTCGACCACGGCGATGCGCGGCCGCTCGGGCAGCGCCTGCAGGTGGCGCAGCGTCCGGCACAGCGTGTCACGGCGGTTGTACGTCAGCACGACCACGCTGATGCCAGCGTGCCACGGTGTGCCTTCCATTGGCGTTCAGGCGTCAGGCGCCCCGGGCCGGGACGATGTCGAGCGACCAGTAGCGCTCGGGTGCGCCGATGTCGGCCAGCTGTCCAGCGTTGAACAGCGGCAACTGGCTCTCGTAGGACTCCACGGCCGCCATCTTCATGCTCTGCCATGGCACCAGCGGAAACTGCACCGGCGCGGCAATCAGGCCGGCCTGCCACCAGCCCATCAGGCGGCTCTGCACCATGCCGGGCAGCCGGCGATAGATGGCGTCCTCATAGAACAGCCATTGCACGGGCGGCACCGGCGTGCCGTCTTCCGCCGTATCGGCGGTCTGCATGCTCGACACCGTGGCGCGCAGCAGCATGCAGGCCTTGCCGACCAGCACGTGATCGCTGTGAAAAAGCCCCATCGGCGCGACGACGGTGCCGCCGCGCTGCATCGACGGCGACGCGGCCAGCCCGGCCATGATGTCCTCCGCGGTGTGCCTGGGGCCGTACTGTCCATCGAGAAAACCGAGCCATTCGGGCCGCGCGCCCAGCAGGTTCAGGCCACGGGCATCCTCGCGGCGCCGCTGCGATACGGCCTGTGCGACGCTGCTGAAGCCGGCGGCGCGGTCCCAGTCCGGCAGATCCATGGGCGCATCGGGCACGCCTGCGAGTACGGTCACGACCACGGCGTCCTGGGCGGCCGCAAGCAGCGCACCGCAACTGAAGACGGCGTCGTCCAGGTGGGGAGAAATGACGGTCAGCGGCTCTGGGATCTGGAAAAGCGGCATCGATATCACCGGAAGTCAGTCGGGTGCCAGTCGTTCGCCGGGGCGCCGATACCCGCATGCCCGGCGGCTGGCTGCCATGTGCTGGCCTGCAATCGGGCACGCTGTTGCGCTGCCCGGCGGGATACGAACGCGGCAACGGTCAAACGCAAGCCTTGTGCCAGCGCAACGGCCGGCTGCCACTGCAGCAGCGTGCGGGCAAGCGTGATATCGGGGCATCGCTGGCGCGGATCGTCCTCCGGTAGCGGCCGGTGCTCCAGTGTCGATGTCGAGCCGGTTGCCTGAAGGATCTCGGCGGCGATGTCGCGCATCGTGGTTTCGCAGGGGTTGCCCAGGTTGACCGGCGTGCCGGCCGCGGACGACGCCATCAGGCGGATCAGCCCTTCGACCAGGTCGTCGACATAGCAGAACGACCGTGTCTGCGACCCATCGCCATAGAGCGTGAGCGGCTCTCCGGCCAGCGCCTGGGAGATGAAGTTCGACACCACGCGGCCATCGGCCGGATGCATGCGCGGCCCGTAGGTATTGAAAATCCGGGCGATCCGCACATCCACGCCGTGCTGGCGGTGGTAGTCCATGAACAGCGTCTCGGCGCAGCGCTTGCCTTCGTCGTAGCAAGCGCGCCGTCCCACCGGGTTGACGTGGCCCCAGTAGCTTTCCTGCTGCGGATGGTGATCCGGATCGCCATAGACCTCGCTGGTGGACGCCTGCAGGATGCGCGCCTTGACGCGCTTGGCCAGGCCCAGCAGGTTGATGGCGCCATGCACGCTGGTCTTGGTGGTCTGCACGGGGTCGCTCTGGTAGTGGACCGGCGACGCGGGACACGCCAGGTTGTAGATCTCGTCCACCTCGACATAGAGCGGAAACGTCACGTCGTGCCGCAGCAGTTCGAAATTGGGCCGCTGCAGCAGGTGGGCGATATTTCCTTGCCGCCCGTGTAGAAGTTATCCACGCAAAGTACATCGTGGCCGGCCTCGACCAGCCGGTCGCAGAGGTGGGAGCCCAGGAAGCCTGCCCCGCCGGTGACCAGCACGCGCTTGTGTTGGGGGTCTTTCATGATGGCACCCCGCTATGCCGCCACGCGGCCGGCGCGCCCGGCGCCGTCAGCCAACCTTGCGTAGACCTGCTGCATCTGCCGCGCTACCCCTGCCCAAGTGAATAACGCCTGGGCGCGCAGCCGGCCGGCCTGGCCCATGCGCCGTACCAGCGCCGGATCGGCGGCCAGCTGTGCCAGCCGCTCTGCCAGCGGCGCCGGGGCGTTGGGCGGCACCAGGAAGCCCGTTTCGCCATCGAGCACGGTGGACCGGATGCCCCCGACGCTGGCGCCCACCACCGGCACGCCGCAAGCCATCGCTTCCACCGGAGTGATGCCGAAGGGCTCATACCAGGGCGTCGTCACGAAGACATCGGAGGCGCCATAGAACTGCCGCAGCTGGTCGCGTCCCCGGCGGCCGACGAAGGTGACGCTGTCGGCCACGCCAGACTCTTCCGCGACCATTTTCAAACGCCCGATCTCGGGCGTGGCGGCGACGCTCGGCGAATCGGCATTGCCGCCCACCACGTAGAGCCGGGCCCGGATGCCAAGCGTGTGGCGCAGATGGCCCACGGCCCGGATGACGTTGTCGATGCCCTTGCGCGGCACCAGCCGCCCGAGTTGCAGCACCGTGAACTCGCCGCCATCCCACCCCAGCGCCGCGCGTGCCTGGGCGCGGTCGACCGGCGCGAACTCCTCGTCGTCGAACCCGCACGGCACGGTTTCTATGCGTGACCGCTGCGCGCCGCACAGCGTCACCAGATCCTCCTCGTCCTGCGGGCATTCGGCGATCACGCAATCAGACTCGCGCGCCAGTTCGTCCTCGATGTCGAAGCGCGCGTCCGGAAAGCCGTCGGCACTGCCCTGGTGCAACCGCCGCACCTTGCCCAGCGCGTGGAACGTCATGACCAGCGGGATACCCAGCGCCTGCCGCGCGCGCAGCGCCGCCACGCCGGACATGAAGAAGTTGGCGTGCAGCACGTCGTAGCCGATGGCGTCCTGGCGCATGAACTCCACCATGTAGTCGCCAAAGGCCCGCATGTGCGGCAACAGCGATTCCTTCGGCACCTGGACGGCCGGCCCCGCGGGGACATGGATCACCCGCACATTCGGTGCAAAGGCGACCACGTCCGGCAGCAATGCCTTGTCGCGCCGCGTGAACACGTCCACTGGATAGCCGCTCTTGCCCAGCTGGCGGGCAAGATGCGCCACATAGACGTTCTGTCCACCGCTGTCGACGCTGCCGATACTGGCAAGCGGCGATGCATGTTCGCTGATCAGGGCAATTCTTCGCATGGCGGACTCCGCGTCGTGGTATCAGACTCGCCGTCTGCAGCATGCATGCCAATCGGCGCACCGGCGGGCCCTGGCGAATGGAGAGTCGTTATAACGGTTCTCCTTCGTCACGCGGCTGCCAGCCCACGCCAGCGGTGCGGAGCGCCGGCTTTGCAGTTCGCGAGAGCCGTTTCTACTGATGTCGTGTAGAAGCGTTGCTCGGGAGGACGGGCAAGGGAGAGCGCAGGGAAGGGCAGGGAAGTCGGCGCAATGTTTGCGTGGCAGATGCACCCACCCTGCGAGGAAGCCCATGTCACTCCATACCGAAGGCAGCCGCCGGCCGCTGGCCGATGCGGATGCCGCGCGCCGCGCCGTGGAACTGGCGCTGCCGATGCTCGAGCGCAGTCTTGAAGACAAGGGCGTCGGCGAGAGCCACTGCCTGCACATCGTCATCATGGATCCCGGCAAGCCCTACGGTGCGTGCGCGTTCGAGCAGGCGATCCTGTACGAGCATTCGTTGCCGTCGCGCGACCGCTGGGACGCCGACTACGCGCATTACGCGCGCGAGAAGGCGCGCATCACGTGGCGCACGCTGATCGACAGCGGCCAGCTGATGGATCGAGCGCCACATCTGCTTTGCACCGGCGATACGGTGCTGTCCGGCGCCATCGTCCTGGATGGCATCGTCGTGGCCGCCAGCGGCGCGAACGGATGGTATGACGAGGCGTTCTCGCGCTGCGTGGCCAGCCTGCTGCGGGCCGTCGTGCGGGAACGGCTGCACGGGGACATGCAAGGTTGACATGCACGGCTGGCATCGGCGGCTTGCGGCGATGGCATGCAATTCGCTAAACGGCTCCACTCATTGACTACGCGAAGGGGAAGGCGACATGCGTGACTTCGACGACAAAGGCAGGCATCCGCTGCTGGATGGCAAGCGGTATCTGGTGACCGGGGGTGGTGGCGGGCTCGGCGCCGAGATCTGCCGGATGCTGGCGCAGGCCGGCGCGCATGTGATCGTGGCCGACGTCAACGAGGCGCTCGGCGAGCGCTGTGCGGCGGGGCTGCGCGAAGCGGGCGGCCAGGCCTCCGTCCATTGCGCCGATATCGCCGACCCGGCGGCCGTGCAGCGGCTGTTCGCCGACATCGCGAGCGACGGGGCGCGCCTGGACGGGCTGATCAACAACGCGGCCATCGATATCACGCTGCCGGTGGAAGAGGTGGATACCGACCAATGGCGACGCGTGCTGATGGTCAACCTGTACGGCCCGTATCTGCTGACGCATGCCGCCGTGCCGCTGATGAAGGCGCAAGGCGGCGGGCATATCGTCAATATTGCTTCCACCGCTTCGAAGCGCGCCTGGCCCAATGCGTCGGCGTACCACGCGACGAAGTGGGGGCTGCTGGGGCTGTCGCACGCGCTGCACGCGGAGCTGCGGCCGCACCGCATCAAGGTGTCGGCGGTGGTGGCAGGCGGCATGCGCACGCCGTTCCTGCTGGACCGCTTTCCCGATATCGATACCTCGACGCTGCAGGACCCCGCCCATGTGGCGCGCGCCGTGCGCTTCGTGCTCACGCAGCCCGAGGAAACCGTGATCCCCGAGGTCATGGTGCTGCCAATGAAGGAGACCTCATGGCCATAGCCGGGCGCGGCGGCGCCATATTGCTGGACAAGGACGGCACGCTGCTGGAGAACGTGCCCTACAACGTCGATCCGGCAAGGATTCGCCTGGCCGACACGGTCGGCGATGCGCTGCGCCGGCTGTCGCGGCTGGGGCTGCCGCTGGCGGTGGTCAGCAACCAGCCGGGCGTCGCGCTGGGACGGTTCGACGAGCGCGCGCTCGATGCCGTACGGCAGGCGCTGGGCGAACTGTTTGCCCGGCACGGCGCCACGCTGTCCGGCTTCTTCTATTGCCCGCATCATCCGGACGGCCAGGTGCGCCACTACGCCGTGCATTGCCTGTGCCGCAAGCCGGCGCCGGGGCTGCTGCGGCAGGCGTGCGCGGCGCTGGGCTGCGACCCGGCGCAATCGTGGATGGTGGGCGACATCCTGGACGATGTGGAAGCCGGGCGGCGCGCCGGCTGCGGCACGGTGCTGGTCGACTGCGGCAACGAGACCGAATGGGTCGGCGGCGCGGCGCGGACCCCCGATTTCATTGTGCCGACGCTGGACCGTGCGGCCCAGGTCATCGCCGCCGGGCTACCGGTGTCGCCTTCGCCGCCGCTGATGACGGAGCGGCCATGCTGACGTGGCAGCAAGCCAAACGCGTGCTGTGCGTGCGCCTGGACAACATGGGCGACGTGCTGATGACCACGCCCGCGATGCAGGCGCTGGCAGACAGCGTGCCGGGACGCAGCCTGACGCTGCTGACCTCGCATGCCTCGGCGATGCTGGCGCCGCATCTGGCCATGGTCGACGACGTCATGGCATGGGACGCGCCGTGGGTGCGGCATGCGCACGATACCGAATCCGTCTCCACGGCCATCGCCGAGGGCGCCGCCCGGCTTGCGGCGAAGTCCTTCGACGCGGCGGTGATCTTCACGGTCTACAGCCAGAGCGCGTTGCCCGCAGCCATGCTCTGCAGCCTGGCGGGTATTCCGCTGCGGCTGGCGCACTGCCGCGAGAACCCCTATGCGTTGCTCAGCGACTGGGTGCGTGACACCGAGCCAGACGCCACGTCGGATACCCCGCCACGGCACGAAGCGCAGCGGCAACTCGATCTGGTGTCGCACGTGGGCGCCGCCACCGACGACGCCCGTCTGCGCTTTGCGCTTGACGACGCGGACTGCTTGGCCGTGCGGCGTCTCCTGGCGGATCTGGACAGCCCGCATGGCGGCGCGCTGCGCATCGTCATGCATCCGGGCGCCACGGCGGAATCGCGGCGCTGGCCGGCGGAGCGCTTTGCCGACGTGGCGCGAACGCTTGCGTCCGATGTCGGCGCGCTGGTGCTCGCAACGGGCGGTGCCGGCGAGCGCAGCCTGGTAGAGCGCGTGTGCACGCAGGCCGACCATCCCAACGTGATGTCGATGGCCGGCCGGCTGTCCATCGGCGAAATGGGCGCGCTGCTGGCGGCAAGCCACCTGCTGGTGTCGAACAACAGCGGCCCGGTGCATATGGCGGCGGCGCTGGGCACGCCCGTGGTGGACCTCTACGCGCTGACCAATCCGCAGCACACGCCGTGGATGGTGCCGCATCGCGTGCTGTTCCAGGATGTGCCGTGCCGCTATTGCTACAAGAGCACGTGCCCGCAGGGCCATCATCGCTGCCTGCGCGATGTATCGGTGCGGCAGGTGCTGGAGGCATCGATGGGGCTGCTGGGCGGCCAGCCCGATGTCGGTGGCGCGATGCCGTGGGCTACCCACGCCGGCCAGGTTGCGCTGCCGCCGCGCGCTTCGCCAGGGACCATTGCCAAGGAGGATGTCCATGTACACGCTCGGCATTAACGCCGCTTACCACGACTCCGCCGCCTGCCTGGTGCATGACGGCGTGGTGGTGGCCGCCGCGGAGGACGAACGCTTCACGCATATCAAGCATGGCAAGCGGCCGGTGCCCTTCAGCGCCTGGGAGCTGCCGTGGCATGCCATCGAGTATTGCCTGCGCGAAGCCGATATCACGTTGGCCGACGTCGACCATGTGGCGTATTCCTATGATCCGGCGCTGCTGCTTGGCGCGTTGCATGGCCAGGAATCGGTCGTGTTGCCGCTGGAGCCGTCGCGCGACCGGCAGCCCGATGCCCGGACGTCGCCATGGGACCCGCTGTTCCTGTCGTACGTGATCAACGCGCCCCGGCAGCTGGCGTCGGGCGCGCCGCACCACCTGTCCGCACGATTCCGCGAAATCAGCCACGACGGGCCGTTCCGCTGGCATTTCATCGAGCATCACATGGCGCACGAGGCCAGCGCGTTCCTGGCGGCGCCGTTCGAGCGGTGCGCCGTGCTGACGATGGATGGTCGGGGCGAGTCCGCCACCACCAGCTATGGGGTGTTCGATGGTCGCGAGTACCGGCGCATCAAGCAGATCGACCTGCCCGATTCGCTGGGGCTGCTGTACGAGAAGGTCACGCGTCATCTGGGCTTCCTGCATTCGTCCGACGAGTACAAGGTCATGGCGCTGGCGTCGTTCGGCAAGCCGGCTTGCCTGGACGTCTTCCGCAGGATGGTGACCACCGATGGCGAAGGCGGTTACCACGTGGCGGATGTCGACGTGGAGACGGTGCTGGGCCCGGCGCGTCTGCGTGGCGACAGCTTCGACGCGCGGCACTTCGACATCGCGCGGTCGCTGCAGCAGGTGCTGGAGGAAACCGTGGTCGGCATGGCGGCCTGGCTGGCCGAGACCACCGGCGAAGCCAACCTGGCGATGGCGGGCGGCGTTGCGCTCAACTGCGTGATGAATGCGCGTGTGCGCGACCAGGCGCCGTTCGATGCCGTATGGGTGCAGCCGGCCGCCGGCGACGCCGGCACGGCGCTGGGCGCAGCCTTGTGGGTCGACTTCACCGAACGCGGCCGGCCGGCGCGCCACTGGACGATGGAGCATGCCTACCTGGGCCCGGCGTTCGGCGACGACGAGATCGCGGCGTTCCTCGACTGGGCCAAGCTGCCTTACCGGCGGCTCGATGACGTGCCGGCACGCGCGGCCGAGCTGCTGGCGCAGAACCGCATCATCGGATGGTTCCAGGGGCGCATGGAGTTCGGCCCGCGTGCGCTGGGCGCGCGCTCGATCCTGGCTTCGCCGGTCGATCCGGGCATGCAGCAGCGGCTCAACGAGATCAAGGACCGCGAGGATTTCCGGCCCGTGGCGCCGGTGGTGATGCAGGAGCGGCTGGACCAGTGGTTCCGCGCGAAGAAGCCGGGCGACGGCGCCGCGCCGTTCATGCTGTTCGTCTACGACGTGATTCCCGAGCAGGCGAAACGCATCCCGGCCGTGACGCACGTGGACGGCACCGCGCGGGTGCAGACGATCCGGCGCGACCAGAACGCCATCTACTACGATGTGCTGGCGGCCTTCGAACGGCTGACCGGGGTGCCGGTGCTGGTCAATACATCGTTCAACACGCGCGGCGAGCCCATCGTCTGCACGCCGCGCGACGCGGTGGAGTGCTTCTGGACGTCGCCGCTGGACGCGCTGGTTATCGGCTCGTTCCTGCTGGAGAAGCCGACCGCTGCGCCACCCGTGAAGCGTGACCGCCAACAGCAGGAGGAAACCAGCGATGCCAATGTCTGAGCCGCTGGTCTCGGTCGTGATCGCCACCTATCGGCGCGCCGACTTGCTGAAGCGGTGCCTGCTGGCCCTGTGCCGGCAGCGCATGGACCCGCGCGCCTTCGAGATCATAGTGGCCGATGACGGTTGCGAGCCGGCCATCGCGGCGCTGGTGGCGGGGCTGGCGGCGCAGTACCGCGCCGTGTCGTTCCACTACACCGCCGTGCCGGCCACGCAGGGGCCTGCGGGGGCCCGCAACGCCGGCGCGCGGCTGGCACGCGGCGAGATCCTGGCCTTTACCGACGACGACACGATCCCGTCGCCCGACTGGGTCTGCAAGGGCTATCTGGCGCTGGCCAGCAAGCCGGGATGGTGCGCGGCGGCCGGTTGCGTCGTAGTGCCCACGCCGACGCGGCCCACCGATCACGAGCGCGATACGGCCGGCCTGGCCAGCGCGGAGTTCGTGACGGCCAACTGCTTTGTCCGAGCATCGGCCTTCGCACGTGTCGACGGCTTTGACGAGCGCTTCACGCGGGCCTGGCGCGAGGATTCCGACCTGCAGTTCCGGCTCGAGGAGGTCGCCGGCACCGTGGGCCGGGCCGAGGACGCCGTGGTGGAGCACCCGGTGCGGCCGGCCGAGTGGGGCGCCAGCGCGCGGGCGCAGGCCAAGGTCTTCTTCGACGCGCTGCTGTACAAGAAGCATCCCCGGCAGTATCGGCGGCGTATCCGGCCGGTGCCGCCATGGAGCTACTACGCGATCGTGGCCTGTGCCGGCGTGGCGCTGGTGGCGATGCTGGGCGGCGCGGCGCATGTGGCGGCAGTTGCGGCGGCGGGCTGGGCAATGCTGACGGCGGCATTCTGCGCGCGCCGCCTGCGCGGGGCGTCGTGGCGGCCCGGGCATGTCTGGGAAATGGTGGCGACATCGATCGTCATCCCGCCGCTGTCGCTCTACTGGCGCCTGCGCGGAGCGCTGGCTTTCCGGACGGGATTCCTGTGATGCCGGCCGCCGGGCGCACGATTGCCGTGTTTCGCGCCTTGCAGCTCGGCGACATGCTCTGCGCCGTGCCTGCGCTCCAGGCGCTGCGGGCTGGCGAGCCGGACGCGCACATCACGTTGATCGGCTTGCCATGGGCGCGCAGCTTTGCCGCGCGTTACAGCGCGCTGGTCGACGACTTCATGCCGTTCCCGGGCGCGCCCGGCATGCCCGAGCAGGACGCCGATGCGGGCGGGCTGGAGCGCTTCTTCGCGGACGCCCGGGCCAGGCGGTTCGACCTGGCCATCCAGCTTCATGGCAGCGGGACGATTACCAACCCGATCGTCCGGCAGCTTGGTGCGCGGCGCATGGCGGGGTTTTGCAGCGGCGCGCCCACGCCAGCGCCGGGCGAATGTCTGATCCCTGGCCCGACGGCAACGAGATCGAACGCTTGCTGGCGTTGATGCACGCGCTGGACTATCCCCGCACGGACCCGCACCTGTCCTTCCCGCTGCTGCCGGAGGACCTGCGCGATTGGCGGCGCCTGGCCGACACCCACGCCTTGCAGCCCGGCGGCTATGTCTGCGTGCATCCCGGCGCGCGCATGCTGTCGCGGCGCTGGCCGGTGGAGCGCTTCGCCGAGGTGGCGCGGGGTCTGGCCGGACCGTGGCGCATCGTGGTGACGGGCGCGGCCGACGAGGCCGCGCTTGCCAGGCGGCTTTGCCAACTGGCGGGGGTGCCGGTGGTGAACCTGTGCGGCCAGACATCGCTGGGCGCGATGGCCGCGCTGATCGCCCATGCCCGGCTGCTGATCTGCAATGACACCGGCGCGTCGCATATCGCGGCAGCCATGAATACCCCCAGCGTGGTCGTGTCATGTGGCAGCGACAGCGAACGCTGGGCGCCGCTCGACCGGACGCTGCACACGGTGCTGGCGGACTATCCGCCGTGCCGGCCGTGTGCCTGGCAGGCGTGTCCGTATGGCCACGAATGCGCGTTGAACATCGAGGTGGATCGGGTCGCCGCCGTGGCCCGGTGCCTGGCGGAGACGGAGCGGGAACATGGCTAAGCGACTGCGCATCCTGACGTGGCACGTCCACGGCAACTACCTGTACTACCTGTCGCAGGTGCCGCACGACTTCCTGCTGGTGACAAGGCCGGGTTATCCGCCCGGCTACGCCGGCGTGGGCGGGCAACTGCCGTGGGGAGACAACGTCCACGAGGTGCCCCATGACGAGGTGCCGCGCACGGCGTTCGACTGCGTGCTGTACCAGCATCGCGACCACTACGCCAACGACCGGGAGACCATGCTGACGGCAGCCCAGCGCGCGTTGCCGGCGATCTATCTGGAGCACGACCCGCCGCAGGAGCACCCGACGAACACGCGGCATCCGGTGCAGGACCCTGCCATGCTGCTGGTGCACGTCACGCCGTTCAACGCGCTGATGTGGGATAGCGGCCTGACGCCGACGCGCGTGATCGACCATGGCGTGGCGGTCGACCCCGCTGTCCACTACACCGGTCACCGTGCGCGCGGCATCAGCGTGGTGAACAACCTGGCCAGGCGGGGACGGCGGCTCGGTGCGGACATCTTCGCCGAAGTCAGCCGGCGCGTGCCCGTGGACCTGGTGGGCATGGATGCGCGGACAGCGGGCGGCATCGGCGAAGTGCCCAACCCCGAGCTGGCGGCCTTCATGGCGCGCTACCGCTTCTTCTTCCATCCGATCCGCTACACCAGCCTTGGGCTGGCGGTGGTGGAAGCCATGACGATCGGCATGCCCGTCGTAGGGCTGGCCACGACCGAGCTGGCGACCGTGATCCGCAATGGCGTCAACGGCCATGTCGATACCCGCATCGACAGCCTGGTCGATGTCATGCGCGCCTTGCTGGAAGACCCGGGCATGGCGGCCCGCTGGGGACAGGCGGCCGCGCGGACGGCGCGCGAGCGGTTTGGCATCGACCGTTTCGTGGCTGACTGGCAGGCGGCGTTTCGCGACGTTACGCGCTAGGTCATGTGCGACGTCATGTGCGACGTCATGCGCTCGGGGTGGCTTCGCCGCACAGGCCGGCCAGCATCGCCAGGTGGTCGGCAAAGCCGCCCGGCGCGCGGCCCTTGGCGCGGGCGCTGGTCACCACGCGCGGCAGCGTGCTCCAGGCAATCTGCGCATTCAGCGCGATCAGGCGCTGCACCAGCGCCACATCCTCGCTGCTGGCATGCGGCGGGAAGCCGCCGGCCCGAAGATAGGCCCGCGAACAGACGCCAAGATTGGCGCCGTGGATATGGCGATGGTCGTCCCTGCGCTGGTACCGGGCGGCAAACCGGATGGAGACGTGCGGCGGATGCTCGCTCCAGTCGTCGACGGTGACCAGGCCGCATACGGCATCGGCGCTCAGCGCCAGCTGCGCGACCAGCCAGTCGGGCGCCACGCGGCTGTCGGCATCGGTAAAGGCCAGCCAGCGCGCATCCATGGCCAGCAGCAGCTCGGCCCCGGTGTGCCGCGCGATGCCGACATTGCGCGCCGCGATGGTCACGCAGGTGACGTGCGCCGGCGCATGGCGGCTGACGATGTCCAGCGAACGGTCGCTGCAGTCATCGAGCACCACCACCAGCGTCACGGGCTCGCCGCCCAGGTCGGGGTGCAGCGCGGCGGTGCGCAGCGCGAGCAGGCAGGCCTCCAGCGAGGCTTCTTCATTGTGGACGGGTACGACGACGCCGATCATCGCATGGCCTCCCGGCTGCGCAGCGGTTCAGGGTTGCGTGACCAGACTTCGAGCAGGAAGTCCGGCTCCAGATGCCGTACATGCCGATGCAGGCCCGGCTGGCGCGCGATGGCGGCATGCACGTGACGGGTGGAGATCCGCCGGTCGGCGAACGGATGCATCCAGTGGCAGGCGACGATGGTGCCGGCAGGCGTCAGCGCCCGGGCGGCCCGTTCGGCAGTCTGCTGCCACGGCGCCGGGTCGAAGTAGTAGCCCAGCTCGCTCAGCACGATCAGGTCGAACTGGCCGGCCGGCCATTGCTCGGGCAGCCGCGCCACGCGCGCCTCCACATGCGCCACGCCCGCCATGCGCGATTGCGTGCGCTCGATGGCGCGCGGCACGAGGTCCACGGCCAGCAGCGCGTCGCAGCGCGTCGCCAGCCGCTCTGTCAGCATGCCGGTGGCACAGCCGGCCTCCAGCGCGCGGGCGTAGCGCGGCTCGGGCAGGGCGGCCATCAGCAGGTCGCGCTTGCGCGCTTCGTACCAGAGCGAGGCGAATCCCCACGGGTCGTCCTGCTCGAAAATCGCGGTGAAATCCGTGGTTGTCATAGTCCGTGCTCGCCGTTGCCCTGGCTCAGACAATCGCCAAGCTTTGCCAGGTCGCGTTCCGCGTGGCTTTGTCGAAGGAAGACGGGCAGGTCGGCAAACAGCGCCGCCAGCCGCGCATCGCGGCACAGTGGGCCGGCGCCAAGCACGTTGCCGGCGCGCTGAAGCACGCGTAGCACGGTGGCCTCGACCGCCGCGCGCAGCCGCATGGCAGGCACGTAAGCGTCCGCCGACGGCTGCGCATCGATCCACGCAGCCGTTTCGCGCAGCAAGGCCGCGGCGGCGTGCAGGTCGGTGTCGATGGCGCCCAGGTGCGCGGCGGCATGCGGGTCGCCGTGTCGGCATACCGCGCGCCGCACGGCATGCTCGAACGGCAGCACCGCGCCGTACCAGCAGGCGGCAATGCCCGCGCCGCCATGCCAGAAACCCGGGCGGTCCAGATAGGCGCCAGCGGGGCCAACCTGCAAGGCGGGACAGCCGTCGAGCAGGACGTCGCCGCTGCGTGTGTCCCGCATGCCCACGGCGTGCCATCCCTCGTCGGTGATGCGGACGCCGGGACCCTGCATGTCGATGGCCGCGATCAGCGCGCCGCCGTGGCCGTCGTGGCAGGTGACCAGCGCGTGAGACACGTCCCGCGCGCCCGAGCACCATGCCTTGCGGCCGTCGAGCCGGAGCGGCCGGCCGTGGGCGATGCCGCTGCGCGCCGCCAGGGCCCGGGTGTCGGAATCGATGGCTGCCCGCGCCTGCACGCGCGCATCGGGCGGCTCGGCGGCCCAGACCGCCCAGCGCGTATCGGGGCGGGGCGGGCTTGCGCGACCTCGGCAAGAATGGCCAGCGCGTCGGCGTGCGCTTCGAACAGCTTGATGGCGACCGCGCCGTGCGTGGCGGCGATGTCCGCAAACAGTCGCCAGCGCGCAAGCGTCTGCCCACGACCAGGCAGGGGATGCCGTCGGGCGTGTCGTAGCTGTGAGTTGGCGTTTCAAGTCGCAATCCGGGCGTGTCGTCGGAAATCATGGCGGCGGGCGGTGCATTCCTATGCACCGCGCACCGCAAGTTCCTTGCCAGTGCGTTGGCGCACCGCAGCGCATCGGGAACTGCGCATGGCACGTGTTTCGCAGTCAGGGCAGGTTGCTGGCCAGCCCGGCGGCCGGCGCCCATATTTGCCGGTTGGTTGTAGGGCTTACAAGTGCCGTGGCCGGGGCGGCGGGGTGATCGGGGCGTCGCCCCAGGTTAGCGCCGGGTTAGCGCGGGGTTAGCGCCGGGTCAGCGCCGGCCAGATTCGATCGCCTTGAGCATGGCCCGCCGGTAGGCGCGGTCGACGGCTAGCGTCCGGCACAGCAGTTCCAGCAGCCGCTCGGAATGTACGGTGGAGTAACCCTTCTGCTTCAGGTTGCGAAGATAGCGGAGCCGGTCGCGGATCTCGTCGCGCAGGCGCTGTATCCGGCAGTCCACCGGGAATATGTCTCTCTCGATCAAGGCCTGTTGCCGCTGCATGTCCAGGTCGTGGTCGCTGTACCGCATGCGATCCATCACACTTATCCGGTTGATCCGTATGGGCGAGGACTCGCATCAATCGTTCCGGGTGGGGCGGGTCGACCTTTCGTCCCTCGTGGCGGCGCGGCAAGCACCGCCTACCCCGGCCAGCGCGCGCCGACCCGATCCGCGATGACCTTCGCCAGGGCGGCGATGCCTTCGGTCGAAAGGCAGTCCGCCGGTACCCGCATGCGGTCGTCCCACCGATGGAAATGCTTGCGCTGCGACCGCGCATAGGACGGATCGTAGTGGCGGTTGGCCAGTTCGGCGAACAGGCCCGGCAGGTCGCGGGCGCGCGCCATGGCCTGCCATTCATCGATGGTGGCATTGCCGTGCAGGGGCCTGAGCCGCCCCAGCTGTTCGGCCAGCCACTCAGGCCGGTCGCCCAGGTACGCGTAGTCGCGCAGCAGATAGGCCAGCCGCGCCGGCATCGGCACCTCGATTTCCAGGCACAGGCTGTCGCGCATGCGGGCAACCAGCGGCACGGGCAGGTTGAGCTGGCCGATGCGCGCGCCTTCGCCTTCGACAAACAGCGGTCGGGACAGGTCGATGCGCTCGATGGCATCGGCCAGCGCCGTCTCGAAGCCGGTCTGCGACGGTTGCGGCAAGTCCGGCAGCGCGCCCAGCAGCGATCCCTTGTGCCGGGCCAGGCCTTCGATATCGACGACCTGTTCGCCCAGGGCCGCCAGGGCTTGCAGCACGCGCGTCTTGCCGCTGCCGGTGGCGCCGCAGATCACCACCAGCGGCAACTGGGGCGCCAGCGCTTCCAGGGCGTCGATGACATGGCGCCGCCATGACTTGTAGCCGCCGGCCAGCTGCTGGGCGTCCCAGCCCACCATGCGCATCCAGGTGGTCATCGCGGCGCTGCGCAGCCCGCCGCGCCAGCAGTAGACCAGCGGCGCCCAGCCCTGCGGCCGGTCGGCAAACACGCCGTGCAGATGGCGGGCCAGGTTGGCCGCCACCATGGCGCCGCCCAGCCGGCGGGCCTCGAAGGCGCCGGCCTGCTTGTATACCGTGCCGACGATGCGCCGCTGCTCGTTGTCGAGCACCGGGCAGTTGATCGCGCCCGGAATATGGTCGATCTCGAACTCGGCCGGCGAGCGCGCGTCGATGATGGTGTCGAAGGCGTGGCGGTCTTCCACGCGTACGTAGGGTTTCATGGGAGCAAGGTCCTGCCGGCCGGGGGGAGGGTCCACTTTACCGGAGCCGGCCAGGCGCGGCACCGTGGGAGTGTGCGATAGCCGGCACTTGGCCCCGCGGCGCAAGCCGCCTGCGTGCTATCCTGCGCCGGCCTGCTTTTGCAAGGATCCGGTAAGAATCCGGCGGCATCATCGTGATTCTTCGCGGACTTTCGCCATGTCGACAACCCAAACCACCTCCGCCCCGAAGGGACCCCCAGGTCTGGTCGATGCGTTCGGCTGCTCGGCGGACAAGCTCGGTGCCGACCAGGCGCTGTCGGGGAGCGACGTCCAGTTCTATCGCAAGAGCTCGCGTCTGCAGTCGGGCCAGATCGCCATGCCGGCGGCCGAGCGCGGGTTTGTCACGGGCGTCGCCCTGCAGGCTGGCCACCGTCGCCGCATCATCGCGGGCCGCCACGCGCGCACGCACGATTTCGCGGCCGGCGACATCTATGTCCGCAGCCTGTCCGAAGACTACAAGGCCGATTACCAGACCGGTTTCGACTTCATCCTGATGGAGCTGCCGCGCAGCTTTATCGAGCGCACCAGCAGCGAGCTGGGCCGTGGCCGGCAGCGCGCCCTGCGCGAGACCGCCGGCCAGCCGGACCCCGTGCTGGCGCATCTGGCCCAGGCGATGGTGCCTGCGCTGAGCCATCCGGAACATGCGTGCCGCCTGTTCATCGACCAGCTCAGCCTGACCATCGGCGCGCATCTGGTAAGCCAGTATGGCGATGAGCCGGTGGCGTCGCGCAAGGTCAACCGGCTGCTGTCGCCGCGCTGCGTGGCCCGGGCCAAGGAACTGCTGGCCGCAAAGATCGATGGCGACCTGTCGATTGCCGACGTGGCCGACGCCTGCCACCTGTCGCGCAGTCATTTCACGCGGGCATTTCGCGATACCACCGGGCAGACGCCCTATCAGTGGCTGATGGCCCAGCGGCTGGAGCGCGCCTGCGTGCTGCTGCGCGACGCCGCCGTGCCGTTGGCCCAGGTCGCCATGGTCTGCGGCTTTTCCGACCAGAGCCATTTCACGCGCGTGTTCGCCCGGCATATGGGCATGGCGCCCGGTATCTGGCGCCGCCGGCATCTCGCCTAGCGCCGTGGTGGTGATATTGCGTCACATATAGCGCGGCAATCCGGCGCGCAGACGTTCAACCAGCGGCACAAATTCACAAGGCAAATGCCCACGCATGCCGTAGATTGCGTCTGACTGCCGCACGGCGCGCCACCTGAAGCCACGCGCTTCCGGACCGGGGCCGCCCGCGGTGTTTCATCGTTGCCTACTGGAGATGCCGCCGTGATACCGCAAAGCGACCCGCCCACGGGGCCGGCATGCCAGCTTGACGCCATCCGTATGGTGCGCGACATCGCCGATGCCATCGAGCGGCGCATCCAGGAAAACCTCAGCGGCACCGGCGAGGAATCGGGCGCATGCCGCAGCGACACCGCCATCAGCCAGTGCCTGCAGGAGCAGATGGTGCATCTGTCGCGCGTGGCCACGCTGGGCACGCTGGCGGCGTCGATTGCCCACGAGATTCGCCAGCCCCTGACCGCCATCCGCATCGAGGCCGGCACCATCGAACGCTGGATGAACCGTGACGCGCCGATGGCCGACGAGGTCACCGAAGGCATTCGCCGCATCCAGGAACAATCCGAGCGCGCCGAGCGCGTGATCCGCAGCCTGCGAGCGCTGATGCGGCGCGAACCGTTGCCGCCGCAGCCATTCCGGCTGGACGACGCGCTGCGCGAGGTGCTGCCGCTGGCCGATTGCCGGATCAGCGTCGCCAGCGTCGACCTGCGGCTCGACCTCGACGCGCAGCTGCCGCCAGTACACGGCGATCGCGTGCAGATCCAGCAGGTCATGCTCAACCTGCTGCTCAACGCGGTGGAGGCCCGCCGCGAGGGCCCGCCGGGCCACGCCCGGGTGACGGTGCGCACGCGGCTGGATGCGGACGGGATGGTCATTTTCGAAGTCATCGACAATGGCCGGGGCATCGAACCGGCGCAACTGGCGAGGGTCTTCGAGCCGTTCTTCAGTACGAAGGACGACGGCATGGGCATCGGACTCGCCATCTGCCGCTCGATCGTCGAACTCCATGGCGGCACCATTGCCGCCGTGTCGGGCGACGGCCAGACCACGGTGACCGTGACCTTGCCGCCGGCGCCCGGCGGGCTGTCGTCGAACGTGCCCTGATACGCCGGGGCGGCGTCCGAGCCTATCGCTGCAGGATGACCGCGCTGTCCAGCGCCGCGAGTCGGGGGCAGCCCAGCTGTGCCATCGCCACTTCCAGCTCGGTCTGCAGCATCGTCAGCATATGGGCCACGCCGGGCATGCCGCCCACGGCCAGCGCGTGCAGGATCGGCTGGCCGATCAGCACGGCCCTGGCGCCCAGCGCAATGGCCTTGGCGATATCGGTGCCGCGCCGGATGCCGCCGTCCAGCAGGATCGGCACCGCGCCGTTCACGGCCTGCACCACGGCCGGCAGGGCGTCGATGGTGGCGGGCGCCGTATCCAGCGTGCGGCCGCCGTGGTTCGACACGACGATGCCCGCCACGCCGGCATCGAGGGCGGGCCGGACATCGGCCGGATTGAGCAGTCCCTTGACCAGCACCGGCAGCGACGTCTGGCTGCACAGCCATGCCACGTCCTGCCAGGTCGGCGCGTGCGCCAGCATGCCGCGGAAAACCGGGCTGCCACGGCTGGCGTCCTGGGGCGCCTCAGCCGGAAAATCGGCCAGGTTGACGGCCCGGACGCCGTTGGGCAGCCGGAATCCCGCACGCTGCTCGACATTGCGGATGCCGTTGACCACGGCATCGATGGTCAGCACGATGGCCCGGTAGCCAGCCTGCTCGGCGCGGCGCACCAGCGTCAGCGTGTCTTCGCGGCGCGGCTGCAGGTACAGCTGGAACCACAGCGTCGTGGTGGACGTGCGGGCGATGTCTTCGAGCGACACGCTGGCCTGCGTGCTGACCGTCATCCAGGTACGTGTCAGCGACGCCGCGTGCACCGTGGCCAGTTCGCCATCGGGGTGCGAGAGTTTGTGATAGGCAGTGGGGGCGATCAGCAGCGGATAGTCGAGCACCTGGCCGAACAGCTCGGAACTGGCCGAGGCCTGCGACATGTCGACCAGCGCGCGCGGCATCAGGCGGATGCGCTCGAAGGCGGCCAGGTTGTCGCGCTGGGTGATGCCGTCGGCGGCGTACCCGGCGATATATGCGGCAATCGACGGATGCACGCACTCGCGGAAGTGGCGCTCGTAGTCGCGCACGGAAACGGTATCGGCAGGAATCATCGTCAAAGCTCGGCCCAGCGGCGCAGCAGGTTGTGATAGTGGTTGACCAGCGACAGCACCGCGTCGTCGCCGTCGCCAAGGCGCGTGCGGATGCCGATGATCGTCATGTCGAGTTCGTGCAGCGCGGTGCGCATGCCGTCGTCCTTGACCATCGACTGGGCCCAGAAGAACGACGCCCAGCGGCAACCGCGCGTGACGGGCGTGACGCGGTGCAGCGACGAGGCAGGATACACCACCATATGGCCGGCCGGCAGCTTGACGGTGTGCGTGCCGAACAGGTCCTGGACAACCAGTTCGCCGCCGTCGTATTCGTCGGGATCGGACAGGAACAGTGTGGTTGAGACATCGGCGCGCATGCGCATGCCGCCCGTGCCGGGCATGGTGCGGATGGCGTTGTCGACATGCGTGCCGAATGTCATGCCGGGCTCGTAGCGGTTGAACATCGGCGGCAGTACGCGCAGCGGCAGCGCGGCGGAATGGTAGGTGGCGCTACGGCCCAGCGCCTGCAGCACGAAGTCGGCCAGCTCCAGCGCCTCGGCGCTGTTCACGGGCAACTGCAGGTTGGCCTTGGCCTGCGCCGCCAGGTCGCCGGCCGTGACGCGGCCATCGACCCACGTCGACGCCTCCAGGCGCTGCCTGAGCGCGCGGACTTCGTCGGGTGTCAGGACGTTTGGAATCTGGATCAGCATGATGGGGAATCTTCGACGGGTTCGCAGAACGGCCAGCCTCCCCTGTCGTAAAGGAGGCCGGCCGGATGGGTCAGAACGTCATGCCCACGTTGAACAGCACCGTGCGGCCCGATGCCGGAACCGCCCGAGTGGCGTTGAACGCCGACGCGTAGTTCAGGCTGTTGGTGAGGTTGTAGCCGTTGAGCGATGCCCGGAACTTGCCCTGCGTGTAGGCCAGCATGGCATCGAGCGAAAAGAGGTCTGGCACGCGGCCGGTGTTTTCCGAATTCGCCCAGTAGCCGGACGCATACCGCACCCCGCCGCCCAGCGTCAGCTTGCCGGGTAGCGGCACGAGCGTCTGCGGGATGTCATAGGCCGTCCACAGCGTGACGTTGTGGTGCGGCACGCCAGGCGCCACGTTGCCCACCAGCGCGGGCTTGGCGGCGGCCGTGACCTCGCCATCCAGGTAGGTATAGGCGAAGTTGGTGGACCAGTTCGGGGTGATCCGGCCGGTCAGGCCCATTTCGACGCCGCGGATGCGTCGGCCCTCGCCGCTCTCCGAAAAGCCGTTGGCGACTGCCCCGGTAACCGGGTCGACCGTGTACGCATTCGACTTCCGCACCTGGAACAGTGCCCCGGTCAGGCCAAGGCGCTTGTCGAGGAAGTCGATCTTGGCGCCCACTTCCACGGTATCCGAGCGCTCCGGCTCGCTGGCGAAGCCCGCTCTTGGCACCTCGGTCTGCACGCCGCCCACGGCCAGCGCGATATCGGTGCCCACCGGCCGGTAGGAGCGCGAGAACGTCGCATAGAACATGCTGTCGCCAGTCGGCTCCCAGATTGCGCTGATGGCCGGGCTCAGCTTCCTGGCATCCGCCGTGCCGCCCACCGCCGAGGCACTGGTCTCGTATTCGCTGCGGAAGTAGTCCCAGCGCAGGCTGCCGAACAGCGATACCTGGTCGGTCAGCCAGACGCGGTCGTTCAAGAACACGCCGACGTTGGTGGAATTGGCGTCGCGCGTGGCCACGTAGCGGACGCTGGCATTCGTGCTGGCGTCGAAGACCGGATTGACGATCGTCTGGTTGTTCAGGCGGCCGGTCCAGGTGCCGATGTCGCGGTGATCGCGCTGGTGGTTCATGTCCAGGGCGACCATGGCACGGTGGCGAAGGCTGCCGGTATGGAATTCGCCCTTGGCACTCACCACGTTCTGCAGGCCCCAGCCACGCTGCATGTACGTCATGCCGCCCCGCGCGCCGTAGCGCAGCGGCGCATTGCCGCCGGCCAGCAGCTTCTGCAGCGTGGCCTGGTTGACGCCGGCAGGATTGGTGCCGGAAAAGTCGCGATCGTAGTAGCTGAAGCGGGTGTCGTTGTTCAGCGTGATGCCGTTGCCGAACGTCGTCTGGAAGAGGGACGTCAGCACGTGCGCATCGCTGGTGTCGCGGTCGGTGTTGCGCACGTAGGAAGTGGAGCGCGACAGGCCCGGGACGTCGTATTCCGTGATGGGCCGGTACACGCCCTCGCTGCCCTGGGCCATCGGCACGCCGTAGTCCGGCGGCCCGCTGCGGTGCAGGTAGGCGTAGTTCAGGTGCCATTCGGTCGGGGTGCCCAGGCCCGTGCCAAAGTCGATGGCCAGGCCGCGCCGGTCGTCCTCCACGTGGTTGCGGTCCGGCACCTTGCCTTGCTGGAACATGCCGTTGACGCGCACGGCCGTGGTCTCGCCAAGCTGGTAGTTGCCGTCGACCATGGTGCGGTAGGTCGCGCCGGAGCCGAAATTCTGGTCGATGCGGGTACGCGTGCCCTTGCCGGCCCTCTTCGACGTCTGGTTGATCAGCCCGCCCTGGTTGCCCACGCCGAAGCTCTCGCCGGCGGGGCCCTTGATGACCTCCACGCTGTCCGTGTTGAAGATGTCGCGGCGGTACGCGCCAAAGTCGCGCAGGCCGTCGATGTAGATATCGCCCTTGGCCGACAGGCCGCGGATGCGGAACTGGTCGCCGTTCTGCCCACCATTGCCCTCGCCGGTGGAGATCGTGATGCCGGGCACGTTCTGCAGCGCCTGTTCCAGCGACGTCACCTGCTGCTGCTCCAGCATGTCGCGCGGGATCACGAAGATGGTCTTGGGCGTTTCCTTGACGGTATCGGGCAGCCGCGCGATGCCGGTGGGCGACTGGTTGGTGTTCTCCAGGCCCTTGCCGGTCACGGTGACCGATGGAAGCACCTTGGCGGGCTGCGTCTGGGCGTGGGCGGCCATGGGGAGCGCCGTCATCGTGAGGACGGTACCGGTGCTTGCCGCGCCGGACACCAGCACGCGGATCGAAGACGAAAGGATTTTCTGCTGCACAACTGAACTCCAGCTTGGACGACAACAATCGGGATCGGGACGGATGCGCGCATCCGTTGCGGCTGTCGGGCGACAGACGCGCGGGCGTGGTCGAAGGGGGCGGAGTAGGTGTGACGCGAAAGGCTTGCTGGTCGCTGGGGGCGATGGCTGGCTATGGGCGGGACGGATGCCTTCAGGGCATCGACATGACCCGACCCGGCGCCTGTATTTCTTCAACAACGGGCGCCAACGTAAGCCATCCGGCCGGGGCCGGTCAATGAAAGTTCGGGCGGGAGGGAATATTTCGGAGAACTTCGAAAATCCCACAAAAGATGCCTGACTCGGAGGTTTCCGATCCGGTCGGATGGCGTGCCGGACAGGGCAGATATCAGACGTTTCAGAAGCTGGCCGCCAGGCCCAGCGATACCCCGGACACGTTGTTGCCGAACACGTAGCGCACCACCGCGCGCACGCGCGTGACAAAGACTTCGTGCGCCGAGGTGTCCAGTTCCAGCCCCATGCCAAGCGTGGTCAGGTAGTTGAATCCCAGCGCGCCCGCCTGCGCGCCCAGGTAATGGGAGTGCGACAGTTCGAGCACATAGCGCACGGGCCGGTCCATCGCGAAGTAGCCGGTGGGGGCGCGCCAGCGTGCGTACAGGTTGGCGGTCTGGGCGATGGCCGAGCCCTGCACCGCGTCCGACGATCCGCCGAAGCTCTTCAGGTGGATGTTGGTGTAGCGCAGTTCCAGGTCGATGTCGTGCTCGGGCCGGTAGTGTTCCCAGTCGATCATCACCGAGCCGCCCAGCCCGTAGGCGTTGAGCGTGCCGCCGTCCAGGAAGTTGATGGTGCGGTCGGTCTTGCGGTTCAGCAGGCCCTGCGCGAGTCGCAGGTCGCTGGACACATTGCCAAGCGAGGCATTGAAGATCGGGCGGAACACCAGTTCCTTGCTTTCCGTCAGCGGGAAATCCCAGCCGATGCCGACGGTGCCGGCCACGGTGTTCCAGCGCGTGGGCAATTCCCGCGATTCCGAGCCGTTCGTGGCCACGTACGTGGGGTCGTAGCGGCTGTAGGCGATCGATCCTTCCATGTAGATCGGCGTCGACTTGCTGAGCGTGAAGCCGCCACCCAGTTGCGACATGACGATGCCGGGGTTGGCGGTCTGCCCGTTGGTGATCGACAGGGAGCTCGATGCCAGGTCGGGCACCACGGAGAAGCTCATCAGCGTCAGCACCGCATTGGCCTGCCGCTGCACGCCGGGGCCGAAGACCACCCGGAGATCCGGCGGGGACTGCGCGTGTGCGGCGCCGCCGCACAGCAGTACGGCGGGCAGCACGGCAGGCAGCAGCGCGGCCAGGCGGCGTCGATGGACGAAACCGGAGCGTGGAAGCGTCAAGCGGCCCATAGGTCGGCCGGACGGGGCCGGCGGCGATCGGCAATGCTGCAGAGCGTACGCCAGCGCGGGGCGGCTTGCGAATTGGACCAAAGCCGTATGGACACGCCGGCGCGGGCGCGTGGCGCGGCCTGCACCGAACCCTATTGGCCCAAGGTTCCATTGCGGCGCCTGTGGCGGCCATCTATATGTTGTGCTGACAGCCGGAGAAGGGGACGCCGGCATCATTTTGCGGAGGCACGCCATGACGGGTGGCAGCGGGCAACCTATGCGGCATATGCGAGGCATCGGCCACTGGATGCTTGCCTGCCTGATGGCCGCCGCCGGTGGCGCCTGGACGCAGCCGGCCCCGGCCCAGCAGCCTGCGGCGGCGCCATCGTCTGCGCAGGGCCAGCAGCCATCCGCCACGCAGCAAACCTTCAAGCGCGAGGAAATCGAGGCGCTGGTGGCGCCCATCGCGCTGTATCCCGATTCGGTGCTGTCGCAGGTGCTGATGGCATCGACCTACCCGCTGGAAGTCGTGCAGGCGGCGCGCTGGCAGAAGGCCAATGCGAGCCTGAAGGGCGACGCGGCGGTGAAGGCCGTGCAGGACCAGCCGTGGGACGTCAGCGTGAAGTCGCTGGTGGCGTTTCCGCAGGTGCTGGAGCCGATGAACGACAAGCTCGACTGGACGCAGAAGCTTGGAGACGCCTTCCTGGCCCAGGAAAAGGACGTGCTGGCCGCCGTGCAGCGCCTGCGCAACAAGGCGCAGCAATCGGGCAACCTGAAGTCGAACGCGCAGCAGAACGTGTCGGTGCAGCCGGCCACGCAGAGCAGCGGGACGCAGCAGACCATCATCATCGAGCCCGCCAATCCGCAGGTGATCTACGTGCCGGCGTACAACCCGGCGACGGCCTACGGCAGCTGGGGCTATCCGAGCTATCCGCCGTACTACTGGCCGCCGTATCCGGCCTACTATCCAGGCGCCGCGCTGGCGACCGGGTTTGCCTGGGGCGTGGGCCTGGCGGCGGCCGGCGCAATCTTCGGCGGCTGCAACTGGGGCGGCGGTGACGTGAACATCAACGTGAACCGCGCCACCAACATCGACCGCAACTTCAATCGCAACAACGTGGAGGGCGGCAAGTGGAAGCATGACGCCAGCCATCGCAAGGGCGTGGCGTATCGCGATAGCGCCACGCGCGAGAAGTTTGGCAACAACGTGGCAGGGGCGGACCGGCGCAACGACTTCCGGGGCCGCGAGGGTGACCGGGGCGGGGACCGCGCCGGAGATCGTGCGGGGGATCGCGGCGGTGACCGTGCCGGGGACAGGGCAGGCGACCGCGGAGGTGACCGGGCTGGCGACCGGTCGGCGGACCGGGGCGGCAATCGTGGGGGCGACCGGGGCGGCGACCGCGCTGGCGACCGTGGCCAGGGTATCGGCGGCGACCGCGCCAGCACTGGCGACAGGCTGTCGACGGATCGCGGGGGCGGCGGTGATCGCGGCGGTGATCGCGGTGGTGCCGGCGCAAACCGCACCAGCTATGGCGGCGGCAATCGTGACAGCGCGTTCCAGGGGGTAGGCGGCAGCGGCGCGGCGTCGCAGCGCGACTTCGACCGTGGGCGAGCCAGCGCGGGCGGTGGTGGCGGTGGCTTCCAGGGCGGCGGCGCCCGGGGTGGCGGCGGAGGCTTCCAGGGTGGTGGCGGCGGCCGGGGCGGTGGCGGATTCGGTGGCGGCGGCGGCCGTGGCGGCCGCCGGTAGCCGGCGATGGCGACGATGAAGGCGACGATGAAGGCGATGACAACGACGAGGTGCCAGGCATGCGTGCATTGAAAGCAATCCTGCCGCTGTGGCTGGGGCTGGCGCTGATGTCGGCCGCGCAGGCCCAGAAGGCATTCGATACGCCCGAGGCCGCCATGAACGCGTTCGGCGATGCGGTGGCCACCAGCAACGACACGGCCATGAACGCGTTGCTGGGTACGCAGGCGCGGCGGCTGATTCCGCCGGTGGGGCCGAGCAGCGCTATCGCTTCCTGTCGGCGTGGAGCCAGTCGCACCGCATCGTGGGCGGCGATGACGGCACAGCGCGCGTGGCGGTCGGCGACAACGGCTGGACGCTGCCGATCCCGCTGGTCAAGACCAACGGGCGTTGGCATTTCGATACCCGGGAAGGCATCAGCGAGATCCGGCTGCGGCGCATCGGTCGCAACGAACTGTCGACGATCCAGACCATGCTGGCCATCTACGACGCCCAGCACGACTACGCGCAGGGCAACCCCGAAGGCAATGGCATGGTGGTCTACGCGCGCAAGCTGGTCAGTTCGCCGGGCAAGAAGGACGGGCTCTACTGGCCGTCCCGCCAGGGCGAACCGGAAAGCCCGCTGGGGCCGGCGTTCATCGACGCCGTACAGAGCCATCGCAGCGCCACGGACGGCTACAACGGCTATCGCTACAAGCTGCTCAACGGGCAGGGGCCGACTGCACCGGGCGGCAAGTACACCTATCTGGTCGACGGCAAGCTGTTCGGCGGGTTTGCCGTGCTGGCGTGGCCCGCCCGCTACGGCGATACCGGCATCAAGAGCTTCATGGTCAGCCATGACGGCCAGGTCTACGAGCGCGACCTGGGCCGCGACACCGCCAAGCGCGCGGCGGCCATCGACACGTTCGATCCAGGCACGGCGTGGACCAGGGTGGCGCCGGAACTGCTGCAACCTTTGCCAGGTGCCAGCGCCGATTGAACCGGTCGTCACGGGATGCTGGATATCGGCACGCTTCACAGGCGTGCCGGTTTCGTTTCCGGGGTACGGATACTAAGCAGGCTGGTTAATTCGGGCGATTGGATAGGGTGCGTGGGCACTATCCGCTACCTACAGGAAAACGGCGCAGCCGTCTGCTGACATTTTTTTCGCGCGTGTTTCATCTTTGCGAAGGGCGGGAAGTAAGGTTTGCAATAAGCAGGGCACCGACCTACTTTGATATGGCACTAACAAATATTCAGAAAACGCAATAAGTATCAGTGTTATTTGGCGTGGGGTAGGTACGCCCAGGGACGCTTCATGGATCTGGCGCTGCGGCACGTAGCTGGCCGCAGCCCGCTGTAGGGCCTGCCGCCCTGGCTTGCTCCCCGCTTCGTCTGGGAGACCATGATGATTCGACGGCTGTTCATGTGCCTGCCTTCATTGGCATTGGCGCCGGCTTCGTTTGCCTGTACGGCCAATCCGGCCGGGGGCGACGCGGCCAGCCTGTCGCCGCGAGGCACCCGGATCAGCGGGTTCGACATCTGAGTGCGCCCTGCCATGAGATGGGTCACGATGTTGCTGATGGGCACGTCGGTCGCCGTGGCGGCGGGCGTGCTGCCCCGGCGCCGCACCGCGCCGCGCCGGCGCGACGACGCGCTGCGCGTGGTCGATACCAGCCCGCTGTCGGACATCGCCAGCCGCCCCGGCATGGTCGAGCTGGCGGGCTCTCTGGCGCATGAGCTGAACCAGCCGCTGACCGCCATCACCAGCAATGCCCAGGCCGCGCGCGAGTACCTGATGTCGGGCACGCCCGATCAATGCGAGATCCGCGACATCCTCGATGACATCGTCAGCGATGCGTCGCGCGCCAGCGACATCGTCAAGGGCGTGCGCGCGCTGATCCGGGGCGAGGCGCCTCACCTGGTGCCGTTCCAGATCGGGGACGTGACCGCGCGTGCGCTGGAACTGGTGCGCGACGAAGCCAGGGCTCGCGGCGTCGCCGTGGAAGCCGAGGCACATGAACCGCTGCCCCGGGTCGTCGGCGATCCGATGGAGATCCAGCTCGTGCTGCTGAACCTGCTGGTCAATGCGCTGGACGCAGTGCAGGCAGGAGCTTCGGATGGCATGCGGCGCGTGTCGGTCGGCGCGTCCGCGCAGGACGGCCGGCTCAGGCTGACCGTGCGCGACAACGGCTGCGGCGTGGCCGAAGGGGACCTGGACAAGATCTTTCGACCGTTCTTTTCGTCGAAGCCCAAGGGCATGGGGCTGGGCCTGTCGTTCAGCCGCGCGCTGATGGAACGCAATGGCGGCAGGCTGCGCGCCATCCGGAACAGCGACCAGGGCATGACGTTCGAATGCCTGCTGCGCACCGAAGACGCTGCCTCGGCGACGATGCATCCCCGCGTGCCAGCGGTCGTCACCGCACGGCTCAAGACCGCTTTTTCCCGGAGGTAGCAGGCCATGCTCGCGACCAGGACCACTCTCTACATCGTCGATGACGACGACAGCGTGCGGCGGGCGCTGGGCCGCGTGCTGGGCGCGCACGGCTATTTCACCGCAGGCTTTTCGTCCGCCACCCAGTTCCTGGAGGAGGCGGACCTGGACAGCGCGCCCGGCTGCATGCTGCTGGACCTGCAGTTGCCCGACATCAGCGGCATCGACCTGCAGCAGGCGCTGTGCAGCCGCATTCCGGTCATCATCCTCACCGGGCATGCCGACGTGGCCAGCGCGGTGCTGACGATGCAGGCCGGTGCCATCGACTTCCTGCAGAAGCCGGTATCCGACGTGCACTTGCTGGCCGCGGTGAGCAAGGGCTGCGACTGTGCCACGCGCCAGTTCGCACAGGCCAGCGAGCTGCGCGACCTGAGGAAGAAGATCGACCGCCTGACGCCGCGCGAGCGCGAAGTGCTGGCGTGGATCGTGACGGGCTTCCGCAACAAGCAGGTGGCCAACCGGCTGGGCACGGTGGAGAAGACCATCAAGGTGCATCGCGCCCACGTGATGCAGAAGCTGGAGGTGGATTCGCTGCCGGCGCTGGTCCGCATTGCCGACCGCATGGGCATGGTGGCCGATCCGGCCGCCTGAACGGCGCCGGTTGTGCTTCGCGGTTCCGTGGATCCGCCGCTTCACCGGTGGACCATGGGCCAATATCGCCCGCCGCACGAGTCTCGTAGCCTAGGCATAACGTGCTTACGATCGGCTGCGCAACGTGCAAATGGGTGCTGGCGGAAACTTCGTGGTGGTTGTCGACGACGACGCGTCAGTGGCGCGCTCCACGTCGCGGTTGCTGCGTGCCGCGGGCATCACCGTGGACACCTTCAACAGCGGCGCCGATTTCCTTGCGCGCCTGCACGGCAAGCCGGCATACCAGCCGTTCTGCTTGATCCTCGATGTCTGCATGCCGGGCATGGATGGGCTGGAAGTGCAGCAGCAACTGGCCGGCCTGGCGCTGCCGCTGCCGCTGATCTTCATCACTGCGCACGAGGTGCCCGAGGCACGCGACAAGGCGCTGGCGGCCGGCGCGGTGGGCTATCTGCGCAAGCCTTTCGACGCCGCCCAGCTGGTCGACCTGGTCCGCAGCGTGATGCCCTAGCCCCATGTCTTTGGTCCTTGGTCCAATTGTCATTCAGGCCGCAACAGGCACACTCTTATCAGGGCGTGCAGCACGCGCCCCGCGGTACGTACGGCTTGCGGCCGAACAGGAGGACCGGCAAATGGCGCTACTGATGCTTTCCAACCTCCACCCGGACACCACCGAGGATCAGGTCCGGGAATTCCTTGGCCGCTATGGCTTTCCGCCGCCCGACGAGATCGAGCGCCAGGAAGGCGACGGCACCCGTCCGTCGATGACGCTGACGTTCCGGACCGTGGATACGGCCGCGCTGCAGCAGTTCGTGCCGCGCGTGCACGGCGTGTTCTGGAACGGCCACAAGATCAACGCGCTGATCCTGCGCGAACACTTCAGGTAATCGCACAGTCTCGCGGGGCCCACGGCCGGCGCGGGCGGGAGATAAGACGATGGCAAGCGGTCTGGCATCCAGGCGTGTTCGGTGGGCATTGCTGGTCCTGGCCGCCGCGGCGGTATCCGGTTGCAACAAGCAGGAGGCCAAGGCCCCGCGGCCCCGCCAGTGGCCGAGGTGGGCGTGGTCAAGGTGGCGTTGCGCGACGTGCCGCTGACCTACGAGTTCGTGGGCGAAACGCAAAGCTCCCAGCAGGTCGAAATCCGCGCCCGCGTCAGCGGCTTCCTGGAGCAGCGGCTCTACACCGAAGGCGCGATGGTCAAGACCGGCCAGGTCATGTTCCGCATGGACCAGAAGCCGTTCAAGGCGGCGCTCGATGCGGCGCAGGCCGAACTGGCCCAGCAGCAGGCGCGGCTGACCACCGCGCGCTCGAACCTGGCGCGCGTCAGGCCGCTGGCGGCGAAAAACGCGCTGAGCCAGAAGGACCTGGATGAATCGGTCGGCCAGGAACAGGCCGCTGCCGCCGCCGTGGAGGCGGCCAAGGCCAATGTCACCAATGCGAAGCTCAATCTCGGGTACACCACGATCTCGTCGCCGGTGGATGGTCTGTCGAGCTACGCCAAGAAGCAGGTGGGCTCGTATATCGATGCCTCCAACAGCCTGCTGACGTATGTGGCCAAGCTCGATCCGATCTGGATCAACTTCAGCTTGTCCGAGAACGAGGTGCTGCAGTACCAGTCTCAAACGGCCGCCGGCACGCTGCGGATGCCGGAACGGGGCGCGATGGAAGTGGAGATCGTGCTGGCCGACGGCACCACGTATCCGCAGCGTGGGCACATCGCCTTTGCCGATGCATCGTTCAATTCCGAGACCGGCACCTACCTGATCCGGGCGGAGATGCCGAACACCAAGGGCATGCTGCGGCCGGGCCAGTTCGTGCGCGTGCGGCTGATCGGCGCGGTGCGCACCAGGGCCATTACCGTGCCACAGGAAGCCGTGGTGCAAGGCCAGCGCGGCCAGTCCGTCTGGCTGGTGGGCAAGGACAACAAGGCCGAGTCGCGCGTGATCGACGTGGGCGAATGGTCGCAGGGCAACTGGGTGGTGCGCTCCGGGCTGCGCGAGGGCGATACGGTGATCGTCGACGGCTCGGTGCGGCTGGCACCGGGCGCGCCGGTCAAGCCCGTGGCCGCGCCGCCGCACCAGGCCAGCGACGGGCCGTCGCCGGTGCCGCCGTCGGTACCGCCACCCCGGCCGGGCGCGCCGGCGTCCCCGGCATGCCGGGCAAGCCGGGCACGCCTGAAGCCGGCAAGGGAGCGGCGTCATGAAGCTGTCCCACTTCTTCATCGACCGCCCGATCTTCGCGTCGGTGCTGTCGATCATCATCGTGGTGGGCGGGCTGGTGGCGCTGTTCAACCTGCCGATCGCGCAGTTTCCCGACATCACGCCGCCCAGCATCACCGTGTCGACCACGTATCCGGGCGCCAGCTCGGAGGTGGTGGCGCAGAACGTGGCCGCGCCGATCGAGCAGCAGGTGAACGGCGCGGACAACATGCTCTACATGTCGTCCACCAGTTCGTCCACGGGCAATATCACGCTGACCACATACTTCGAGATCGGCACCGACCCGGCGCTGGCGCAGGTGGACGTGCAGAACCGCGTCAACCTGGCCTTGCCGACGCTGCCCGATGCCGTGACCAAGCAGGGCGTGACCGTGGAAAAGCGCTCGCAGGCGTTCATGATGGTGATCGCCGTCTATTCGCCCGACAACAGCTACCCGCAGACTTTCGTCGACAACTACACCAGCATCTACATCCTCGATGCGCTCAAGCGCATCCCGGGCGCCAACCAGTCGTCCATCTTCGGTACGCCGGACTATGCCATGCGCATCTGGTTGAAGCCGGACCGCATGGCCCAGCTGGGCATCACGGCCGAGGACGTCAAGAACGCCGTGGCCAACCAGAACGAGCAGTTCTCGGCGGGCCGCATCGGCAGTTCGCCCACGTCGGAGCCGGTCAAGCAGACGTTCCCGGTGACCACCAAGGGCCGCATGACCGAGCCGGCCGAGTTCGAGAACATCATCCTGCGCGCCGCGTCGGGCGATGCCGCGCTGGTGCGCCTGAAGGATGTCGGTCGCGCCGAACTGGGCTCGAAGGATTACTCGCTGCGCAGCAAATACAAGGGCAAGACGGCCACGCTGCTGGCCGTCTACCAGCAGCCGGGCGCCAACGCGCTGGCCGTGGCCGGCCAGGTGCGCAAGGCGCTGGAGGAGGCGAAGAAGTCGTTCCCGCCGGGGCTGGAATACGAGGTGGCGCTGGATACCACCGAGTTCGTGCATGAGTCGATCAACGAGGTGGTGCACACGCTGCGCGATGCCGTGATTCTGGTGATCCTGGTGGTGTACCTGTTCCTGCAGAGCTTTCGCGCCACGCTGGTGCCGATCCTGGCGGTGCCGGTGTCGATCATCGGCACGTTTACGGCCATGGCCGCCTTCGGCTTCTCCGTGAACATGCTCACGCTGTTCGGCATGGTGCTGGCCATCGGCATCGTGGTGGACGACGCCATCGTGGTGATCGAGAACGTCGAGCGCAACATGATGGAGTTCCACATGCCGCCCAAGGAGGCGGCCAAGGCCGCCATGGACGAAGTGGGCGGGCCCGTGATCGCCATCGTGCTGGTGCTGCTGGCCGTGTTCATTCCGGTGGCGTTCCTGTCGGGCATCACGGGGCAGCTCTACAAGCAGTTTGCCATCACGCTGGCGGTGTCGGTGCTGTTGTCTGGCGTGGTGGCGCTGACGCTGTCGCCGGCGCTGGCGGCCATCCTGCTCAAGCCCGGCAGCCACGAGAAGAACCGCTTCTTCCGCTGGTTCAACCGCAATTTCGACCGCCTGGTGGAAGGCTACGGATCGACCGTGCAGGCCGTGATCCGGCGCACGGCGATCTCGGTGGCCATCGTCATCGCGCTGATCGTGGCCGCCGTGCTGATGTTCATGCGCATTCCGTCGTCGTTCCTGCCGGTGGAGGACCAGGGCTATCTGCTGGGCGCGGTGATCATGCCCGACGCCGCCAGCCTGGATCGCACCGGCGCGCTGGCCACGCGGGCCGCGGACTGGTTCGCCAGGCAGCCGGCCGTGAAGTCCGTGGCGGTGCCCACCGGCTTCAGCCTGATCGATTCGCAGAACAAGTCGAACGCCGGCACGCTGTTCATCACGCTGAAGGGCTTTCACGAGCGCGGCAAGGGCGAAAGCGCGTCGGACCTGATCGCGCAGGCTACCAAGGAGTTTTCCACGTACCGTGAAGGGCTGGTGATCCCGGTGAATCCGCCTTCGATTCCGGGGCTGGGCACCACTGGCGGTTTCGAGTTCTGGCTGCAGAGCACGGGCGACGGCACCTACCAGCAACTGGAGGAACGTACGCGTGCCTTTATCGCCAAGGCACGGCAGCGGCCCGAGTTGCGCGGCGTGAGCACGACGATCAATACACGGTCGCGGCAGTTGCTGGTGGACCTGGACCGCGAGCGGGCCGAGACGCAGGGCGTGCCGGTGGAGCAGGTGTACTCGGCGCTGCAGACGATGTTCGGGTCACTGTACGTGAGCCAGTTTCCGAAGAACAGCCGCCTGTTCCAGGTGATCCTGCAGGCCGAGCCCGAGTACCGCTCCAAGCCCGAGGACATCGACAAGGTCTACGTGCGCAATTCGCGCAACGAGATGGTGCCGATCAAGGCGGTGACCACCACGCGCTGGGTGGCCGGCGCCGATCTGGTGACCCGCTTCAACAATTTCCCGGCGGCCAAGATCACCGGTGACGCGTCGCCGGGCTACAGCTCGGGCCAGGCGCTGCAGGCCATGGAGGAAGTGGCGGCCGAAGTGCTGGGGCCGGGCTACAGCTACGCGTGGAGCGGCCAGGCCTATGAGGAAAAGAAGGCGGGGTCCACGGCGGCGATGGTGTTCGCGTTCGCCCTGCTGATGGTGTTCCTGATCCTGGCCGCGCAGTACGAGAAATGGTCGCTGCCCATCGGGGTGCTGCTGGCCGTGCCGTTTGCGCTGTTCGGGGCGCTGGTCGGCATCCTGGTGCGCGGCATGGAGAATGACGTGTACTTCCAGATCGGGCTGACGGTGCTGATCGCGCTGGCCGCCAAGAACGCCATCCTGATCTTCGAGTTCGCGGTGGAGATGCGCGTCAAGGAGGGGCTGAGCCCGTATGACGCGGCGGTCAAGGCGTCGAAGATGCGGCTGCGGCCGATCATCATGACGTCGCTGGCCTTCATCCTGGGTTGTATCCCGCTGGCGATTGCCAGCGGCGCGTCGGCCGCCAGCCGCCAGTCGCTGGGCACCGGCGTGATTGGCGGCATGCTGGGCGCCACGGTGATTGCCATTTTCTTCATCCCGATGTTCTTCTGGGGCTGGAGCGCGAGAGCAAGAAGAAGCTGGCGAAGCAGGCGGAGAAGGATGCCGGGCCAGGTCCCGACCCCGCCGCGCCCACCGGAGGCACGCTATGAGCTATCGCCTGGTGCCTGCGTCGGTGGCGGCGATGGTGCTGCTTGGCGGCTGCACCGTCGGCCCCGACTACGTGCGGCCCGACGTGGCAGTGCCCGAGGCATACCGCTTCGCGCCCGGGTCGCCCGAGTCGCCCGGTCCACAGCAGGCGGCTGACGTGGTGATCACGCAATACTGGTGGTCGCAGATCGGCGATCCGGTGCTGGACGAGCTGATCGCCCTGGCGCGTGCCCACAACTACGACGTGCTGATCGCCACGGCACGCGTGGAGGAATACTACGGGCGGGTGATGACCACGCGCGCCGGGCTGTTCCCGCAGGTTGGCGCGGAGGTGGGCGGTACCCGGCAACGCATCAGCAGCGGCGGCGGCACGGTGCTGCCCATCGACAATCCGTTCAACCAGGTGCGCGCCGATGTCTATGCATCGTGGGAGATCGACCTGTTCGGCCGGATCCGGCGCATGACCGAGGCGGCCCGCGCCGACTGGGCGGCTTCGGAGCAGGCGCGCCGCAGCACCGAGATCAGCGTGGTGGCTGCCGTGGCCAGCGGCTACATCACGTTGCGCGATCTCGACAACCGCCTGCGCATCGCCCAGGACACGCTGGTCAGCCGCGAAGGCGCGCTGCAGGTGTTCCGGGAGCGTTTCCAGGGCGGCGTGGTGTCCGAGGTCGAATATGCGCAGTCGCGCTCCGAGTATGCGTCGGCGCAGGCATCGGTGGAGCAGTTCCGGCAGCAGGTGGCGCAGCAGGAAGACCTGCTGTCCGTGCTGGTCGGCGACAACCCGCGCGCCATGCCGCGCGGCAAGCCGATCGACGAACTGGTGCTGCCCGTGGTGCCGGTGGGCCTGCCGTCGTCGTTGCTGGAGCAGCGCCCCGACTTGCTGCAAGCCGAGCAGTCGCTGGTATCGGCCAATGCGCAGATCGGCGCCGCGCGCGCGCAGTATTTCCCGACGATCTCGCTGACGGGAATGTTCGGCGCGGCCAGCACGGCGTTGTCCGGGCTGTGGGTGGGATCGTCCAGGGCGTGGTCGTATGGCGGGCTGATCAGCGTGCCGATCTTCACGGCCGGCGCGATTGCCGGTGACGTGAAGCAGGCCGAGGCACGCCAGAAGCAGGCGCTGTACGGCTACCAGCAGGCAATACAGACGGCCTTCCGCGAAGTGGCCGATGCGCTGGCCGGCGTGCAGTACACGCGCAGCCAGCTGGCGGCCAAGAACGACCAGGTCGATGCGCTGTCGCGGTACGCGCTGCTGGCGCGCGATCGCTACGAAGGGGGCTACACCAGCTACCTGGAAGTGCTCGATTCCGAGCGCTCGCTGTTTTCCGCGCAGCTAGAGCAATCGACGCTGCGCGGGACGGAGTTTGGCCAGCTGGTCCAGCTCTACAAGGCGCTGGGCGGCGGCTGGCCACTCGACAGCGCCCCGCAGGCCAGTGCCGGTCAGCCGGCTGTCCCGCCAAGGAGTAAATCATGTCCAGATCCCGCATCCCTGCCACGTTGTTCGCCGCCACCGTCCTGGTTGGATTGAGCATGGGCGTCCTCGCGCAATCGAAGCCGATCGCCTACCCGGCCAAGGGCCAGAGCCAGGCCCAGCAGCAAAAGGACGATGGTGACTGCTATTCGTGGGCCAAGTCGAATACCGGCATCGATCCGGCCGCCGTGGCCGGCGCACCGCCGCCGGCGCCCAGCGGTCCGGCCGTAGGTGGCGGCGAACGCGTGGGCGGCGCGGCGCGGGGTGCCGCGGGCGGCGCGGTCATCGGTGCCATCGCGGGCGATGCCGGCAAGGGCGCCGCGGCCGGCGCGGCAGTGGGCACGATGGCGGGCGGCCACCGCGCGCGCCAGAACCAGCGCAATGCGCAGGCGAACGCGCAATCGCAGCAGGCGGGGGCCATGAACACCTACTACCGCGCGTATTCCGCCTGCATGCAGGGGCGCGGCTATACGATCCAGTAATCAGGGAGGTCATATGTACAAGCGATTTGCGATGGCAGCGGCAGTGCTGCTCGGTCTGTCGGGCGCCTCATACGCGCAGCCCGACGTGAAGACGGATTTGACGCGTACGCCGGGCCAGACCACGGCCACGGGGACGGCCAAGGTCAACGCCACCATCACGGCGATCGACGCGCCGTCGCGCAAGGTCACGCTCAAGACCCAGGCCGGCAAGGTCGTGGACATGACCGTGGGCGACGAGGCGCGCAACTTCGACCAGCTGCGCGTGGGCGACAAGGTGGCCGTCGAATACACCGAGGCGCTGACCGTCAGCCTGAAGAAGGGGAGCGGCGCGACGTCCATGCAGGAGCGCGAGATCTCCGAGCGGGCCGAGCCGGGCGCCAAGCCAGGCGGCAGGATGGGACGCGAGGTGACCGTGGTGGCACAGGTCGTCAAGGTCGACAAGGAGAAGAACATCGTCACGGTCAAGGGGCCGCGCGGCCACACGGTGGACCTGATGGTCGAGGATCCCGACCAGATGAAGGACGTCAAGAAGGGTGACCGCGTGCAGGCCGTCTATACCGAGGCGGTGGCGGTGTCGGTCACGCCGGGCGCCGCGAAATAGCCAGGGAGACAGCCTTGAAACAAACCGCAAGATGGCGCGGCCTGTGCGCGGCCGCGCTGCTGGCCGTGGCCTGGCCGGCGCAAGCCTACTTCGATCACTTCCTCAACGGCACGATCGTCGGCACGCTGGACAAGGACCAGGCCACCGAACTGCGCACGGCCTTCGGCAAGGCGATGACCGACGCCGACGATGGCGCCAGCGTGCCGTTCCACCTTGACGCCAGCACCAGCAATGCCAAGAGCAAGGCTACCGACGGCACCTTTACACCGCTCAAGACGCGGACCGAGAATGGCCAGCGCTGCCGCAAGGTGCGCAGCGAACTGAAGCAGCCGGGGCGGCAGCCCGAGCGCTGGACGGGCTGGTACTGCCAGCAACCGGACAGCACCTGGAAGAAGACGATGATCAAGGAGTGACCGGCATTCGCCCCGGCGCTCAGAACTTCTCGGGATGTAGCGGTATGGATAGTCGGGCGCCGCGTAGCCGCCCGGCTTCTGCCGCGCCGGCAGCGTGACCTTCTTGCTCCTGACGCGTTCGTATGGCACCGAATCGAGCAGATGGCTGATGATGTTCAGCCTGGCGCGCCGCTTGTTGTCGGATCGCACCACATGCCACGGGGCGAAGTCGGTATCCGAGGCCTCGAACATCGCGTCGCGGGCGCGCGAGTAGTCGTACCAGCGGCTGTATGACTTCAGGTCCATGTCGGTCAGCTTCCAGGTCTTGCGCCCGTCCTCGATGCGCGACTGCAGCCGGCGGGTCTGTTCCTCGGGCGTGACTTCGAGCCAGTACTTGAGCAGCAGCACGCTGGACCCGACGATGGCGCGTTCCATCAGCGGCACCGCGCGCAGGAAGATTTCCACCTGCTCGTCGCTGGCAAAGCCCATCACGCGCTCCACGCCTGCGCGGTTGTACCAGCTGCGGTCGAAGATCACCACCTCTCCCGCGGCGGGCAGGTGGGGGATGTACCGTTGCATGTACATCTGCGTCCTCTCGCGCTCGGTGGGCGCCGGCAGCGCCACCACGCGGAATACGCGGGGACTGACCCGCTCGGTGATCGCCTTGATGGTGCCGCCCTTGCCGGCGCCGTCCCGCCCTTCGAACACGATGCAAACCTTGGCGCCGGTGGCCTTGATCCAGTCCTGCATGTGCACCAGTTCCACGTGCAGTCTGGCCAGTGCGGCGTCATAGTCCTTGCGGCCCAGTGCGGGGCCGGCCTCCGCGTCGCCCTTGGCGTGCCGTGCCTGTCTTGCCATGTCTGCTCCCGGATGCTCGCTGGGGATACCTTCCCCGAGTATCAATCTGGACACTGCGCCGCGCTTTGGCAATGGACCTTGGGCCAATGCTTGGCCCAAGGACCAATTGCTTTGCACCGGCGGTTGGCTGACTCTTCTCGCAGAACCTGTTCGCGTTGGCCATCATGCATACAAGCGGTCGCGTGCTGATGGCGGGGGCGCCGTCCCGCCGCACAACGGAGGCCATCCGATGCCGCAAGCTCCGTATTCCGCCGCGACCGTGTCGCGTACGCTGATCGACACATTCATCCGCTTCGGCCTGATTGCGCTGCTGTCGGTCTTCTGCTTCCAGATCTTCAAGCCGTTCCTGAACCTGCTGCTGTGGTCGGTGATCCTGGCCATCACGCTGTACCCGCTGCAGGAGTGGCTGCGCGGCAAGATCTTTGCGGGCGAAGGCCGCACGGCCACGCTGATCATCCTGGTGGTGATCGCGGTGGTGCTGGTGCCTACCTACCTGCTGGGTATGGCACTGATCGAGTCGGTCGAGCATGCAATGGCGATCGCGAAGAGCGGCGAGTTCGCCATCCCGCCGCCGCCCGAGTCGGTGGCCGGCTGGCCCGTGATCGGGCAGCGCGTGCATGACGCCTGGCTGATGGCGGCAACCGATGCCAGCGGCCTGATCCAGAAGCTGGGGCCGCAGATCAAGGCGGCCAGCCTTGGCGTGCTGGGCGCGATGGGTGGCGTGGGCGTTGGGCTGCTGGTCTTCGTGGGCGCGCTGATCATCGCCGGGATCATCATGGCGTATGGCGAACTGGGCACGCGCAGCGCCGAGCGGATCGCGTCGCGTGTCTCGGGCCCCGAGCGCGGGCCGCGCATGGTGGCGCTGTGCACGGCAACCGTGCGCGCCGTGGCCCAGGGGGTAGTGGGCATCGCCTTCATCCAGATGCTGCTGATCGGCATTGCCTTCGTCATCAAGGGCGTGCCCGGCGCGGGGCTGCTGGCGCTGGCGATACTGCTGCTGGGCATCATGCAGTTGCCCGCCACGCTGCTCACCGTTCCTGTGATCGTGCTGGTCTTCGTGGCGGAAGGCGCCACCGCCAGCAACATCGTGTTCGCCATCTACGTGTTTATCGCGGGTCTGTCCGACAACGTGCTCAAGCCGCTGCTGCTGGGGCGCGGCGTTGACGTGCCGATGCCCGTCATCCTGATCGGGGCGCTGGGCGGCATGGTCACCGGTGGCGTGATCGGGCTGTTTATCGGCCCGATCGTGCTGGCCGTGGGCTACCAGCTGTTCTGGCAATGGGTGGATGACCCGCCGCCGCGCATCGAGCTGGAAGCGGGACTGGAGCCCGGGCCTGAAGCCGAACCGCGCCGCGTGCCCGACATCACCGGTGCCGACGTCAGCAGGGGGTAGGCCGTGCCCGCCTCCGCCCGTGCCTGGCTGGCCTTGGCCGCCGTGCTTGGCGGATGCGCGCGGGTGGGGCCAGATTTCCAGCCGCAGCCCGAGGCGTGGACCGCCACCTGGCGCAGCGACGCCATCGACCAGGCCAGCGTGCAGCAGGCGCAACCGGACCTGCGCCAGTGGTGGCGCGTATTTGGCGACCCGGTGCTCGAAACGCTGATGGCCGAGGCCGACGCCGGCAATGCCGACGTGCGGATGGCCGGCCTGCGCGTGATGGAGGCGCGCGCGCAGCTTGGCATCGCGATGGCCGGGCGCTATCCGCAGATGCAGCAGGCCAGCGCCTCGGCCATGTATGTCCACAGCCGCCAGTCGGGGCCCACCGCGCAGAGCGCCCGGCTCTGGGAATACAGCGCGGGCGTGGACGTTGGCTGGGAACTCGATTTCTGGGGCCGCTTCGCGCGGGCCATCGAATCGGCCGATGCGGGGTACTTCGCCGCGCAGGCCAGTCGCGAGGCGGTGCTGGTGCTGCTGCACGCCCAGCTTGCCACGACGTACTTCGCGGTGCGCACGGCCGAGGCCCGGTTGCGCATTGCCCGCGACAACGCGCGGCTGCAGAAGCGCAGCTTCGAGATCACCGAGCGGCTGTTCAAGAGCGGCGAGAGCGACGAACTCGATTTCCAGCAGGCGCGCACCCAGTACCTGGGCACCTTGAGCAGCATTCCCGAACTGGAAAACCAGATCGGGCAGGCGCGCACCGCGCTGGTGGTGCTGCTGGGGCGGCCACCGGGGCCGCTGCCCGAGCTGGCCGATGCCGCAGATCGCGAGGGCGTGCTGCCACTGATCGACCACGCCGTGCTGCAGGACGTGCCTGCCAGCCTGCTGCTGCGCCGCGCCGACATCCGCGCGGCCGAGTGGCGCATCGCGGCCCAGTCCGCGCTGATCGGCGTGGCCAAGGCGGATCTCTATCCAGCCGTCACGCTGATGGGCAGCATCGGTTGGACCGCCGCGTCGCTGCCCGGCACGCAGAACGGGCTGCTGCTGGTGGGCGGGCCCAGCGTGCGCTGGAACATCTTCGACTACGGACGCATCGTCAACAACGTGCGCGTGCAGGATGCCCGGCTGCAGCAGCTGATCGTCGACTACCAGGCCGTGGTGCGGCAAGCCGCCCGCGAGGCCGACGACGCGGCCAGCGGCCTGGCCAAGGCACTGCAGCGCGAGCGCATCCTGCGCGAGGCCGCGCAGTCCGCCGAGCGGTCGCTGTCTCTGGCCAATACAGTCTTCCGCGAAGGGTATTCCGATTTCCAGCGCGTGCTTGACGCGCAGCGCGCGCTGTTCGCCCAGCAGGACGCGTACCTGGTCAATCGCGGCAATGCGGTGAACTACCTCATCGGGCTCTACAAGGCGCTGGGCGGTGGGTGGGACACCACGGCGCCGCTGCTCGACGCCGGCACGCGCAGCCAGATGCAGCAGCGCACGAACTGGGGCGGACTGATCGACGAAGTGTCGCCGCCGCCGCCGCAGGCGGGGAGCGTGCGGCCATGAACGATACGCGTGCCAGCGACGCCACCGTCGAGGACAAGCCGGTCGGTGCCTCCGCGCCACCTGGCAAGGCTGAAGCGCCGGACCCATCGCGCAAGGCCCTGAAGTGGGTGGCGGCGCTGATCGTGCTGAGCCTGACGTGGTATCTGCTGGCGGACCGCTTCACGCCGTACACCCAGCAGGCCCGCGTGCAGGCCTTCGTGATTCCGGTGGCCGCCGAGGTGCCGGGCCGCGTGACGCGCGTCTATGTGCGCAACAACGAGAACGTGGCGGCGGGCACCGTGCTGTTCGATGTCGATCCCCAGCACTACCGGATCGCGCTGGACCGGGCGCGCGCCGACCTGGAAACCACGCGGCGCGGCATCGGCGCCAATACCGCCGGCATCGACTCGGCGCGTGCCTCGCTGCGCGCCGCGCAGGCCAACGAACTGAAAGCACGGCAGGACAGCGAGCGGCTGGAGCGGCTGTATCGCGAAGACCCGGGCACGATCTCGGTGCGCCGGCTGGAGGTGGCACAGGCCACGCATACGCAGGCCATCAGCCAGGTAGCCGCCGCGCGCGCGGAGATCGAACGGGCGCGCGAGCAGCAGGGCGGCAGCGACGACGACAACGCCAAGCTGCGCAGCGCGGCCGCCGCCGTGGACAAGGCCGAACTGGACCTGGCCAACGCGCAGGTCAAGGCGCGCACGGCCGGGCTGATCACGGACCTGCGCACCGAGGCCGGCCAGTACGCGGCGGCGGGTAGTCCGCTGATGACGCTGATCGCCATCCACGACGTGTGGATCAGCGCCGACATGACCGAGAACAACCTGGGCCACCTGGCGCCCGGGTCTCCGGTCGGCATCGTGCTCGATGCGCTGCCCGGCACGGTGCTGACGGGCAAGGTGCGCAGCATCGGCTTTGGCGTCAGTGCGGGCCAGACGCCGCCCCCTGGCACCCTGCCGACCATCCAGAACAGCCGCGACTGGCTGCGTCCCGCGCAGCGCTTTCCGGTGATCGTCGACATCGACCCCGGGCAGTTGCCCTCGCTGCGCGGCGTGCGCGTGGGTGGGCAAGCCGAAGTGATGGCCTTTCCGGACGCGGGCAATCCGCTGAACTGGCTGGGCCGCGCCTTTCTGCGTGTCATGAGCTGGGTATCGTATGTCTACTGATGACCTGGGGGCGATGCTGGCGCGCCGGGCGCTGCGCCTGGCGCTGGGCACGGCGGTGTGCCTGGCCGTGAGCTTCGGCATGCAATGGCCGGTGCCCGTGATGGCGCCGGTGCTGGCGGTCTTCCTGTTTGCGTCGATGGACCGCCCGCTGGCGTTCCGCGCCGGCATGGGCCTGGCGCTGGTGGTCATGCTGACCACCGGCAGCGGCATGCTGCTGGCACCGTTCCTGCGCCATGCGCCGCTGGCCGGCGTGCTGATGACGGGCCTGTGCCTGTTCCTGGCTTTCCGGCACGGGCTGCGCGGCGGCAACAACCTGGTGTCGACCTTCCTGGTGGCGGGCGTCACGCTGATCTCGGCGGCGGGTACCGCCAGCAGCGCCCTGGCGCTGACCGTGATTGGCGCGCTGGTGCTGGGGCTGCTGTGCGCCGTGCTCGTGCTCGGTATCAGCTACCAGCTGATTCCCGAGCGCAGCGGCTTGCACATGCCGTCAAAGTCGAACGTCGTGGCCGAAAACGCGGACGGCATGGCCCTGCGCGCCACGCTGGTGGTGATGCCGCCGTTCCTGCTGGCGATGGCGGACCCGGCCGCGTACCTGCCCATCATCATGAAGGCGGTTAGCCTGGGCCGGCAGAGTTGCAGTACCACCGCGCGGGGCGCGGCGCTGGAACTGGTGGGCTCCACGCTGATGGGCGGCGTGCTGGCCATCCTGTGCTGGCTGGCACTGGGGCTGTTCGTCCATCTGTGGATGTTCTTCCTGTGGATGCTGCTGTTCGGCCTATGGGTGGCGCGCCGGCTGTTCCGGCTGGTGCCGGGGACGATGTCGCCGGGCTTCTGGCTCAATAGCCTGGTCACGATGATCATCCTGCTCGGGCAGTCCGTGGCGGACAGCGCGGCGGGCAAGGACGTCTACCAGGCGTTCCTGGTGCGCATGGAGCTGTTCATCGGCCTGTCGCTGTACGCGTGGCTCATGATTGCGCTGCTGGACCGGCGTGGCGGCGCCGCCAGGCGTTCGGCGCCTCGCCAAACTGTGCCGAGAACCAGCGCGTGAATGCGGCGGCCGAGCCGTAGCCCAGCAGTTCGGAGACCCGCAGCAGCGAATAGTCGGGATTGGCGACGTAGCGCTGTGCCAGATCGCGCCGCACGCCGTTGACGATATCGCTGAAGGTCTCGCCCGTGGCGTCCAGCTGGCGCTGCATCGTGCGCAGGCTCATGCCCAGCCCCTGCGCCACGGCCTCGCTGGTAGCGCGGCCCATGGGTAGCATCAGGTAGACGGCATGGCGCACGTCGCGCCCGATCGACGCCTCGTTGACGCGCGGAAGCGTTTCCACCACCCGCTCGGCGTGGCGTGCCATGGCCGGGTTGCCGGTCGGGTTGGGCGCGTCGAGGTCCGCCGCGAGGCACACGATGCCATTGAAATCGCTGCCGAATTCCAGCGGGCAGCCGAACAGGCGGCGATGGACCTGCAGGTCGGGCGGCGCCACATGCGCGAAATTGACGCTTTGCGGGCGCCATTGCGGCCCCAGCAGCGCACGGCAAAGGCGGAACACCACACCGAGCGCCAGTTCCGTGGCCTGGCGCGAGGGCGTATCGAGCACCACCTCCTGCCGGATCACCACGACCTTGCCGGACGTCTCCAGCAGGATCGCCACCGATTCGTTGACCAGGTGCCGGTAGCGGATGATGGTTTCGAGCGCGTCGCGCAAGGTGGCTTGCTGGGTTATCAGCAGGCTCATCACGCCGAAGTCCGACAGCTGCCGCGATTCCGCCATGCGCAGGCCGAACGTGGCGCAGGCGGTGGCCGCCGCGGCGGCTTCGAGCAACGTGGCGCAGGCCTGGGCCGGAATACGCTGGTCCGGGTTGGCCAGCAGCGCCGGACTAAGCCGCGCCGCCCGCAGCAGCGGCAGCGGGTTGGCGCCAAGGCCCCGCGCGACGTCGAGGAAGTTGGTCAGCACTGCGGCGCGTACCAGGGTTTTCAAGCGGGTCTCCGACTATCGTTATGCGCGCGTCACGTGCAAGGGGCCATGACGCATCGTTGGCGCGATGATAGGTGGCTGTGGCATGAAATGCAAAGTCCCCGGGTACCAGTGCAAAGCAGCGGGGTCGGCCAGAACCTAGATTGTCGGCATGGCGGCGCAAGTCGTGCCGCCCCGAAAATCTGGAGACGATTCCGATGGCCAAGGCAGTGCGCATGTATCAAACCGGTGGACCCGAGGTGCTTCGTCACGAGGACGTCGAGGTGGGAAATCCAGGCCCGGGCCAGGTCCGCATCCGTCACGTGGCGGTGGGCCTGAACTACGCCGACACGTACTTCCGCAATGGCACGTACCCGGTGCCGCTGCCGGCCGGCATGGGCGTGGAGGCGTCGGGCGTGGTGCAGGCCGTGGGCGATGGCGTGACCAACGTGGCCGTGGGCGACCGCGTGACGTACACCGGCTTCCTGAACACGCTGGGGCCTACAGCACCGAGCGCCTGGTGCCGGCCGCGCCGCTGATCCGGCTGCCCGAGAGCATCGGGTTCGAAACGGCGGCCGCCATGACCATGCGCGGCCTGACGTCGGCCTACCTGATGCGGCGCATCCACACCTTCCGCAAGGGCGACACGATTCTGCTGCACGCGGCCGCCGGCGGTGTCGGGCTGATCGTCTCGCAATGGGCGCGCCTGTTGGGCCTGAACGTGATCGGGACGGTATCGACCGAAGAGAAAGGCGAGATCGCCCTCGCCCACGGCTGCCAGCACGTCATCAACTACAGCCACGAGGACGTGGCGGCGCGGGTGCGCGAGCTGACCGATGGCGTCGGCGCCAATGTCGTGTTCGATAGCGTGGGCAAGAGCACCTTCATGGCGTCGCTCGATTCGCTCAAGCGTCGCGGGCTGCTGGTATGCGTGGGCACGGCATCGGGCCCGATCCCCCCGTTCGACCCGGTGTTGCTGGCGATGAAGGGTTCGGTCTACGTGACGCGTCCGGCGCTGGCGGACTACATTGCCGACCCGGCCGAGAAGGCCGAACTGGCCGGCGAGCTGTTCGACCACGTGGGTCGGGCCGCATCCGTATCGAGATCAACCAGCGCTATGCGCTGGAAGACGCGGTGCAGGCCCATCGTGACCTGGAGTCGCGCAAGACCACCGGTTCGTCCATCTTCGTCATCTGAGGAGACCGTCATGAAAGTCCAGCAACTGAGCTGTGCCCTGGGCGCCGAACTGATGGGCGTGGACCTGGCCGAGGCCGTGCGCAACGACGACCTGTTCGGAGAGATCCGCTCGCAACTGCTGAAGCACCGCGTGCTGTTCCTGCGCAACCAGCGGTTCAGCCGCGCCGAGCATGTGGCGTTTGCGCGCCGCTTTGGCGAACTGGAAGACCATCCGGTGGCCGGCAGCGACCCGGAGCATCCCGGCCTGGTGCGCATCTACAAGCGGCCGGACCAGCCGAACGACCGCTACGAGAACTGCTGGCATTCCGACACCACGTGGCGCGAGGCTCCGCAGTTCGGCGCCGTGCTGCGCTGCGTGGAATGCCCGCCGGTGGGCGGCGACACGATGTGGGCCAATATGGCGCTGGCGTACGAACGGCTGCCCGATACGGTCAAGGAGCAGATTGCCGACCTGCGCGCGCGCCACAGCATCGAGGCCAGCTTTGGCGCGGCCATGCCGATCGAGAAGCGGCTGGCGCTCAAGGCCCAGTTTCCCGATGCGGAGCACCCGGTGGTGCGCACGCACCCCGATACCGGCGAGAAGGTGCTGTACGTGAACGGCTTCACCACGCACTTCACCAACTACCACACGCCCGGGCGCGTGCGCTTTGGCCAGGATGCCAACCCGGGCGCCGGCGATCTGCTGCGCTATCTGGTGTCGCAGGCCTACATCCCGAATTCCAGGTGCGCTGGCGCTGGGAACCCGACAGCGTGGCGATCTGGGACAACACGGCCACCCAGCACTACGCGGTGATGGACTACGCGCCGTGCCACCGCAAGATGGAACGTGCCGGCATCACCGGCAGCGTGCCGTACTGATGCCTGCGCAGGATATGAATGACATGAAGGCCATGAAGGATAACCTCGTCGTTTCCACCCCTCGGCGTATGCCTACCCGCTGCTGGTCAAGCAGTTGCTGACCAATGCGATGTGCCTGCATGGCGACCAGGAGATCAGCTATCGCGGCGAGATGCGCTACACGTATCGCGATTTCCACCAGCGCCTGGGCAGGCTGGCCAATGCACTGGGGGCGCTGGGCGTGCGGCACGGCAGCACCGTGGCCGTGATGGACTGGGACAGCCATCGCTACCTGGAGTGCTACTTCGGCGTGCCGATGATGGGCGCCACGCTGTTCACGGTGAACGTACGGCTGTCACCGCAGCAGATCCTCTATACGCTGAACGACGCCGGCGCCGATGTGGTGCTGGTGCATCCGGATTTCCTGCCGGTGCTGGAGCAGATTCGCGGCAGCCTGGTGCGCCAGCCGCGCTTCGTGCTGATGGCCGACGGGCAGGAAGCGCCGCTCACAGCCCTGCCGTTCGATGGCGAATACGAGGCAATGCTCGGTGCCGCGTCGGCGGGGTTCGATTTCCCGGACTTCGACGAGCGCACCAAGGCCACCACGTTCTACACCACGGGCACCACCGGCGATCCCAAGGGCGTCTGCTACAGCCATCGCGACATCGTGCTGCACACGCTGACCACCGCCACCAGCCTGTGCGCGCCGCGCGACGGCCAGCGCATGCATCGCGAAGACGTGTACATGCCGATCACGCCCATGTTCCACGTGATGGCCTGGGGCATGCCGTACGTGGCGATCATGCTGGGCCTGCGCACCGTGCTGCCGGGCCGCTACGTGCCGGCCACGCTGCTGCAGCTGCGCCACGCCGAGAAGGTGACGTTCTCGCACTGCGTGCCGACCATCCTGCAGATGCTGCTGCAGGCGGCGGACGAAGGGGAACACGACCTGGCGGGCTGGAAGATGATCATCGGCGGCTCGGCGCTGCCGCCGGTGCTGTGCCAGGCGGCGCTGGCGCGCGGCATCGACATCTTTGCCGGCTATGGCATGTCCGAGACCGGCCCCATCGTCGCACTGGCCCAGTTGCCCCCGGCCACGTGCCGTCCAGCCTCGAGGAAGAGGTGCGCATGCGCTGCGCCACCGGCCGCCCCGTGCCGCTGGCGGACTTCCGCATCGTCGGCCCGGACATGCGCGACGTGCCGCGCGACGGCAAGGCGCAGGGCGAGATCGTGCTGCGGGCGCCGTACCTGACGAAGGCGTACCACCGCAAGCCGTCCGCATCGGAGGACCTGTGGGCCGACGGCTACCTGCACACGCAGGATGTGGCTGTGAGGGCGAGGACGGCTTCGTGCAGATCGTGGATCGGCTCAAGGACGTGATCAAGACCGGCGGCGAATGGGTGTCGTCGATCGAGATCGAGAACCTGGTCACCCAGGTGCACGGCGTGCAGGAGTGCGCGGTGATAGGCGTGCCCGATGCGCGCTGGGGCGAGCGGCCGATGGCCTACGTGGTGCGCAAGGCAGGCGTCGACGTCGACGCCCGGCAGATCCGCGCGGTGCTGCTGGGCCATGTGGAGGCCCAGCGGCTGAGCAAGTTCGCGGTGCCGGAAAGCGACCGCATCGCGTTTGTCGCGGCGATTCCGAAGACGAGCGTGGGCAAGATCGACAAGAAGCTGCTGCGGGAAAAGAAAGCAGCCTGAAGCGAAAGGGAACATTGATGGCCGCCCATTCCGGCACGGAGGGCGGCTTTTTTTCGGTTCTTCGGAGAATTCCGGGGACTGAATTGCGACATTCCGTATCCTAATGGTCATCTCTCAGGGAGTAGGTTTACTGGGGCCCAGTGACCACTGGCGACTTCTACAGCACAGGGACATCCGCGTATATCGCAGAAACCTGATTTCTCAGTTTTCTTGACCTCCGTTACCGACCGCCGCTTTCACGGTTCTCCGTCGGCAGAAAACCGCGTAACGTGCGCCGCACAGCAACGTGGCCGTCGCGTCGGATGCGCGGCCCTGTTTGCCAATTCGGGGCACGCTGGCAACGGAGCGAGGAACAATGGCTGGTGTCGTGGATGGACGGAAGGCAATCGGAAGTTCGCTGCCAGGGCCGTGACTGGCCGTCAGGCCTACCACCTGGAAGTGCTCGGCGCCCCCAGCGCGGCCGGCCTGTCCGTGGTGTCATTCGAGGCCGTGGAGCGCCTCGGCGAGCCCTACAGCGTCAAGGTCAAACTCACCCATCCGACAGAGTTGGACCGGATGGAGTACCTGCGCCACGACGCCACATTCTCGATCGATCCGGGCGACGGATCGGAGCCGCGCCAGTTCTCGGGCTGCATCTTCCGTTTGTCGAAGACCCGGCAGACCCGCGACTTCTGCGCCTACGAGATCGAAATACGGCCCAGGGTCGCACTGCTCGCGCTGACCAGGGCAAGCCGCGTCTACCAGAAGAAAACAGCACCGCAAATCATCGAAGCCATCCTGCGCCGCCACGGGCTGGAAGGACACCAGTTCTCCTTCAAGGTCCGGCGCCAGTATCCCGCGCACGACTTCCGACTGCAGTATCAGATGTCGGACTGGGACTTCATCCGGCTGCTCATGGAGCAGGAGGGCTGTACAGCTACTTCCTGCCCGGCCGGTTCGGCACGATCTTCGGCGATGTCTTTCAGGTATCCGACGACATCGACCACTACATCTACCAGCCGGAATTGCGCGTGCCCTACCGGGAAACGGCTGGCCTGGAATCAGGCGTCGAGACGGTGTCTGGCATCCAGACGCACGTGCACACCGTGCCCGAGTCGTTCCGGACGGCTGACTACAACCCCGCCGATTCCTACGAGCGCAAGTCGGGCGAAGCCAACGTCGCCCGCAAGGAGAAAGGCAACTACGGCCAGCCTTACGTCTATGGAACCCATCACCTGGACGTGGCCGGTGCCAAACGGGAAGCGCAGCTGCGCCACGAGGCGGCGCTGGCCGCACAGTTGGTCTACGAAGGCCAGAGCAACGTCCTGGACCTGCGACCGGCGCGCATCCTGCGCCTGGACCTCACGCTGCCCGATGCCCCAAACGGCCAGGTGGTCACGGAGGTCACGCACTCCGGCGGACGCGATCAAACCTACCGCAATACCTACAAAGCCATTCCTTCGGACCGCCGCTTCCGGCTACCGATCGACGAAAGCAAGTGGCCGCGCATCGCCGGGACGCTCAGCGGACGGATCACGTCGCCCGGTGCCTACAAGTACGCCTACCTGACCCAGCAAGGCCTGTACGTCGTGCGGCTGGACCTGGACTTCGACACCTGGCCCAAAGGCGGCGAGAGCGTGCCGATGCGCCTGGCCAAGCCGTTCGCCGGCGCCCGCCAGACAGGTTTCCACTTCCCGCTGATCGACGGCACCGAGGTCGCCATCGCCTTCCGCGACGGCAACCCGAACAAGCCCTATATCGCGCACGCCCACCATCACAGCCAGCACGAGGACCTGATCACCAGCCAGGACCGCTGGCTGTCGCGCAACGTCATCCGCACCCAGGCCAACAACAAGCTGCGGTTCGAGGACTGGGAAGGGCAGGAAGGCGTCAAGCTGTCGACGGAGTATGGCGGGAAGAGCCAGCTGAACCTGGGGTATCTGGTCGATGGAAAGAAGAAGAAGCGTGGTGATGGATTTGAGTTGCGGACGTCTGGGTGGGGGCGATTCGGGGTGGCAAGGGCTTGCTCATCTCGGCGGATGATCAGCCGGGAGCGGCTGGTCATCAGTTGGACATGCAGGAAGCCGAAGCCACGCTGAGACAGGCGATGGACATACTCCAATCACTAAATGATTCTGCGAACGCCGCAAAAGCGTGGTTGGCGGATATCGACCAGCAGCGCACGATGATTGAGCATTCCTTGATGGGCCTCAAAAAGCCCGCAATTCTCGCCAATGCGCCGGAAGGGGTTGGTATAGCCAGTGGCAAGAACCTTCAGTTGGCGGCGCGCAAGCAGATATTCCTGACTGCGGGCGGCGGACTCGATATTGGCGTTATGAAGCGCTTTACCGCAACGGTTGGAGAAGCAATCTCGCTGTTTGCCGCAAGGCTCGGTATCCGCATTTTTGCCGCAAAGGGCAAAGTCCAGATACAAGCCCAAAACGATGATCTCGAACTGATGGCCTTCCAGAACGTCGCGATTAGCGCATCGTCGGGCGAGATCCTCATTACTGCCTCCAAAGGCATCACGCTCGGGGACGGTTCAGGGGCGTACGTCAAGATCGCCAACGGGACAATCGAGCTGGCAAGCCCGAGCGGAAAAATCGAAGCCAAAGGAAATCTCAGTATCACGGGCCCGGCCGGCGGCAGCTTTCCCTTTCCCAGTTGGTCCCATGTGCCTGTCAAAGACATCAAGGGCAACATGAAATTTGGCTTCTCGGAATAAGCGCGTCATGGCCACATCCCGACCGAACAATCCACCCGCCGATACCCGTGTCAAGCGACTGCCCTTCTCCTTTCCGTTCCGAAGGAAGGGAGAAGGTAAGGCGGCAGGCAAGGCCATCGCAGACGAGCATGAGTTCCATGCGCTGCTGAAAAAGGAAGCGTCCGGGAATTACTGCGTCAGTGCCAAGGGCATGTGGCACGGCGGCATCCATATCTCCGAGCGCGGCGCGGGCAGGGAACTGGATCTGAAATACGGCGTGCGCTGCATCGCGGATGGCGAGGTGGTGGCGTTCCGCGTCAATCGCAAATATCTGGTGAGTCAGATCCCCGCCGACGGCGACACCCCCGCTCGCGAGGCGCACTACAGCACGGGATTTGCACTGGTGCGCCATACCATGGAGTTTCCGAAGGACAACAAGCTGACGTTCTTCAGCCTGTACATGCACTTGCAGGACCTGGCCGGATACGAGCGCGACAAGACACTACCCCTGCCTCCGTACTGGACGCCAGACTTCAAGGTGACGCAGTTTGCCAACGACAAGCCCGCCCGTGGCAGAGCCGGGGCGGCCTCGGCAGATCAGGTAGGGCTCAGGGTGCGCGCCAGACACCCGCATGGCACTCCGCTGTGCATCCTGCCTCGCGGGACACATGCCAGCATTGGCAAGCGCGAAGGCAACTGGGGCCAGATCACCGACATCCATGGCGCGTCGCTGATTCCCGCGACCGTGGGTGACTATGTCGCCCCAACCGCTGCGACGGGCGGTTGGATGTTCCTTGGCAGCGAAGGCGGTCATCCCGTGGTAGAAGCCGTCGTACCGGAGTCCATGGTGGATCGTGTGGTGATCCCTGCCAAACCTGTGCCGGTCAAGGCGGGCGATCTGATGGGCCATCTCGGACGCTACGACTCACTGAATGAACAGGCCGAAAACCGCATGGTGCACATTGAGGCGTTTTGCGGCGACGGCGTCCAGGCCTTCATCGAACAGGGACGCGCCTGGGTAAGAAACCACGGGTTCCGTCCGAACGACTGGAAGGCGCTGGGATTATCGAGCGAGCCAACACTCTTGCGCGTCGATAGGAACACCAAGCTGTACAAGGAGCCGTTCAATGAAGGCGCCACGCCACCGCTCACCGACGTGGTGCAGATCAACGCGTTTGCCGAATTGGAAAAGTATCCCGAGAACAAGCGCATGGAGACCAAAGCCATTAGCGGCGAGAAACTGCCCTGGTGGCGCATCACCAGTGCTAACGCCTTGGGCCACGAGATTGACGGCTGGGTGCGGCAGGAAAACTTTGCGGGTGGTCGCGTCACAAGGGAGTTTGCGCAATCCTGGATCGACTTTGAGTGCTTCGACCTTCCGCACGACCCGACGCACACGATGTGTGCCTCCAGGGAGGCCTACGTCAATTGCTGCCGGAATGCAGACGTCCCGGCGCCCGCCGCCATGGACAAACTCAGTCCGCTCATGGCGAAGATGTATCGCGCCATCTATCCGAAGGGCGATGGCAGCCAGGCGGCCCACGAGTTATGCGCCATTCCTGAGGACAGGTGGCGGGCATTACGTGCGTCGCGCCTCATCGTCAAGCACGAGAGTGAATGGGCCAATCCGGGCAAATGGCAGCAACTGATGCAGGAGATTGCAAAACACATGGGTCCACAGCCCAACCACGAAGAAGAACAGAAGCGGATCGAGAAGCTTGTCTGGTGGGATGAGGTGAAGGCGGGTGTGAGCGATTTGCCGGGGCGGATGTGTTTCATGTTCATCCGGTGGGGTTGGTGGGGAATTTCGGCAGAGGAGAGTTTCAATTTACGCTGGCCATGATGCTGCAACTTTTTCCCCGCGCTGATCGTAACGCCCTCCAAGAGGTAGCAGATGAATTTAATGCCCATCTTGATGTTTACAAATTGGATACTCCACTTAGAAGAACGCACTTTTTGCACAAATCATGCAGGAAACCGGCCCCTCACTAAAGCGCGAAGAAGGTTTTATTTGGAAAGCAAGTGCATTAAAAAAACGTTCTCATACTTCGGAAGAATACAGATAAAGCTACTGAACATGGCTACCATCAAATCTGCCCGATCAAAGAAGATGGAAGTAGCATGAGCCAAGCGGATTTTGAAGCCATCGCCAACGGCGCATATGGAGGCCGATCCGATCTAGGAAACGGCGACTATGCAAGCGGCGATGGCTGGCGCTACCGAGGGAGAGGTCTAAAACAACTTACGGGACGAGCCAACTACAGATATTTTACCGATTGGCATAAAGGGCTACAAAAAGAATGGCCAGACGAAATTTTGGACTTTGAGGCCAATCCGGACTTACTCGTCCAACCAAAATATGCAGCCAGATCTGCTGCATTTTTTTGGAGAAACAACAATCTCGAAGTGATGGCAGACAAGGGAGCCTTGCGCGATCACGTTGATGCAATCACCAGAGTTGTTAACAAACATACCGATAGTTACTCATCACGCTTCGATAATTTCAATTCCATTTTAAATAGAGGAGATTTGACTTGAATCTTTGCATTGCTGCCACAAAAATTCTGAAAATAATTTCAACATTAATGATTTTTCCTGGACGCACTCACATGCAGACGAAAACACGCTTTGCCTCCCACATGAGGAGGTGTATTTCAGTTGCCGCTCGAGTGGCAAGACAATTTCACTGTGCGCATCCGGAAACATATCTCCGGATAACGGCTACGTCCGATACCGCTTCGGCGCCATCAATAATATAGAACTCGAGTTTCCAAAAAATCACTTCCACCTCGAAAAATATTCTACATCAGCGAAATACATGAGGGAAATATTAGCTCAACGCATCTGAAATTTCAGGCTGGGCGCTACAACTATGTTCTCTATCAAGGCGATATTTCGGGAATTTACGTAAAAAGAAATTATAAAACCGTATCCAATCGCATGTGTGATCTTGGCTCCGTTCAGCGGTTAAACCATCGCGCCTTTAGGGGAATACAGACGGTCGCGCCGATTGATGGAATAGATGATTAGCAATCATATAAAAACTTAATTTTAATAATCGACCGAGTTCATAATTTCTGGATTCTGAGGCCTGAGTGATTATCCGATTGACAGTCAACCCGAACTCGTCAATGAAATCGCTCATGAGGTATCTACACGGCTTGTGCAAGACTAAATTCCCTGCAGATGCCAATTCGCTATCGATGTGGTCGATGTGCAGTGCACTTGATGTTGATCCGCGATAAAAAACGAAATAGCTATCCAATGGATTTGACGATGCAATCTGCAGAAAAAACCGCGCAAAAAGTGGCGTCTACAAGACTGGAGGCTCAAAAGACAAATGATTAACGTGACATACGAAGTCGACAGAACCTCTCATGGTGGTGGGAACTCGACCGGATCGACCGCATCCAGGGCAATGGGCGGCGCGGCCCGCCGGTGCGACCTCGTGTCGTGCACGATCCATGGCGAGAACCGCATTCTTGACGGCACGATGCGTTTAACTGACGACGGCATGTCACTCGCCCAAGATGGCGATCCCACGGAATGCGGGAGTGTCCTGGTTGCCAAGTCGCTTTGCGCGACGGTTCGATAAATGCCTGTTGATTTTGAGCGGGTGCCGCCACGAGCGCAGGTGTCCCCGCCGTCGCGTCCGTCTGCCGTGTTATGGCCAATTCTGCTCGTCGTAATCGTTGGATTGGGCGCCTGGTTGAGCGTTGCGCTGTGGCCGAAGGGAGCGCCGGTTAACACGCTTTGGTTTTGGTGCTGTGCTGTCTTTTTCCCGACACTCGTTTGGATATTTTTATTTAGCGTGTCGCGTGGGGTTGTGCACGCGCGGCACAGTGAAGCCTTGGCGATCAATCGTGTCAGCGACCGCTTCGAGCAAGAGTGTCATAGGGCGGCAAGCCTACCGCTGGTCGTGCTAGGTCATGCATGGTGCTTCTCAGCCCGGGATGAAGACGACACTGCCGACAGCGTTGTCAGCGGCAGCTTGGAGCTGTGCACGCGGCCTAGCGCAGCGCAGCCGGGGACCGATGTTCGAGCGCGCTGGCTAGACGTTCCCGGTGAGCCATTCCACTATGGAAACGAACTCGTCGAATACAAGCGCCACCTGGCCGTCAGCAATTGGCTGTTTGCTCGGCTGGTGAACCGCGTCAGCGCCGGGCTGGCAGAACTGCCGGCACATACCCTTCTGCATGTGGACGTCTGCGCCGATTCCCTGCCAGATGTTGCCGAGTTGGAATGCCGCTTGCAAGACCTCATTCTGGTGCAGGCTCCCACACTGCAGGTAAGGGTCAACGCGACTGCGAAGCACTTCTCGCTTGCCTACGTCGACAGCTGGCATGACCAGCTCAAGCTTGGCGATGCTCGCCTACTCGTGTGTCTTCAGTTGCGCAAGGCCGTCAGTGAGTTGATGCAGGATGGTGTGGCCGAAGCCGGCGCGGCCCTGTTGGTCGCACGGCCAGAAACCGTGCGTAACGCACCCTCATTGCACCTCCACCGGCCGGCTCAGGGGAGGCCGACGGCAAGTCCGGTGCAGTCGATCTGGCTATCAGGTGGTGCACAGCGGATGCCTCGCAGGTAAACACCATCTGGAGTCACGCAATGTCCGAAGTTCTGATGCGTTCGGCCAAGTCCTCGTCAAAGCTCAGCCGGGGCGCGCAATGGCTGGATGTCGCTACAACCGTCGGCAATTGTAATGGTGTTGGGGCCTGGCTTGCCACCGTGCTTGCGCTGAAACACGCGCGCCAGACCGGTGGCCCACAACTCGTCCTATCTGAGCTAGACAATGAACTAATAGGTCTTGCATGCAAGCTCTCGACATGAACGAAAACGACTCGTCGCCGGCGGTGCTTTGGTTCGGCATTGCCATCGGCGTGATTTTCCTCGCCTTGATGGTGGCCGCTTTGGTGAAAGGACCAAACCTCGGATGGAGCGGTGATCGCCTGGTGGCCATCGAGCTCCGTCTGCTGGCCACGGGGCTCCTGCTACTGCTCTTCATCCGGTTCTTTGAAGCAATTCTGCTCAAAATCGCGTCAATGAAGGCAGTTCAGTGGGCGCTGATGTACGACAGACGCAAGCCAGCGTCAGGCGCCGCCGTGTCCACCTTGGCATTTCAGCATGCTGTTGATCAGCGCAAATCCTTGCGCGATGCTCTTCGTTCGTTGCATGGCTGGCGCTGGCGGTATAGGCAACCCTGGCTGCTGCTTACGGGTAGCGACAACCTCATCGACCGGCTAGTGCCCGAGTCTGCGGACCACGGCTGGCAAATATTGCCGGATGCCGTCCTGATCCGCAGTAATGCTGATGCCGACGGCCAACCAGATGCATCGTGGCTACGACAAATCTACAGGCTGCGTCGGCGCCGACCAGTGGATGCGGTGCTTCTCGTCACCGACGGCTCAGAATTGACGCCGACATGCGGTGGATTTCAAGACAACATCCAACTGACACGCATCACAGAAGCATTGCGTTGGTCGGCTCCCGTTTACGTACTCGAGGTCACACAAGCGGAAAAGGTTGCCGACGGCGATATGCCGGTGATCGCCTGCGAAGTACCAGCACAGGGTACTGCTGAAGCAATCCGCACAATGCTCCTGGTGTTGCGCGATCGACTCGCGCATCGCTTCCTGGCACGGCTGCCGGAGCAACGGCATCTGGGACGGCTGTCGCTTCGACTCGACGATCGATCCGGCACCCTGGCCACCCGGCTCTGCCGGCTGATCTCTGATCAATACCAGCGACCAAGGTTTCGAGGCGTACTATTTGGGCCTTATGACGCGGCGAAGGAAAGTCCTGGCATAGAACTGCCGATATGGCATTACGTGGCAGATGACGTACGACGTCGGCCCGGACGCCGAACGGTATGGCACCCGCTCACCATCCTGGCGGGTCTGGCCCTGACCAGTGCCGCGCTATGGATCGCCGGCATGCTCATCTCCGGCCTGCGCAACGAACGGGACCTCCAGGCTGCACGGCAAGCAGTCCACGACATCCAGACAGCCCCCACCCCCACCGCCCGCCTGAAAGCCCTCGACACCCTGCAGCAGCAGATCCAGCGCTACGAGTATCGCGTCGAGCACCACGCGCCGCTCTTTACGCGCTTCGGGCTGAACCGTGACACCGAGGTGCTGGCCGCACTCTGGAAGCCTTACGCGAAGGCCGGTCGCGACATCCTTGTCACGCCGGTGGTGATCGCCATGTTCAACAACCTGGCCTTCCGCGGAATTCCTCGATGAACCTTTTTCCTTTATGAGAGCGGGGCCTGCAGCCAGTTCAGCGCCTGGAACTCGCCGACTGCGTGCCGCACCAGCAGCGCGGCAAGCACAAGCATCGTTATGCCGACCAGCCGATCCAGCATCTGCCAGGCGCGCGGATTGGCAAACCACGGGGCCAGCCATCGCGCGCCGAATCCCAGCGCGCCGAACCAGGCCACGCTGCCGGCGCTGGCACCGGCCACGAACCAGCCGCGCAGGGCGGCGGGCTGTTGCGCGCCGATGCTGCCCACCAGCAGCACCGTATCCAGGTAGACGTGGGGGTTGAGCAAGGTGAAGGCCAGGGCCTGCGCCAGCACGGCGCCACGGGTGGCGCTGGCCTGGGCGTCAGCGGCCTGCAGCGCATGTTGGTGGCGCGCGCGGCGCCATGCCTGCCATCCGTAACAGGCGAGGAACACCGCGCCGGCCAGCGCCAGCGCCGCCGCCAGCACCGGCCGCTCGCCTAGCGCGCGAGCCATGCCCATGACGCCAGCCGCGATCAGCAGCGCATCGGCCACCGCACACAGCAGCACCACGCTGCCCACGTGTTCGCGGCGCAAGCCCTGGCGCAGCACGAACGCATTCTGGGCGCCAATGGCGACGATCAGGCCCAGGCTCAGCGCCAGGCCCTGCAGCAGGGCCGCGAAGCCAGGCGCGGCAGGCATCAGGAAGTCAGTTGAATTCATGGCGCAAGCTTGCCACCGGCACGGGATGAAGACAAACTAAACAATCTTCACTGACATTAGCAAGACTTAACTATGCTTGACTACGCTGCGCTATCCGCCCTGGCCGCCGTGGTGCGCGAAGGCAGCTTCGAGCGCGCCGCCCGTGCGCTTCATGTCACGCCATCGGCCATTTCGCAGCGCATCCGGATGCTGGAGGAAAAGGTGGGCTGCGCGCTGGTGGTGCGCGAGACGCCATGCCGCGCCACCGAGACCGGCCGGCGACTCTGCCAGCACGTCGATCACGTACGCTTGCTCGAACAGGAATTGCAGTCGGCCTTGCCCGCGCTGGCCCCGCAGGGCGCCGCGCGCGTGCCGCTGCCGGTGGCCGTGAACGCCGACAGCCTGGCCACGTGGCTGGCGCAGCCGCTCGCGGACTTTGCCGCGCGGCATCCGGTGCTGATGGAAGTGGCGGTGGACGACCAGGATCACACGACAGAGTGGCTGCGCAGCGGCGCCGTGCTGGCCGCCGTGACGGCCACGGCGCGACCCGCCGCCGGATGCAACAGCCGCCCGCTGGGGGCCATGCGTTATGTGGCGGCCGCCAGCCCGGCCTTCGTGGCGAACCATTTCGCGGCGGGCGTGGGCGCCGGCAGCCTTGCGCAGGCGCCCAGCCTGGTCTTCAACGCGAAGGACGAACTGCAGGCACGCTGGGTCAACCGGCTATGCCACCGGCAGGTGCAACTGCCCCGGCACACGCTGCCGTCGTCGTATGCCTTTGTCACGGCGGCGCTGGCCGGCATGGGCTGGGGCATGCATCCGCAGTCGATGATCGATGGCTATCTCAGGGCGGGCACGCTGGTGGAACTGGTGCCCGATACGCCGCTGGACGTGCCGCTGCACTGGCAGCACGCACGCGCCGCATCGGGGCTGCTGGAGGGCTTGACCAGCGAGGTGCTGGCCGCTGCCCGCAAGGCGCTGCTGCCGCCATGATCAGCGCAGCGTCATGGCGAAGTCGTCGAGCTGGCTGATGGCCGTGTCCCAGCCTTCGAAGAAGCCCATTTTTCCCACACCGCGCGCTGCTCGGCCAGCCATTGTTCGGCTTGCGACAGCGTTTCCGGCACCAGCTCGCAGGTGCGCGTGCGCCCGGCCTTGCTGGTGCGGATCAGGCCGCTGCGTTCCAGCACCGTCACGTGCTTCATGAACGACGGCAGCGCCATGTCGAATGGCGCCGCCAGCGACGACACGGGCTGTGCACCGCCAACCAGCGCGCAGATGATGGCGCAGCGGGTGGGATCGGCAAGCGCGTGGAAGACTTCGCTCACCGAGACTTGATAGTTAGCCATGGAGCTAACTATAGGGCAGGGGGCAGGCCGAGGCAACGTTCAGCCCCGGGGGCTACGGCTTGATGTGGAACGTCTTGACGATGCCGGCGTTGCGGTCGTATTCCGCGTGCAGCGACTGGTTCAGGTCCTGCAGCGACTGCGCCGGCATGGGCTCGTAGCCAAGTGCCTCCAGGCGCTCGCGCACCCTGGCGTTGGCCGCGGCCTTGTACACGGCGCCCTGGATCTTCTGGGCCACGTCGGCCGGCATCTGCGCGGACGCGATCACGCCTACCCAGTTGCTGAAGTCGATATCGGGATAGCCCTGCTCGGCAAACGTCGGCACCTGCGGCAGCAGCGGCGAGCGGGTCCGGGACGCCACGGCATAGGCCTGCAGCTTGCCCGCGCGGATCATCGGCAGCGACGTCACCATGCCGTCATACATCACCGGAATCTGGCCGCCCATGACCTGGGCCAGCGCGGGGCCCGAGCCGGCGAACGGCACGTGCTGCAGGTCCATGCCGGCTTCCTGGTTCATGATGGCGCCCGCATAGTGCGACGCCGTACCGGCGCTGTACGAGGCAAAGCTGAGCTTGCCCGGATTGGCCTTCGCGTACGCAATCAGGCTCTTGAGATCCTTGGCCGGCAGGTTCGGCGCGCCCACCAGCACCATGCGCGAGCGGCCTACGGCTGCCAGCGGGCGCACGTCCTTCATGGTGTCGTACGGGGTCTTCTGAACCTGCGGCACTTCGGTCAGCACGTTGGTGGCGGTGACCATGATGGTCTGGCCGTCGGCGGGTGCGGCCAGCATCGTGTTGATGGCGATGGCACCGCCGCCGCCCGGCTTGTTGTCGACCACCACTGACTGGCCCAGGTCGGCGGCCAGCTGTTCGGCCAGCACGCGTGCCATGACGTCCATGGTGCCGCCGGCGGGCGCGGGCACCAGTACGCGCACGGGCTTGCTGGTCCAGGCCATCGCGGCAGGCATCGCCAGCGTCATGATGGCCGCCAGGATGGCGCGGCGCATGCGAAGGGGGCAGGGTGGTTCGGCATGTCTGTCTCCATGATAGGTCTTGTGGGATGTAAAAGGCCGGACCTGCCCGCATTGGGCTGTAGAGGAAAGTGTCGTCGCGTTGGAACTGGCAGACCCGGTGAAGCGGATGGCGCGCGCCGCATGCGCTGTGCGGCGCGTCGCCGGAAATGCAGGGAGTGCGGCGGTCAGGGCTGGCCTGCCCCGGGTCGACCCCGGCGCGCGGGCAGTGCCTCGATGACGAAGGCGCGCTGCGCGTCGGTCATGCCGTCCCACAAGCCGATTTCGGTCGTGGTCCGCCGGCATCCCTGGCAATACCGGCGCGCGCTGTCCATGCGGCAGATATTGATGCAGGGGCTGGCAGGCCGGGTATCGGTGGGCTGTGACATGCGGGTCGTTGGCTGGAAGGGTGGATCAGGCTGCGCGGCGCAGCGGCAGGTTCTTCTGGCCGGACTGGCGGTTTGGCAGCATGCCGTGGGCCGCCAGCGTTTCGTCCACGCTGTCGTACCAGGTGCCGATGCGATAGATCTCGCGCGCTTCCTTGCCCGTGGCAATCTCGCGGCCCAGCTCGCGCGCCACGCGCACGCACTGCTCGATCTGCTGCACCGACGTCATGCGGTTGCCGTGCTGGTCGATGATCGTGTCCTCGATGCCGCAGCGCGGATGCAGGCCCATCGCCATCGCCATCATGTTGAACGGCAGCACGTTCTTGAGCAGCGATTCGGCGGTCAGCGTGCAGCCGTCCGGCGCGCGGTGGATGAAGTTGAAGAAGTTGAACGGGTTGGGGCCATCGAAGCCGCCGCCGATGCCGATCCAGGTCAGGTTCAGCGGCCCCTTGTAGGCGCCCGCGCGCACCATGCGTTCCAGCGTTTCCAGCGCGTGGATGCCGGTCAGCTGGAAGTGCGGCTGGATGCCGGCGTTCGAAAGGCGGCGCAGGTGCTCTTCCACCCAGCCCGGGCCGGCCGGCACGGTCATCTCGCGGTATGCCTCGATGTACGCAGGGTTCGACAGCGACGTGCCGGCCAGGTACTCGGGGTACAGCAGCTCCATGATGTTCATCTGCGTGGTGTTGATGGCCACGGTGACCTGGTCGGGGGCTGGCGTCAGGTCGGCCAGCATGTGGCGCGTATCGTCCGACAGCCATACGGCGGCCTGGCCCTCGTCTTCGGGCGCGAACGAGATCGAGCCGCCCACCTGGATGATCATGTCGGGCACGGCGGCGCGCACGCCGGCGATGAGCTCGTTGAACTTGGACAGGCGCTTCGAGCCCTTGCCGTCGAGTTCGCGCACGTGCAGGTGCAGCACGGTGGCACCCGCGTTGTAGCAGTCCACGGCCTTTTGCACCTGTTCTTCCATGGTGACGGGGATATCTTCGGGGAAGTCTTCGGGCATCCACTCGGGGCCGTACGGGGCCACGGTGATGACCACCTTGTCCATGTTCTCGGGGTGCAGGGAATCGTCGAGGAACTGCATGCTGGTCTCCTGTTGCGGGGTGTGCGTTCTTGGGTTCGGTTCTGGTGACCGAAGTATCGGCCAACGGTGCGCCGCAATTTGACGATCGGGGACGCTCGATTTACATTTCGGGACAGTCAGGGAAAACACGATGTCCTACTTTCTGCGCAGTGCCAGCCTTACGAACTACGTGGATGTGGCGCGCGCCGTCGGGCTCGATCCACACCAGATGCTGCGTGCCGCACGCATCAGCCGCAATGCGCTGCTCGATCCCGACATCCGCCTGCCGGCCGCGCTGGTCAGCAAGCTGCTGGAGGCGTCGGCCACTGCGGCGCAAGTAGACGATTTCGGCCTGCGCATGGCGGAGCTGCGCGAATTCGCCAACCTGGGGCCGCTGGCCTTCGTGGTGCGCGAGGAACCCACGCTGCGCCGCGCGCTGGAGTCGATGGTCCGCTACATGAGCCTGCAGAACGAGGCGCTGGTCATGCGCGTGGAAGACGCCGACGACCTGGTGCTGATCCGCCTGGAACTGCTCAGCGATGTTCCGGGCAGCATGCGCCAGGCCACCGAGCTGGCGGCGGGCGTGATGTTTCGCATCCTCTCGCTGTTTCTAGGGGCTGCCTGGCGGCCGCGCGGCATCTGTTTCACGCACGCGGCGCCCGAGAGCCAGGCGACGTGCCTGCGCGTGTTCGGCATGCCAGCGCTCTATGGGCAGGATTTCGATGGCATCGTCTGCGTGGCCCGTGACCTGGAAGCGCCGTTGCCGTCCTACGATCCGGTGATGGCGCAGCAGGTCAAGCGCTACCTGGCCACGCTGCTGGCGCAATCGAACACCAGCATGACGGACAAGGTGCGCAAGCTCGTGCACGCGCTGCTGCCCAGCGGCATGTGTTCGGTCGACCGCGTGGCCCAGCAGCTGGGCGTGGACCGGCGCACCGTGCATCGCTGGCTGGCGCAGGACGGCGTCACCTACTCGGACATCCTCAACGAGGCGCGCGCCAGCCTGGCCACGCGCTATATCGAAAACCGCGCGCGGCCTTTGTCGGAAGTGGCGACGTTGCTGGGGTTCTCTTCGCTGAGCGCGTTTTCGCGCTGGTTCGGCGCGCAATACGGCTGCAGCGTGTCGAAGTGGCGCGCGCGGCAGGATTGACCCGTCCCGCGCGCCGATCCACGCAAGCTCAGAACTTGTGGCGGATGCCGATGCTGACCCCGACCATGCTGCTCTGGCCGCTGCCCAGGATGTAGCTGTTGCCCGTGGCGCCGGTCGACGCCAGCTGGTTCGTGTTGGCGCCATCGAGCGTCAGGCCGGCATGTTTGGCGTAGGCCGTGCTCAGGTACAGGTCCGTGCGCTTCGAGAACGTGTAGTTGGCCACGAAGGCCACCTGCCACGGATTCGGCGCATTGGTCCGGTTGAAGTAGTCGCGCTTGAGGTCGTCGTAGTCGTACTCGAGCGTCAGGCCGATGGCGGGCGTCACCTGGTAGTTCACGCCGATCCAGTAGTAGTCGTCGCGCTGGAGCTGGGCGCCCGTGCCGTGGTTCTCGGCCTTGCCCCAGCGATAGCCGGCCATGATCTTGGCCACCTGCCCGAACGTGTAGCTGGCCGCGACCGACGCCTTCTTGAGCGTGGCCGTGTTGCCCTGGTAGACGCCGGCGGCGTTGTTGATCGACGGATTCCACTGGTCATAGGCAATCGCGGCGCCAAACGGGCCGGACGCGTAGACCGCGGCGGCGCCAAAGGCGTTGTCGCGGCGGAAGGCGCCCGGCACCTCGCCGTTGCCGCCAAAGGCAATCGTTCCGGCCGGCAGGTTCGGTACGCCGGCACCGAACGAGAAATGCGCCAGTGCCGTCAACGGGCCGAACGTGCCGCTGTAGGCCACCACGTTGTCCTCGCGGAAGTTGTTGCCGGCCATGAAGGCGGCCGGTTCGTACTGGGTGGCGTAAGCGGTCGGCATGAAGTTGGCCATCGCCGTGAACAGCGACGTGTACTGGCGACCCAGCGTGATCTGGCCGAACGTCTGGTGCTGCAGGCCGACGAACGCCTGGCGGCCGAACAGGCGGCCGCTCTGCTGCATCGTGCCGTTGTCGCCGCTGAAGCCGCTTTCCAGCACGAACAGGCTCTTCAGGCCGCTGCCCAGGTCCTCGGTGCCGCGCAGGCCCCAGCGCGAACCGGACAAGCCGCCCGAGTTCATGCGATATACCGTGCTGCCTGCGCCCGGATTCGGGGTAAAGCCTGCCGCCGAGTACGGCGCGACATGGTTCGCGTATTCCACGCTGGCATCGATCACGCCATACAGCGTGACGGTGGATTGCGCGTATGCGCTGCCGGTACAGGCGAACAAAGCCGCCACGGCCATGCCCTTGAGCTTCATGAAACAGTCTCCTTGGTCAGTCTTATGTAGTGGGGTTCCCGTCGGAATGGGTACTGCGGTGCTGCGAAATCTTGTTTTTTGGCCGCCAGGGATCAGCGCGCCAGCCGTGCCAGCAGCTGCCCGGCCGCTGGCCAGGGACCGAAGCCGGCGGCGGGATTCAGGTGGCCGACTTGGCCGAGGTCGACCAGTTCGCTGCCCCAGTCCCGCGCCATGGCAGCGGCACGTTCGAACGCGGCCAGCGGATCGTTGCGGCTGGCGGCCAGCAGCGACGGAAATGGCAGCGCCTGGCGCGGCATCGGCAGCCAGCCATGCCCGGCAAGCGTGCTGACTTCCGGATAGCCGGGCGGCATCGGGGTTTCCAGGTCGGCAGGCGTGGCCAGCAGTGCGCCGACGATCTTGCCGGCCGGCAGGCGGCCTTGCATGTGGTCACGCACGTGGCGGGCCCAGTGCACGGTGATCAGCACGCCCGCGCTGTGCGCGCCCAGCACGATGGGGCCGTCGATGGCGGCGATGGCCCGGTCGAGCGCGGCGATGCGCGCGGCGCAGCTTAGCTTGTCGTGTTCCAGCGGCTGCACCGAGGCCACTTTCTGGCCGTGTGCCGCGAGTTCGGCCTGCAACAGGGTTTGCCAGTGATCGGCCACGTGGTCGCGCAGGCCGGGCACCAGCAGCACGGTGATATAGGGGGAAATCAACATCGTTGTATCGCTTTCCAGTGGGGCGTGGAGAGGGCGCGGTCAGGCTGCCAGGCGCTGCACGTCGGCGGTATAGGTCCGGCGCCCGAGCAGGAAGCAGATCGCGGCGATCAGGCCGGCGGCAGGCATCCACTGCAGGGCGCCCGCCAGTCCGATGTGGTCGGCCATCAGGCCGGTGAGGAACGGTCCCGGCGCCAGGCCCAGCAGGTTGTTCACCAGCGTCAGCGTGGCGAACGCGCTGGCATGGATGCGCGGATCGGTCAGGTTGGCCACGGCGGCGCTGGCCGGGCCGGCACAGCCGCCCGCCACCATCATGCCGCCCGCGATCAAGGCCAGTTGCGCGGCGCCTGCCGGCAGGCGGAAGGCGGCGCCCAGCAGCGCAAGGCAGAGCACGCTGTATGCCACGGCCATCAGCCATTTACGCGCCGGAGCGCGGCGCGCCACGCGGTCGGTCACCGCGCCGCAAACGATCATGCCGGTGCCGCCAGCCAGCACGAAGCACGCGGCGCCCAGGCCGGCGTGTGCGGTGGTCATGCCGTAGTAGCGGCCCAGGAAGCTGGGCATCCACGCCAGCATCGAGCCCATCACGAACAGCTGCAGGGCGCTGCCGACGTAGGCGCACAGGATCGAGCGCGACGCGAACAGCGCGCTGCACAGCGCACGCAGCGGCATCGGGCCCAGGCGCGGCGCTGCGGCAGCGTCTTCATTCAGCGCCAGGCGCTGTGCCTGCAGACGTTCCTCGGTGACCAGCAGGCGGTAGAAACCCACCATCACCAGGCCGAACAGCGCCATGCTCACGAACGCCATGCGCCAGCCGAAATGGGCCGAGATCACGCCGCCCAGCGCCATGCCGAGCACCGAGCCGAAAGCGCCCCCGGCGATGAACGCGGCACTGAGGCTGGCACGTAGATGGCGCGGGAACACGGAAAGCACGAGGGCGATGCCGACGCTGCCGTAGGCGGCCTCGCCAATGCCGACGAAGAGCCGCGCGACGAACATCTCGCCGAACGAGTTGGCAAAGGCGCAGCCCAGCGTGGCCAGGCTCCACAGCGCCGCCATCAACGTCAGGCTGCGCACGCGGCCCCAGCGATCAGCCAGGATCGACAGCGGCAGGGTGAGCACGCCCACCATCAGCGCCACCACGCCGCCCAGCGCGCCAAGGTTGGCGTCGCTGAGTGCCCATTCCGCCTTCAGCAGCGGAAACAACGCGTTGAGCACCTGCCGCGACATGTAGTCGGACAGCAGCAGCCCAAAGCTCAGCGCAAAGACCAGCCACGGGTAGTAGCGTGAAGCCGTGGCGGCGGGGGCGCCGGCAAAAACCTGCGGACGCGAGATACGAAGTCCCGACATGAACCGTCTCCTGATAACCTTCGCCGCAGAATGGCCGCGACCCAGCGAAGTATCGGGGAATGACAACTCACGGTTTGACTATTCGGGACATCCGTTTTGCTTGAGGGGACAGTGCGGGAAAACCCCCTTCGGGTTGCCGCGTACCATGGTTAATGGATCGTCACCTTTGCCTTGCGGCGCCGGCTACGCGTCACAGGCCGCCGCACGGTGGATCTGGCCGTCGGCCTCGTGGGTCCACAGGGTGAAGGTTTCGAAGACCCGGTCGACGAGTGCGATGCAGTGCTGCCGCTGTGCGTCCGACAGCGCGATGGCTGCCAGCGCCCGGTGGTCGGCGTGCTGCATGTGCCCGGATTCGAGGGCGAAGTGATAGGCGCCCAGATAGCGCAGTTCGGCGCCCAGGCGGGCCTGCAGCGCATCTGCCAGCGGCGTGGTAAGCGAGAACAGGACATTGCCGGTTTCCTCGATGGCTTCGATGACGGCCAGGCGCTCGGGTCCATGGGCATCGGCCACGATGGCGCACAGTTCGTACATCAGGACGCGGCTGCGGAAAGTGTCATCGCTCCACAGCTCGCGCAGTGCACCGGTGGTGGTGGTGACGCGATCCCAGCCCAGCGTCTCGAAATCCTCCAGGTACCACGGCCAGTGATGGTCGTCTTCGAAGGTATGGAGGTTGACCTGCTCCTGCCACGCGTCGCGCGGCGGCTCGTCGCGCAGCACGTGGCGGTTGAGGTCGCCAAAGGCCATGACGAAGAACGCAAAGCCGCGCATGAAGCTCAGCCGGATCTGCGGCGGCAGGCTTTCGTCACGCATATGCGAGAACAGCGGCAGGTCCGCATACGCCAGCTTCCTGCGCAGGATATGGGCGAGCACGGCTTTCATCGGCAATCCTCCGCGCAATGACGGCGCCATCGGCCGGATCATCGTCGTGCTGGATTCTATGAAACCGCCACCCAAAGTTCAATTGAGGCCTGATGCACTGCAAGCACACTGTCTGCGCAGGTGCTGACGGCACCCGCCCTCGGGGCGGGGCCAAGGGACTAGCGGCGCGACGTGATTGCCAGCGCCACCAGCGCGACGAGCGCCAGCCCGCTGCCGGCCGCCACCACGCCATGCCATCCGGCATGCGTGTACAGCGCGCTGGCGATGGCCGATCCCACCGCACCGCCCGCGAAGATCGCGGTCATGTACAGCGCGTTCAGGCGAGCGCGACTATGGGCATCGAGCGCATAGACGGCACGCTGGCCCAGCACCATGTTCATCTGCACCGCGAAGTCGAGCACGATGCCGGTCAGCGCCAGGCCATACAGGCCCGCATGGCCGTGGATCAGGCCGGGGACGAAGGCCAGCGCGGCCACGACCGTGGCGGCGAACGACGCCACGCGGGTGTGCCCCGCATCGGCCAGCCGGCCGGCGATGGGCGCGGCCACGGCACCGAGTGCGCCCACCAGTGCGAACACGCCGATCTGCGACTGCGACAGCCCGTAGCGCGTGGCCAGTTCCAGCGGCGCGGCGGTCCAGAACAGGCTGAACGCGGCAAACAGCAGCCCTTGCAGCAGCGCGCGCTGGCGCAGCACAGCGAAGCGCGTGAACAGGTGCCACAGCGACGCCAGCAGGCTGCCGTAGCTGGCGCGGTGCTGGGGCACGCGGCGCGGCAGCGTCATGGCGATGATGAGCACGGTGGCCAGCGTCATGCCGGCGGCGATGAAGAACACCGCGCGCCAGCCGAACCACTGGGCCGCCATGCTCGACAACGGCCGCGACAGCAGGATGCCCGACAACAGCCCGCCCATGATCGTGCCGACGGTACGGCCGCGCAGCGCCTCGGGCGCCAGGTGCGCCGCGAGCGGAATCAGGATCTGCACGCTGACCGAGCTCAGGCCCAGCAGCAGCGACACCAGCAGGAACACGCCGGGCTGCGACGACAACGCGGCGCCCACCAGGCTGGCCGCCGCGGCCACGCCGCTGATCATCAGCAGCCGGCGGTTTTCCAGCAGGTCGGCCAGCGGCACCAGGAAGAACAGGCCGATGGCATAGCCGATCTGGGTCAGCGACACGATCACGCTGGCGCTCTGCGCCGACAGGCCCACGGCAGGGCCGATCAGCTCGATGATCGGCTGGGCGTAGTACAGGTTCGCCACCAGCACGCCGGCGCATAACGAGAACAGCGCGACCAGCGTGCCGGACATGGGTGCGGTGCTCGGGGCGCCGGCGTTGGGAGAGGTTTGGAGTTGCATGGCTCTGGATGGAGATCGGGTTGCGATGTCCAGAGCGTAGGCGCACGAGGGCGATGCGGGAATCACAATGCGGCGCAACGCAGCGTTGCGCCACGAGCAAAGCGTGCCAATGCGAAATCAGCCTGCTCGGTTAGTCGCGCCGGCCGGTCGGCCCCGGCAGCGAGGCCAGGAAGTCCAGGAAGGCCGCAATGCGGCGCGAGCCGCGCTGGTTCGGCAGGTAAAGCGCGGTCACGACCGAATTCGACTGGTTCGGCGTGACCGACCAGTCGCCGAACAGCACCGTCAGGCGGCCGGCCGCGATATCGGCATCGACCAGCCAGTCGGGCAACAGGGCAAGCCCGGCGCCGGCCAGCGCCATGTCGCGCAGGACCTCGATATTGTTGCTGCGGAACGGACCCCCGACTGGGACACTGGTCGCGTCGCCGGCATCGTCCTGCCGGAAGCGCCAGACCTGGTCGCGCGCGCCGAAGCTGAAGCGCAGGCAGCGATGGTTGACCAGATCGGCCGGCTCGGCGGGCGTGCCATGCTGGCCCAGATAGGCGGGGTGGCCACCACAAGGCGGCGGAAGCGGCCGATCTCGCGCGCGATCACGTTGTCGTAGGCCGCTGCGCTGCCCAGGCGCACGGACACGTCCACCCGGGCACCCAGCAGGTCGACGATGCTGTCGGTCAGCTCGACATCGAGTTCCAGCTGCGGATAACCGGCAAGCCATGCGCCCAGGTACGGCGAAATGCAGCAGCGCCCGAACGCCACCGGCAGCGACACCCGCAACTGCCCCACGGGCAACTCGCCATGATCGGCGATCGAGGCATCGGCTTCGGCCACGGCTTCGAGGATCTGGCGTGCCTGCTGGTAGTAGCTGGCCCCGGCCTCCGTCACCGTGACCTGACGCGTCGAGCGGTTCAGCAGCACCGTACCCAGCGAAGCCTCCAGGCCGTCCAGCGTGCGCGTGACCGACGAGGTGGCCAGGTTCATGCGTCGGGCGGCGGCCGAGAAGCCCTTCGCATCGACGGTCTCGACGTACATTTTCAGGGCGAGGAGTTTGTCCATGGCGGGCGGGGCCGTCAGCCCCGGCTGTAGAAACTGTAGAAATCAGGGGCGATGGCATCGCCCGGCCTAAGACAAAAGTTACGCATATCGTACACAAGGCCGCGAGGCCCCGGGGGTCGCACCAGACCGGCCCTGGCCCCGGGAGGTGCTTGCAGTTTTTACCGATGGCCCCCGAATGTGATGTCAATTCCGCACAAAGCGGGCGGCGGCCGCGTGCCTGTGCCACAATCGGCGCCATGCCTCAAGGCGGAGCAAGCATGGTCTACCACCCCACGTCCACGGCGGCGACACCGGTCGCGGATTGCGCCAGGGAACCGATTCATATTCCCGGCGGCATCCAGCCGCACGGTTTCCTGGTCAGCGTCGATGACGCGGGCAATATCGTGCAGGCCAGCCAGAACACGGCGCTGCTGGCCGGCAAGGCGCCCGGCCAGGTCGATGCGTTGCTGGGCCAGCCGCTGTCGGCGCTGGTCGGCGGCGGGGCCACGCTGGCGCTCGATGCGCTGGCCACGCTGAAGGCCGACGGCATCCCGCTGTACGCCGGATCGATGCCCGATCCGCGCAGCCTGCGCGATGGCGGGGCGGGGCCTGCCGGCACTTCCACCCATCCCTATTCGCCGCTGGCCATCGTGGTCCACACCTGGCAGGGCGCGCGCATCGTCGAATTCGAGCCGGCGCACGGTACCGCCGATGTATTTGCCTCGATCTACCCGCTGGTACGCACCTTTATCAACAGCCTGCAGGATCTGGACAATGTCGAGGGGCTGGCGCGCCTGGCGGCCGAGGAAGTGCACCGGATCACGGGATTCGGTCGCACGATGGTGTACGCGTTCGACGATGAGGGACACGGCCACGTGCTGGCCGAATCGATGGACGCCGGCTACGCCAGCTACCTGGGGCAACGGTTTCCGGCGTCGGATATCCCGGCGCAGGCCCGCGCGCTGTACGTGCGCAATCGCATCCGCCTGATTGCCGATGCCGACTACGTGCCGGCGCCGCTGGTGCCGGCGCTGCATCCCGCCACGGGCCAGCCCACCGACCTGACCTACGCGTCGCTGCGCAGCATTTCGCCCGTGCATGTCCAGTACATGAAGAACATGGGTACGTGGGCGTCGATGTCGATGTCGATCGTGGTGCGCGGCCGGTTGTGGGGCCTGATTTCCTGCCACCACGCCACGGCGCGCGTGCCGTCGTTCGAAGTGCGCACGGCGTGCGAGCACATCGCGCAGGTGTTGTCGCTGCAGGTGGAGGCCAAGGAGGACCACGCCGAGGCCAGCTACCGTCTGGCCCTGCGCCGGCGCCAGACCGGGCTGCTGGCGTCGATGGCCAATACCGACGACTTCATCGAGGCCATCTCGGGCGATGCCGAAGATTTGCTGGCGCTGGTGGGTGCCACGGGCGCGGCGGCCGTGTTCGAAGGACGCATCGTGCGGATCGGCGATGCGCCGGCCAACGGCGTGATCGAACGGCTGCTGGCGTGGCTGGACACGCGCGGCGACGACGTCCATGCCACCGACAACCTGGCGGCGGACTGGCCCGAAGCGGCCGCGCAAGGCGTGGGGCCCGAGGCGGCCGGCATGCTGGTGGTGCCGCTGTCGCGCCTGTTCCGCAACTACGTGATCTGGTTCCGGGCCGAGGTGGTGCGCACGATCCGCTGGGCGGGCGACCCGCGCGCCAAGCTGGCGGGGCTGTCGGCGTCGCTGTCGCCGCGAGAGAGCTTCGAGGTCTGGACGCAGACGGTACGCGGCCGCAGCGAGCCGTGGCGGCCGGCCGAGCTGGAAATCGCGTCGGAATTCCGGGGCGCGCTGCTGGGCATCGTATTGCGGCGTGCCGAAGAGCTGGCGCAGCTGGCGCTGGAGCTGGGGCGCGTCAACCGCGAACTGGAGGGATTCTCGTATTCGGTGTCGCACGACCTGCGCGCGCCGCTGCGCCATATCGTCGGGTTTGCCGACCTGCTGCGCGAGATGGACCAGAGCCGGCTGTCGGACCGCGGCCGGCACTTTGTGGAGCGCATCATTGCGCAGGCCCGCTTTGGCGGCAAGCTGGTGGACGACCTGCTGGCGTTCTCGCAAATGGGCCGCGCCGCGCTGCGTCCCCAGCGCGTGGACCTGCGGACGTTTGCCGAGCGCCTGCTGGCCGAGGAAACGAAGGACCTTGGCTCGCGGCGCCTGGAGTACAAGGTGGGCGCGCTGGGCGAGGTGACGGCAGATCCGGTGCTGATGGACGTGGTGCTGCGAAACCTGATCGCCAACGCGATAAAATTCACGGGTACGCGTGGCGTGGATGCCGATGGCCCGGCCGGGCTGGTCGAAGTGGGCACGATGCCCGGCGAGGGAGAATTCGCGGGACAGGACCTGTTCTTCGTGCGCGACAATGGCGTGGGCTTCGACATGCGCTATGCCGAGAAGCTGTTTGGCGTGTTCCAGCGGCTGCACCGCGTGGAGGAATTCCCCGGTACCGGCATCGGGTTGGCCAGCGTACGCCGCATTGTCGAGCGGCACGGCGGCAAGACCTGGGCCGAGGGCGAGCTCGACCGCGGGGCCACGATCTGGTTTTCGCTGCCACGCGATTTCGTGCCGGAGGGCACGGCCGGCGTCAACGAGACGGCCGCCGAGGCTGCGGCCCGGCTGGCGGCGGTGTCGTCGGGCCAGCCCTACCGGCCAGTATTGAAAGATGCAAGAACTTTGGAGAACGAGCGTGCTGAGGCCGATCCTGCTGGTGGAAGACAATCCTGACGATATCGAGCTGACGCTGATTGCGCTGCAGAAGACCCGCCTTGCCAACCCGGTGGTGTCGGTGCGCGACGGCGCCGAGGCACTGGATTTCCTGCGTCGCGAAGGCGCCTATGCCAGCCGCGCGGAGGAAAACCCGGCCGTGATCCTGCTGGACAAGAAGCTGCCGAAGGTGGACGGCCATGAGGTGCTGCGCGCGGTGCGTGCCGATGACCGGCTGCGCCGGGTGCCGGTGGTGATGCTGACGTCGTCGCGCGAGGAACGCGATCTGCTCAAGAGCTACGACCTGGGCGTCAATGCCTATGTGGTGAAGCCGGTCGAGTTCGACGATTTCATGGCCGCCATCAACGACCTGGGCGTGTTCTGGGCCGTGCTGAACGAGCCGCCGCCTTATAGCCGCTAATCGCGCTAGACCGGCAGCGGGACGCCTGCCTGCTGCGCCAGCGGCAGCTGCACGCGGAACATCGATCCCTTGCCAAGCCCGTCGCTGTGCGCCGACACGCTGCCGTTGTGCAGCAGCACCAGGTTCTTGACCATCCACAGTCCCAGCCCCAGGCCAGGCGCGCGGTTGGCGTGTTCGCGGTGAGCCTGCTCGAACCGCTCGAAGATGCGCTCCAGCGCCTCGGGCGCGATGCCCACGCCGGAATCCCGTACCGATAGCACGACCTCCGCCCCATCCGCCGCGACGGCCAGTTCCACCGTGCCGCGCTCCGCGAACTTCAGCGCGTTGGTCAGCAGGTTCAGCACCACCTGCTTGAGCCGGTGTTCGTCGGCCATCACCAGGCAGGGCAGTGCCGGCGCCACGATCAGCGTCACCTCGCGCGATTCCGCATCGAGCCGCAGATCCTCGGCCACGGTGGCCGCCAGCGACGCCATGTCCAGCAGGCGCAGGTCCACGGACAGCTTGCCGGTGGCAATGGCGCCGCTGTCCAGCAGGTCGTCGACCATGCGGGCCAGCTGCCGGGTGTTGCGTTCGATGACCTCTGCGGCGCGCCGCACGTGGGCCGGATCGGTGCCGCGCTCCAACAGCGTGGTCCACCACAGGATGGCGTGCAGCGGCGACCGCAATTCATGGCTGACGGCTGCCACGAAATGGTCCATCGCCCGGGCGCCACGCTCGCTGATTTCGCGGGCGCGCTGCTCTTCGGCGGCCACTGCCTGGTAGTGCAGTTCCGACGCCTTGCGCGCCGTGATGTCGATCGTGAAGCCGATCAGCGACTGCGCCGAGCCATCTTCCAGGTAACGCGCGGCACCGCGCGACATCAGCCAGCGCATCGTGCCGTCCTGCCAGATCACGCGGTACTCGACCTCGAAATGCGCGCGGCCGGCAATGGCCTCGGACATCGCGGCGCGCACGGTGTCGCGGTCGTCGACGTGCATCAGTTCCTCGAATACCCGTGCCTCGTCGATGGCATCGTCCGGCTGCAGCCCCATGTTGGCCTTGCACTGGTCGGTGCAGGCCATGAAGCCCGTGGCCACGTCGAGTTCCCATGCGCCCACCTTGGCGAACGCAAGCAGTTCTTCCAGCTGCTTGCGGTGGGTCTGCAGTGCCGCGTTGGCTTCGTCCACCAGCACCTGGCGCAACCGCGCCTGGGAGCGCAGCTTGGCGTGCTCGCGGCGCGTCTGCTCGGTCTTGACGATCTGGTCGGTCACGTCGGTGACCTGCAGCACGAATGCCGCTGCCGACGAACCGTCCAGGCGCGTGGCCCTGGCCTGCCAGTAGCGCTCGCCGTTGCCGTTGCCGGCCGGGTGGCCGTCATAGCGGATCAGCGGCGACAGGCGGGACTCGCCCTCCGCCAGGTCGCCGAGCGTGGCGGCCAGCCAGTCGCGCCGGGCCGCCATCTGGGCCTCGGACAGGGTGGGATTGATATCGAAGACCGACTTGCCCATGACGTCGTCGCGCGTGCGGCCGGCCATGGTCAGGTAGCGCGCGTTGGCGGCGACGACCTCGAATGTCGCATTGAGCACCAGGTACGACTCGGGCAGGGCGTCGAACAGCGCCGACGTATCGAGCAGACCGTTCAGGGGAAACTGTTGTTCGGCGGCGTCAGGCATCGTGGTCTCGTGCGCTTATCGCGTGCCGGAGCTGGCGCACGCGGGAACACGGGCCAGCAGGTCGTTGAACGTACGCTGCGCGCCAGCGCAGGCCAGCGCGATATCGGCCGGCTCCTGCACGTTCGCACGCAGCGCTTGCAGGAATTGCTGCCAGCGCGGCCCGGGCGTCTTGCCCGCGCCAAGGTAGTCAAGCGGATGCGGTGCCAGTTGCCGCGAGAGCTGGCGGTACAGCACCGCGCCACCAAGCTGCGACCCTTCGATCACGTAGCAGACGCCCCAGCGATACGCGGCGTCGCCGCGCAGCGTTGCCACATCGATCTCGTCCACCGCCATCCCGCCGGACGGCATGGCCGGGTGGGCCAGGTCCTGTTCCAGCAGTGATGCGCGGGGGACGGACGGCAGGCGCGCGGCGTCTTGCGGACCATCGCCAAAGCGCGCCAGCCAGCGTTCCAGCGGCGCCAGCCAGGCGCGCAGGATCAGCAGGTGATCGCGGTAATCGTCGAGCGTGGGGGTGGAACCGGACAGCGGCATTGCCTGGTCGAGCCTGGCATGCTGTTCGGCAGTGGCGGCGCGCAGTGAAGCCAGCACGTCACACAGGGGGGCGAGGGGGCGAGGGGTTCGAGTGTTCAGCCACGCGGGTGATGATCCGATGGTCCCTAAAGTCACGCCACGCACCGGCCCGGCGTAGACGGATGATGCGAGAGGGCGAGACCCACATGGTACAGGAAGTCCATCAACGCCCGGGTTTGCTGCGGCGTCGCGTGCATATTCCGAGACGCGGCGATGCCTTCCGGCGATGGCCTGATGACGGCGCCGTGACATTTGCGTCATATGCGCAGGGCGGCCGGCTGGCGTCCGTAAAATGGGTTTTCCCGCGCCAGCGTGCGCAGCCGTATCAAGGAGTTCGCGATGAAGTGCCCGACCTGTCCCGATGCAACCCTGACCATGGCGGAGCGGCAGGGTGTGGAGATCGACTACTGCCCGGCATGCCGTGGCGTCTGGCTGGATCGCGGCGAGCTCGACAAGATTCTCGAACGCTCGACCGTGGCCTCGCCGGCCGGTCAGCCTTCCGCGTCGCGCGAGCGGCCCCGGGCTACCCGGACGATGCGCGTGGCCATCATGGCGGCGGCTATGGCAAACGCAAGAAGTCGTGGCTGTACGACATCTTCGATTGACGCCGACTGGATACCTGGAAGGAAACAGGCGCCACCCCCATAGGTGGCGCCTTTTGTTTGATCGAAGACATCAGACATCGTATCAATGTCTGCACTTCCATACAGGCAGCTTCGCTCAGGCGGCCTTCACCGCCTGACGGGCGATCAGCTTCCAGTGGCCGCCCTGCTTCTGCCAGACCTGCAGCACCTTGAGCAGCACGGTGCCCTGCTTGCCGCCATCGAGCGTTTCGCCGGACAGCGTATGGCGGACCACGGCCACATCGCCAGACACGTGCACGGATTGATCGGTGATGCTGATGCTGACGAAGTCCGACTTCTTGTCGAGCAGGTCGCCGATGAAGCTGGTCTTGGTGTCGATCCGGCCGCCGGAATGGCCGTAGCTCAACGAGTCGCCCACCAGGCCCGATAGCGTCGCCTGGTCAGGATCGACCATGGCGACGCGCAGTTTCTCGGCGGCGGCGGTGACGGCCTGGGTGTCGGCCCGGGTGTCCGCCGATTGCGCCAGCACAGGCGTGGCCGCGAAGCCCAGCAAGATGGCGGCGCCCAGCGCCGCGGTAAATTTACGCATGATGTCTCCCGTTTGTTCTCGACTGCTTGGGTATCGATGGGGCAACCGCCGCGATTGTCGTCGCGGTCAGTTGTAAGTCATCGTATCACGTCAGTGCGAATCCGCAACGTTGGAGTGGCGGTCGGAGAGACCTCGCATCAGCCTTCCTTCCCGTCAATGCGCGAACTGGCCAGGAACGGTGCGTATTTCACCAGGTAGAACAGCAACGAAAGTACCCACAAAGCGCCCGCCAACGCAATGGCGTGCGGCTTGAGGTCGGGCAGCAGGAGCGGGCCCGCAACGCGGACCACGGCGGCCAGCGCCATCGACAGGTAGGCCAGGTGCTCCATGCGGCCCGTTTCAAGCCGGCGGCCTGTATGGCCGAGCGCCGTGCGGGTGACCATCGCGATGATGGCGCAGCCGATCACGCCGACGGTCAGCGCGTGCAGCGCCGTGGAGCGATCCAGCCAACCCACCGCCGCCGCGGCGATCAATACAAAGCCCACCGGCAGGAACGCGTAGGCCACATGCAGGATGCTGACGATTGGCGTGCGCACCGTGCGATGCGAATCCCAGCCATACAGGCGCTCAGGCTGCACAGGGGCAGGAAGGCGATATCGGCTGCAATGGCCGCCCATGCGGGCCCTGTCCACATCAGCACGCGGGCCAGCACCCAGACGCCCGCCAACGCCCCCAGCCACGCCCCCTGCGGCGTCTGCAGCCCCGTCCAGTTCTTGCCGGCCGTGAACAGGAAGCCCACCACCACGGCGGCGGCGAAGCCGAACACCATCTCGTGCGCATGCCACGCCATGCTGCCGAGCCACGGCTGCGCGGCAGGCGTCCACCAGCCCAGATACATCGCCACCCACGCGGCCATGGCCACCGCGCCAAACGCCGCAGCCAGCAGGTAGAAGGGACGGAAACCGAGCGCAAGGATGGGCGGGCCCCGATAGGTCGGCGCGCGCGATGGTGGGGAGATCTGCAGCAGGACGGACATGATGAGAGCCGAGGCGTGGAAGCGCGGAAGGCGCGGAAGGCGCGGACGGCGCGGGAAGACGTGCGGTGTGACGGCATCGATTCTAGGAAAGATGCATCTGGAATGCAATTTATAGATGCGATGCCGTATGCAATCCGATGCCCTGGTGGAAACACCTATGCAAATTTGGCCCTACCCCTCCTCGCGTAGGGGTCAATCGATGACGTGTCCGCCCGTTAGCCAGACAAAGCAGACATTAGATCGAGCGCGGCGCCACGACGCCCGCCAATACCAATAGAACGGGTTCTCTCAGCGATGTCGGTCATGGCGCACGCCATGGCTTCAATCGTGTTTAGGCCTGACGTTGGGCCAATGAATCGGGAATGGAGAAGGCCGTGAAATTCAAGGATCTTTCGATCAAGACCAAACTCTTGTCGGGGTTTGGCACGCTGGCGCTTGTCGTGCTGGTGGTATCCGGGTTGTCGCTGCATGCGCTGAGCCGGTCCACCGAAGGCTTCGCCGCCTATATCAACGGGCTCAACGCGCGGGGCGAAATGGCCGCGCAGATACGCGCCGCCGTGGACCAGCGGGCCATCGCCGCCCGCAACCTGGTGCTGGTGACCACGCAGGCCGATGTCGATCTGGAAAAGGCCTCGGTGCTCAAGGCGCACGGCGAGGTGGGCGAGCGCCTGGGCAAGCTCAAGCAGATGATCATGGCCGAGGGCGTCAGCGAGGGCGCGCGCAAGCTGGTGGCCGAGATCGACCGTATCGAATCGCGCTATGGGCCGGTGGCGACGGATATCGTCGGGCTGGCGCTCGACGGCAAGAAGGACGCCGCCGTGGTCAAGATGAACGCCGAGTGCCGCCCGCTGCTGGCTGCGCTGGTCAAGGCCACCAGCGACTACGCAGAGTTCACGCGCGAACGCCAGCAGGAGATGATCCGCAGCCTCAATGACGATTACGCGCGCCAACGCATGTTCCTGATCGTGGTGGCGATTGCCGCCGTGGCGTTCGGCATCGTTGGCGGGCTGCTGCTGACGCGCGCCATCACCGGCCCGATCCAGCGTGCGGTCGACGTGGCACGCACCGTGGCGCGGGGCGAGGTCGGCATGCATATCGAGGTGGATTCCCAGGACGAACCGGGCCGCCTGCTGGCCGCCCTGCGCGACATGAACGAGCGGCTCGCCGAGACGGTGGTGCGCGTGCGCGAAAGCAGCGGCAGCATCGCGCTGGCCACCGGCGAGATCGCCAACGGCAACATGGACCTGTCCAGCCGCACCGAGCAGCAGGCGGCGTCGCTGGAGGAAACGGCGGCCAGCATGGAGGAACTGACGGCCACCGTGCGCCATAACAGCGAGAACGCCCGCGAGGCCAGCGAACTGGCGCGCAACGCGGCCGATGTGGCGCAGCAGGGCAGCGGCACGGTGAGCCGCGTGGTCGATACGATGGAAGGCATCAGCGCCAGCTCGTCGAAGATTGCCGATATCACCGGCATCATCGAAAGCATCGCGTTCCAGACCAATATCCTGGCGCTCAACGCGGCGGTGGAGGCCGCGCGTGCGGGTGAGCAGGGGCGTGGCTTCGCGGTGGTGGCCAGCGAGGTGCGCAGCCTGGCGCAGCGGTCGTCGAACGCCGCCAAGGAGATCAAGGAACTGATCGACGCGTCGGTGGCGCAGGTGCAGGCCGGTTCGACGCTGGCCAGCGAGGCTGGCCAGACCATGGCGGAGGTCACGCAGGCCGTGGCGCGCGTGACCCATATCGTCGGCGAGATCGCGGCGGCATCGGCCGAGCAGAACCGTGGCATCGAGCAGGTGAACCAGGCCATCGTGCAGATCGACCAGGTGACGCAGCAGAACGCGTCGCTGGTGCATGAAGCGGCCGTGGCTTCGAAATCGCTGGAGGAGCAGGGCAAGTTGCTGACCGACGCCGTGGCCTTCTTCAAGCTGCCGGGCAGCGGTGGGACATCGGGCCGTGCACTATCGTCCAACCGCCGCGCCGTGGCGGGCGAAATGACTTACGGGCGGGCCTGAGTCAGGCGGACGTCTTCGGGCCGCGCCGTGCCGCCGGTGCGCGCGCTGCCTCGGCGGCGGCGGCGCGCAATTCGGGCGGAAAGGCGCGGATTTCCGAATGGAAGAAGCCGCGTTCGGCGGCGCGCAGCGCACCCAGCTGCGTGGCCAGCCGTTCCATCGCCTCGTAGGCCTGCGCCGAGGCGCCCTGTTCGTGGGTCAGGTACCAGGCCGACTCCAGCAGCAGGTTGGCCAGTTGCAGCGCGTTGTAGGCCACGCGACCGGTGTCGTGCTCCTCCAGCGCGAAGGCCGCCACAGACGACCATCGCACAAAGCCCTTGGCCGGTGCGAACGGCGCGTGAAACGGCCGCAAGGCATCGATGGCCGCCGCCACCGTCAGCGGCTGGCCGGCGCGGAACGCGGCAAGCGATGCCGCCGGGCCGGCGCTGACGCTGCCACGGGCCACGCGCAGCAGGAAAATCGTGTTCCACGCCGATCCGCCGCCCACGCCAAAGCGGTCGCAAATCCATTCCGACAACCCCAGCCAGCGCATGGCCTGCCGCTGGACGTCGCCCGGCGCCATCTCGCGCGCCATATCGACCAGCCGATACTGCCAGAACAGCCACAACGACCAGCCGATGTTGGCCGCCGCGTGCTGCACGGCGTCGACCGAGTCGGCTTCGTATGCGGCCTGCAGCGCGCCGGCGAACGCGTCGAGCGCCGCGCGCGCGGCGTCCTGGCGCTGCACGTCGCTTGCCTGTGCGGCCTGCGGTCCATCCGGCCGCAGGGCGATGCTCTTGTGGACCAGCGCTTCCAGGTTCAGCGTCTCGAAGCGGATGCGCGGGTTATAGCGGACGACGGGCCGCAGTTCGGCATCGCCAGACAGGCGCGCCAGTTCGCGCTGCGCCGCATCGAGTTCGCCCCGCGCGTAGTGCTCCCAGGCGCGCACCACATGCGCCATCGCCGCGAAGGTGGGCAGCGCCGCGTTGACGCCCCCGGCCACCACGATCCGCTCGAAGCGGCGCAGCGCCGCGCGGCTCTTGTCCAGGCGATCGCTGCGGCGCCAGGCCAGGCTTTCCTTGAGCAGCGACAGCGCCTGCTGGAAGTCGTCGGCCGCCGTGCGCTGGGCGGCCCGGAACGACTCAGCCACGCCGTGATCGAGCACCCCCGCGAAGCCGTCCTGCGCGCCGCGCATGGCCTGGGTGAGATGGCGCCAGAACGCCATGTCCCGCATCACGTATTGGAGGCCCTTGCTGCTGGTGCCGGCAGCCGGGGCCGCTTCGCCGGCCGGCGCCTGGCCAAGCCAGCGCGCCACGCCCGCCGCGCCCAGCGGCTTGCCGTGGGCCGTAAAGCGCAGCCTGCCTGCCGTGGCGGCAGACATCCAGAACGGCCCCCGGCTGCGGCCGTCGGCGCGCAAGGCCGAGATGCCGATGGCCTTGTCATGGCCCCAGCCCACCGGCACACCCCAGCGCGAGAAATCCCCGAACGCCCGCGAGACGATCATGCGGACATTGGCCGCATCGGCGAAGCGCGCCCGCACCGTGGCCGCGCCCAGGTCCTGGCGATCGCGCGAGGCGGCCAGCCAGATCCGCGCCAGCAGCCAGACCGACTGGTAGCGCGCGGCGTGTTCGCCCACCCGGTAGGGACCGGACAGGTCGATGTCGACAAGAGTGCGGGACGATGCGGGGGCGGGCATGGCCGCATGTTACGCGTGTTACAGCTACGCCGGTTGGCGACTTGCGGGCCACCGCCTATGCTCCGCACCACGATCCGGGCCTGGATTGCCATCCGTCTGCATGACGACAACCCCAACAATCACAACGCAAAGCGTGTTGATATGCGAAACAGACTTGCCCGCCTTTTCCTCCGGCCACTGATGCCGTTGCTGCTGGCCTGCGCGGCCACGGCGCCGCATGCCGCCGAAATCCCCCTCGATGCCAAGCCGCTGTTCGATGCCGCCGGTGTCGACGGCACGATGGTGGTCTACGACGTGCGCCAGCAGCGCATGCACACCTACAACCCGAAGCGCGCGGCCACGCCGTACTCGCCGGCGTCGACGTTCAAGATCTTCAATTCGCTGATCGGGCTCGAAACCGGCGCCGTGGCCGATGTCGACAACGACAAGCTGCCTTGGGACGGCAAGGTGTGGATGCACCATGGCAAGCCGATCCTGCCCGAGGTCTGCAATGGCGAGGTGGCGCTGCGCCTGGCGCTGAAGAACTCCTGCGTGCCGGCCTACCAGGCGCTGGCGCGCCGCGTGGGCACCGACCAGTACCGCAAGTACCTGCGTGCCGCGCACTTCGGCAATGCCGGCGTCGACGGCCCGGTCGACCGCTTCTGGCTCAACGGCCAGCTGCAGATCACCACGTACCAGCAGGTCGATTTCCTGAACGCCGCCGCCGCGCACAAGGTGCCGCTGATCTCGGAGCACAGCTTCGCGGCGCTCGACGACATCCTGACCATCGAAAGCACGCCGGCCTACACGCTGCGGGCCAAGACGGGCTGGGCCACGTCGGGCAAGGTCGACGTGGGCTGGTGGGTGGGCTGGGTCACGCGTGGCGACGATACCTACGTGTTCGCGATGAACCTGGACATGCCGCGTCCCGAAGTGGGCGCGAAGCGCCAGGAGATTGCCCGCGCAGTGCTCAGGCAGGTGGGCGCGCTGCCCTGACCCCGTAAAGGCCGCCGGGGATCAGGGCGCGAGCTGGTCCAGCACCTGGGCAGCGGTCTGCAGCCCGGTGTCGACCAGATGCTGCATGTAGACGCCCATCTCCGGCATGCACAGGGCCATCACCAGCATGCCGCCCAGCAGGGTCACCGGAAAGCCGACCGCGAAGATCGACAGTTGCGGCGAGGCGCGGTTCAGGATACCCATGGCCAGGTTCAGCGTCAGCAGCGCGGCGATCATCGGCAGCGCCAGCAGGGTGCTGGAGGCGAAGACCATCGAGCCGGCCCGGGCGACCATGCCCCAGCCGCTGCCGGAAAGCGGCGTGGCGGCGATCGGCACGCCCTGGAAGCTGTCCACCAGGGCGGCCAGCATTGTCAGGTGGCCGTCCAGCGACAGGAACATCAGCGTGGCGACGATATTCAGGAAGCGCGACAGCACCATCGTCTGCCCGCCCGACGAGCGGTCGTAGAACGCGGCGAACGACAGGCCCATCTGCAGGCCGATGACTTCGCCGGCCATCTGCACGGCGGCAAAGATCAGCCGCATCGTGAAGCCCATGGCAACGCCGATGCCGATTTCGTTCATGACGACCAGCAGGCCCTCGTACGAATAGACAGGCGCGGTAGGGATGTTGCCGATGGTGGGCGACACGATCGTGGCCAGCGCGGCGGCCAGCAGGATCTTGGCGCGGCGCGGAATGGTCGATTCGCTGAACAGGGGCGCGGTCGCGATCAGCGCCATCAGCCGGAACATCGGCCAGAGGAAGGCGGCGATCCACCCGTACATCTGGTCGGTGGTGACCTCGAACACGGTGCCTGGGTCCTGCGGTAAGGAAGGGGGAGGGTCAGTGCGCCAGGGCGGGAATGCCCTGGAACACTTCGCGCATGTAGTCGACGAACGTGTTGATCATCCACGGCCCGACCAGCACCATCGTCACGAACAGTGCGACCAGCTTGGGAATGAACGTCAGCGTCATTTCATTGATCTGCGTGGCGGCCTGGAACAGGCTCACCACCAGACCGGCCGCCAGCGCCACCAGCAGCAGCGGGGCGGACAGCATCAGCGTCATTTTCATCGCCTGCGTGGCGATGGTCATGACCATCTCGGGTGTCATCTCGGGCCTCCGTCAGTTCATGAAGCTCTGCGCCAGGGACCCCAGCAGCAGTTGCCAGCCATCGACCAGCACGAACAGCATCAGCTTGAACGGCAGCGATATGGTGGCGGGTGGCACCATCATCATGCCCATCGCCATCAGCACGCTGGCCACGACGAGGTCGATGATCAGGAACGGAATGAAGATCGTGAAGCCGATCTGGAACGCGGTCTTCAGCTCGCTGGTGACGAAGGCCGGCACCAGCACCGAGAACGGCACGTCGTCAGGGCCCTGCATTTCCGGCGTCTTGGCCATCTGGGCGAACAGCGCCAGGTCCTTCTCGCGCGTCTGGCGCAGCATGAAGCCACGCACCGGCACCGCGGCGCGCTGCGCGGCGGTTTCCAGGCTGATGCGGTTCTCGGACAGCGGCTTGTAGGCGTCGTTGTAGACCTTGTCGAGTACCGGCGACATCACGAAGAACGTCAGGAACAGCGACAGGCCCACCAGCACCTGGTTGGGCGGCGACGATGCCGTGCCCAGCGCGTTGCGCAGCAGGCCCAGCACGATGATGATGCGCGTGAAGCCCGTCATCATCAGCATGGCCGCCGGCAGGAACGACAGCGACGTGAGCAGGACCAGCGTCTGGATCGACAGCGACCAGACCTGCCCGCCACCAGCGGCAGCGCGGCTGGTCACGCCCGGCAGCGACTGCGCCAGCACGGCGTCGGGCGCGAGCCAGAGCGCCAGCGGCACCAGGGCCAGCAGGGCGGCCCCCACGCGCGACGGACGCACGAAGGGCTTCACGGGTAGCCGCTGGACAGCGGCGGCACGCGGCGTGTTCATTTCTTGAGGTTTTCCTGCATGGCGCGCATCAGGCGTTCGCCGAAGCCGCTTTGCATCGGCGGGTTCGTCGGCGAACCGGTGGGCGCGCCGCTGTCCGGCTGGGCCGGAAGCGTATGGAGCGGGCGGATTTCGTTGGGCGAGACACCCAGCACCAGCCAGGTATCGCCCACTTCGACGGTCATGACCTTCTGGCGCGTGCTGAGCGCCAGGCTGTTCACGACCTTGATCGATGCGGAGCCGGAGCCATGGCGCACCAGGCCCACGCGGCGCGCGACCCAGGCGATGCCCAGGATCAGCGCGATGACCGCGAACAGGCCCAGGCCCGCCTGGGCCAGGCTGCCACCACTGCTGATGGCCGGCGCGTTGCCGGCAAACGAGTGGCTGGCGGCGGCACTGCTGGCGGGATTGCCCGCCTGGGCAGTGCTGAGCACGACATCAGCGGCCTGCGCACCGGTCACGGCAAGGCCCGAAAGGACCAGGCCCGAGGCAATGCGCACGGCTGCTGCTGACCGGCGCGAGGCGGCTGTCATTTGTTGAGCTTCCGGATACGTTCGGACGGCGTGATGATGTCCGTCAGGCGAATGCCGAACTTGTCGTTCACCACCACCACTTCGCCCTGGGCGATCAGGTAGCCGTTCACGAGCACGTCCATCGGTTCGCCGGCCAGGCCGTCGAGCTCCACCACCGAGCCCTGTGCCAGTTGCAGCAGGTTCTTGATGGGTACCTTGGTGCGGCCCAGTTCGACGGTCAGCTGCACCGGGATATCGAGGATCATCCCGATATCGTTGTGGAAGCCGCTCGGCGCGTCCTGAGCCAGGGGCGGGAACACGGTGGAAGCCGCCGGCGTGGCGGTCGGCATGGCCGGGGTTGCCGGCGTCATGGGGGCGGCCGCTTCGGCAGCGGGCGCAGCCTGTTCGACGCTGGTCTGCTCCGCCAGGGCGCTGGCCCAATCGTCCATCGGATCGACCGGCTTGTCCTGAGTGCCGTCAGTCATGATCGGTTTCCTTGTTGGGATCGCTGTCTTGGTAATTGATCATTCGTTCCACGCGCAGTGCGTACTGGCCGTTCATCGTGCCGAAGCCGCACTGCATGACGGGCACGCCGTCGACCTTGCCGAAGATCTTTTCCGGCAGTTCGATCGGCAGCACGTCGCCTTCGCGCATGGCCAGAACTTCGGCCACGGTGCTGCGCAGGTGCGTGAATTCGGCCACCAGTTCCACTTCGGCGGCTCGCAGCTGGTTGGAAAGCTGGCCGAGCCAGCGCTTGTCCACCTCGACTTCGTCCTGCAGCGGATTCATCAGCAGATCGCGCAGCGGCTCGATCATCGAGAAGGGGATACAGATATGCAGTTGCCCGCCCACGGCGCCCAGTTCGATATGGAACGCAGTGGTGACCACGGCATCGTTCGGGCCGGCCACGTTGGCGAACTTGGTGTGCATCTCCGAGCGGACATAGTCGAACTCGATCGGATGCACGGTGCGCCAGGCCTGGCTGTAGCTGTTCAGCGTCAGGTCGAGCATGCGGCGGATGATGCGCTGCTCGGTCTGGGTGAAGTCGCGGCCTTCCACGCGGGTGTGGAAGCGTCCGTCGCCGCCAAACAGGTTGTCGACCACCAGGAAGATCAGGTTCGGGTCGTACACGAACAGCGCGGTGCCCCGCAGCGGCTTCATGTGAACCAGGTTCAGGTTGGTCGGCACCGGCAGGTTGCGCACGAAATCGCCGTACTTCTCGATCCTGACCGTGCCAACCGAGATGTCGGCGCCACGGCGGATGAAGTTGAACAGCGCGGTGCGCAGAGCCCGGGCAAAACGCTCGTTGATGATTTCGAGCGTGTGCAGGCGGCCGCGGACGACGCGCTCCTGGTTGGCCAGGTTGTACGGCCGCACGCCGCCTTCTTCGACGACCGGTGCGCTGGCCGCGGGCGTATCGGCTTCGCCGGATACGCCTTTCAGTAGTTCGTCTACCTCGTCCTGCGAGAGGAACTTGTCGTAGGCCATCTAGTGTCCTGCCCCGTGAACGGCTGTGAGGATGAAACGGTCCATGGCCGGCTTCAGACGTCGCGCTTCACGCGGCGGCAGGAGAGAAGTTCGGCGGGCAGTTTCATATCTATCGGTTAGGCTCAGGGTTCGCGGTGCGGACAGCAGTGTTACTGCACCACGAACGAAGTAAACAAGACATCCAGGATCTTCTGCGGCGGCAGACCCGGGGCAAACGGCTGGCTGATCGCCGCCTGGATGTCCTGGGCCAGCTTGCGCTTGCCTTCCACCGTGGCCAGATCGGCCGGCTGGCGTGCCGAGAGCAGCAGCAGGATGCGGCTGCGTGCTTCCGGCTGGTACTGCGCCAGACGTCCCTGGGTGTCGGCATCCGCCACCTTCAGCGACAGGCCGGTATGCAGGAAGCGGTCGCCATCCTCGCTCTTGAGGTTGACGGTGAACGCGTCCAGCGGCACGAAGATCGGGGGCGGCACCACCGGGGCAGCCGGGGCTGCCGGCTGGTGATTGTTGCTGAGGATGCTGCCCAGGAAAAAGCCGCCAGCAGCCAGCACCACTACCAGCACGCCGCCGCCAATCAGCAGCAGTCGGCCGCGCTTGCTCGAAGTGCCGCCAGTCTGGGAGGGGGAAAGCGTGTTCGCCATGAGATGCCTGTGTCGGAATGCCTGCCATTCTTCCTGAATCGCAGGTAAGCAAAGGGCCGATAAAAAGGGGGAAACCCGCTTAGCTTGGCCGTTTGAGCGAGCGGGGATCGGGCGCAGGGGCGCATTGGCGCGCCATTTGCGCCTGCTACGCTGGTTAACGATAACGGGGCGCGGAACTTAAGACGTGCATGGCGGGAACGTTGCCTTTCCCGGTGCAAATGTCATCGATCGTTATCTTTTACTTTGTGATGAATGCGCGACCCAGCGGGCCGAGGGAGCGGGTCAGACCTGCGGATTTGCAACAGTCGTGCTCCCGCCAACCGTTGTGGCGTCGTGCTTCGGTTGATTTAACTCTTATATAAGATATAAGACGTTTGATCTCTGGCGGACTTCGGCTTACAATCCACGCCGCAGCTGGCGGAATTGCGTCGCTGGCCCACAAGAGACAAGGCAGTACCCGTACCAACCCCTATTAACAGCAGGTTCCCATGCTTGATACCTATCGCGCCCATGTCGCCGAACGCGCTGCGCTTGGCATTCCTCCTCTGCCGCTGACCGCCAAGCAGACGGCCGAGCTGATCGAACTGATCAAGAACCCGCCGGCGGGTGAAGAGCAGACCCTGGTGGACCTGATTACGTACCGCGTCCCGGCCGGCGTGGACGACGCTGCCAAGGTCAAGGCCTCGTACCTGGCCGCCGTGGCCCTGGGTTCGGAAAAGACCGCGCTGATCTCGCGCGCCCGCGCCACCGAACTGCTCGGCACGATGCTGGGCGGCTACAACATCTCGCCGCTGATCGAACTGCTGGACGATGCCGAAGTGGGCACCGTGGCCGCCGACGCGCTGAAGAAGACGCTGCTGATGTTCGACGCCTTCCACGACGTGAAGGAAAAGGCCGACAAGGGCAACGCCAACGCCAAGGCCGTGCTGCAGAGCTGGGCCGACGCCGAGTGGTTCACGAGCCGCCCGGAACTGCCGCAATCGCTGACGATCACCGTGTTCAAGGTGCCGGGCGAGACCAACACCGACGACCTGTCGCCGGCCCCGGACGCCACCACGCGCCCGGACATCCCGATGCACGCGCTGGCCATGCTGAAGAACAAGCGCGAAGGCGCGGCGTTCCAGCCGGAAGAAGACGGCAAGCGCGGCCCGGTGGCATTCATCGAATCGCTGAAGGACAAGGGCAACCTGGTGGCCTACGTCGGTGACGTGGTCGGTACGGGTTCGAGCCGCAAGTCGGCCACCAACTCGGTGCTGTGGTTCACCGGCGAAGACATCCCGTTCGTGCCGAACAAGCGCTTTGGCGGCGTGTGCCTGGGCAGCAAGATCGCCCCGATCTTCTACAACACGATGGAAGACGCCGGCGCGCTGCCGATCGAACTGGACGTGTCGCAGATGGAAATGGGCGACGTCGTGGAACTGCGCCCGTACGAAGGCAAGGCCCTGAAGAACGGCGCCGTGATCGCCGAATTCAAGGTCAAGTCGGACGTGCTGTTCGACGAAGTGCGCGCCGGCGGCCGCATTCCGCTGATCATCGGCCGTGGCCTGACCGCCAAGGCCCGCGAGGCGCTGGGCCTGGCCCCGTCGACGCTGTTCCGCCTGCCGCAGAACCCGGTGGACACCGGTCGCGGCTTCACGCTGGCCCAGAAGATGGTCGGCCGCGCCTGCGGCCTGGCCGAAGGCAAGGGCATCCGTCCGGGCACGTACTGCGAACCGAAGATGACCTCGGTGGGCTCGCAGGACACCACCGGCCCGATGACGCGCGACGAGCTGAAGGACCTGGCCTGCCTGGGCTTCTCGGCCGACCTGGTGATGCAATCGTTCTGCCACACCGCCGCGTATCCGAAGCCGGTCGACGTGAAGACGCACCACACGCTGCCGCAGTTCATCAGCACCCGTGGCGGCATCTCGCTGCGCCCGGGCGATGGCGTGATCCACTCGTGGCTGAACCGCATGCTGCTGCCCGATACCGTGGGCACCGGCGGCGACTCGCACACCCGCTTCCCGATCGGCATCAGCTTCCCGGCCGGTTCGGGCCTGGTGGCCTTTGCCGCAGCCACCGGCGTGATGCCGCTGGACATGCCGGAATCGGTGCTGGTCCGCTTCAAGGGCAAGATGCAGCCGGGCGTGACGCTGCGCGACCTGGTCAACGCCATTCCGCTGTACGCGATCAAGCAGGACATGCTGACCGTGGCCAAGCAAGGCAAGAAGAACATCTTCTCGGGCCGCATCCTCGAAATCGAAGGCCTGCCCGACCTGAAGGTGGAACAGGCTTTCGAACTGTCGGACGCGTCGGCTGAACGTTCGGCCGCCGGTTGCACGGTACGCCTGAACAAGGAACCGATCATCGAGTACATCAACAGCAACATCACGCTGCTGAAGTGGATGATCGCCGAAGGCTACCAGGACCCGCGCAGCCTGCAGCGCCGTATCAAGGCCATGGAAGCCTGGCTGGCCGATCCGAAGCTGCTGCAGCCGGATGCCGACGCCGAATACGCCGCCGTGATCGAGATCGACCTGGCCGACGTGCACGAGCCGATCGTAGCCTGCCCCAACGATCCGGACGACGTGAAGACGCTGTCGGACGTGGCTGGCGCCAAGATCGACGAAGTGTTCATCGGTTCGTGCATGACCAACATCGGCCACTTCCGGGCCGCGTCGAAGCTGCTGGAAGGCAAGCGCGACATCCCCGTGAAGCTGTGGGTTGCCCCGCCGACCAAGATGGATCAGAAGCAGCTGACCGAGGAAGGCCACTACGGCGTGTTCGGCACGGCCGGTGCGCGCACCGAAATGCCGGGCTGCTCGCTGTGCATGGGCAACCAGGCACAGGTGCGCGAAGGCGCCACGGTCATGTCCACGTCGACGCGTAACTTCCCGAACCGCCTGGGCAAGAACACGAACGTGTACCTGGGCTCGGCCGAACTGGCCGCCATCTGCTCGCGCCTGGGTCGTATCCCGACCAAGGAAGAGTACATGGCCGACATGGGCGTGCTGAACGCCAACGGCGACAAGATCTACAAGTACATGAACTTCGACCAGATCGAAGACTTCAAGGAAGTGGCCGACACGGTGCAGATGTAAGCGCTGATTGACGTTCGAAGTCTCCGAAGTCGGGAGACTGAACGCAGAAAACCCCGCAGGCGTGAATGCGCTGGCGGGGTTTTTTATGGTTCTTCGTCGATTTGCGGGGGGCAAGACCGTCCCAGAAGGACCCACAAGAGACCGTCATCGTTCTCCACAGCGGACGCCCGGACAGTGGCAGCTTAGCAGGCTGCACGTTCCCAAGGCGCTATATCGGATTAATCTGGCTCGCATCCAGTTCAACAAGGTTTTCTTAGGATATTTTGGGTCATCGGTTGGGTACGGAGCATCGTTGAGAAGTGCGTAAAATTTTCCTCGAATGAAGAAAAAGATGCCTTTGGTAGTTGCAAACATGAACATTTCTGGAGAGGCCATGCCCGGAAATCGATTAATTCCTCCGGTTTGCAGGAAAACAATATCACCTCCGATCTGCCCGGGTATCCCACCCCAATTTCCGTACTTGAAGAAGTCATCCGTGTGCTCAGCGATGCAATGAGAAAACCAATGCCCAGGACAGCGCACGGGTTTTAATAGACGGAATTGGCGTAGATCGACATTTCCGATTGCATTTCCCCCAACAAATGTCGTGTCACCGCTTTTCGATACGGCAAATCTTTTCCACTTGTCGTCATCGCCAAACGGAAAAATTACCGAAAACTGCCGTGGATCAGCTCCCTCTATTTTTCTATTTAGATAGTAAACAGCCGCTTTGTCGGCGGCATAGTCGGCCAGTTGGTTCCACTGCCAATCGCCTTTCTGCGAATTACTGCCCTCGAATGTCCTGAAGCTTTCGGAATGTAGTGCGACAAGATAAAGACGGCGGTCTTCGATGCTGTTCACCTGCCCGGGCGTTGCCGTCAAGCACTCCCACGATAAATTGTAAAGAAACCCTAAAGAGTCGCCCCTTCCAGAAATGCAGGGCGAACTATCGTAAGAATTCACCGTCATCCAGTATACTCTTCCCTTGCTAGTCACGTACTTACTAGATAAGTGACGCAGATCCGCCGAGCACCGCCCTTTAGAGCCATCTGTTGCCTCCACATCTCCCCGCGAGTTGACGCGCCCAAAAGCAGTTTCTCGACAGATAGATTTCACCGGTCTGCCATAGGTGTCCACCTTAGTTGAAACTCGATTGCCGATCCACGACCATACATATGCGGCCACGAGAATCGCTCCAAATATCCACAATATATAGTGGATTTTCACTTGTTCTGGGCTCCGCATTTTTCTTCCAGTTTCACACGAGTTTGGGGAAAATAAGGCCATTGATGTCATCGAGAAGAGCAGTCGACGCGAATGGAAAGCCGCCGCCTTTGTTTCATTTACAGCACCTTCCACTGCTTACGCAGCGTCTAGTGTTGCATCGACCCATTGAATCCACAGCCGAACTCGGACGGATGGCTCCTTCGCGCTCCCCCGGAAATCGGCGAAGAACCTTTTTGTTGGGTGCTGCGTGTCTGGTGGATGAACGGCATCAAGGGATTCGATCGCCGTACCGGATGGCGCTCAAGCTTCCATTTTGAAAGATGAGCGTGGTGACGAATTGCCCGGAGCCAGGGTATAGGTCCATTCATCCACTGGCATGCACGCTGCCGAAGCGTCGGCCACGAGATCCCGGGCCCCTGGCGTGGCGACGAGCGGCTTGCAGAGCGAATGGCTGGACACGGGCGCTCCGCATTTGAGCTGGATGTCTGCCTTGCCGTCGCCGATTCTGGCAATGTTTCCGCCGCATCTCAGTGATTCGGAAAACGAAGCGCCGGACGTCATGACCAGCGAAAGGGAAATGAGTACTTTCGTTGCGCGTTTCATATCTGATACCACGGATTCGTTGCTTGATTGCCCGACGATTTATAGAGCGCACCGCGTACATCCGATATCGTAGAAATACGAAATCTTTGTCAGTGCCGGAAGCATTGCGAGGATTGTCATTCACGGCGCGCCGAATCCACCCCCCGCGCCAACGCGTCCAGTTCACCAGGCTCTTTGATGCGCCAACTCCGGCCGCCTCCCTCCAGGTAGCCGCGCTTGTGCCAGTCGGCCAGCAGGCGGTTCAGCGTTTCCGCGCGCACGCCCAGCCTGGCGGCCAGTTGCCGCTGGCTGATCGGCAACTCCACGCGCGCGCCCGCCGTGCCGGCCAGCCTGAGCAGGTAGGCGGCCAGCCGTTGCTGTGCCGTGGTGCTGGCCAGGGTGTCGACATCGTCGATGCGCAGCGCCAGCGTCTGCGCGGCCAGATTCAGCATGCCCACGGCCAGTGGCGCATGGTCCAGGCAGGACTGGTGCAGGGCCGCACGGGTCATGCGGCATAGCGTGCTGTCCACGGCCGCACGGGCTTCCACGGGATAGCGAGGCTCCGGCAGGAACATCACGACGGCTGCCAGCAACTGGCCAGCTTCCACGTGGTGGATGATCCGGTCTTCCCCGTCGATGCCGATGCGCAGCGTGTCGACGCGTCCCCTCACGACCAGGTACCAGTAGTCGGCCGGCTGGTCCTGCCTGAACACGTATTCGCCTTTCTCCAGATGGCGTATCGATGCCCGCGAGAGCAGGCACTCGCATACCGATTCCGGATGCACGGCCGGATGGGCGCACAGCATCGTTCGCGCATCGGCCATCCCCGCGCTGGCTGTCTTGACTTTTCTCATTGGTGATTCGACCCGTCATAAGAATAATTCGCAAATGATAATCATTTGCAGTGACTTGATCATCCTCGCAAGCGGGTGATCCTTGATCGGGGAAAACATCGTGGCAAGTAATCTTGGAACCTGCCGGCGCATCTTGCTGATCGGCTCGACGGGCGGGGTATTGGCGCTGGGCTGGCCGTGCCTGGGGACGGCATCGGTGGCCGGGCAGGTCCATGAGTTGGAAAGCGTGACCGTCAGCGCCACGCGCACCGCCAGCACCGTGGAGGAAACGCCGCGCGCCGTCACGGTGATCACGGGTGAGCAGGCCCGCGAACGTGTCGGAAGCGGGGCATCCAAGGGTTGCTGGCGGACGTGCCCGGCATTGCGTTCGCGCGGACAGGCGGCCTGGGCGGGCAGATCGTGATGCGTGGCTTCAACTCCAACTCGGGCCGCTCGATCATGGCGATTGACGGCGACCGCTATCGCGGCCGCACCACGCTCGAATACAACATGATCGATCCCAACGCGATCGAGCGTATCGAGGTGATCCGGGGCCCGGCGTCGGCGCTGTATGGCTCCGATGCGCTGAACGGCGTGGTCAATATCGTCACGCGCCGGGCCAAGGTGGACATCGATCAGCCATTCACGCTGCAACCAAAGCTGCGGGCGCTGGAGTGGAACAGCGTCAACAGCATGGTGGGCGGACGCGTGGAACTGCTGGGCGGCGGCAACGGCTTCGATGTGATGTTCGGCATCAACCATCGCGACGCCGGCGACTATTCCACGCCCCTTGGCGATGCGCTGAACAGCGGTTTCAACTCGACGGGCGCAGACCTGGCCGTGGGCTTCCGGCCCAGCGCCGATTCGCGCTGGGAACTGTCGGGACGCTACGCGCGCGTGGTCAGCAAGCGGGCCGGCGGCCTGGGCGCGGCGCCCGGCGAGCCATGGCTGAGCGTGCGCGAGGACCCGATCATCGAGCGCAACGTGCGCGTGGCTTACCAGGGCCGCAACTTCGGCGCCGTGGCCGACAGCCTGGACGCCAGCCTCTACGTGCGCGATTTCGATACCGACATCTACCAGCGCAACAGCACATCGCCCACGGTCACCGCGTACAACCATATCAAGGTCTACACGCCCACGGTATGGGGCGGTCACCTGACCGCCATGAAGCGCCTGGGCGCGCATTCGCTCAGTTTTGGTGGCGATTTCTTCAATGAGAGCTTTGACGGCCGCGTGAACAGCGTGCAGCGCTACAGCAACAGCACGGGTGTATTGGTGGGCGATACGGGCTGGCGCCAGATGGAGCGCAGCGCGGACCAGACCAACGTGGGCCTGTTCGTCAACGACGACTGGCATATCGGCGAAAAATGGACGCTGTCCGGCTCGCTGCGCGGCGACATCGTAGATATCCGAATTGGTGACAGCTACGCCGGAGAAGCCGCCCGGCTGACCCAGGCCTACGCCGGCAAGACCAACCCACGCCACCACGCCGTGACCGGCAGCCTTGGCGCGATCTACGAGTTCGTGCCCAACTGGCAGCTGGTGGGCAACCTGAGCCGGGGATTCCGCGCGCCGTCCGGCATGAACCTGACGATTTCCAGCATCGCCGGCACGCAGCCCACGCTGCCATCGCCTGACCTGAAGCCCGAGACCAACCTGACGGCCGAAGTGGGCGTGCGCTGGTTTGGCGAGAGCGGCTGGGCCCGGCTTACCGGCTACCAGAGCAAGTACACGGACCTGATCACGCTGCAGCGGATCGGCACCAACCTGTACCAGCGCCAGAACATCGGCAAGGCCACCATCAAGGGCGTGGAAGTCGAGGGGCGCAAGCAGGTGACCCCACGCTGGAGCATCGGCGCGTCGGCAGCCTATACGCACACCCGCAACGACATGAACGGGCAGCCGCTGCCCTACGTCGCGCCGCTCACGGCCAATGCGTCGCTCCGTTACGAGGGCGCCGGATGGTACGGCGAGGGCGTGGTGCGCGCGTTCAAGGCCAAGACCCGCATCGATGCGTCGCAGGAGCGCAGGACGGCCGGCTACGGCATGGTCGACCTGTTCTTCGGGCTCGACATGCACCGTGTACTCGGCGATGGCTGGCGTGACTGGAAGCTGCTGGCCGGCGTGGAGAACGTGTTCAACCAGGTCGGCCGTAATCCCACGGTGACTGAAAACCTCTCGTACCCCAACACGCTGGTGGGCAATCCGCTGGTGGAGCCCGGCCGGGCCGTGGTGCTCAAGCTGACGGCGGTGTACTGATGCGCGGCCTTGCTTCCCGATGGCAGGCCCGGGTGCTTGCGCCCCTGCTCCTGCTGATGACGGCGCCGGCCATTGGTGCGGCCGAGGTCGTGGACCAGACCGGACGCCGAGTCGCGATCCCGCCGCGCGTGGAGCGCGTGGCCGCGATCCCGATTCCGATTGCCTCGATGGTGATGGCCGTGGATGGCGGTGCCAGTCGGCTGGCGGGCATGCACGCGGCCAGTCGCGCCGATTTCGAACCGGGCATGCTCGGACGCATGTTTCCCGACGCGGCGCGCATGCCGGCCCAGATCGCGGGCGAGGGCTTCGTGCCCAACGTCGAGGCGCTGGCCGCCGCGAAGGCGGACCTGGTGTTCCAGTGGGGCGATCGCGGCGACGACATCGTCCGTCCGATTCGCGACATCGGTTTGCCGGTGATTACGCTGCGCTATGGCGACAGCAGCCTGGCCGCCGGCTGGTTGCGTCTGGTGGGCGCGGGGCTGGGCAAGGCCGAGCGCGGCGAAAGCCTGGCGCGCTGGTTCGAGACCCGCCGCGAGGCCATCGGCAGGCGTGCCGCCGCGATTCCGGCGCCGCAGCGCCCGCGCGTGCTCTACCTGCAACGGGCGCGCTCCGGGCTGCGTGCAGCCGGCAAGGGCACCAGCATGGATGGCGATATCCGGCTGGCTGGGGGCGTGAATGTCGCGGCCGGTGTGGCGGGCTTCGCCCAGGTGGATGTCGAGCAGTTGCTGGCGTGGGACCCGCAGATCGTGCTGCTCAACAACTTCGAGCCAGGGCTGGCACCGGCGGATCTCCATGCAGACGCGCGGCTGGCCGGGGTGGCCGCAGTGGCGGGGCGGCGCATCTACAGCTATCCGCATGGCGGATTTCGCTGGGACCCGCCCAGCCAGGAAACGCCGCTGACGCTGGACTGGCTGTTCAGCCTGTTCCATCCGCAACACGCCGTGCCGGGTATCCGGCAGCGCATTGCCGACGCCTACCGCATGCTCTACGACTATCGCCTGAGCGAGCGCGACACCAACGACCTGCTGAAGCTCGATATCAACGGCGCCAGCGCGCACTACCGGGCCCTGTTCGGGACGGGAGAGAAGCCATGACGCCGACCCGTCCGCTGGCAACGGTGACCCTGCTGGTGTCGCTGCCGGTCATCGCCTTGCTGGCGATGGCGGCCGGCCGCTACGCCATCGATCCCGGCAAGGTTCTGGGCATTCTCTCGGCGCCGCTGCTGGGCCAGGGCGACTGGACGCCGATGCAGGCTAGCGTGGTGCAGAGCGTGCGCCTGCCGCGCGTGCTGCTGGCGGCGCTGGTCGGGGCGGGGCTGGCTGGCGCCGGCGCGGCGCTGCAGGCGCTGTTTCGCAACCCGCTGGCCGAGCCGCAACTGCTGGGTGTGTCGTCGGGCGCGGCGTTTGGCGGCGTGCTGGCGTTGCTGGCCATCGGCGACGGCTGGCCGCTGGTCGGGTCGGCGCTGCTGTGGGGCATGTTGTCGCTCTTCGCCGTGTACTGGCTCGCGGGCGCAAGCAAAGGGCATGCGGGACACGGAGGGCAGGGCGGCACGGTGCTGCTGGTGCTGGCCGGCATCGTGGTCAACGCGGTGTTTGCCTCCGGCGTGTCGCTGATCAAGCTGATGGCCGATCCGCAGAACCAGTTGCCGGCGATCATCTTCTGGCTGATGGGCAGCCTGGCGGCTGCAGACTATCCCCGGCTGCTGCTGGTCCTGCCGTGCATCGGGCTGAGTCTGCTGCTGCTCTACGGCCTGCGCTTCCATCTGATGGCGCTGGCCGTTGGCGAGGCCGATGCACGCAGCCTGGGCGTGCCAGTGGCACGGGTGCGCATGCTGGCGCTGCTGGCCGTCGGGGTCATCACGGCTTCGAGTGTGGCCGTCTGCGGTGTGGTGGGCTGGGTGGGGCTTGTGGTGCCGCATCTGGTGCGCATGAGCTGCGGCGGCGACCACCGGCGCTTCCTGCTCCATACCGTGCTGGCCGGCGCCGGCTACCTGATCCTGGTGGATACGCTGGCGCGCACGCTGACGCAGATGGAGATTCCGCTGGGGGCGTTGACCGCCTTGCTGGGTGCGCCGGTGTTTGCGTTCCTGATCCGCAGGCTCGGAGGCGCCGCCCATGGCTGACATCGTCCTGCAATGCCACGGCATCGGCCATCGCTACGGCGCGCGCAACGTACTGCGCGGCGTCGGCTTGCAACTGCCACGTGGTGCGCTGTGCGGGCTGCTGGGCGCCAATGGGGCGGGCAAATCGACCCTGCTGAAAATCCTGGCCGGCCAGATTGCACCGACCGCAGGGCAGGTCGGCCGGGTGGGGCGCACAGGGTTTGTGCCGCAGGAAGTGCATCCCGCCTTGCCCATGAGCGTGCTCGAAATGGTGTTGCTGGGCCGCGCCGGCGGCATTTCGCTGCTGCGTGCGCCGGGCCGTGCCGACCACGCCGCCGCTGGCGCCGCCCTGGCGCGTGTCGAGGCGTCGCATCTGGCCGGGCGCAGTTTTCTGTCCCTTTCCGGCGGCGAGCGTCAGCTGGTGGTGCTGGCACGTGCGCTGGCGGCCCATGCCGACATCCTGCTGCTGGACGAACCCTGCGCCGCGATGGACTGGCACAACCAGGCGCTGACGCTGCGCCTGCTGGCGGAACTGGCTGCCGATGGCATCACGGTCGTGTTCAGTACGCATTCGCCGCAACACGCGCTGGAGTTCGCCAGCCATGCGGCGCTGCTGTTCGCCGACGGCGCGCATGCGTTCGGGGCGCCGGATCGGGTCATGGGCGAGACCGCCCTGTCGCGCCTGTATCGCGTGCCGGTTCGCCGCGTACGGCTGGACGCGCTTCCCAGGGCCGGCACGGCGGTGCCGGTGCTTTCGCAACCGTTGCTGGATCACCCGGAGCCATCGATATGAACAGTGTTCTGCACGTCCGTGCCATCGCTCACGAACTGCCTACGTTCGCCGCACTGCTGCGGGCACGTGGCATGGCGTCCTACTCGCTGCGCGATTTGCGCGACGCGGATTTCCTGGGCCGGCGCGCCATCCTGATCGAAGCCCACGTCGACCAGCGCGCGCTACTGACCCACCGCGCCGTGCTGCGCACGCACCTCGATGCCGGCGGCACGGTGGTGTTCAACGGGCATCTGGTCTATCCGATCTTCGAGGAACTGGCGCCGTTTCGCGTGGCGGCTGGCCGTGGCGTCAAGGATCTGATCGTCGAGCGCGTCCATGCGCATCCGGTCTTTGCAGGCGTGTCGTGCGACGACCTGAGTTTTCGGCGCGGCGTGGCGGGCTTCTACGGACGTGGCGCCAACCCGGCGCCAGCAGGCGCGGTGGTGCTGCACCGGCTGCGCCAGGACGGCTCGCCGGTCGACTGGGTCTGGCAACGGCCGGCCGGTGGGCAGATCTTCATGCATGGCGGCAACACCTGCTGGATGTATATCGACGATGGAACCAGCGCTGCGCGCATCGCCCCGCAGATGCTGGACTGGATCGAAGCCGGCGCGCCCGCGTCGGCCGGCCTGAGGAGAGCGTAGACATGCGCATTGCATTCGTGGACGGCGGCACCTACTACCATCACGCCACCTTCAATGATCCGGCGCTGCGCGGGTATTTCGACGACAGCGTCTACGCGCCGGACCTGGGGCGCGCTAACCTGTCGGCGTTCGATTGCCTGTACGTGGCGAGCCGGCAGAATCCGGTGGACCTGATCGCCGCGCGTCAGTCCATCGACGATTTCCTGCGGGCAGGCAAGCTTGTCGTGGCATTGGGCGAAAGCCGTGCCGATCTATGGCTGGACGGCGTGCAATGGCGCCCGGGAGACGTCAATTTCTGGTGGTGGCGCGAGCCTGGTGCCGATTCGGGGCTGCGCGTAGGTGACGCGAACCATGGCCTCTACGAGCGGATCAGCGTGACCGATGCCATCTGGCACCGGCATGGCGACCTTGCGACGCCGCCGGGGGCGGTGTCGATCGTGGATACCGTCGATGGCCGATCCGTTCTCTACGACGACGCGGCAACCGGCCAGGGGCGCCGGATCGTCTCCACGCTGGACCCTTGCTATCACCACGGCAGCTATTTCATGCCTGCCGCCTCGCGCTTCCTGCACGGCTTTCTTCCGTGGCTGAAGGACGGGGCGCCGATGCGTATCCATGGCGTGGTGGCACGCAAATAGAAAGCCCGGCGCAACCTTGCGGCCGCGCCGGGCGGATCGAACCTGCCAAAGCGTCGTTACTTGCTCGACTTCGCCCCGTCCGTGTACGGATCGGGCTTGCCTACGCGTGCGCCGTCGGTGTACGGGTTGTACTTGTCCGACTTGGCGCCGTCCGTGTACGGGTCGGCCTTTGCCGATGGAGCCAGGTCGGAGCGGGTCGACTGGTTCGCGCCATCGGTATAGGTGTCGAACTTGCCGGACTTCGCGCCGTCCGTGTACGGGTCGGCCTTGCCGGCCTTTGCACCCTGGGAATACGGATCGAACTGCTTGGTCTGCGCGTGGGCCAGCGGCGCCATGGCCACGGCTGCCGCGGCGACGATCAGGCTGGAAAGTAGTGTCTTGCTCATGGGAGCCTCGCCAGATTGGGGGCGCGATTCAGGGGCCCGCCCGAGTGCGCCCTTCAAGCCATCGGGCAGGCGGCATGACGCAAAGCCTGGGTTTGCTGTCTCTGCAAGGATAGTCCCAGATGCCGAAACGTGCCGGCTCTCGGCAAGCCGGTGGCCGGCTTCGGGTCATCAATGGGCACTGCCCTTGCGCTCGCGCGACGTCTCGCGCACCTGCACGGCCGGAACATCGACCACCTCGCCGCTGGGCGTGGGCACCGCCGACACATCGGGCATCACGGGCATTGCCGGCAACAATACGGGCATGCCGAGCCAGTGGCCCCACGCGTCCATCCAGGCACGCTGCGTGGCCGCGCCGAGCTCCAGCATGGCGTTGGCGTAGTGCAGCGGAATCGACATCAGCGGCATCTGGCTGGTCCACTGCCGCGCGTAGAGTTCCTCGGGTCCTGGGGAACGAAGTACGACGCCCAGTCGAACTGTGTCTCCTCGACGATGGACCGAGAGAAGTCGGCATTGAGTCCCATCATTTTCTGCCAGTTTTCCAGCAGCTTGTTGTCGAATGCGGCAAACGGCTGGAAGGCGGCAGGCGGGAACGCGAACGGCTGAAATGGCCAGGCGGCCCAGGGTTCGGAGTTTGGCTTTGCATGCTGGAAGGCTCCAGGTTGTGAACCGATGAGAAAAGTGCAGGGAACGGGGTGTGATAGCAGGCCTGGTAGCCGGACGAACATCCGGACGAACATCCGGGCGACCATCGCATCGTCATCCATGACGGACCATTGGGTCAACCGGCAGAAATCCCGTGGCGCCTTCGCGATTCGCGATGCCATGCGGTGGGGCACATCACATTTTCGCCAACCCGCCGCGCCGCAGGCACAATACCGGCAGATCGTGTCGGGGATGGGAAATGGAACTGCGGCAATTGCGCTACTTCGTGCACGTGGTGGAGCTGGGCAGCATGGGGCAGGCGGCCCAGCGGCTGGGCGTGGTCACGTCCGCGCTGAGCCAGCAGATCAGCCGGCTGGAAAGCGAACTGTCCACGCGGCTGCTGCAGCGCACGTCCAGCGGCGTGGTGCCCACCGATGCCGGGCTCGCGTTCTGGCGCCAGGCCCAACTGGCGCTGCGCCATGCCGACGATGCGGCACATGCGGCGCGCACGGCGCGGCTGTCCGGCCATGTCAGCGTGGGCATGGCGCCTACGACGCTGGCCGTGCTGGGGCCATCGTTCATGCTGGCCATGCGCGACCGCTATCCCGATATCCGCCTGCACCTGGTCGAAAGCCTTTCCGGCGGCCTGGCCACGATGATCGGTGCGCGGCAGCTCGACCTGGCCGTGCTTTTCCAGCTGGAGCCGGGGCAACGCTGGAGCACCATGCCCTTGCTGGAAGAGCGCCTGTTCGTGATCGCCCGGCCCGACCAGCCCGGCCTGCCGGCTGCCAGGACCTTGCAACTCGATGCCATTGGCGACCTGCCGCTGATCCTGCCGAGCGGCGCCCACGGGTTGCGCGCGGTGGTCAACGCGGCGGCGGGGCGCAACCAGCGGCCCCTGAACGTGGTAGCGGAGATCGACGGGCTGGCGATGCTGATGGATGCCGTGCGTGCCGGCATCGGCGCCACCATCCAGCCCGGCGCCGCCGTGGCCCGCCATCTGGGCGACCCGCTGACGCTGATCGAGATCGTCGACGCCGGGGTGAGCCGCCCCAACATGCTGGTGAGCCTGTCGGACGACGAACTGTCGCCAGCCGGCCTGGCCGCGCGCAGCGTGCTGGAACAGGTGGCGCGCGAACTGGTCACGGCCGGACGCTGGCCCGGCGCGACCCTTCACAAATCCTGAACACCGTCCGCCGGGTCGGGGCTGGCGCACATGGTGCGTAATCCGTAGAGTCGGGGGACTCGAACGATTCCAACGATTCCCGCAGGAGACTCGCATGACCCCACGCATGCCGCGCCGCATCGCGCTCAAGGCGCTCGGCACCATGGCCCTGGCCGCCGCTTCCATTACCGCTCTTGCCGCCGACAACTGGCCGTCCAAGCCGATCACGCTGGTCGTGCCGTTTGCCTCGGGTGGCACGACTGACATCATCGGACGTGCCGTGGGCCAGCGGCTGGGCGAGGCGCTGGGCCAGCCCGTGGTGGTCGACAACCGGCCCGGCGCCGGCGGCACGATTGGCGGGGCGCTGGTGGCGCGCGCCAACCCGGACGGCTACACGTTCCTGCTGGCCACGGTGGCGCATACGATGGCGCCCGGCATCTACAAGACGCTGCCCTACGACTTCCAGAAGGACCTGGAGCCCATCGGCATGGTGGCGCTGACGCCGAACGTGCTGATCGTCAATCCGTCGATTCCGGCCAAGAACGTGCAGGAGCTGGTGGCCTACATCAAGGCCAATCCGGGCAAGGTCAACTACGGTTCGGCCGGCATCGGCAGCACCGAACACCTGTCGGGCGAACTGTTCCGCGCGTCCACGGGCACCGATATCTCGCATGTGCCTTACAAGGGCGGCGCGCCCATGATGACCGACCTGATGGCCGGCCAGATCCAGATGGCCATCGAGACCAGCCCGTCGGCCAACCCGCATATCAAGAGCGGCAAGGTCAAGGCGCTGGCCGTGACGTCGGCCAAGCGCTCGGCCGCCTATCCGGGCGTGCCGACCGTGGCCGAGAGCGGCGTGCCAGGCTACGAGGTAACCACCTGGTACGCGCTGATGGCGCCGCATGGCACGCCCGAGGCCGTGCGCCAGCGCATGAGTGCGGAACTGGCCAAGGTGCTGAAGCAGCCGGACGTGCAGAAGCGCTTTGACGAGCAGGGTGTGACCGCCGGCGACATGACGCCGCCGCAGCTGGCCGGCTTCATCAAGACCGAAACCACCAAGTGGACCAAGGTGGCAAAGGACTCGGGCGCGAAGGCCGAATAAGCCAGGCAAGCAAGGCAAGCCCGGTCAGGCGGCCGCCGGGGCCACCCAGCGCGCCAGCACCTGGGCCAGCTCCACCGCCGGGACCGGCCGGCCGAACAGCCAGCCCTGGCCGTAGTCCACGCCCTGCGCGCGCAGGAAATCGGCCTGGGCGCGGTCCTCGATGCCTTCGGCCACCAGCTGCAGCCCCAGCGACTGGGCCATGGCGATGATGTGGGGCGCCACGGTGCTCGACGCCGCCTCCTGCCCAATCGTGTCGACAAACGACTTGTCGATCTTCAGCGCGTCCACCTTGAAGCTCTGCAGGTACGACAGGCTGGAGTAGCCCGTGCCGAAATCGTCGATATAGACCGGATGGCCGGCGTCGCGGAACGCCTGGATGGTGTCGCGCGCCACGTCGGGCTCCAGGAAGCCGCGCTCGGTGGCCTCGATGCGGATCTGGTCCGGCGAGATGCCGCTGCCGCGCAGCCGCGCCGTCAGCACGCTCAGGAAGCGGCGGCTTTTCAGGTCTTCCGCGCCCACGTTGATCGATACATAGAAAGACGGATGCCGGCGCAGCAGCGTGCCAAGCTCCGCCAGCACGATATCGAGCACCTGGTCGGTGATCTGCTGGATCAGGCCGGCGTTCTCGGCCATCGGGATAAACAGGTTGGGGCGCACCAGCCGGCCGTGGCGGCGCCATCGGACCAGGGCCTCCACGCCCACGCACTGGTTGTCGGCCAGCGACACGATGGGCTGGTAGTGCACGGCCATCTCGTGCCGCCGCACCGCGCCGCGCAGTTCGCCCTCCAGGCTGAAGCGGCGCGTGGCGCGGCGCCAGACCAGGATGCCGAGCGGCACGCCGGCGGCCAGGCCCACCACCAGACCGCCCACCAGCAGCGCCTTCCAGTTGGTCAGCAGCGCCGCGCGCGGCGCCAGCACCACCACCGCCAGCGGCATCGTGCGCGACTTGCGCAGGACCACCGATGCGTCGTCGTCGTGGGCGTCGCCGCCCGATCCGTAGACGTGGTCGGCATAGGCCCGCTGCAGCCGTGCCAGGTTGGCGCCCTGCGACGCCGCGAAAATGCGTCCGGCATCGGTCTGCACGGCGGCCAGCATGCGCGATTCGCGGTCAACCACGTCGACGAAGGTCTGTGGGTCCAGCCCGACATAGCTGCCGTTGCGGCCCAGCAGCATCGAGCGGCGCGGCGCGGCAAACGGGTTGGGCTGGTCGAACCAGTAGTCGAGGCCGTCGGGGGTGCGCCAGTCGGGCGGCGGCAGGATGAACTGGTCGGCCTGCACGGCGCCCAGCAGGGCCGAGCACAGCCGCTTGCCGCCCCGGTAGGCGCCGGCGTCCTGGATGTGCCGATAGGTGTAGGTGATGCGGCGCATCTCCACCAGATGCGACGGCGAGCACGGTTCCTCGCGCAGCGATTCCAGGTCTTGCAGTGCGTTGAGCGCCTGGGTCATCACCGTTTCGGCGCGCATGACGGCCGCATCGGCGAACACGCTCAGCTGCTCGGATTCGCGCCGGCTGGCTTCGAGCTGGGCCATGAACACGCCGATCCCCACCGGGAACAGCGTGGCCATCGTCGCCAGCACGATCGTCACCACCACGAACCAGCTGCGCTGCATCGGGAGCCCTCAGGAGAGTGCGCCCCGCAGGGCGCCCACGGCGCTGCGCGCGCCGTTCCATTTACGAACCGGATTGGAAGGTGTTGCCTGATACCTGGAATTGGGTCTGCGTTGCTGCACCACAAAATCACGCGCCTGCTCTGGGGAGCATAGCTAACAATGCCCCGTCATGTCTGATACTTCGTGCAGGTTTTTGCAATTCCACCGATGGCATGCCAGCGTGCCGCCCCGGCGATGGTGCAGATCCGTTCACAGGGTAAGGGATATTCGCCTACGCCCGAATTCATCCCGATGGCGGGGTGGGGCGAACCCCCGAACGGGGGGGGGCGGTTGGCGAGGTGCCTTGCCCGGCGCGCGGCATGGCGGGTCGGCGGCGGCCGGAGGCGAGAAGGCGGCAGGCCTTCCGAGGTGGCGTGGGGATGAACCCTTACGACCGGATGCCGGGCACGATGGCCGCCACGCGGGCGTCGCCATCGATTGCCGCGTGCGCGCGCTGGCCCGGAGGCGGTCCGGGGGCGCACCTGTGGAAGCACCCGGGGCGGGCCGGGCGGGAACGATTCGCGCGGCGCGGTGGCTGCCGGGTCCACCACCAGCATCAGGGTGGCGATATAGCGGCCCTTGGCCTCGCGCACGGCGCCGAACACGGTGTCGCCAGCCTGCAGGGCGATGCCGTCGGTGCTGTTCAGCGTCTCGCGCAGGCGCTTGCGGCGGTAGGCCGGCAACTGGGTGTAGAGGTATTCGCTGAGCGCGTCGGGCAGGAAGCACTGCGTGGTCAGCAACGTGCGGCGGCCGTCGATCACCTTCATGTGCAGGTGCGTGGCGCGGCCTTCGTACCAGCCCGGATAGACCGTGCGGAACGTGGCCGCGCCATCGGCGCCTACCGGCTGGCTGCCGCGCAGGAAGGTCTGGCCCCTGGTGGACACCGGCTGGTCATGGTCGTCGACCTGGCCGGCATAGCCCGAGTACACGCCCGCGGCGTTGCAGTGCCAGAGATCCACGCGCTTGCCGGTCAGGGCCCGGCCGTGAACGTCGACCACCGTGAAGCGGATCTCGAGCGGCACGCCCGATTGCCCTTCGGTAATGTCCTGGCGGACCTTGCCGGCATCGAAATAGTACGGCCCCTCGGTGGTTTGCGCGGTCAGGGGCAGTGGGGCGGTGGTGGGCAAGGCTTGCGCGCTGGCAGGCGCCGTGCGCGACAGCGTGGCCAGACCTGCACCGCCAAGTGCCACCGCCAGCAGGTGACGCCGCCGGGAGGTGGATGGCGGCTGCGAGGAATTTGCGGACATCGCGACTTCCATCTGGAAACGGGAGTTCCCAGTGTAGCGCCGGGTCGTGGGCGCAGTATTTCCGCTCTGTGTCGACCCGGCTACGCTTTTTGACGGCCTGCCGGCGCTCAGACCGCCGACTTCAGGACCGCGCCGCTGGCAAAGAAGCTCTGCAGGTTGTCGAACACCAGTCCGGCCATCGCCGCCCGGGTCTCGTGCGTGCCGCTGGCCACGTGCGGCAGCAGCACGACGTTGTCCAGGCCGAACAGGGCCTCGGGCACCTTGGGCTCGTGCTCGAACACGTCCAGCCCGGCCCCGGCGATGCGCTTGTGGGTCAGGGCATCCACCAGCGCCGCTTCGTCGACCACCGTGCCCCGCGCGATGTTGATCAGGTAGCCCTGCGGGCCCAGCGCCTTCAGCACGTCGGCGGACACCAGGTGGCGCGTCTCGGGGCCGCCCGATGTCGCGATCACCAGGAAGTCCGCCCATTCGGCCAGCGCCTGCACGGACGGCTCGAAGCCATAGGGCACGCCTTCCTGCGCCTTGCGGCCGAAGTAGCGCACTTCCATGTCGAAGCCGGTCGAGCGCTTTGCGATGACCCGGCCGATGCGGCCCATGCCGACGATGCCCAGGCGCTTGCCGCTCACGCGCGTGGTCAGCGGATACGGGCCCTTGAGCCAGTCGCCACGGCGTACGAAGCGGTCGGCCGCGCTGACCTGCCGTGCCGCGTCCATCAGCAGCGCAAACGCGGTATCGGCCACGCAGTCGTTGAGCACGTCGGGCGTGTAGCCCACGGCGATGCCGCGCGCGCGGGCGGTGTCCAGGTCCAGCTTGTCCAGGCCCACGCCGAAGCTCGAGATCACGCGCAGGTTGGGCAGCGTGGCCAGCATCGGGGCATCGACGCCGGTGGCGGCGCGCGTGGTCATCGCCACGAACTCGCCACCATGCTGTGCCAGGTACGCGGCGGGATCGCTTTCGGCCCAGAGCGGATGCACGTCGAAATGCTCGGCCAGCCGGGCTTCGGTCTGTTCCGGGAGCCGGCCATGCTGCAGGAGGCGGGGTTTCATGCGAGAAAAGTCCTTATGTATGGAAATGTCCGGGCGCGGTCAGTCGGCGCTCAGGTGATTATCGGCGATGATTCTTGCGTAACGCTTGCGGTCGCTGGCGATGGTCTCGGCAAACTGCTGCGGCGTGCTGCCTACCGGAATCGCGCCCTGCTCGATGAGCTGCTTTTTCACCTCGGGCATGGCCACCACCTTCTTCACATCGGCCGCGATCTTGTCGACGATGTCCTTCGGCGTGCCGGCGGGCGCCAGCAGGCCCACCCACGATCCCGACTCGGCGTTCTGGATGCCGGCTTCGGCCAGCGTCGGCACGTCGGGCATCGACGGCGAGCGCACGCTGCCGGTCACCGCCAGTGCGCGCAGCTTGCCGGCCTTCACGTGGCCCGTGGTTTCCAGGATCGATGCGAACAGCATGTCGACGTTGCCGGCCATCAGGTCGGTCATCGCCGCGCCGCCGCCCTTGTAGGGCACGTGCAGCATGTCGGTGCCGGTGGCCGCCTTGAAGATCTCGCCCGACAGGTGCGGCGATCCGCCCGTGCCCGAGCTGGCGAACGTCAGCTTGCCCGGCTTGGCCTTGGCCAGCGTCACCAGCTCCTTCGGCGTCTTTGCCGGCAGGCCCGGCGTGACGACCAGCACGAACGGCAGCTCGGCCATCATCGTCACCGGCACGAAGCTGTCGGGTTTGTAATTGAGCTTCTTGTACAGGAACGGGTTGATCGACTGCGTGCCCACGTTGCCAGCCACCAGCGTGTAGCCATCGGGCTTGGCCCGGGCCGTCAGCTCCAGGCCGACATTGCCGGCCGCGCCCGGGCGGTTGTCCACCACCACCGGCTGGCTCCAGATCTGCGACAGCCGCTGCGCAACCAGCCGCGTGCCGATGTCTGTGCCACCGCCCGGCGTGAACGGCACGATGATGGTGACGGGCTTGGTGGGCCACTCACCCTGCGCGTGGGCGCCGAGGGCAGCGGTCACGGCAAGGGCAGCGGCAGCGATGCGGGCAATCTTCAACATGGGTTGGTCTCCTGTGTTTTGTGTTTGCTATATGCGGTGGTTATGCGCTCCCCTCTCCCAGAATGGGAGAGGGGTGGGGTGAGGGTGTTGAGGTTCTGCTTGCCGACAGGTCGAAATTCGAGCCGCCATGCCCCTCACCCCGGCCCTCTCCCGCCGGGCGGGAGAGGGGAGCAAACCGGGGGGGGGTGGGCAACGATGGTCATGGGCGCTTTCCGCCGATATGCGCTCCCCTCTCCCACGTCGTGGGAGAGGGTGGGGGTGAGGGCGTTGAGGTTCTGCTTGCCGACAGGTCGGAATTCGAGCCGCCATGCCCTCACCCCCGGCGCTTCTCCCGCCGGGCGGTAGAGGGGAGCAAACCGGCGGCGCAGTCAAACCGTCAGCGGCCTTTCGCCTTCCGCCACGCCGCGAAATCCTCGCGGGCTTTTTCGGTGGTCGGCGGGTAGAGACCGATGATCGAGCGGCCGTTGCGCACTTCCTCGGTCACGAAGTCCTCGAATGCGGTCATCTCCACGGCTTCGGCGGCGATTTCCCCGGCGATGTGCCACGGAATCACGACCACGCCCTCGGCATCGCCCACCATCACGTCGCCAGGAAACACCGCCACGTCGCCGCAGCCGATCGGCACGTTGAATTCCAGCGCCTGGTGCAGCGTCAGGTTGGTGGGAGCCGACGGGCGATGGTGGTACGCCGGCATGGCCATCTGCGCGATCTCGGGCGAGTCGCGGAAGCCGCCGTCTGTGACTATGCCCGCGCCGCCGCGCTGCATCAGCCGCGTGACCAGGATCGACCCGGCCGACGCGGCGCGCGCGTCCTTGCGGCTGTCGATGACCAGCACGGCGCCGGGCGGGCACTGCTCGATGGCCTGGCGCTGTGGATGATTGGGGTCGTGGAACACGGTGATGGGGTTCAGGTCTTCGCGCGCCGGGATGTAGCGCAGCGTGAAGGCCTCGCCCACCATCGTGCCGGCGTCGGGATTGAGCGGGCGCACGTCCTGGATGAACTGGTTGCGCAGGCCGCGCTTGAACAGCGCGGTGCAGAGCGTGGCGGTGCTGACGGTCTTCAGCGCATCGCGCAGGCTGGAACTGAGCGTTGTCATTGGCGTGGCCTCAGTAGATGCTCGGTTCGCCGACTGGCTCGCCGAAATCGGTTTGCAGGAAGTCGAAATCGCAGCCGTCGTTGGCCTGGCGCACATGGCGCGAGAACATGTAGCCGTAGCCGCGGGCATAGCGCGGAGGCAGCGGCGTCCAGGCGGCGCGGCGCGCGGCCAACTCTTCGTCGGACACTTCCAGGTGGATGCTGCGCTGGTCGATGTCGACCGTGATCAGGTCGCCGGTCTTCACCAGCGCGAACGGGCCGCCGATGTACGCCTCGGGCGCCACGTGCAGGATGCAGGCGCCATAGCTGGTGCCGCTCATGCGCGCATCGGACATGCGCAGCATGTCGCGCACGCCCTGCTTCACCAGCTTCTTCGGGATCGGCAGCATGCCCCACTCGGGCATGCCGGGGCCGCCCAGCGGGCCCGCGTTGCGCAGGATCAGCACGTGATCGGCCGTGACGTCCAGGTTCTCATCCTCGACGGCCGCCTTCATCGACGGGTAGTCGTCGAACACCAGGGCCGGGCCGGTATGCCTGAAGAAACGCTTCTCGCAGGCGCTGGGCTTGATCACGCAGCCATCCGGGGCGATATTGCCGCGCAGCACGGCCAGCGCGCCTTCCTGGTACAGCGCGTTCTCGCAGGTGCGGATCACGTCGTCGTTGTGGACCTCGGCGCCGGCGATGTTTTCGCCCAGCGTTCGGCCCGTGACGGTGGGCGCGTCGAGATGGAGCTTGTCGCGGATGCGCGTCATCAGCGCCGGCAGGCCGCCCGCGTAGAAAAAGTCCTCCATCAGGTATGTGTCGCCGCTGGGCCGGATGTTGGCGATCACGGGCACATGGCGGCTTGCGCGGTCGAAGTCGTCCAGGCCGATGTCATGGCCGGCGCGGCGCGCCATGGCGATTACGTGGATGATGGCGTTGGTGGAGCAGCCCATCGCCATGGCCACGGCAATCGCATTCTCGAACGACTGGCGGGTCTGGATGCGCTTCGGCGTCAGGTCTTCCCAGACCATGCCGACGATGCGGCGTCCGGCCTCGGAGCACATGCGGATGTGGTTGGCGTCGGCGGCCGGAATCGACGATGCGCCGGGCAGCGTCATGCCGATGGTCTCGGCGATGGCCGTCATCGTGCTGGCCGTGCCCATCGTCATGCACGTGCCGTGGCTGCGCGCGATGCCGCCCTCGATGCCGATCCACTCGGCCTTGCTGATATTGCCGGCGCGGCGCTCGTCCCAGAACTTCCAGGCGTCGGAGCCCGATCCCAGCACCTGGCCCTTGTAGTTGCCGCGCAGCATCGGCCCGGCGGGTACGTAGATGGCCGGCACGCCGGCACTGGTGGCGCCCATCAGCAGGCCGGGCGTGGTCTTGTCGCAGCCGCCCATCAACACGGCGCCGTCGATCGGGTGTGAGCGGATCAGCTCCTCGGTCTCGATGGCCAGCAGGTTGCGATAGAGCATCGTGGTCGGCTTGACCGAGCTCTCGGACAAAGAAATGGCCGGTAGCTCCACGGGGAAACCACCGGCCTGCAGGATGCCGCGCTTTACGTCTTCCACGCGCTGCCTGAAATGCGCGTGGCATGGGTTGATGTCGGACCACGTGTTGATGATGGCGATGAGCGGCTTGCCCATCCATTCGTCGGGCGCGTATCCCATCTGCATGATCCGGGATCGATGCCCGGACGACCGCAGGTCGTCGGGGGCGAACCAGCGCGCGCTGCGCAGCTGGTCCGGCGTCTTCTTGTGTGCCGTCATGTCTGTCTCGTCCACGTAATAATCCTGCCAGTCGCCTAGTTGTACGACGACTGGGGTTTTGGGAATTAAAGCACTAATGTATTAGTACGTCAACGCAGGGATTTCCGCGACGGTTCGGCTAGAATCGCGCCGAACATTCCAGTCATTTACGCATGGCCGCCACGCTACCCAATCCGTCCGCCCAGTTCCAGTTCGACCGCACGCGCCAGGCGGCGCCGCAGGTGTTCGAGCATATGCGCGACCAGATTATCTCCATGGCGCTGCCGCCCGGCACCGTGCTGTCGCGCCCGGAACTGGCGCTGCAATACGGCATCAGTCAAACGCCGGTGCGCGACGCGCTGATGCGGCTGGCGGAAGAGGGGCTGGTCGATGTGTTCCCCCAGCACGCCACGCGCGTCAGCCGTATCGACGTTGCGCTGGCGCGGCAGGCGCATTTCCTGCGCCGGTCGGTGGAGGTGGAGATCGTCCGGACGTTGGCGGGTGCGCCCGATCCGGCACTAGTGGACCGTCTACGTGCCACGGTGGCGCGCCAGCAGCGCATGCTTGAACTCGACGACCTGGCCGAATTCACCGCCAACGACCAGTATTTCCATCGCCAGCTTTACGAAGCCGCCGCCGTGCCCGACCTGTTCGGCCTGGTGCGGCGCCAGAGCGGCCATCTGGACCGCCTGCGTCGGCTGCACCTGCCGATCCCGGGCAAGGCCAACGCGGTGCTGCGCGACCATGCGGCCATCGTCGATGCCATCGCCGCTGGCGATGTGGGCGCCGCCGAAACGGCGCTGCGCGACCACCTGACCGGCACGCTGGCCAACGTCGAGGAAATCCGCTCGCGCTTCCGCGACTACCTGCGCTGAAGCCTCATCAGCCCCCAAGAATTTGCCGGGCGTTTGTTTTTGGCAACGGCCAGCGTGCAATCTACCCACGGCATGGGTAATGCCAGGCTGGTGCACCTTCGATACTGACGAAGAATTTGTCGATTACTGGCGAAAATTGATAGATTTCAGATGTATTTACTGCCGGGTAGCCAGAGATGTCCGCCAGAGTCACGATTACCAGCAGCGAGCAACTGGGGCAGGTGCTCCAGGGCGCGCGCAAGATCGCCGGCCTGACCCAGGCCGACGCCGCCGCGCGGCTGGCCATCAGCCAGAGCCGCATTTCCCATATGGAGCTGAACCCCGAGACCATCAGCGTGGCGCAGTTGCTGGCGCTGCTGGGGGCCTACGACATGGACCTGCACATCGAGCCGCGCGCCGTGCGCGATGCGCTTCTGGAAAAGCTCGAATGGTAGGGGGCGCAGCCGCGCAGCCAGATCAGGGCAGGTAGCCCAGCAGCTTCCACCAGAAGTAATCGAGCGGCAGCAACACCACCAGCGTGATGGCCGCCATCGCCAGGCAAAGCCGCGTGCCATGACGCAGGCCCACGCCGCCCAACTGCATTGCGATCACGATCGGCGGTGACTGGTACGGGAAGAAGACCGTCGAGAACACCGGCACCTGCAGCATCAGCACCGTTTCCAGCGGCAGCCCCGTCGCATTGGCCAGGTCGCGCGCCAGCGGCGTCAGGACGGCCGGCAGCGCCGGTAGCGTCGACATCATCCCCAATACCGCGCCCATGGCCCCGATGGTGCCCACGTTGGCGGCCGTATGGCCGGGCGTCAGCGGCAGCACGTGCAGCAGGCCGGCACTGATGGCGCTACCGAGCCCGGTCGACTCCACCACGGCCCCCAGCCCCAAAAAGCCAGCCACGTAGATCAGCGGCACCAGGTGAACCTGCTCGGTCAGCGCCTTCGGCGATACCAGGCCGATGCCGGGCAGCAGGCAGACGATGCACGCGGCCAGCGAAATCCACGCCGGAGAAATCCCATGCCACGCATCGGTGGCGAACCCGGCCACCGCCAGCGCCAGGATGACAGCCAGCATGCGCTCCTGGGGCCCCATCGCCGTGCGCGCGGTGGGCGCCTGTGCCGGCATCGGCCCGTTCTCCGGGAACAGCTTGCAGATCACCCAGATCAGCACCACGGTCTTCAGCGCCCCCAGCACCGGGAAATGCAGCAACAGGTAGCTGCCGTAGCTGAGGTTGATGTGATAGAGCGAACTGGCTGCGCCCAGCAGCACGCTGTTCGGGATGTTGGCCGGCAGGATCGAGGTGGGCGGCATGTAACTGGCCGCAGCGACGGTCATCACCATGCCGATGCGGCCGTTCGATCCGGCGGCGAAGCCCAGGCGGTCGGCCAGCGCCAGCACGATCGGCATCAGCAGCAGCACCCGGCCCGTGGTGGACGGCATCAGGAACGCCAGCCCTACCGCACTGAGGGCCACGGTGGTGATCACCTGGGGTACGTGCCTACCCGCTTGTGAAAGATGATGTCCGCCAGCCGCAGCGCCAGGCCGGTGCTGCGCAGCGCCACGCCGGTCACGGCGCCGCCGAACATCAGCCACCATGCCGTCGACGTGAATCCCGAAAACACCACCGTGGGCGGCGCGATATGGAAGACCACGGCCGACAGGAAGAACAGCAGCGTGGCCGTGGGCTCCGGCAACACGCCTACCGCCCAGCAGGAGACCGTGGACAACACCAGCGCGCCGGCCCAGATCAGCGCGGGTGGCGCGTTCATGGCGCTGCCGGCAATCCACACGGCTGCGATGCAGGCGCCGATCAGCAGGGCCGCACGGATCGAATCGGCAGGGCGCCCGGCCAGTGGCGCGGGCTTGGGAGCGGGTGGTGTCGGTGACGTCTGGGGCGGTGTGGCTTCGGCACCGGCCTCGGCGCGGCCTGGGGTGGCTGACATCTTGGATGTGTCTCGCAGGCGGGCCGGTCGCACGGGGCGCCGGTCCTGTTTTATGAGCGAAAGTGCTGAGCCGCTATCGTATGGTCGTCTGCTGAAGCAGGCAACTGCGGCGCGCGGGTCAGCGTGTCTTGCGGAATGTCAGGTTGATCCGCTCGCTGCCGGTCAGTGCGTGATCCCCTGCGGCCAGCGGCGCGATACCGTGGAACACCAGCCGAGACGGCCCGCCCCAGACCACCACGTCGCCGTGCGCCAGCCGCACCCTGGCCGGACGGTCGGCCCGGCGCAGGCCGCCCCAGAGAAAGACGGCCGGCAGCCCCAGCGACACCGAGACGATCGGCGCGCGCAAATCCAGTTCATCCCTGTCCTGATGCAGCGACAGCCGCGTGCCGGGCAGATAGCGGTTGATCAGGCAGGCATCGGGGGCGAATCCCGGGTAGCCAGCCGCCTCCGCCGCATCGAGCGCCAGCGTGCGGAAATCGCCCGGCATGGCCGGCCAGGGCCGCCCCGTATCGGGATCGACCGGGTCATAGCGATAGCCGGTGCGGTCGGACACCCACCCCCGCTCGCCGCAATTGGTCATCGCCACCGACATGCGCAGCCCGCCCGGCGTAATCAGGTGCCGGAACGGTGAGCCGGCGCTGACTTCGCCCACCGCCTGCAGCAGCGCTGGCGCCATGTCGCGCGCAAATCCACGCAGGATGACGGCACCTGGCCCCAGCGGCTCGACGGCGGGCGGCGCGTCAGGGTCGTTGGGATCGGCGGGAAGGGCGTCGAAGAGGTCGAAGGTCATGTAGACCGCACATCAGAATTTAGGGGCGGGCCCCCAATTTAGCGCATTTGCACCTTCCCCATCCCCTCCAGCAACGCCCTGTGAAACGCCGCCGGGTCCTGCATCTGCGGGGCGTGGCCCAGTTCGGGGAATTCCACCAGCGTCGTGTTCGGGATGGCCTTGGCCGTGGCCTGGGCCAGTTCCGGGTAGCGGCCCAGCTTCGGCTGCACGTCGGCCGGGGCGGCGTCCTTGCCGATGGCCGTGGTGTCCTTGTCGCCGATCATCAGCAGCGTGGGGCCTGGATGGCGCCCAGTTCGTAGACCACGGGCTGGGTGTAGATCATGTCGTAGAGCAGGGCGGAGTTCCAGGCCACGATCTGCTTGCCCGGGCCGCGGTACATGCCGGCCAGCATCTGCACCCACGGTTCGTACTCCGGCTTCCACTGGTTCACGTAATAGGTGGATTTTTCATAGTTGCGGATGCGGTCGGCCGTGGTGTTCAGCTCACGGGCGTACCACTGGTCCACCGACAGTGATGGCACACCTTTGGCCTTCCAGTCTTCCAGCCCGATCGGATTCACCAGCACCAGCTGCTTCGTTTCGCCCGGGTACATCAGCGCATAGCGCATGGCCAGCATGCCGCCCGTGGAGTGGCCCATCACCGTGACGTCGCGAATGCCGACCGATGCCAGCAGGTCGTGCGTGTTGCGGGCCAGTTGCTGGAACGTGTACTGGTAGTGGGCGGGTTTGGTCGACTTGCAGAAGCCCACCTGGTCCGGGGCCACCACGCGGTAGCCGGCGCCGCTGAGCTGGCGGATGGTTTCCTGCCAGGTGGCGCCGCAGAAATTCTTGCCATGCAGCAGCACCACGGCACGGCCGTTCGGCTTCTGGGGCTTGATGTCCATGAAGGCCATCTCGATGGGCTGGCCTTGCGACGAGAACTTGTAGCGCTGGACGGGGTAGGGGTAGTCGAAGCCTTCGAGTTCCGGGCCGTAGGCGGGCCCGCTGTCGACAGCTTCGGCGGCGTAGGCCAGCGGGGCGACGGAGGCCGTCAGGGCCACGGTGGCAAGCAGGAGGGGGCGAAAGGTGCGCATGGTCGGGGCCTTGTGCAGAGGGGGCGCACAAGTGACCATGCCGGAGCGGACGAAGTTCCGCAGGGTGGCTCCCCTCTCCCACGACGTGGGAGAAGGGGGCGAGGGCGAGCGGTATCAATTACGACAGGTCGGCAAGCAGAACCGCCGTGCCCTCACCCCCGCCCCTCTCCCGCATGCGGGAGAGGGGAGAACAACATCAGGCGAACGTATCGACCTCGCCACGTGCCAGCGTGCGCGGGGCGCGCGGCGTGGCGGGGGTGGCCGGAGCCGGGGTGTCGTTGCCGAAGCCGGTGGCCTGGCCAAAGCTGCCGTTGCCGGCATGGCGTTGCTGCTGCTGTTGCTGGCCGCCCGAGTTGGCTTGCGCGAAGCTGTCGGCGCCGACCGAGGTCTGGCCCAGCTGGATGCCGGCTTCAGCCATCGACGTGCGCAGGTGCGGCAGCGCGGCTTCCACGGCGGCGCGTACGGCCTGGTGCGGCGATACGAACTGTGCCTGGGCCTGGTCGTTGACCACGTTCAGTACTACCTTCAGCGGGCCCAGGTTGGGCGGGTTCAGGTCGAGCTCGGCGGTCTGGTTGCCCTGGGTCGAAAGGCGCACCATCTGCTGGCCCAGTGCCTGCGACCACTGGCTGTCGCCGACATTCGGGGCGATGACCGGGCGCGCGGCGGCTGCAGCGGCGTTGGCCTGTGCGGCCTGCGCCGGCGTCTGGGCGGCCAGCGCCGAGGCGATCGTGGCGGCGCTGCTGGCGTTGGTGGCACCCGTGTCCATGGCTTCGCCGCTGCGGGCGCTGGCCTGTGCGGCGGCAAACGGCGAGACCGGCGCCTGCGTCGGCTGGCCGGCCGGGGCGTTGTCGGCCGGCGTCAGGGCGGGCTGGTTCTGATGGCCCAGGTTGGCATGCTGCTGGCCGGCGCCCTGGCCTCGTGCGTCCTGCGCGGCGGCCTGGGCCGGTGCCGTGACGCTGGCGGCGATCTTGTCCGCCGTGGTCGGGGCATTGTTCTGCAATGCGGCGCGCTGCTGGGCGATCAGGGCCAGCGTATCGGTGGGGCTGGCCGGGGTTGTCGCGGTGGTCACGACGGTCGCCGGCAGCTTGGCGTCGGCCTGGGCCTGCAGGGCGGCAGCGGCAGCATTGGCGGCCGGATCGGCGGTCGTGGCCGTGGCGGCTGCGGCCGCAGCCGCTGCCGCAGCGTTTGCGCCTTGCGCCGTGCCCTGTGTCGTCGGCAGCGCCGGCAGGCCGCTGATGGCGCTGGTATCGATGCCGGCCGTGCTGGCGCCGGCGGGAGCCTGGGGCGTCTGCGGCTGCAGCAGCAACGCTGCGGCGGCCAGTGCGGCGGCGGCCGCAGCGGCATCGGTCGATGCGTTGTCGTCGTCCTGGTCCTTGGCGTCATCCGAAGTCGTGTCCGACTTCGCGGCGACCTTGCCGGTGTCCTTCTGCGGCAGCGCGTTGTTGGCGGCGGGTTGCTGCGGCTTTTGCGCGGCGCTGTCCTTCGATGCGTCGGCCTGCTTGCCGTCCTTGGCAGGCACCTTCACCTGCGCAGCGGCAGGCGCGGACGTCTGGCCGTCCTGGCGCGCGCGCGACAGCACATCCTGGAACGGGTTGGCGTCGCCGCCCTTGCCCGCGTCCGGCGACTTGAGGTTGCCGATGGCTGCGGCGGCATTGCCGACGATCTGGCTGATATCGATCATTGTGGTTCTTGGCAGGTCAGTTCTGGCCGCTCGCCGGCTGGCGTGCGATGCGGGCCGCGTATTCGTCGTTGGCGCGCTGTTCGCGGCGCGTGGCGACCTGTTGTTCACGCACTTCGGCGCGCGTGATCAGCGTGTCGAAGGAGTTCTGGCGGCGCTTCTGCTGCTGCCAGTTGGCGCGGCCGGCCAGCAGGTCGGCCTCGGCCTTGTTCAGCGCGGCAGTCTGCTGGCGGATGGCATGGTCCAGCGAGTCGAGAAAGCGCGAGAAATCCTGCCAGCGGCTGGACGTCATGCCTTCGGCGGCAATGGCCTGCATGCGGGCGCGATACTCGTGGCGGTACTCGGTCAGCGCGTGAAGCTGCTGCTCGGCCTGGGTGCGCAGGCCCTGCAGCCGGCCCAGTTCGCGGGCAGCCTTGTCCGTGTTGTCCTGGGCGATGTCGGCCAGGGTGTTCAGCGGCGATGTCTTAACCATGATGTGTGGCTCCGATGGTCGCGTGCAGCTGGGCAATCGACGCCTCGTAGTCGGCGCGCTCGTGGATGTCCTGCTGCAGGAATGCCTCCATGCGCGGATGCAGGCGGATCGCGAGGTCCAGCTCCGGGTCGTTGCCGGGCACATAGGCGCCGACGCTGATCAGGTCGCGATTGCGCTGGTAGCGCGACATCAACTGCTTGAACCGCCGTACGGAGGCAAATTGCGGCGGTTCGATCAAGGCGGTCATGGCCCGGCTGATCGACGCTTCCACGTCGATGGCCGGATAGTGGCCGGCTTCGGCCAGGCTGCGCGACAGCACGATGTGGCCGTCCAGGATCGCGCGCGCCGAATCGGCAATCGGGTCCTGCTGGTCGTCGCCTTCGGTCAGCACCGTGTAGAAGGCAGTAATCGAGCCGCCGCCCTCCGGGCCGTTGCCGGTGCGCTCCACCAGCGTCGGCAGCTTGGCGAATACCGAAGGCGGATAGCCCTTGGTGGCCGGCGGCTCGCCGATGGCCAGCGCGATCTCGCGCTGGGCCATCGCATAGCGGGTCAGCGAATCCATGATCAGCAGAACGTGCTGGCCCTTGTCGCGGAAGTACTCGGCCAGGCGCGTCGCGTAGGCGGCGCCCTGCATGCGCAGCAGCGGCGAGCAGTCGGCCGGCGCGGCCACGACGACGGAGCGCTTGCGGCCTTCCTCGCCAAGGATGTTCTCGATGAATTCCTTCACTTCGCGGCCGCGTTCGCCGATCAGGCCCACCACGATCACGTCGGCGTTCGTGTAGCGGGCCATCATGCCCAGCAGCACCGACTTGCCCACGCCGGAGCCCGCGAACAGGCCCATGCGCTGGCCACGGCCAACGGTCAGCATGCCGTTGATGGCGCGCACGCCGGTGTCGAGCACGGTTTCGATCGGGGCACGCATCAGCGGGTTGATCTGCGCGCTTGAAAGCGGCACTTCGCTGGCGGCGGTGATCGGGCCCAGGCCGTCAAGCGGACGGCCGGCCGCGTCCAGCACGCGTCCCAGCAGGCCATCGCCTACGGGCAGGCGCTTCGAACCCGGTTCGCGCGGCGCGCTCACGCCCTTGGGCAGCGGCGACGGTTCCAGCGGATAGACGCGGGCGCCCGGCACCAGGCCGGCCACGTCCGATTGCGGCATCAGGTAAAGGCGATCGGCACCAAAGCCGACCACTTCGGCTTCGGCCGTGCGCGGGCCGCCATGCGAATGCTGGCCGCCGGGCAGTTCGATCAGGCAATCGCTGCCCACGGGCATGCGCAGGCCCACGGCCTCCAGCACCAGTCCGGCGGCACGCGTCAGGCGGCCGCAGGCACGCTTGCTGTCGATCTCGGCGATGTTCGACGACGCGGTGGCCAGCGCATCGCGCCAACGGCCGGTGTGGGCGGCGGCGGAGGCGTTGTCGGGCACCGTGGCCTGGGGCTCATGCATGCGGGGGCTCCCACGGATCGTTGCGGCCCAGGGCCTTGATCACGCGCTCCCAGCGCGTGGCCAGCGTGCCGTCGAGTTCGCCGCTGGCAGCGCTGGCGATGCAGCCGCCGTGTGCCACGCTGGCGTCGGCGCGCACCGTCCAGCCGGCGGCTTCGAGTTCGCCCTTGAGGTGGGTTTCCACCAATGCGACGTCGTCGGGGTTGAGCAGCAGGCAGGGCGCGCCGGACAGCGGCGGCTCGGCATTGATCAGTTCACGGGCGGCCGGCACCAGCGCCGCCGGATCGATTTCCATCGTCTTGCGCACCAGCTGGCGCGCCACGTCGAGCGCCAGAGAGATCAGCGCGTCGGAGATCTCCGTATCGACACGGCCCAGCGCGTCGCGGAAGTTGCCGGCCAGTTCGTGCAGGCGCGCAGCTTCGTTGCGGGCCGATTCCAGGCCGCGGGCATAGCCTTCGCGGTGGCCGTCGCCGTAGCCCTGGGTCTGGCCCTGGGTGTAGCCCTGCGCGTAGCCTTCCTTGCGGGCGCCTTCGCGCATCGCGTCCAGCGCCGCGAAGTCGATCGGCGGCGGGGGAGGCGGTTCGACTGGCAGCTGCGCGGCCAGCACCTTCCGCAGCGCGTCGCGCGGGTCGAGCGATTCTGGCTGCCAGCGCTTCCAGGCGTCGCCGCCCAGGCTGGAGCGCGCGGGCGGCTCGAAGCCCTGGAAGCCTTCGTCGCTGCGGTGGATATTGGTCAGGCCACCGGACGGGCCGCCGGAATGGCTGCCCGACAGTCCGCCGGAAAGCTTGTCCGAAAGACCGCCGTTGCCCTGTGGCGCGCTGGGCGCGCCGAAGAACCCGGGATCGCCGCGGCCCGGGCCGCGGCCTGCGGCAAAGCCGCGTTCAAACGTAGGCATCGTCGCCTCCGCCAATCTGGATTTCGCCGGCCTCGGCCAGGCGTCTCACCACCTGCAGGATGGCCTTCTGCTCGGCCTCGACCTGCGACACACGCACCGGACCCAGCGCTTCCAGGTCCTCGCGCAGCATTTCGCCGGCACGCGTCGACATGTTGCGGATGAACTTGTCGCGCAGTTCCTGCTGCGCGCCCTTGAGCGCGACGATGAGCGACTCGGTGGCCACTTCCTTGAGCACGCGCTGGATGCCGCGGTCGTCCACTTCCAGCAGGTTCTCGAACAGGAACATCTCGTCGATGATCTTTTGCGCCAGGTCGGCGTCGTGCGTGCGCACGCCGTCGATCACCGCTTCCTCGTGGGCCGTGCTCATCAGGTTGATGATCTCGGCCGCCGTGCGGACACCGCCCATGCGGCTGCGCTTCAGGCTCTGGCCCGCCAGCAGCTTGGTCAGCACGTCGGTCAGTTCCTGCAGCGCGCCCGGCTGCACGCCGCCGAACGTGGCGATACGCAGCACCACGTCGTTGCGCAGGCGTTCGGTGAAGAAGCCCAGCACCTCGGACGACTTCTGGCGGTCCAGGTGGATCAGGATCGTGGCGATGATCTGCGGATGCTCGTCCTTGATCAGTTCGGCCACGGTGTTGGCTTCCATCCAGTTCAGCGAATCGATGCCGCCGCCCGGGTCGCGCGATTCCAGGATGTCCTCGATCACGGACAGCGCGCGTTCCTCGCCCAGCGCCTTGTTCAGCACGCTCTTGATGAACGAGCTGGAATCGACGTTCAGGGCCAGGTACTGCTCGGTCTCGCCGCGGAATTCGGCCAGCACCTCGGCCATTTCCTCGCGGGTCACGGCCGACAGGTTGGCCATGGCCGAACCCAGCTGCTGCACTTCGCGCGGCGAAAGGTGCTTGAACACCTCGGCGGCCGAATCCTCGCCCACCGCCATCATCAGGATGGCGCTCTTCTGCAGGCCCTTGTCGGCCGCTCCCTTGCTAGCGTTAGCCTTCGTCATTTGCCATCCAGGTCTTGATTACGCTGGCGACCAGGCGCGGGTCGCGTTGCGCGGCGTCACGCACCAGGGCGAGATCGCTTTCGTATTTCGCGGCCAGGCGCAGCACTTCCGGATTGGTTTCCTCTTCCGGCGGCGGCAGCGCGGCTTCCGCTGCGGTGGCATCCGTGGCCTCGGTGGTGGCGGGCAGTGCCGGCGCGGTGTACTTGCGCAGCACCGGACGCGCCACCTTGAACCACAGGAACACGGCCAGCAGGGCCAGCAGCAGGTAGCCGACGCCGGTCTTGGCCAGGTCGATCATCTGCGGCTGCTTCCACAGCGGCAGTTCCGGTTCCGTCTTGGTGTCGGACGTGAACGGGCTGTTGACCACGTTCAGCGAATCGCCACGATCGGCCGAGAAGCCCATCGCTTCCTTGGTCAGGTTCTCGATCTGGGCCAGTTCCTTGGCGCTCAGCGCCTCGGCGACCGGCTTGCCCTTGGCGTCGACCTTGCTGCGGTAGTTCACCACCACGGCCACCGACAGGCGCTTCACGCCGCCCGGAGCCTGCTGCACGTGGCGCACGACACGGTCGAGCTCGTAGTTGGTGGTGGCGTCGCGGCGGCTGCTGCTCGGGCCGGTCTTCTCGGCGGTCTGGGTAGCCTGGTTGGGCTGCGCCTGGGCCGGCGGATTCGGCTGGCCGGGCTGGCGCGGCGGCTGCGGCGTGGTCACCGGGGCCACGGCGGCGGCCGGCGGCTGGTTCGACAGCGCGCCGGGCACGCCACCCACCGGCGAACCGTTCTGCTGGTTCGACTCGCTGGTCTGCTGGCTGCGGATGGCGGCCTTGGTGGGATCCTGGTTCGGCTTGAAGCTTTCGTCGGTATGTTCCACCGACGAAAATCGATATCGGCCGTGACCTGGGCGTGGACGTTGTCCTTGCCGAGGATCGGGGCCAGGATCGATTCCACGCGCTTGACGTAGCTCTGTTCCACCTGCTGCACGAACTTGAGCTGGGTGGCGTCCATCGACCGGTCGCTGTTGCCCGACAGCAGGTTGCCGTGCTGGTCGACGATCGAGATCGATTTCGGGGTCAGTTCCGGCACGCTGGACGACACCAGGTGCGTGATGGCGGCCACCTGGCCTTCGTCGACGGCACGGCCCGGGTAGAGCTGCAGCACCACCGATGCGGTGGGCTTCTGGCGCTCGCGCACGAACAGCGTGGGCTTGGGGATGGCCAGGTGCACGCGGGCCGACTGCACGGCGCCGATCGATTCGATCGACCGTGCCAGCTCGCCTTCCAGGCCACGCTGGTAGTTCACCTGTTCGGCAAACTGGCTGATGCCGAACTTCTGGTTGTCCATCAGTTCCATGCCCGTGGTACCGCTCTTGGGCAGGCCCTGGCTGGCCAGGCGCAGGCGCGTCTCGGCCACCTTGTCGGACGGCACCATGACGGCGCCGCCACCTTCGGCGAACTTGTACGGCACGTTCATCTGCTGCAGTGACTGGATCACTGCACCGCCGTCGCGCTCGGACAGGTTGGTGTACAGCACCTTGTAGTCAGGCTGGCGCGACCACATGACGCCCACGGCGATGGCGGCAACCAGTGCCGCGCCGCCCAGCATCATCGGCAGGCGCGGATTGCCCTTGAGCTTCTCGACCAGGGCCGCGCCGTTAGGCAGGGTGGCGGCCGCGTTCATGCGCGCGTCTCCGGCTTGGCCGGGCATACCCTGCCCTTACCACTCTGGCCTTCGCTGCCGTTAATCATCTCGGCACGGCTCACTTTACGCTGCTGAAAAAACACGCGCACTCCCCGCGTTAGTTGAATTCCATGGATTCCGGCGGCATGACAGGAAACACGTCGATCCGCCAGATCCGGCACGGTAGCGATGATCGGGCAGACGGCCGAGGAACAATCGGCTGAATAGGCGATGTTTTCCCGCCGATTTCAGCCTTTGGAAGGAGGCGGCCCGCCAGTACAGTGCGAGGGCTGAAACAGGATGTCGAATGATGTATCAGGCACATTCGATGAAAAGGTCCTGTCCCGACTCACCAAACTTGTACGTGCCATGACCATTTCTTCCATCGAAGGCATGCTCCAGCAACTGCGCGGCCTCGCGCAGGTGGCTGGCGGCGGCACCACCGCCCCGGCCAATGCGGCCGCCACGGCGGGCTTTGCCGGCGAACTGCAACGCTCGCTGCAACGTCTGAACGCCACCCAGGAACACGCCTACGGCCAGGCCGAGGCCTTCGAAGTGGGCAAGCCCGGCGTGTCGCTGAACGACGTGATGATCGACATGCAGAAGGCGAACATCTCCTTCCAGACCACCGTGCAGGTGCGCAACCGCCTGGCGGCGGCGTATCAGGAAATGATGAACATGCCGGTCTGATCCCGGTATGTGGTCCGGCGCGCTACGGTGCGCCATGGCAAAAAGGCCATGCCCGTGTACAACGGCATGGCCTTTTTGCTGTCTGGGGATGCGTTCCGGGACGCCCCGGATCAGACGCGGAAGTATTCCTCAGCCGCCCGCTCGCTGGCGGGCTTGCAGACCAGGTCGCCCGCCTGGCCGGCATAGACCAGGCAGTTGCCCGGCGTTTCGCGATTCAGCACGCTGACGCCCTGCGCCACCACCGAGTTGTCGCGCACGTGGCTGCGGCCAATGATGGCCGTGTTCGGATACATCACCACGCCGTCGCCGATGACCGGCGCGACGCCATGGTTCTTGCCGACGGTGGAGTTCTGGTACAGCACCAGGTAGTTGCCGTAGGTGGCCTTGGCCAGCACGATGCCCACCGAGTGGCCAATAAAAACACCTCGGGCATCTCGATCTCGTAGAACAGGTCGATCGCGTTGAGGGCCTTGTTCAGCAGGAACAGCTTGGTGCAGGCCTCGCCGTTGCGCTCGTTGCGCCAGATCGTGTTGGCCAGGTAATACAGGTACTGGCAGTACTGCGACGAGTGCAGGTAGTTGAACTGGCCGGGGCGCCACATGCGCACCGCGTCGATGCACCGGCCGGTACGGGCCAGCGCTTCGTCGATATGGCGCGACACCACGGGCAGCAGCGCGTCGCCGCGCCCGTCCGGCACCAGGTTGGCCACCTGCGCGCAGGTGTAGGCGGCCAGCGATTCGCGGGTCTGTCCGATCATTTCCATGGGCGAACCCCTTCCAGATAGCCTGCCACCACCGAACGCACGTCGCGCGGCGTCACGCCCAGCGCCCGCAGCGCGGCCGTGCTGCATTCCGCTGCCCGCTGGACAGGGGAGCGCCGTGCCAGGCCAATGTCCCAACCGGCCGTGTTGAAGACCTCGGCCAGGTCGCCGTTCGACACGTTCTCGCCGCTGGCGACGTTGAAGATGCCGCCGGCCTTGCGCGTGGAGATGGCGACCAGCGCATCGACCACGTCATCGAGATGGATGTAGTCGCGCACGAAGCCGGAGTCGCTGTCGAGCCTGAACGCCCGCTCGGTGGCGGCGCGCATCAGCCATTCGGACAGAAAGCCCGGCGATTCGGGCGCCCAGTCGAACACGCACGACAGGCGCGCCACGGCGGTGCGCCCGGCTGCCACGGTCAGGCACAGGTTCTCGCCAAGCCCCTTCGAGAAGTCGTACAGTGCACGCGGGTTGGCGGGCTGCAGCGTCAGGGCCGCGGCTTCGTCGCCCACGGGCAACTGCGACGTGTCGTAGAGCCGGGTCGACGACAGATAGACCAGGTGATCGTAGTGGTTGGCGCGCAGCACGTCGGCCAGCAGCGTGACGTGCGCGGTCACCGTGTCGTACGGCCGCGCGGCGTAGTCGGCGGTGAGCCCGGCGCAGTAGTAGACGTGTCCCAGGTCGCGGGTCAGCAGCGCGCGGTCGCCGCGCGCCGGCACCCAGACTTCATGGCCGGCACGCCGCAGCGTGTCGGCCAGGCGACGGCCGACGAAGCCGGCCCCCCGATTACCGTACAGCGCATTGCGATCCTCAGTTGGCCGGGTGGTGCAGTGCCGGGTCACGGTGCCACAGCAGCTTGGGGCTGACGCCCGGCACCACGGCGAAGCCCTGGCCCTGCAGCAGCGCCGGATCCTTCACGGCCACCATGTTGAAGCCGTGCGCCGGGCCTTCCAGGTACACGTTGTCCACCGGCACAAGTTCCACCGGGCGGCCCTGCATGTCGACGTTCGAATTGAAGTCGCGCACGGCGTAGACGTGATAGCCGTAGCCCTTCAGCAACTGGATGATCTCGGCGTTTTCCAGGCCGCGGCTCCAGTCCACGTAGTGGCGGTGCACTTCGAACACCAGGTTCGGCGCCTCGCCCGCCGGACGCGCCAGCTGCTTCGCGGCGCCCTTGAACACGTTCAGCTCGGCGCCCTCGATGTCCAGCATGATCAGGCCCAGCTTGTCCAGGTTCTGCTGGGCGCAGTAGTCGTCGATCGTCACCGTGTTGAAGCTGTCGTCGCCGGCGGGGCCGGTGCTGTGCACGGCATGGGCGAACGAATCGTGGCCTTCCAGGCGCAGTTGCGTGGTGCTGTCCGACCACAGGCCCAGGCGCCAGCTGCGGATGTTTTCCACCTTGTTCAGCTCGGCGTTGTTGCGCAGCATGCCCAGCTGGTCGGCGTTGGGCTCGAACGCGTGGCAGGTGCCGCCGGCGCGGGCCAGCTGGCGGGCCATCAGGATCACCTGGTCGCCGAAATAGGCGCCGCCCACCACGGCATGGCCGCCGCGCTCGCACAGCTTGACCAGCAGCTTGGTGGTCTGCGGTTCCCAGACGTGGTCCGGCGCGGCCGGCGTGCTCATCAGGAAGTCGCGGGCGATCTTGGTACGGTACAGGAATTCGAACACCGTGCCGTCGGCCAGCGTCTTGCGCAGGCGCGAGGTGTCGTTGTACATGGCATCGACGATCGGGCCGGTGATGTCGTCGCGCACGCTGCCTTCATAGGCGTCCAGGTCCTGCTCGATGCTCTTGCACAGGGCAATGACCTTGTCGCGGGCGGCGGCGCTGCCGCCCACCGTGCGCAACGCGTCGGAAAGCTTCTGCAAATGTTCGGTCGTCATGGGTGGCTCCGCTTGGGTAGTCAGTTTTCAGGGTGAAGTTGGGGTTGCGCGGCCAGTTCGGCCAGCGTGGGCAAGGCCAGGTCCTTGGCGGAGATCAGGCGATCCGCGCAGTCGGGCCAGTCGATGCCGATGGCGGGATCGTCCCAGCGCACACCGGCACTGCTGCCGGGCGCGAACGGCACCGTCATCTGGTAAAACACCTCGGACAGCGGCGTCAGGGTCTGGAAGCCATGCGCCACGCCTTTAGGAATGAAAATCGCCCGCTGCGCGTCGGCATCGAGCACCACGGCCTGCCATTGCAGGTACGTGGGCGATGCGGGGCGCAGGTCCAGGATCACGTCATGGACCGCGCCGGTTGTCACACGCACGAGCTTGTCCTCGGCATGCGCGCCGCGCTGGAAATGCATGCCGCGCAGGATGCCCGCGCGCGTGTTGCGCGACACGCTCTGCTGCACGAAGCGCGCGTCGATGCCGTGCGCCGCGAAGGCCTCCACGCAGACCGTGCGCGCAAAGAAGCCGCGCTCGTCGGCCAGCGCTTCGGGGTCGACGATCCAGGCTCCGGCGATGCGGGCAGGCGTGAAGATCACGGCAGCACCACGGTCTCGGGAATGGCCACCACGAAGCGGCCGCCCCAGGCGCGGATGCCGGCCATCTGCTCCATCACCTCGTCCTTGATGTTCCAGGGCAGGATCAGCAGGTAGTCGGGCTTGCGGCTGTCGATGACTTCCGGCGCATGCACGGGAATGCGCGAACCGGGCAGCAGCTTGTCCTGCTTGGCCGGATTGCGGTCCACCACGTACTCCACCAGGTCGGCATCGATGCCGCAGTAGTTCAGCAGCGTATTGCCCTTGGCGGCAGCGCCGTAGGCGGCCACGCGCTTGCCCTGGCGGCGGGCGTCGATCAGGAATGCCAGCAGGTCGATGCGCGCCCGGCGCACGCCTTCGGCAAACGCCGTGTAGCGGGCCGTGGCGTTCAGGCCGCCACGCGTTTCCTCGTCCAGGCAGGCCGGCACGGCCGCCGTGGTGGCGTGCCTGGCGTTCTGGTGGCACGCGAACAGCCGCAGGCTGCCGCCATGCGTGGGCAGGTGCTCGATGTCGAACACGCGCAGGCCGGCGCGGGCCAGGATCGGCACCAGGGCCGTCAGCGACAGGTACGAATAATGCTCGTGGTACAGCGTGTCGAACTGGTTCTGCTCCAGCAGGCGCAGCAGGTGCGGGAATTCCAGCGTCACCACGCCTTCGGCCTTGAGCACCAGCGGCATGCCGCCCACGAAGTCGTTGATGTCCGGCACGTGGGCCAGCACGTTGTTGCCCAGCAGCAGGTCCACCTGCCAGCCTTCCACGCTCAGCGCGCGGGCGGTACGTTCGCCGAAGAACAGCTCGCGGCTGTCGATGCCCTTGGCGCGTGCGGCCGCGCCGGTATTGGCCGACGGCTCGATGCCCAGGCACGGCACGCCGTTCTGGTGGAAGTACTGCAGCAGGTAGCCGTCGTTGCTGGCGATCTCCATCACGCGGCTTTGCTTGCCCAGCCCGAAGCGGGCGGTCATCGCCCCGACGTAGCGGCGCGCATGGTCCAGCCACGATGTGGAGAACGACGAGAAGTACACGTAGTCGTCGTGGAAATGGGTCTCGGCCGGCGTGGCATCGCGCAGCTGCACCAGCCAGCAGTGGTCGCAGACCATGGCGTGCAGCGGATAGAACATCTCGCCTTGCGCGATGTTTTCTGGCCTGATGAAGGCATTGGAGACCGGCGACAGGCCGAGGTCCACCATGCTGTGCGTCAGCGGCGCGCCGCAGGCGCGGCAGTTCGCGGGGTGAGCGTTGTGTTGAGCGGTCATGCGCAGAATTGCCCGATTTGTCGTTCAGTGATGGCGCGCGCCTGGGCAGGGTCCATCTGGACGGTGCGATACCAGCTGGCCGTGGCGGCCAGCGCCTCTTCCAGCGTCCAGCGTGGCGTCCAGCCCAGTTCCGTGCGGGCGCGTGCGGCGTCGAGATACAGGTTGCGCGCCTCGTGCGGCGCAGCGCCCGGAGGCGGGCAGTGTTTCCAGTCGAGTTCCGGCCAGTGCGACTGCAGGCCGGCCAGTACCGTGGCCACCGGCAGGTTGTCGCGCGGCTCCGGCCCGAAGTTGAAGGCATCGGCCAGCGCGGCATCGCCATCGAGCAGCCGGCTGCCCAGGCGCAGGTAGCCGTGCAGGGCCTCCAGCACGTGCTGCCATGGGCGCGTGGCCTGCGGGCTGCGGATTTCCAGCGTGCGTCCGGCAGCGGCGGCACGTGCGGCGTCGGGGATCAGGCGGTCTTCGGACCAGTCGCCGCCGCCGATGACGTTGCCGGCGCGCGCGGTGGCCAGCAGCACGCCGCGCTCGGCCAGGAACGACTTGCGATAGCTGGCGGCCACCAGTTCGGTGCCGGCCTTGCTGGCGCTATAGGGGTCATGGCCGCCCAGCGGATCGGTTTCGCGATAGCCCCAGAGCCATTCCTTGTTGTCGTAGCACTTGTCGGTCGTGACCACGATTACTGCGCGCACCGACGGGCATGCGCGAACCGCGTCCAGCACGTTGACGGTGCCCATGACGTTGGTCGACCAGGTCTGTGCGGGGTCGCGATAGCTGGCCCGCACCAGCGGCTGGGCCGCCAGGTGCAGCACGATTTCGGGCTGGGCGTCCTGCATGGCCTGCGCAAGCGTGGCCGCGTCGCGGATATCGGCGACGGTATGGCGCACCAGCGCGGCGCGCACGTCGGCGGCATCGAACAGGCTCGGTTCGGTATTGGGCGCCAGCGCGTAGCCGCTGACCTGCGCGTCGAAACGCGCCAGCAGCAGCGCCAGCCAGGCGCCCTTGAAGCCGGTGTGGCCCGTGACGAAGACGCGCCGGCCGCGATAGGCGGCGAACACGCTGGCCGGGGTGCCGGTCGTTACCAGATCTTCCACGGTGCCTTGCCCGATTGCCACAGGTCTTCCAGCAGGTTCTTCTCGCGCAGCGTGTCCATCGGCTGCCAGAAGCCGGTGTGTTCGAAGGCGGCCATCTGGCCAGTGCGGGCCAGTTCGCGCATCGGGGCTTCTTCCCACGACATGCCGTCGTCCTCGACCAGGTCGATCACTTCGGGCTGCAGCACGAAGAAGCCGCCGTTGATCCACGCGCCGTCGCCGCGCGGCTTCTCGGTGAAGCCGCTGACCAGTTCGCTGTCGCTGCGTTCCAGCGCGCCGTAGCGGCCCGGCGGCTGCACGGCGGCAACGGTGGCGCGGCGGCCGTGCGAGCGGTGGAAGGCGATCTCGCGGCTGATGTCGATGTCGGAGACGCCGTCGCCATAGGTAAAGCAGAACGGCTCGCCGGGCGTCAGGTATTCGCGCACGCGGCGCAGGCGGCCGCCGGTCATCGAATCCTCTCCGGTGTCCACCAGCGTCACGCTCCACGGCTCGGCCTTGCGATGGTGCACGGCCATGCGGTTCTCGCGCATGTCGAACGTCACGTCGGACATGTGCAGGAAGTAGTTGGCGAAGTATTCCTTGATGACGTAGCCCTTGTAGCCCAGGCAGATCACGAACTCGTTCACGCCATGCGCCGAGTACATCTTCATGATGTGCCACAGGATCGGCTTGCCGCCGATCTCGATCATGGGCTTGGGCCGCAGGTGCGATTCCTCGGAGATGCGGGTGCCAAGGCCACCGGCCAGGATGACGGCTTTCATGCGGTTACCTCTGCTTCCTCGGTGACGGGTTCGGCGACGGGCAGATCCAGCGAAATGCCGAGCACTTCGAAGGCGTTGGGCGGCGCCGAGACTTCCAGCGCGGCCAGCGTCAGGCCGAACTGTTCCTGCAGCAACGCAGACAGGGCGGACTTGTCGAGCTGCTGCTCGTCGAGCCACGCGGCCAGCTTGCGGTACAGCGGCAGCGCGTAGGGGCGCATGCCGATGGCTTCCACCAGCAGTTCGATCGCCGTGTCCGGCGCGCCGTTGTGGTACTTGTACTCGGCCAGGCCATAGGCCACGGCCCAGTGGCGATACCAGGTGGACGTCAGGTTTTCCAGCACGTTGTGCACGGCCTGCCATTCGCCCAGGTGGATGTGGGCGGCCACCGACATCAGCAGCGTCTCGGCCGGATACCACTGGCCATTGAAGTAGATGCCCGACTGGCGCGGCTCGGTGCGAGCCGGCACCGGCTTGGTCTCGCGGCAGATCTCGGCCAGCTGGTCCTCGAACCATGCGGCGAAGCGCGGGGCGTCGAACATTTCGCTGCTCTCGGCGCGCGGGCGGATCGACTGGCGGATGTTGTCGAGCTGCTGCACGTCGGCAGCCAGCGCGCAGGCCACTTCCACGTAGCGTTCCTCGGTGTCGCAGATCAGTTCGTCCAGGCCGGCGGCGTGCAGGAATGGCGCGGACACGCGCTGGTGGAACGTGCCCCCGGCGAAGCTCACCACGGGCACGCCCATCCAGATGGCATCGCAGGTCGTGGTGCCGCCCGTGACCGGTGCGGTGTCGAGTGCGATGTCTATCCGGTGGTAGGTCACGTACTGGTTGTTGCCGTCGCGGTTGATCAGCTCCACGCGCGAGGTGTCGATGCCGTAGGCCGCCATGCGTTCGTACAACATCTCGCGGACGCCGTCCTTGTCGCAGCCGGCTGCCTCCACCAGCATCCGGGAGTTCGGGCAGCGCGCCAGCACGGCGCTCCACAGCCGCATGGTCTTGGGGCCGAGCTTGGCGATGGTGTTGCACGAGCCGAAGGTGATATAGCCGTTGGCGAGCGCCGGCGTCGGCTGCACGCGGTAGCGGCCGTCGTAGATCTTCAGCGGGTTGGTGACGATCGGGTGGAATGCACTGAACACCGGCGCACGCAGCAGCTTTTCGGTGTAGTTGTGGTCGAAGCCTTCGGGGTCGGCCGTCCAGTCTGTCACCCGGTACTCGATCTGCGCCATGCCCGTGGTGCCGGGGTAGCCGAGCCAGGTCAGCTGCTTCGGCGCCAGACGCTGCACCATGTAGGTCAGCGGCGACGCGCCGGTGTAGCCGCCAAGGTCGATCATCACGTCGCACCGCTGGGCGCGCACCGCCTTGACGACTTCGGCCTCGGACATCTTGAAGAGGCTGTGGAAGCCTTCGGCGTAGACGCGGATCTTCTTCGTGATGTTGTCGTTGACGTTCGACAGCGAGAACAGATGCACCTCGAAGCGGGTACGGTCCAGGTTGGCGATCAGCGGGATCAGGAAGTATGCGCAGGCGTGGCGGCGCAGGTCGTTCGACAGGATGCCGATCCGGATGCGCTGGCCTTCGCTGGCCTGCATTTCCGGGCCGTCGATTTTCGTGCGAGCCAGTGTCTGCGCCCAGTCCGTGGCCTCCCGGCGCAATTCCTCGGCGCCGATGGTTTCGTCATAGAGCAGCGAGAACAGCAGGTTGGACCGGTTCACGCGCTGCGTGGGATCGAGGGCGCAGGCATGGCGAAAGACCGGGATCGCTTCGATCGTGCTGCCCGATTCGCGCAATGCCGCCGCGTAGTTGCCAACCGCGACCGGGTCGTTGGGCAGCAGCGCCGCGGCCTTTTCGCCCGCCAGACGCGCTTCGAAATAGTCGCCGTTGTAGAAGCTGGCCGTGCCCAGCGTCTGCCAGAGATGGCCCGACGCGGGCTGCAGTTCAAGACTGCGCTTGAGCAGTGGGATGCCCTTGTCGTAGTTCTCCAACTGGACTTCGAGCGCGCCGCACAAGCCCAGGAAGCCCGAGTGGTTCGGAAAGCGGCGCACCCCCGCCTCGGCCAGGCGCAGTGCCTCTTCGTTGTGGTTCAGGCCCGAAAGCGCCAGCGATTCGAGGTAATAGCCATCGGGCATCGTCCCGGAAATGCGCTTGGCGGCCCGCGCGTGCTTCAGGGCTTCCGCATACTTGTTGGCGTTGTAGGCATTCCAGGCGTGCTGGATCATCCGCTGCGCGGGACCCATCGAAACGTTCTTGTTCATGGCGTTGTGTGCGAAGGCGCGGTGTCGACCCGTGCGAAACGGACGGGCTGATCGGTGCCTGCACAGTAACAAGGGACGTTCTGCGCCAGCGGCCGGAACACGGGCCGAAATTGGCGCTATTTCAAGCCGGGCGCGGCACGGGTGCCGCTTTCGGCGCCCAGGCGCCCCCGCGTTGCGCAGGGGACGGCCTGGCGCTGGCGTCAGGGCAGGGCGGCGGGAACGCCTTCGGCGGCGGCGTCGGAGCCGTCCATCCGGTGCAGCCACGCCAGCAGTTCGGCCACGGCCACATAGAGCTGCGGCGGGATCTGGCTGTCCAGGTCAACCTGCATCAGCAGGTTCACCAGCGCCGGGGACCCGTGCACGTAGACGCCGGCGTCGCGGGCGCGCGTGATGATGGCCTCGGCGGACATGCCGTAGCCCTTGGCCACCACGCGGGGCGCGTTGTCGTTGGCCTGGTAGGAAAGGGCGACGGCGGCGCCGCGATCGGACGGATGGTCGCTCATGCTGGCAGGGCGATGACAGTGGGCGTCGACGGCGCGTCCTGCGTCGACACGTTCATGTTCAGCAGCGAGATGCCGCGTGCCTCCAGCTGCGCGCGGAAGTCCGCGCGGCCCTGGATCAGGCGGGCGGCGGCATCGGAATCATTGGCGACGAAGCGGGCCTCAAGCCCTTGCGCGCCAAGCGTCAGCACGGCGTCCACGCTGCCCAGCGCCGGCAGGTTCAGGCGCAGGCGGGTGCTCCAGGTGGCCGCTTCGGCCGACGCGCCGCCAGCCTCGTGGCCGTGCTCGCGGGTGATTTCCCAGTCGACGGGCATGCCGGGCCACGCGTCGATGGTGGCGCGGAACTGCTGCGAGGCCAGTAGTTCCAGCTGCTGGCGCACCACGCCTTCACTGGACGGATGGATCGGCGGCCCCGTATCGGGCTGTGCCTGGGCCGGGGCTGCGGCGTCCGGCGCGTTCCAGCTGGCCACGATGGCGGCGCGCTGGGCCTGCGCAGCGTGGTGGCCTTCGTGCGAGATCTCGGCGGTCACCTGATAGGCGTGCGCAGCGGCGGATGCATGCGCGGCCAGGCGCTGCTCGGCGGCGGCGCTCTGCGGCGTCTGCGGTCCCGTCGCGGTATTGGGCGGGTTCGGTGCCGTGTCAGCCGCATGCGGCTGACCATGCGGGCCATGGGCGGGCACGCCGGTGGACAGCGGATAGATGACCGGCCGCGTCAGTTCTGCCAGGATCGCCGCGCTTGGCGGGGGCAGCGGACTGGGCGCCGCAGGGCCGCCATACGGCAGCAGGGCCGCCGGTGCCGGTGCGGCAGGCGAGGCGGAAGCCGACGGGGCCTGCGGCGACGCCGGGGCCTGGGCCGGATTGCGCAGCGAAGCCTGGGGTTCCTGCAGCAGCGTGGACAACGGGCGCTGGCCCATCACCCACTGCGTCAGGTGCGATTCGTAGAACAGGCCGCTCTGGTCGACAAAGCGGGCCAGTGCACTGGCCAGGTCCTGCGTGGCGCCGGGCTGGCCCGCTGGCGAGGTCGCCAGCAGCGGCGAGTTTGGCCGTGCCGGCACGGCATCTCCGGCCTCGAACAGGTCCAGGATGGCCTTGGCGGCAAAGCTCAGCGTCTCACGCGTGGAGGTGGTCTGCCCCGGCAGGCGCGGATCGGCGCCGCCCGGGGTCAGCGCGTTCGGCTGGCGGGCCTGGACGGTCTCGCCGGTCGACGACTGCACGTCGCCCTGCGCCACGTCCTGCACGGGCATCAGCGCCGCGAGCTTGTCGATGGCCATCGCGGGACGCGATAGCTGCGGGTCCGGAGCCTGATGCGGGATCAGGCTGGAAGGAATCTGGATGCCGGTCATGGACGCGTGTCAGCGATAGGAGCGGATGCGATACGCGTCGCGCCGTTCCCTCCGCCAGGCGGAGGGCGCGCGATCAAATGGCGCCGTAGGCGGCCGACAGTTCGAGCTTGCGGCGCGAGTTGTTGAGCAGGGCGCCCAGTTCGGCCAGGCGCGGCATGGTCAGGTCGCGGATGCGGGCGTCGTAGGCCAGGATGCGCTCGAGCAGCTGGAAGCGGCGCAGGCGCTCGTCGTCGGTGAACGGCACGCTGTGGTCGAGCATGCGCAGGCGATCCACTTCGGCCATATAGACCTTCTGCAGATCGGTCAGCGCATCCCAGTTCGACGCGCGTGCGGCGTCGAGCATCTGCTCGGAGAGCACCAGGAGCTCTTCGTAGCTGCGAACGATGGGGGACATGGCAAACATCATCAGTTGTCCTGCAAAACGGGGGGTGAGGCCACGGCCGGCTCTGCCGGCATGGCGTTCGCGGGTGCGGCCGGATCGATGGCGGCCCATGCCGAGGACAGGTTCTCGAGCAGGGCGTCCACTTCGGACAGCATGTCGGCGTCGCTGTGCAGGTTGGCCAGCATCAGGCGACGCGTCATGTATTCATACAGCGATTCGAGGTTGGCGGAGATTTCCCCGCCCGCCTCGTGGTCCAGCACCGCGCGCAGGCCGTTGTCGATGATGTTGATGGCCTTGGAGATCGCATTGCCGCGCGCTTCGAGCTCGCCGTTTTCCAGATGGAACTTCGCCCGGGCGATGGCCGACCGCGCGCCGTCGTACAGCATGACGATCAGCTTGTGCGGACTGGCACTCATCACCCCGGTCTGGACGCCGACCTGGGCATAGGCGTTGATACCTTGGCGCGCGAACATTGCGAAACTCCGTGTGGTTACTTCTTGCTGCTGGACGTCAGGGACGAGAACTGCTGCGTCAGGTAGCTGCTGGTCTGGTTCATCTGCGAAACCAGCAGGTCCAGCTGGGTAAACTGCGCGCGGTAGCGGTCCATCGTGGCGGTGATGCGGTTCTGCGTGTCGCTGTACTTGGTTTCCAGGTTCTTCAGCGTCGTCGTCAGGCTGTCGGTGGCCGCGCTCAGCGCGCCGCCTGAGGCGTTCAGGCCGTCGACGTAGTCGGTGACGGTCTTGCCCATGCCCGACGCGCCGTTGGTGCCCGAGAAGAACGCGGTCATGCCCGTGAGGTTGTTGGCAATGGCCTTGGTCAGCTTGTCGTCGTTAACCTTCAGCGAGCCGGAGTTCGAGCTGTCGAGGCTGAACTCGACACCCATGTCGGACAACGTGACCATGCCGCCCTTGCCGTCGGACATCGGGGTGGTCAGCGTCGAGCGCATCTGCGTCAGGATGTTGCGCAGCGTGCTGTCACCGTTCAGGGCGCCCTTGGTGCCGGCGTCGGTGTCGAAGGCGGTCAGCGTCTTGGCGGCTGACAGCACGTTGTTGTAGGCGGTGACAAAGCCCTGCACGGCGGCCTTGATCGACGCGTCGTCGCGCGTCACGCTCATGCTGGTGGTGCCGGTGGCTGTCAGCGTCAGGGTCACGCCCTGCGCGGCTTCGGCCACGGTATTGGTCTGGCTGGTGATGTCGATGCCGTTGATCGTCAGCGCGGCGTCGGCCGCCTTGACCTTCTCCTGCATGCCGCTCGGCTGCGTGGCCTGGGCCGGATCGTAACCGACAATGTCGTTCACGGCGCTGTTGTCCGCGGAGACGCGCATTTGCGACTGCGTGCCGGTCTTGTCGGACGTCAGCACCAGGTGGTAGGGCGTGCCGCTGCCGTCGTTGATGATGCTGGCCGTCACGCCAATGCCGGCCTTGTTGATCGAGTCACGGATGCCTTGCAGCGACGTGTCCGAACCGATCGTCACGGTCTTGGTGCTGGTCGGCGTGCCGCCGGTGGCCAGGTTGGCGCCGAAGTCGATCGTGATCGTGCCGGCGCCGACTGCGGCGGTCTGGTCCGCCACCTGCTTCGACACCAGGCTCTGGGCCTGGGCCAGCGAGGTCACGTTGATGTTGTAGCTGCCCGCCACGGCGTTGGTGCCGGTGGTGGCGGACAGCACGCTGCTGTTGCCGACCGCCGCCTTCACGGCGCCGAACGTCGACGCGGTGGCCAGCGTCTTGGCGGCGGCGGAGTAGGCGTCCAGCACGCTCTTGACGGTGCCGTAGCCGCTCAGCTGCGACTGGTAGCTGGTGGCCTGGGTGTTGATCTGGTCGAGCGCGGTGTTTTCGTTCGTCTGGAGCTTGTCGAGCAGGCTCTGCAGATCAAGGTTGGAGCCGATGCCGATGGAGGAGATCGATGCCATGGTTTTCTACCTGTTGTTATCGCTTCAACTGATATTGGACTTGCGGTGAATCAGACGGCGTGGCTGACGAACAGCCCCTGGAGCTTGTCGATGGCGCGTGCGAAGCGCAGCACCTCCTCGCTGGGCAACTGGCGGATCAGCTCGCCGGTTTCCTTGTCCACGACCTTGGTGATCACACGGTGGGTGGTGTCGTCGATCTCGAACCGCAGGCCGATCGACGTGGTCTTGAGCACGTCGACGAGTTCTTCCACGGCGGCTGCCATGTTGCCGGGGATATTGCCCGAGCCGGCATGGCTGCCGGTGTCCTGGGCTGCGGCGGCCGGGCGCACGGCGTCGGCGGCGGTGGCCGGCACGGCGGGTGCCGGGCTGACAGCCACGGGTTCGGCGGTGATGCGTGCCGGCATGGATACAGGGGTGGAAGATGCCATGGTCAGCTCCGTCCGGTAGGGCAGGAAAAACTGTACGGTTGAAATGCTTTGCAGGCAGCGGTCTGCCTGCGAAACACTCCAGCAAAAAAACCGGGCCTTGCGGCCCGGTTTCTTGCGGCGCGGCGATTAACGCAGCAGCGACAGCACGTTTTGCGTGGTCTGGTTCGCTTGCGACAGCACCGACGTACCAGCTTGTTGCAGGATCTGCGCGCGGGTCATGTTCGACACTTCCGTTGCGTAGTCAGCGTCTTCGATGCGCGAACGCGAAGCCGACAGGTTGTTCACCGTCGTGCTCAGGTTGTTGATCGTCGATTCGAAGCGGTTCTGCACAGCACCCAGGCTCGAGCGCAGGTTGTCAACCGTTGCCAGGGCCTTGTCCAGCGTGGCCAGCGGGTTGGTCGTGGCCGGTTGCTGGAAGTCCGAAGCCTGCAGCGACGAACCGGTCAGCGTGAAGCCGGCGGTCTGGCCGTTGACCGATGCGTCGGTCGGCTTGACGGCGATGTACATCGTGGCGGACGTGGCGGTACCGTTGCCAGCGAAGCCCTTCGACGACAGAGCGGCGTCGTCGGCGGCGGTCAGGCCGGTCATGCTCACTTGCACGAACCAGTTGCCGTTCGAGTCAGCCACCACGTTCTGTGCGTTCACGGCAGCCGAGGTGTTCAGGCCCAGAGCGCGCTGGATGTCGGCGGCGGAGACGCCGGTTGCCGAAGCGCCGGTCACCGGCGTGGCCGAGCCCAGAGCAGCTTGAGCAGCGGCCGAACCGATCGAAGCCGTTGCGCCTTGCGGGCCGGCGACGCTGAAGCCAGCAACGCCCAGGGTAGCGGACGTGATCTGCTTCAGGGCGATCGAAATCGTTTCGCTGTCGTTGGCGCCAACCTGGATCGACATGTTTTGGTTCTTGGCCAGAACCTTCACGCCGTTGAACTGGGTCTGGGCCGACACGCGGTCGATTTCCGACAGACGTTGCTTGATTTCGTCCTGGATCGACTTCAGGTCCGACGACGAGTTCGTGCCGTTGGCGGCTTGCACCGACAGTTCACGCACACGTTGCAGGTTGTTGTTGACTTCGCTCAGGGCGCCTTCGGTCGTTTGAGCGATCGAGATACCGTCGTTGGCGTTACGCGAAGCTTGCGTCAGGCCCTTGATGTTGGCGGTGAAGCGGTTGGCGATGGCTTGACCAGCAGCATCGTCCTTGGCGCTGTTGATGCGCAGGCCCGACGACAGACGTTGGATCGCGCTGTTCAGCGACGATTGCGACGTATTCAGGTTGCTCTGCGTTTGCAGCGACAGAATGTTGGTGTTGATGACTTGCGCCATGGTACGACTCCTATTTGCAATGTTTTAGGCATTCCGGCGGGTGCCGTAACGTTGGCTGCCTGCAGTGCAGGGCGTAGAGTGCCTCCGTTGCAAAGGTTATCGACCGTGGGTGGGAAGACTTTAGAGTGACTTTTGCGCGAGTTGCGGGCGTAGCCGTATCTGGTGTATGGCGGCTGCCCGGGGCCGGATCCGGCCCGATGTGGCCCGCTATATATATAGGCGGGGCGGCGGCGCGGGCGGTGCCCGGCCCGGCGCCCCGCCTGGCAGGCAGGGCTGCCGGAGCGTTCAGCGGCGCTTGCGGGTGCGCGGAATGAAAAGGCGCACGAAATCCGGCGACGCCTCGGCGTCCAGCATCGCCACGGCGTCTGTCGGCGCGTGGGCGGGCGTCACCACGGTGATGGCGCGCTTGTAGATCAGCGTCGGGGTGGGATCCTCCTCGGAACGCCCCAGCAGGATCATGTAGTTGTCCGAGGACAGCACGATGCCATTGAGGCGCGTGCCATTCGACAGATGCACGACCACCGCGGCACGGCTGGCGCTGTGCGCGGCGAATTGCAGCTGCTGCAGCTTTCTGCTGGGTCTGGGAGCCTTGATTTCCTTCTTCACAACTTCTCCGGAAGAGCCCGCGAGGGTTCTGGCGGCTGACAACGGTCCGATGATCAGGGACATTGCATGGGGTCGCACTAAAAGTGACGTCCAGGGCAGCCTGATCGCGGCGAGAATTGAAACATTCGCTCTCGGAACCGGCGCAGGGACATGACGACAGGATGGCAGCGGACAGGCGTTTCAGAAAAGTGAATAACGCTGCCCGTATGCCGGGTGGAGTCGTCTCTGCCAGGAGAGAAGGGGAATACTTCAGGCGGGAGAGTAACAAAGTTTTACAAGCATTGACGAACCCCTGCGGGGCTGGGCCTAGAGGATTTGCTCTACTTATTCGGTTGCTGCGTGATTGTGATTCGTGTAGCACATCGACACGGGCGACACGAAACCCGGGCCGTCGACCCGGCCGTAACCCGCGCCAGCTAAAGGTTTGCGGGAAGCGTCCGTAATTCATCGATAAGACCAAAAGTAACTCGATCCATCACTTTTAGCATACGAGTGCGCTATGCATTACACCCGCCATCAGGGGAATCCCTGATAGAAACACGATTTACACCTCATGTAAGCGGGTTTATATTCGCGTTTCGGGGCCGGGTACAGCCGACCCCTGCAAAGCAGTCCTGAAAGCCTACGAGCACCCCGCGCGTGGGCTTCTTTTTTTGAGCCCGCGTCCTGCGTTGCCATCCGCCGTTTCCGGCGACTGCCTCGCCCACCCCTTTGCGGTGGGATCGAAGTGCCTGACGCAGATTAGACGCCATGCGCTGCCGCCCCAATTTGTGGAAGAGCAGCGACTTTTCCCCCCATTTCAAATATTCGCTCAAGTGTGCCGCGCGGCCCGCCGTTACCGGGCGGTGCGACGCCCCTCTTCGGGCGGACGCAGCTCGTACAACACCAACCGGACAGACGAAAGGTACGAAGTAATGGGCTTGCGGAAATGGGGTATCGGGGCGCGGATGTCGTTGGCATTCGCCGTGGTGGTGGTGCTGCTGGCCGTGGTGGCCGCGGTGGGTGTCAGGGCGCTGGGCAGCATGAACGACGCCATGCATCAGGCGGTGGAACAACGGCTGCTGCGGGTGATGGATTTGAAGCAGGCCAAGGAACAGGTGCTGACCATCGGCATCCTGGTGCGCGACACCGCGCTGACGGAGGACCCGGCCCTGGCCGAGCAGAACGCCGGGAAGATCGGCAAGATCCGCGAACAGGTCAGCGCCACGCTGGAAGACCTGGGCAAGGTCATGCGGGCATCGCCAAACGCCGATTCCAAGGTCAAGTTCGACGAACTGATGCAGGCGCGCACCAATTACAACGGCCAGCTCGACCTCGTCATGCAGCAGCTGCGCGGCGGGGCCTTCGACGGCGCCCGCGCCGGGCTGGTGGTGACGCTGCCGACGGCCCAGGCGGCCTACTTCGACCGGCTGGATGCCGCCGCCGACCTGGGCCGCAAGATGGCCATGGACGCCGTCGAGGAGGCATCGGCGCAGTATGTCTTCACGCGCAACGTGCTGATCGGCATGTCGGCGGCGGCGGCGGTGATTGCGGCGCTGCTCGGCATCGGACTGACGCGCTCTGTGACGCGCCCGGCCCACCAGGCACTGGATGCGGCCGAAGCGCTGGCGCAAGGCCAGCTGGGCCATGCAATCCAGGTGCGCAGCCAGGACGAGATGGGCCGCATGCTCGGCGCGCTGGAGCGGGCCTTCGGCCAGCTTGGCACGCTGGTGCGCGGCATCCAGCAGGCGGCCGGTTCGATCGACACGGCTGCCCGCGAAATCGCCACTGGCAACACCGACCTGTCGCAACGTACCGAGGAACAGGCCGCGTCGCTGGAGCAGACCGCGGCATCGATGGAGCAACTGACGTCGACGGTGCGCCAGAACGCCGAGAATGCGCGCCAGGCCAACCAGCTGGCCGTCAACGCGTCGGACGTGGCCACCGAGGGCGGCCGCGTCGTGCGCAGCGTGGTCGATACGATGGATGGCATCTCGAAGTCGTCGGCGCGCGTGTCGGAGATCATCGGCGTGATCGAGGGCATCGCGTTCCAGACCAATATCCTGGCACTGAACGCCGCCGTGGAAGCGGCGCGCGCGGGTGAGCAGGGCCGTGGCTTCAGCGTGGTGGCGGCGGAAGTGCGCAGCCTGGCGCAGCGGTCTTCGTCGGCGGCCAAGGAAATCGGCGAACTGATCAATGGCTCGGTGCGCCAGGTGCAGGACGGTGCCAAGCAGGTGGAAGTGGCCGGCAAGACGATGGACGACATCGTGACCGCGGTGCGCCGCGTGACGGACATCATGGGCGAGATCTCGTCGGCCAGCGAGGAGCAGACCGCCGGCATCGAACAGGTCAGCCTGGCCATCACGCAGATGGAAAGCGTGACGCAGCAGAACGCCGCGCTGGTGGAGGAAGCCAGCGCCGCCGCCGAAAGCCTGATGCAGCAGGCCGGCGGCCTGGTCACCGAAGTGGCGCGTTTCGACCTGGGGCACGGCGACCACGCGGCAGCCGAAGCCTTCAGCGAACGCCCGGCCACGCCGCGCGTGGCGATGGCGGCACCCGCCAGGCCCGCACGCGCCATCGCCGCCAATCCGGCCCGGGCACTGCCTGCGCCGGCCGTCGCGCCAGTGAAGCCTGCCACGGCAACCAAAACCGCCAAGCCTGCCATGTCGCCCAAGCCCGCCCGGGCAGCGGCTGCGTCGGCCCCGGTGAAGGCATCGTCATCGGCCCCGGCCCGCGTCGCCGCCGTGCCGGCCGCCGCCCGGCCGCCAGTACAGCGCAAGGCCAAGGCCCAGCCCGTGCTGTCGCGCCAGCCTGCCAAGCCTGCGGCGCCGCGTTCGCCGGTCGCTCATCAGCGCAAGGAACCGGTGCTGGGCACGCCGGCCCGCCGTCGTCCGGCCGCCGCGCCGACGCCGGCGACGGCCGATACCGGCGACTGGGAAACGTTCTGATTCTCAGGGTCATGCAGCGGCGCGGCATCCGTGGGGCCGCCCGCTGCGGTTTCGTCCGGCAGTACGCGCAGGCTGGGATCAGCATCGATCCTGGGGTTTGGCAAGTGCGCAATATGTCTCTTTTGGCGCGAAACGGGCTGGGAAAGCTGGCGCTGAAAGGGATTGGACAAGCGCGGTTTTCAGCAGTCGCCTAAAATAGCCGCTCTCCTTCATCGTCAGAAGAGCAGCGAAGCCCGCCCGGGCCTTCATCTGCCAGCCAGGCCACTCCATGTCCGCAGCGCCCTCATCCAGGCTTTCCCCCGACGCCCCCCGGCCGACGTCCCGGTCATGCAGGTCATTTTTGGCCTGATGCTTGCCATCCTGCTGGGCGCGCTCGAACAGTCCATCGTTGCCGTGGTGCTGCCCGACATCGCGCTGCAGCTCAATGGCTTCGAGGACATGGCCTGGGTGATCTCGGCCTACCTGGTGGCGTCGACGGTGGTGACGCCGATCTACGGCAAGCTGTCCGACGTGCTGGGGCGCCGCTCGGTGCTGACCTTTTCCATCGTGCTGTTCCTGCTGGCATCGATCGCGTGCGCGCTGGCCACGACGATGCCGATGCTGATCGTCGCGCGCATTCTGCAGGGCCTGGGCGGTGGCGGCCTGATCTCGGTGTCGCAGGCCACCATTGCCGACGTGGTGCCGCTGCGCGAGCGCGGCAAGTACCAGGGCTATGTCAGCGGCGTTTGGGCCGTGGCCAGCATGGCGGGGCCGGTGATCGGCGGCTACCTGGCGCACTTCCTGTCGTGGCGCTGGATTTTCTGGATCAACATCCCGCTGTCGCTGATCGCGCTGGTCGTGGTGCGCCGCGCGCTGCGCCATCTGCCGGTCAGTGGCCGCAAGCACAAGATCGATTACCTGGGCGCGCTGCTGTTCGGCGGCGGCCTGTCGGGCGTGCTGGTGTTCCTGACCCGCCTGGGGCAGGGCCATTCGCCGCTGGAGCCGCATACCATCGGCCTGCTGGCAGTTGGCGTGATTGGCCTGCTGGTGTTCGTGTGGCAGGAGCGCCGCGCCACCGACCCCGTGATTCCGCTTGCCATGCTGGGTGTGCCAACCGTGGCCATCTGTTGCCTGACGCTGTTCCTGTGCTTCTTCCAGCTGATTGCGATGTCGGTGCTGCTGCCGCTGCGCTTTCAGGTGGTGGGCGGCGCGCATGCCGACACGGCCGCGCTGCGGCTGGTGCCGCTGACGCTGGCGATTCCGTTCGGTGCCTATATCTCGGGCCGGCTGATGTCGTGGAGCGGCCGCTACAAGCCGCTGCAGATGACGGGCTGCCTGGTGGCGCCGGTGGCCATCGTGGCGCTGGCCTTCACGCCGCCGCAATCGGTGACGCTGGCCGCGCTGGTGATGATCGTGCTGGGCCTGTCGATCGGCCTGCAACTGCCCAGCGGGCTGGTGGCGACGCAGAATTCGGTGCCGCCGCAGCAGGTGGGTATCGCCACGGCGCTGACGGCGTTCTCGCGGCTGCTGGGCGGTGCGGTCGGCGTGGCCGTGCTGACCACGGTGCTGATCGCGCTGCTGCGGCACAGCGGCGTGGCCGTATCGGACATGAGCGGTGGCGAGGATGTGCTGATGAGCATGTTCCGCCGGGCAATGTCGGGCGGCGACCAGGGCGACGCGGCCGCGGTACGCCTGGCCGCCGAGCGGGCATTCCGCGTGCTGTTCCTGATGAGCGCGGCGGTGTCGCTGATCGCTCCGTTCTTCGTGGCCCGGCTGAAGGAAACGACGCTGCGCGGGAGTCCGGCAGCGGCGGCCAAGGCAGCGGCTGCGGCGGAATAGATTCACGACGGGTTTGCTCCCCTCTCCCGCACGGCGGGAGAGGGGAGTCAGACAGCGGTAGTTTTTGCGGCCACCCGCCGTCTCGCCCTTGCCGCCAGTCCTGGCCCCAGCGCCCAGCGCAGCGTGGGCGCCAGGCCGCGCATGCCGGCCAGCGCCAGTGAGCGGCGCAGTGACGGCCGATGCAACTCGAGCATCCGGCGCGCCCAGGGCGGCAGCAACGCCACGCCGGCATCCGCCATGGTCCGCACGGCCGGCACCAGCAGCGGATTGGCCACCGGCATCGCCATGATCAGCCGCACGACTTCCTTCGTCCGGTCGCTGTTCATCAGGCCCGCGCGCTGGGCCTCCAGATAGGCATCGACCTGCGCGCGCGAACGCGGTACGTCGGCCGCGCCCAGCAGCGCCGCCACGGTGGCCTCTTCCTCGAAATACCGGTCCTGTTCCGCCACGGACAGCGGACCCACATAGCGCAGGTATCCGGCCATGAAGCTCGAAACCTCCGCCACGTGCACCCACGTCAGCAAGTCAGGATCGTCGGCCGCGTAGGGCTGGCCGTCCGGGGCGGTGCCCTGGATCGACGCATGGATGCGCCGCACCCGTTCGATCAGTTGCATGGCATCGGCCCGGCTGCCATAGGTGGTACCGGCGATGAACTGCGCGGTGCGGCCCAGGCGGCCCTGCATGTCGGTGCGAAACGTGGAGTGATCCCATACGCCAGCCAGCGCGCGCGGGTGCAGCGCCTGCAGCAGCAGCGCGCTGACGCCGCCCGCCAGCATCGCGGGGAAATCGGCATGCACGCGCCAGCAGACCGCGTCCGGGCCGAACAGGCCGGGGTCGCCGGGCGGATTGTCGTAGTCGAGGGTCAGGCCGGAATTGCTGCGTGTGAGCGCGCGGACCTGGTTGCCGGCGTGGCTGCGCAGGCGGCGCAGCAGCGGGCCGGTGGTGGCGCCCGGAGGCGCACGGTGAGTGGGGTCGGGCGAGGCGGACAAGGTAAGAAGCAGAAAAGCGGGTGTTGTCTGGGCTGTCGCCAGCATACACCCGCCTTGGCGCCGCAGCCGGCAGCGCCCGGCTGCGGATGCCCGTCAGTCGTAGCGCAGGTCGGTGGCCTTGCCCCAGAACACGCGGTACGCGTAGGCCGTGTAGCCGAGGATGGTGGGCAAAACCACCGCCGCGCCCAGCAGGATCACCATCAGCGATTCGGGCGCGCTGGCGGCTTGCCAGATGTCGATGCGATCCACCACCAGGTACGGGAACAGGCTGTAGGCCAGGCCATTGAACGCCAGCACGAAGATCACGGCCGTGCCGGCGAACGGCACCCAGCACCAGCGGTCGTTGCCGCTCGCGTGCAGGTCGCGCATGCGGCGCAGGAACCGCTCGATGGCCACGAACAGCCCTATCGTCAGCAACGGGATCGGCGCCAGCATGATGATGTTCGGGAGCGCGAACCACTTGTCGAAGATGCGTGTGCTGACCATCGGCGTGACCACCGAGATCGCCGCCACGCCGGCCGCCGTCAGCCACAGGCTGCGCCGCGCCCAGTAGATGGCGCGCAACTGCAGGCTGCCGGTGGTCTTCATGATCAGCCACGAGGCGCCCAGCAGACAGTAGCCGGCCACCAGGCACAGGCCACGGCCACGGCAAAGAGCAGGTTGGGCAGATCGTAGCGGAAGCCGGTGATATACAGGCCCAGCATCAGTCCCTGCGAGAAGCTGGCCAGCAGCGATCCCGCGTAGAACGCGAAGTTCCACCACGGCTTGTGCGGATCGCGCGCCTTGACGCGGAAGTCGAATGCCACGCCGCGGATGATCAGCCCCGCCAGCATCATCGCCACGGGCAGGTACAGGTTGGTCAGGATGACGCCATGCGCCAGCGGGAATGCCGTCAGCAGCAGCCCCACGCCCAGAACGAGCCAGGTTTCGTTGGCATCCCAGAACGGGCCGATCGACGCGATCATGGTGTCCTTGTCGGCATCGTCGGCACGGCGCAGCAGCACGCCCACGCCCAGGTCGTAGCCGTCCAGGATCACGTAGATCAGCATCGCCAGGCCCATCAGCGCCAGGAACACCAGCGGCAGCCAGCCGGCCGGCTGGGTCAGGTCATGAATCGTCGCCGTGTTCATTGCGCGCTCCTGGGTTGGCCGATGACGGGTTGCGGCGTTTCGATGTCAGTATCGGACCCACCGGGCTTGCCCGCCTTGCGGGCCAGGTGGAACACCACGGAGATGTAGGCGACGATCAGCGCCAGGTAGAGCGACAGGTACATCGCCAGCGTGCTGCCGATCATCGTGGCGGGCACCTTGGAGGCAGCCTGCGCGGTGGTCAGCACGCCATAAACCAGGTAGGGCTGCCGGCCGATCTCTGTGACGTACCAACCCGCTACCAGTGCGATCCAGCCGGAGAACGTCATCGCCACCAGCACGCGCGCCAGCCATGGCGACGGCGCGCCTTGCCGGCGGATCTGCCAGGTGCCCAGCCACGACGCGGCCAGCATCAGCAGGCCCACGCCAACCATGATGCGGAAGGCAAAGAACAGCGGGGCCACGGGCGGATGGCGGTCGGCAAAGGCGTCGATGCCCTTGATCTCGCCATCGACCTTGTGGGTCAGGTAGATCGATGCCAGCTTCGGAATCGCGATCTCGAAGTCGTTCGACTGCGTGCTGGCGTTGGGCAGCCCGAACAGCACGGCCGGCGCGCCTTTCTCGGTCTTCCAGATGCCCTCCATCGCGGCGATCTTGGCGGGCTGGTGATGCAGCGTGTTCAGACCGTGCAGGTCTCCGGCGACGATCTGCAGCGGAATCAGCATCGCCGCCAGCGTCACGCCGGTGCGCAGTGAATGCAGGACTTCGCGGCTGCGGTCCTGGCGCAGCCAGCGGTACGCCGAGATGCCCGCGACCAGGAAAGCCACGGTCAAGCCCGATGCCAGCAGCATATGCACGAGCCGGTACGGGAACGACGGATTGAAGATGACTTCGAACCAGCTGGTGACGTGCGCGCGGCCGTCGATCATTTCGAAACCGGCCGGGGTTTGCATCCACGAGTTCAGTGCCAGGATCCAGAACGCGGACAGCGTGGTGCCGCCGGCCACCAGCAGCGTGGCGATGGTGTGCATGCGATTGCCCACTCGCCGCATGCCGAACAGCATGATGCCCAGGAAGGTGGCTTCGAGAAAGAACGCCGTCAGCACTTCATAGGCCAGCAGCGGCCCGGCGATATTGCCCACGGTCTCCATGTAGCCGGGCCAGTTGGTGCCGAACTGGAAGCTCATGGTAATGCCGCTGACCACGCCCAGCGCAAAGGTCAGCGCGAAGATCTTGACCCAGACGCGGTAGGCGTCCATCCAGCTTTCGTCGCCGGTCTTGTTGTAGCGCAGCTTGAAGAACAGCAGCACCCACGCCAGCGAGATGCTGATGGTGGGGAACAGGATGTGGAACGTGATATTCGCGGCGAACTGGATGCGCGCCAGTATCACCGGATCGACACTTGCAAACACGGGTTACTCCTTCGGGGGGCGGGCAGACTTTGCGGGGGGCTTGCTGCCGGCGGACTTCGCCGGGGCCTTCTCGGCCTTCGTGGCCTTGTCTTTCGCGGCACTGCCCATGCCGATGGCAGAGGTCAGGCGGTCCTTGACGTCCAGCAGCTTGGTGACGCGCGAGCCCAGGCGCATCAGCTTTTCCAGGGTGGCGACGTCCAGCTTCTGCATGTCGCCAAACCAGGTGGTGACCAGCAGGATCAGCCCGTACATCTCCTTCATACGGGCCTGCGCGTGCCGGTCCTCGTCGGACAGCGGCGTTTCCAGCTGGACCTCGCGCAGCATCGACAGCGTGGGATCGATCTCGCGCCGGCGCCGTTCCTCGGCCAGCGTACGGAAGATCGCCCAGACATCGTCAGGCGCGGAGAAATACTCGCGACGGTCGCCCGGCTGGTGCGACAGCTTCACCAGGTTCCACGATTCCAGTTCCTTGAGCCCGATGCTGACGTTGGAGCGCGAAAAGCCAAGTGACTCCGCGATCTCATCGGCGTTCAGGGGCCGCGCGGCGGTGAAAAGCAGGGCATAGATCTGACCAACCGTTCGATTGATCCCCAGCGGCTGCCCATCTCACCGAAGTGGAGGACAAAGCGCTGGACCAGGGGCGAGAGCTGCATTGTCTTTGTTTTGAATTTTCAGAAATTTGTGAAAGTTTAGAACAAAACTTAAAACGTGCGCAGGAAAGTGGGTGTGGCGGGGTGTCGCAGGTGTCCATTCTCAGAGTAAGGCCCAAATTCTCAAAGTACCTTGCAAAGATTCTCAGACTTAGTGCTCATAATTGGGAGCGGCGGGCGTGCGTGGTGCTGGCTAGAAGGGCCTAGGCATGGAGGGCGAGGACGTACGGCCCGCGTGCGCATATCCGGCGAGGGGCTTCCGTGGCGGTACATCCATGTAGGGTGGATTGATCTGCCGCCCCACCGTGGTTTTGCATTCCTGGCGTGTGCGCAAAGGTGGTGTCCCAGCGATCGCCGGTCAGTCCCGTGCGTGCCTCCCGTGGCAGAGCGCGATCAACGGGCTGAAGTAGTCGATCGACACTGGTACCTTCCGTTTGCGAACAAGGTCGTCAGTGTTGGTGGCCCGCTCGTCAGAGGGCGCATGAAGCAACTGCACCACGCGCTGACGATCCTCGAATGCGACCGGCTGTGGGCCGCACTGCAGGGCGTGCAGCGATTGTTCATGCAGATTCAGGAGATGAACCTATTTCAGCATCTGAGGCGAGGGGCGGGGCCGTTCAGCAGATGTTTGTAGGGCGAAAATAGTACCGGTACGAAACTAAAATAAATTTGGTACGGCTACCTATGCTTCATCCCGAGAGGGAGGAGGGCTGGGCCCGTACCGTTTGCATTTTCAGCCCTCCGAAATAGCTATTCGGCCAAAACGGACTAGCTCCGCCCTCCCAAAATGGCGGACATTGTCTGGTCTAACGGGGAGGCTTACGGGTACTGTCTGGTGCCCTTGCGCCGGGGCTGGCTCGCACGAAACTCCGTAATGGACTCACGCAACCGGGTCGCGTTCTTCTCGGTCCCCAACAGGTGCAGCGTCTCCTGGATGCTCTCGTAGGCCTGAAGCGACATGAGCACCACAGGTGCGCCACGCCGTCTCTTGATGACGAGTGGCTCGCTGTTCTTGCAGACTGAGACTATCGTCTTCTCAAAATCTGCTCGCACTACACTAAGGGCCATTGATTTCATTGGGTCAATCCTGCTCAAGTGGGCGTGCGTCGGTCCGGCTGTGGTCTACCAGTCCAGACGATAACAAGAATTTCCTCCAGTCCCTTGAAACTCTAGTTCGGTCCGTATGTGGCTTCCGATGTGGCGCGCGACGACGATCGGCATGATCTGCGCAACGAGGATCCGATTAAAAAGGGCAATGGAGCTTACTCTGACGCCTCCTTGACGCGGCTCCCTGCGAAGGATGTGCAGGACGAGGAGGCCGGGAGGAGAACGGGGCGCTTCTCGACTAGCAGACTTGCTCCAATTCGGATCGATGCCCCGTCCCTGACGCGCATTACGCGCTCTCGCCTGCACAGGGGTGCTTTGCCCTTCTGCGGGGTGTGTGTTGATGTGATCAATCCACATCGACCTGTCGACAGGAATCATTCGATGTCCTGCCGGCGCCGCGCCGCCCCTTGGATGCCCGGTTGGCTTCCGCCAAGGTTCGCGAGTCGTTTGGCCGCTTCACGCTGGATCAAGGCCTTTAGCGCTTCGCGCACAATTGCCGTTTTCTCCGACAGGCCCGTATAGGCTTGCGCCTTGGCTAACAATTCGTCGTCAAGCGCAATAGTCGTACGCATGGGAACCTCCGCGAGTACAAGCAGGACTTATAGCATCTATTGATGCCTAAAATGGTGCGTCTTGTCATTCGGAACGCGGGCGGCATGTCACACCAATAGGACAGTTCGTGGAACTTGAGACCGGCCAATTGCCACCGAGCGTGCGGCGTTCATTTAGGAGTACACCCGCGGTGCAGGTCCTGGCTGCGGTAACGTTCGCCTTAGCACACAGCCGTATCGCCGCTGGACTGAGTATTGGGATAATCAATGCACTTTGTTTGAGCAGAAGTCTTGGGCATTTTGTGTTGTGTCGCGCCATTAAGGTCGGTACGTCGCGCCATTAAGGTCGGTACGCGGGGCTTTCAATCGCCCCAAAGCCTTGCTGGAGGCGGCCGTACCGACCTTCTCCATTTGTTGTTGCCGATTATTTGCCACGGATAACGACAAAAATGACAGAAATTCGACTTGTCATTGTTCGCACAGATTGGTGCATTCGAGTCCTGACATCATCAAAGCGTGATGCGGACCGTTTGCCGTGCGGACGCGGCATGCGATCAACTGTACTCTTTTCGGAATCACCGCGGCTAATATTACTGAGCTTGCAGCGGATTGCGCCTGAACCTTCACACTTGATTCCAGTTCGCGTCAGAAGGGGTAGAGAGGCCAGCTCGTCGTTCAGGATGGGGAGGGTGCCGTCACGTGGTGGCTGTGGCGCATGGCGTTCGGATAGTGGCTCGGCCGACCCGCTTGTGGCGCCCTAACCGGCGTGCGGAGACGTGGACGCAGTAGTTGTAGGGCAAGAATTAGCCTTCCGCCCAAAGCAAGGGATCACGGGGTATGCGGCTAACCGGGCGTGCTGCACCGGCATGGTCGAGTGCCAACATTAGCGCCATCAGCGCGACTGGGCACTTTCCGAAGTTTGCGCCGGTTGCAGCAGTCAATGATCGCTTAGAGCCCTGTCAGCGATACGCGAAGTTTCCCCTTATAGGCACTACGAACGGGCCTGTGCGACTTGGCGTTGTCCGAAATCTCTGCCAGGGCCAGCCAACCTGGACACTTCGTTTTTGCAGGGCAACAACGTCTGCCCGCAGCTTTTCACTCGGCTTGCTTGTGTTAGCCATATCAGCAGTGGCAGTTTCTTTCGCGTTCAAATGGGCAAAAGAGTGCATTCTCCAGCCACGCGTACCAATCCCAAGGATATATGCAGTCACCTGCCGATTCGTGATGGAAGATGGGGACCATCTCCCGCTGAATCAACTGCATCAGTTCGCGAATGTATGGTTGTGGAATCGAGGCAAGCGCGACAAACGCGCCAAGGCGATCCTGGCCAATCGGTACGTGGTTTCGAAGCTGATCTAATTGGCTCACCGTTCGCATGTGTTTGGGCCTCACATTTCCTATGCATTGCTGTGTCGTTGCCGAACAATGGCGGCCAAGTCAGGCGCGGCCGCGTGCACTAAATGGCGCGAGCTGGTTGACGTCCAGTCGCACAAGTTGCTAGGCAGCCGGGCAGGACTGCCGCTCAGGTCGTCATTCCATCGCAGAGCGCAGCAGCAGGAAGTTTCCATTGACGGTGCGTTTCCGAGTTCGCTGGCCTCGGCACAAATGCGTACCGCTCGCCCGATTCCGTATGGCATTCAAGTCCCGAGCGATTGCCCAGAACCCATTCGTCGATGCCGACCACTGGCTCCAAATGCCAGGTTCCTGATTTGTGCAGCCCGCTAGGCACCAGTGCTTGAACGGCGCCGATTCGCTCTGGCGCATGAATAAGCATATCGACCACGTCCTCCATTGACGAGGACAGAATCCAATTCGGCAGTTCGCTGGGGTCGAGGTGCTTCACCTCCAACAGAAGGCTAGGGCGCATTTCGTCAACGCTAACGCATTGCCAGGCTTGGGCGGGTGCAACCAGGGCTTGTAATGAAGGATTGGGATGACGCCAAGCTTCCTGCGTTAAGAACACGACTCTCTCCAAGGTAATGAACACTATAGATTGTAGCTCTATAGTGTTCATAAAGACGAGATTATGGGATTTGCTTCAGCTCTTCCCATGACGCTCAGAGAGAACTTTGGTGGTGCGTTGCGTACAGTGCGGCGGTTCCGGAAAGCTCCGCAAGAGGCGCTGGATGTGGTTTCCAGCCGGACATACGTCAGTAGCCTAGAGCGAGGGTTAAAGAGTCCGACACTGGACAAAATTGATTCTCTTGCCGAGGCTCTCAACGTACATCCACTTACATTGGTGGCACTCACATATTTGCGGTCGCGTACGCGATCTGAGCAACGCGCCATCTTAGAGAAGGTTCGATCGCAACTCGAGGAGTTGTCTAAATTCGAGAAGAAGCAGCGGACTGAGCCCTAGCGTCCGCGTGCAGTAGATGCCTTTTGCTAGCGATTCCGACGCTCGGGAGTAGGCTGGCGCCGTGTGGCGCCTCCGCCCGAAACTTGCACCGTAGGACAGGATCGCCGCGCAGCCATCGCTACGCGGCGATCTCATGTTAACGCTCAGGAAGAAGCGGCAACTCAATCTTCGCAATGCTCCGGTTGCCGAAGGTTGCCGAAGGTCGCCAGCGTGCCAAGAGCCAAGAGCCAAGAGCCAAGAGCCAAAAGCCAAAAGCCAAAAGCCAAAAGCCAAAAGCCAAAAGCCAAAAGCCAAAAGCCAAAAGCCAAAAGCCAAAAGCCAATGCGCCAGTCAGGAAATCACGGCGTGACGCATGCGCAAGAAGTACTGCCGCTATCGCCTCCAATCGGCGGTTACCGACCCTGAGCAGACACCCAATTCGCCACGCTGGTCACCGCGAAGCGGTCATCCACGCAAGGACCGAGCTATCGTATTGAGCCAATCTGGATAAGCGTCATTTTCAGCGTAGTAGACAATCGCTGCGACCCGTTGAGCCGGTGAGAGTTGGCTCGCGAGTTCGCCTAGTACTTCATCGAGAGCTATTGACACCTCAAGAAAATACTCAAAGCCCTCTTGCAGTACGTTGCTAGGAATGCGGTACTCGTCGGTCAATGAAACCAACCGTGCGTCCGAGTTTGCGGTCCATGGTCGTTTTGCGACGATGGTGAGTGTGTTATCGACCGACTCCAGGTCCGCGATGAGGGAAGCGAGGTTCATGTAAATCCGATTCTCTGTCGTCGTACGTGTGCAACGCGAAGCAGCCTCTAGTGAGCGACCGGTGCTGGCCGATAGGCGGTAGCCGCAGCAAAACACTTCTCCATCACGACGTTGGACAGCCTAAGCCCCGATGAGCATACGCAGCTTACCTAAGTCTGTGGTCTCTGATTCGATGTGAAAAAGGTCGTCGGCCACGCCGCTTGCGTTATCCGCAATGCCAATGACGAAATCGCGCCCGAATTTCGAATGCAGTTGGGCCAAGCGCGCCACAACTCGTTCGATGTCAGCAAACCAATCAGTTGGCTCGAATTCAGGCTCGGGCAGGGTCAAGTTGACTCCTAGGTCCCAGTCCGGCAAGTCATCTGGTCGGCTACCAGCGTGCATGCTCTTCTGGTTCACCACAATTGGGCGCGAAGCGACCCAGCCTGACGAGTCTGCAAGTGCGACGAGCTCCCGCTCGATAGCCACTGCAACGTCGTCGAGGTCAGTCCCATCTACATACGCATACAGGGTGTGTCGTTGCATGGTGCGGTGGATGCCTTTGAGGACCAGACTACGTATTGTGTGCAATGTGGTGGTGGTTGTTGACTGGCCGCTTCTGGCCGGTCCCCGTCGTCCGCCCCAGTCACAGGCCAGGCCCGGCTCCATCGGCGGCTCGCGACGCTGAGCGGTCATTGGGATGGGCCAGAGAGTGATATCCATTAGACCGGGAGAATGCCCTCAGCGCTTTGTTTTCAGCGCCTCTTGTATTTGCTGGATAACGAGGGCTTCGATATCCCCTGAACCGCCCCGGGATTTGGCTTGAGGAGGCTCCAACTCTTGAGAGAATGGAGCCATGAACAAGACGAACAAGTTCTCACCCGAGGTGCGCGAGCGTGCCGTGCGCATGGTGCAGGAGCATCGAGGCGAATACCCCTCGCTATGGGCAGCCGTTGAATCCATCGCGCCCAAGATTGGCTGCGTATCGCAGACGCTGCTGGACTGGGTCAAGCGTGAGGAGGTCGACAGCGGGCAACGCGAGGGCCTGACCAGCAGCAAGCGCGAACGCCTCAAGCCGAGCGGCCCAATCAACTATGGGTGTCGGACTTCACCTATGTCTCGACCTGGCAGGGTTGGCTGTATGTGGCGTTCGTCATCGACGTATTTGCGCGGCGAATCGTAGGCTGGCGCGTGAACAGCACCATGCGTACGGACTTCGTGCTGGATGCCCTGGAACAGGCTCTGTATGACCGCCAACCGGCCAGCTCCGATGCCTTGGTTCATCATTCCGACAGAGGCTCCCAATACCTGTCCATTCGCTACACCGAGCGCCTGGCCGAGGCTGGCATCGAACCCTCGGTCGGCAGTCGTGGCGACAGCTACGACAACGCGCTGGCCGAGACCATCAATGGGCTGTACAAAGCCGAATTGATTCACCGCCGAGCGCCCTGAAAGTCCAGGGAATCCGTGGAACTGGCCACCCTGCAATGGGTGCGCTGGCTCAACCACATCCGACTGCTTGAGCCCATCGGGTACATCCCTCCGGCTGAAGCTGAGGCAAACTACTGGCGGCAACTCGCCAGCGAGGCGCTGTGGCGGCCTCAACTTAAACCAATCGGCCTCCTCGAAAACCGGGGCGGTTCACAAGGTAATCTGTCCAGGGAGCAAGCGCGAGCCGACGTGTTCGACTATATCGAGCGGTTCTACAACCCGACGCGCCGACATTCGACGCTCGGCTATGTCAGCCCGATAGAGTTCCAAAAGGCGCAAGAAGCTTAGGTCGGTGTCCACCGGACCGGCAGCAGCCCAGTACTCAATCGCTAGCGCGTAGCGCGTTGAAATGGCATGGGCCGGCTTAGGAACTTCTATACTGGACGAGATTCGGTAAATTTTAGACTTCTCTAACCGCTCCATTGAGGATTTGCATGGCAACCTACAAGCAACTGCTGGTGCAGAAGGAAGCTCTGGAAGCTCAACTCGCAGAAGTTCGCGCAACAGAAGTGGCAGGGGTCATCGATCACATCCGGACGCTTATGGAGCAGTACGGTCTGTCCGGCGAAGACATTCAAGGCAAGCGCCGTCGGGGTCGACCCGCCGGTAGCGGAGCCGCCAAGGTAGCAAAGGAACCGCTGCCTCCGAAGTATCGTGACCCGAAGACAGGTGCGACCTGGTCGGGCCGCGGTCGCGCACCGGCGTGGCTGGGAAGGAATCCGAACAGGTTCCTGATTGAAGAAGCTGCCTAAGCACCGAATGGATGGGGACCACATTTGAGGCCCCCTGATTGTCCGGCAGTTCGCACGGTGTTCATCCATCATGGACGAACCGAATGGCACTTAGAACCGCGAGTTGCGGTCGAGGTGTCACTTAATTAGGCTACCTTCGTTTTGAGTTCCTTGCTGGCAGCCTTCTGCCGGTCGTCGCGCCGGCGACTATCTATCCGAACAGGCTGAACGATATCCAAGGCGCGCCAAAGCATTGGATGCACATTGATTGCCGAGCTCTTCTTGTACTGGCCGTCGGAGATTCCGCGGTCATCGAGATGCGACCAGCTCACCCGTTCCGTGGCCTCTGGTTTGATGCCGATTATCGATGTCGTGTAGAGGACCTTCAAAATCTGAATAATGCAAGAGTTGGCAGAGCGCGTGCTCTGCATGTAGTCGTTTGCTGCAATCCTTAAAGGGTCAGTCTCCTCGATTTCAGTCCAATGCTCCTGGACGCAATCAGCCAAGTCTTGTTCGGTGATTTCGGAGTACTTGAAATGGGATTGTCTCCCCCGGATGAGTTCAGCGCATGCGTTGAGCGAAGAATAGTGGCCACTCCACTCGTCACGGAGAGATCGCAATCGCCCCATAGAGTACTTGCGCTCTGCGTCTTGAACGACGGAAGGTGGGACCGCCTCCTTTCCCTCGCAAAGCTCAATGCAGCAGTTGACGAACGAGATGGCGTCGCGTGGTCTGAATAAAGTTCTGCTGAGAAGGTAGTCGATGGCGGATTCGTTTCGAACTGCGCCCCGGAAAACGTCGTCGAATGTGACCTTCCTCTGCGTGAACTGTTCTCTGATGAGCTTCTCGATACGAAGGTCCAGGAGCTGCCTAAGCTGGGCTTTGCTCCACCTCAGGCGGAGGATAAGGCTTTCGAATTTTCTTCCTGGAAGCCTGCCTCGCGAGTTGACTCGAAGACCGTCCGCAGCAGGTCTTCCCGAACCGCTATAACGACCTTGACTGACCTGACGCGCTGGAATGCCCTGATTGTCTCAACGAGAGCTCGAATCAGCTTGTATCGGATGCGATCGTCAACCCAAGACTCGTCTAGCCTGTCGATGACGATGTAAAACCTATTTTGGGGTCGGTGAAGATCTCATCCGCCAAGAGCGTAATGATCTCTCCAAGCTCCCGAACCTGATTCTCGTTGACGACGGACTGGGCCTTATGGATGACTTCTGCCTTTACCTCGTCAGTAAGGTTTTTCGCCGCTGAAGCATTTAGTGAGAAGCCATGAACCTTTGCATCCAGCGTACCGGCAAGCTTGCGCTCGAGTTTGGTGGTGAACTCTTTGACGCGTGTCTCCGTGTCCTGCCAGAATTGGTCGTTCCACTGGCGGAGATACTCCACGGCGCGTTTCTTTGCCTGGTCTTTCTGGAAGAGATCCCGGAAATTATCCAAAAAGCCCCAGGGTTCATGCTCGGTAATCTTGTAACGCCGCCGAAGTAGTTCCACCACGAAAACATGCTTCCACAGTAACTGGTAGAAGAGGTCAAGCTTGACGCCGGCGGACTCGAAGAACTGGATGATGTCGGAGTTCGCCACATAGCTCAGCGATAGTGTCTCCGCGCGAAGCTCGAAGGCATTCGACTGGGTCTCCAGGAGCCGCGCAAGTAGAGCGCTTTTCCCTGCGCCAACACGGCCAACGACAATACGTTTGGGGTTGTCGGAGTCAATCAAAGACTCCAAGTCTCCCGTGTCGAGAAAGCAGTCGCGCAAGAACTGCTCGTCGGACTCGGCGTCCATGGCCCCCACTGAGCTGTTTCTGCGAAAAACATACTTCATGTGACCCCCGTTCTATTTGTTCGATGGGATGCGTATTTTTGCCGGCAGTTATGAAGGCGAGGATGATCGTGCAATTATCCGCGATTACTGCTTACATTGCCTTCACTGTCCGCTGCTTCCCGTCCGCCTTCGGGTTTACGTAACCAGGCGCGAGTGGGGCGCTGTCGGCGCCATACAACGCTAGCGGATCAGCAAGCCAGAGCGCGAATTGTGGACCCGTAGACTGTGGTCCGGTGAGCAGTCGACATTCTAGCGTCTTAGCATGTAGCCAGCATTTGCAGCCCGTACTTTCACCTTGCGTACCCCTCCGGCGTGTCGTAGTCCAAGCAAGCTGCAAGACCACCGGATGCGGAACTGCCTCTGTAACGGCTTCCGGCGGGGGAACGGGAGCCCTGCAATCGGGCACGTCGATAGTACCCGAGAACTGAATGCCCGTTTTGGGGGGTACGTTCGCAGTGACCGTTCCTGGCCGAACGCGGAAGTTCGTCGGTCGCCAAGGCCCGCCGGAACCGTGGACTTCCGTTCCCGACCCATTTCGGCCACTGGGGCCTACGCATCATCAGCGGAAGCTCCCAGTTGTAGAGCAGTCGTTCGCCTTACTAAGTCGGCCAGCAGGCATATCAGCCGCGTCAAGGGATGGCGCATCTTCAGCAAGACCCGGAAGCATGTCGGTCAATGAGTGCGGTCAAGGTCGGCCCCCGAGTCGTCAGCGCTGTACCGTTGGCTGCATCGGCGCCGGCACGCAGGCGTTGCGAAACCTGTCTTGCCCGGCGTCCCGCCGGGGCCTAGCACCCCGGTCAGATCATGTCGTGGCGGGCGATCGCGAAACGCGATCACCTGGCGCAGAATGCACCTGATGGTGCTTAACGAGGAAGCGCCGTTCTCGTGTCGGTCGGACAGATAGCGGACGCACGGCGTCGCGAGTCGGTTCCCTTACCTGTCGCGCGCGCGGTCAGCGCGGTAGGCGTTCGGGCCAGTCCGAAACAGGTGCTTCAGGTGACCACCGTTCAGCTTTCGGTCAAAGCCTGGTCCAACACCTTATCGAATGCCGCGGCTTCCTCGAACTGCACCCAGTGGCCCGCGTTGGGGATGATGCGCAGCCACCTGAATGCCGGTGCCTTGCTCAGCGCACCGGCGATCAGGTCCGTGCGCCCCCGATAGAGCGCATCCTGTTCGCCCCAGATGCCGAAGAGCGGGCACCGCACGGCAGGCAGGGTACGCTGGATGACGTCCGTCTGGTGCAGACGACGCTTGGGCATGCGGTCGCGCAGCAGGTCAGCGCGGTAGAGATGGAAGGCAAGGCTGTCGTCATCTGTCGTCGCCTCGCGCGCGAGCATCAGCGCGCGCATATTGGCGTGCATGACATCGTCACGCTCGGGCCCGGGAGACAGATGCATCCACGCACGCAGGCCCAGCGGATTCGCCGGCCCGATGCCGAGCGCAGGCGCACCGACCAGCACCAGCCGTCTTACGCGATGAGGCCAACGCGCGGCGATGAAGCTGGCGACCATGGTGCCGAACGAAAAGGCGACCAGATCGTACGCGGCGCCGTCCAGCAGTTGGTCGAGTGCCCGCTCGACAGGTTCAGGCAGCGCGTCAGCATCGGTGCCCAAAGGCGGCCGCGCAGAGTCACCGAAACCGGGCAGGTCGGGCACCCAGACGCGCCGGCCGGCACTGACGAGCGCGCTGATGTTGCGCGCCCAGTGGACCCAACTACCCGAGCCGCCGTGCAGCAGTACCGTAGGCCGCCCCCAGGCAGGCCCCAGGCACGCACAAGGATGTCACCGTCGCCGCAGGGCACCACAAAGCGACTCGACGCCGCATCGAGCGCCGCCGCATCGGCCAGGGTAACGACGGCGGTGGGAAGCGTGCAAGCTGTTGACATGGAGATATGGAACGCCAGGGTTCCAAAGTCAAAACACCCTACCCTACCACGGGCGACCACCACGGATTGACGACGCCCTCCACCGATAAGCTCGCTCTCGGTCAGTCCCCGCTGCCTTGATGGAGGCCGGCCCTTGTCGGCCTCCATCTCGGGGAATGTACCGAGAGTTTCACACGTGCTGTCGGCCGCTTCGAATTCGACTCTTAGATTCGGCAGTTCATCAGCTCTGTCGCTGCGACAAAGGTAACGGTCGGCCGCCCAAAGCCTGATACATGCACAACGATCAAGAATCGCTGAAGATTTTGCGATAGACGCCCATGCGTCGCCGAAGGACCATTGCTTGTTTTCAAAGGAGACGACGTTGACGCAAGTAGATAGGAGCGAGTTTTGCCTGAGCCGGCGAGCAGTTCTGCGCGGAGCTGCGGCCGCGGTTGCAGCGGCTGCCCTCCCTGCGCCTGCGCAAGGTGCTTGGCCGTCAAGGCCTGTGAGAATCGTCGTGCCGTTTGCGGCCGGAGGCGGCTCGGATGCCATCGCGCGCTTTACCGCCTCCAGGCTCAACGCCGCGTTGAAGCAGCCGTTCGTGGTCGACAACAGGCCAGGAGCAGGCGGTAACCTTGGCACGGAGCAGGGATTGCACTCAGCGCCCGATGGCTACACGCTGACCCTCATCGCTTCGAGCTACAGCGTGAACGCTGCGGTCTACAACCTTGGGTTCGATCCTGTGGCAGACATGACGCCCATCGTCCAGATCTCGAATGGCCCGCTGCTCATCGTCGCTAACCCGAAGACCAACATCAAGACGATCGGTGACCTGATTCAGAAGGCCAAGACCAACCCGGACAAGATCAACTATGCGACCTCCGGCGCGGGCGGGGTTGCTCACGCTGCGACGGAACTCTTCATGGATCGCGTAGGCATCAGAATGACGCACATCCCTACAAGGGCGCCGCGCCTGCAATGTCCGACACTCTTGCAGGCACATGCGACGTCTACTTCAGCAGTGTTGCAATTGCCTTGCCGCACATTCGCGCCGGCAAGCTTGTTGCTGTAGCGGTCACAACGCCAACCCGCCTTAACGCCCTGCCGAACGTTCCGACGGTTGCCGAGTCGGGGATACCCGGTTTCGACGTACCCCACTGGCATGGTCTGATCGGACCGAAGGGCCTCTCGCAAGAGGTGGTCGCAAAGGTGAACTCGGCCGTCAATGCCTTTCTGAAAGCGCCTGATGCCAACGAGCACCTGCAACGCGATGGTGTTTCGGCCGCTGGCGGAACACCTTCCTTGCTGCAGGAACGGATCGCTCGCGAGGTGGCGGGATGGAAGAAGCTGGCAGCAAAAGGGCGGCTCAAGGTCGACTGACGAAGAAAGGGCGCTCGCAGCGCCCCTGTCATGTGCCGACGAGCGATTTCGACGTGCCGACGACTTGTGTATCCGTTCGCGCCGCGTATTGATAGAAGTAGCAAAGCTTACGACTCTCAGATGACCCAGGTAACCTTGTTCACGCCAGCCAAAGTGCACTACATCGGTGCCGTCTTATGGCTCCTGGCTTCGGTGCGAGGGGTCGCGGCGGAAGCCCCGCCCTATAGTGTCCTGTTGCAGCAATCGATGGCAAGTGCCCCGGCGATGATGGCGCAGGCCGCCACCGTCCGCGCCGCAGATGCCGATGCCAATCAAGCACGTGCCTGGCTGAATCCACGGATCGATACGGTCCTGGAGAACCTCGGCGCACCGTCAAGCGACGGCACGAGCCAGCGCCAGAACACCTACTCGATTACCCAGCCATTTGAGGTTGGTGGCAAGCGGGGCGCACGAATCGAAGTGGGGGACCGCAACTATGCCGCAGCGCAAGCGCGTGAGCGCCTGGCACGGGTTGCTTACGCGGCAGAACTAGCGGTTGCCTATGCCGCCGCGGAGGCCATGGCCGCCCGGATGGCGCTGGCGACGGAAAACCTGGCACGTGCGAACGAGGAGTTCACTGCTGCGCGTGCGCTAGTGCAGTCCGGAAAGGAAGCAGCGCTGCGCAGCGCGCAAGCGCAGGCAAGTGTGGCGGCCGCTCAGGCTGCGCAGGCCGCCGCCGACAATGACGCCACGCATGCACTGGCGCGGCTGTCGGCCATGACGGGAGCTGCCGAACCGTACACCGCGGTGTCCAGTTCCCTGCTAACGACACAAGGCACCGTGCCGACCGCGGCACTCCCCGGACAGGAGGCCCCGACCGTCGCTGCGGCAGAGGCCGAGCGCAATGCGCTGGATGCACAAGTTGGCGTGGAAAGAAAGCGCTGGATTCCGGACGTGGGCGTAAGTGCCGGCGTGCGTCGATACGGATGGACGAACGCCAGCGGATATGTTGTCGGGGTGACGGCATCGATTCCCCTGTTCGATCAAAACCGCAGCGGCATCAATGCGGCCGTGGAGCGCGTCGCGGCCGCGCAGGCCAGGCTCGACAACATGCGACTGGAAGCCGTAGCGGCGCGCCGATCCGCCATCTCGCAGGTCAGCGCAACGGATCGCCAGATCACCGCGGCCGAGGAGGGTGAAAGGGCGGCGGCAGAGGCCTATCGAATGGGCCGCGTCGGTTATAACGCCGGCAAGACGCCGCTGATGGAATTGCTTGCCGTCCGGCGTGCCTTGCTGGAGGCCAGGCAACTCACCATTGACGCGCGTCTGGCGCGCGTGCGCGCACTGGCGGTGCTTGCCCAGGCGGACGGCCACCTGGCATTCGAGGACACCAAATGATGAAGAACAAGCGTCAGCCTGCAAGCTGGCCGGTGGTTGCAGGCGTTGCTGCGGTAGCAGCGTTGATGGGATTCGGCGTCGCGCGCGTGCTGTTGCCGGGGAATGGGCCCGTTCCCGCGAAGGCAGCCGACGCGCAAGCCGCATCGGAAGCAGCGGCAGCCAAACCGGCAGGCCCACGAGAGGTTCGAATTCCGACCCAGTATCTGGCGGCGGCAAACATCGCCGTCGAGCCGGTCGCCAGTGTTGGGGTGGGTTCGGAGATTCTGGCGCCTGCCTGAGTCGCCGCAGTACCGGGAGGCGAGGCTGTGATTGTGTCCCGTGCGGCGGGCACGGTGCTGCGGGTTCAACGTCGCCTTGGCGAGGGTGTGCGCGCCGGTGATGTGCTGGCCACCGTCGAAAGTCCGGAGGCTGCAGCGATGGCTTCGGAACGCAGGGTAGCACAAGCCAGGGCGGATCTCTCCCGCAGGACGTATGAACGTGAAGCCAGTCTGTTTCAGCAAGGCGTGACACCGCGCCAGGAAATGGAATCAGCCAAAGCGGCACTGGAGGTCGCGCAGGCCGAGGCGCAGCGCGCCACAACGGTTGCCGAGGCTGCGCACCTGACAAGCGATGGCCGGGCGGTCGCGGTGGTCAGCCCCATCGCCGGCAAGATTACTGCCCAATCGGTGACGCTGGGCGCGTATGTCGCGCAGCAGGCCGATCTGTTCCGTGTGGCTGGCCTGGGCGCCGTGCAGGTCGAGGCCGCCGTCACTGCAGGGGATCTGGGCCGTATTTCACCGGGTGGCCAAGCCGCGATTCTGCTTTCCAACGGATCGCCGTTGCCGGCGAAGATCCAGGCTGTCACGCCAACCGTATCGGGCAGTGCACGCGCGGCCACGGTCGTCGTGATTCCGGAGCAACCTTCGGACCGCCTGGTGGTAGGCGAAGGTGTCCAGGTTCGCTTGCGCGCCAAGGCAAACAACAATGGCGAGTTGTCGGTTCCCGAAGATGCCGTACAGAACATTGATGGCACCGATGCGTTATTCGTGCGCACGGAAAATGGATTCCGTGCGCAGCCGGTTCTGGTCGGTACGCGCAGTGGCGGCATGGCGCAGATTCTCTCCGGTGTGCGCGCCGGGGAGCAGGTGGCAACGCGTAATGCCTTTCTGGTGAAGGCCGAGATGAACAAGGCAGCTGGGGACGACGAATGATTGGCAATGTCCTCAGTGGATCGATTCACTACCGATGGCTTGTTCTGTTCCTGACGGTCGTGATTGCCGCAATCGGCGCCTGGCAGCTCAAGCTGCTGCCGATCGATGTCACGCCCGATATCACGAACAAGCAGGTGCAGATCAACACGGTGGTGCCAACCCTAAGCCCCGTGGAGGTCGAGAAGCGCGTGACGTATCCGATCGAAACCGCTATTTCAGGGTTGAACGGCGTCGAGAACACGCGGTCGATGTCCCGCAACGGGTTCAGCCAGGTCACCGTCATCTTCAAGGAGAGCGCCAACCTCTACTTCATGCGCCAGCAGGTATCGGAGCGACTCGTGCAGGCACGTCCCAGCCTGCCCGCAGGCGCCGAGCCGCAGATGGGTCCGGTTTCCACTGGTCTGGGCGAGGTATTCCACTACAGCGTGGAGTATCAATACCCTGATGGCAAGGGCGCACCGCTCAAGGACGGGGCGCCGGGCTGGCAACGCGATGGAAGTTTCTTGACCGAGCGCGGGGAACGGCTTGATGACCGTGTGTCGAAGCTTGCATACCTGCGAACCGTGCAGGACTGGATCATTCGCCCTCAGTTGAGGACAACGGCTGGTGTGGCCGACGTGGATTCCTTGGGTGGCTATGTCAAGCAGTTCGTGGTCGAGCCTGATGCTGCAAAAATGGCCGCCTACGGCATCTCATATGGCGACCTCGCACAGGCTCTGGAGGATGCCAATCTTTCGGTGGGTGCGAACTTCATGCGCCGTTCGGGTGAATCGTACCTGGTGCGTGCCGATGCGCGCATCAAGTCGGCGGACGAGATCTCGCGCGCCGTGATCGCCCATCGCCAGAACGTGCCGATCACGGTCGGCCAGGTGGCGTCCGTCAAGATTGGCGGAGAACTTCGCTCCGGTGCGGCCAGCCGCAATGGCCAGGAAACGGTGATAGGCAGCGCGCTGATGCTGGTTGGCGCGAACAGCCGTACCGTGGCGCAGGATGTTGGCGACAAGCTGGAACAAATCTCGAAGACGCTGCCGCCGGGTGTAGTCATCGTTCCTACGCTTAACCGATCGCAACTGGTGACCGCCACCATCGAGACAGTCGCCAAGAATCTGGTGGAAGGCGCCTTGCTGGTGGTGGTAATCCTGTTCCTGCTGCTGGGCAACTGGCGCGCTGCCGTCATTGCAGCGCTGGTCATCCCATTGTCGATGCTGGTCAGTGCTATCGGCATGAATCAGCTTGGGATCTCCGGCAACCTGATGAGTCTGGGTGCGCTGGACTTCGGCCTGATCATCGATGGTGCGGTGATCATCGTCGAGAATACCCTGCGGCGATTGGCGCAGCGTCAGCATCAGGAAGGTCGTCTACTGACGCTGAGGGAACGCCTGGACGAAGTGTTGCTGTCGTCACGGGAAATGCTTCGCCCCACGATCTATGGGCAACTCGTGATCTTCCTGGTATTCCTGCCGTGCCTGACATTCCAGGGCGTGGAGGGAAAAATGTTCTCGCCGATGGTGATGACGCTCATGCTGGCGCTGGCGTCCGCATTCGTGCTGTCCCTGACCTTCGTGCCTGCGATGCTGGCTGTGCTGCTACGCAAGGAAGTTTCCGAAAAGGAAGTACGGGTGATCGTCGCGACCAAGCAGTGGTACCGCCCGTGGCTGGAGCGGGCGGTGGCGCGACCGATTCCGTTTGTCGGCGCCGGCTTGCTGGTGCTGGCACTGGCTGCAGTTGCGTTCGCCTTTGTCGGTCGCGAGTTCATGCCAACGCTTGACGAACAGAACCTTAACCTGTCCTCCGTTCGCATTCCATCGACATCGATCGATCAGTCGGTGGCGATTGATTTGCCGCTGGAACGCGCCGTGCTCTCGCTCCCTGAGGTGAAGACTGTGTACTCCAAGGCGGGTACCGCCAGCCTGGCGGCTGACCCCATGCCGCCCAACGCCTCCGACAACTACATCATCCTCAAGCCGAAGAGTGAATGGCCGGATGGCGTAACCACCAAGGAACAGGTGATCGAGCGTATCCGGGAGAAGACGGCACCGATGGTGGGCAACAATTACGACGTCACCCAACCCATTGAGATGCGCTTCAATGAACTGATCGGTGGCGTGCGCAGCGATGTCGCCGTAAAGATCTATGGCGAGAATCTCGACGACCTGACCGCCACTGGGCAACGCATTGCCGCCGTCTTGCGCAAGACACCCGGAGCAACGGATGTGCGCGTACCGCTGACCAGCGGGTTTCCCACCTTCGACATCGTATTCGATCGCGCCGCTATCGCGCGGTATGGGCTGACGGTGAAGGAAGTGGCCGATACCGTCTCGGCAGCGATGGCGGGCCGCCCGGCAGGCCAGATATTCGATGGCGATCGGCGCTACGATATTGTCATCCGCCTGCCAGGCAATCAGCGGGAGAACCTCGATGTGCTTGGCGCGCTGCCCGTGATGCTGCCAGCCGCCTCGGACCAGGCGCGGGTTTCCGTGCCATTGCGGCAGCTTGTCGAGTTCCGATTCACACAGGGCCTGAACGAAGTGAGCCGCGACAACGGCAAGCGTCGCGTGTACGTGGAAGCCAATGTGGGCGGGCGTGACCTCGGCAGCTTTGTAGACGATGCTGCTGCGCGGATCGCGCGGGACGTCAAGTTGCCTCCCGGCATGTACATCGAATGGGGCGGCCAGTTCCAGAACCTGCAAGCCGCGACCAAGCGACTCGCCATGATTGTGCCCGCCTGCTTCGTGCTGATCGCCGCGGCGCTGTATATGGCGATCGGCAATGCAATGCTGACCGCGACAGTTCTGACGGCTGTGCCCCTGGCGCTGGCGGGAGGCGTGTTCGCACTACTGCTGCGCGGCATCCCGTTCTCCATCTCCGCAGCAGTGGGTTTCATTGCTGTCTCGGGCGTGGCCGTTCTCAATGGTCTCGTCCTGATATCGGCCATCCGCAAACGGCTGGAAGACGGGGTGGCGCCGGACGCGGCCGTGATCGATGGCGCGATGGAACGGGTGCGACCGGTGCTCATGACTGCCTTGGTGGCATCTCTGGGCTTCGTGCCCATGGCCCTCGCAACGGGGACGGGTGCGGAGGTGCAAAAGCCACTGGCAACGGTCGTGATCGGTGGATTGATCACGGCCACCGTGCTCACGCTCTTCGTGTTGCCCGCGATATGCGGCATGGTGGTGCGCCGGAAACGGGGCGCGGGCGTGGGTCGCGACGAACTCGCTGAAGCTTAGGAGGTTGCATGCTGGACGTATTGCGGAACCGAACCTATCGGCACCTGTTCGGTGCGCAGGTGATCGCGCTGATTGGCACCGGGCTTGCGACGGTCGCGCTGGGTCTGCTCGCCTATGATCTGGCTGGTGCGAACGCGGGTAGCGTCCTGGGAACCGCGCTGGCAATCAAGATGGTTGCCTATGTGGGCATTGCCCCGGTTGTGGGTGCGTTCGCCAACAGGCTTCCGCGTCGCGCATTCCTTGTTGCGATGGACCTCGTGCGGGCGCTGGTGGCAATTTCTCTGCCGTTCGTGACGCAGATCTGGCAGATCTACATCCTGATTTTCCTGTTGCAGTCGGCATCGGCGGCGTTCACGCCAACTTTTCAGGCGACCATCCCGGACGTCCTTCCTGAAGAGAAGGCCTATACGAATGCCTTATCCCTGTCGCGCCTGGCGTATGACATGGAGAGTCTGGTGAGTCCGATGCTGGCCGCCGCGTTGCTATCGGTCATCGGCTTTCACTGGCTGTTCGGCGGCACTGTCGTGGGCTTCCTGGTGTCGGCTGCGTTCGTCGTTTCGGTGCGTTTGCCGCAATCCAAGGCGATAGCTCGCAAGGAGAGCCTGTATGCCAAAACGTTTCGGGGTATGTCGATCTACCTTCGGACGCACCGCTTGCGAGGGCTTCTGGCCCTGAACCTCGCCGCGGCCGCCGCCAGCTCGATGGTCATCGTGAACACGGTCGTCTATGTGCAAAGCAAGCTGCAGCGTCCGGCGTCTGATGTCCCATTCGCTCTGGCGGCCTTCGGCTGCGGATCGATGCTTGTGGCACTGTTACTGCCGAGGCTGTTGGCGAATCGTCCTGATCGTCCAGCCATGCTGGGCGGCGCCATCCTTATGTCAGCCAGTCTCGCTTTTGGAGTAGCACTGACCGGGTTCGGGCAAGTCATCGAATGGCCCATGCTTCTGCTGACGTGGTTTGCCACCGGCATCGGGTACTCGATGACGTTGACGCCAAGCGGACGTCTGCTGAAACGCTCGGCGGCTTCAGCCGATCGCCCTGCAGTGTTTGCTGCGCAATTCTCCCTCTCGCATGCGTGCTGGCTGATTGCCTATCCGCTCGCGGGGCAGGTGGGGGCGCGATACGGGATGCGTGCAGCATTTGTGGTGCTTGCGTGCGTTTCTGTTGTCGGATTTCTCGCTGCCTGGCGCGTGTGGCCAGCAGCAAATCATGAGGATACGGTCCCGGTGCGCTGACACAATCCCTCGCGGCGTGAAGGGTTGGCGAGAAAATTGCCATGATTGACGTGCTGACCGGTGGCGCAGGTCCAGAACCAACGGCCAGACTTTTCGTACGTCAGCAGCGCGTGCTGGGACTGGTCGGGGGCAGCCGCAATGATCAACCAGAGTTCGTGCGGCCTGGCGGCCATCCATGCCAAACGGGTCATCTATCAGGTGATTCCGCAGCAGCACATTGCCGATGCGTTCCAGTTGCAACACGCCGGTGCTTACGCCGGAAAATCTACCTCGACAGAATTGACAGCGAGCCAGTCATCTGGGCATCCGCGTGGGGCACTACGGGGGGCCAGGAAAAGCACTTCGCCGCCCGCTGTGGTTCCGACGAAATTCGTTCCGGTAGAACGGAGTGCGTTTCCACCGGACTGGTCGTTCCGGACAGTGTGGGTGGGGGCACCTTTCCGTTCAAGTTCTGATGCGCCGCATGGCCGTTAGCATGGCGCTAGCCCAGACGCGCACCCAAGAAAATGGCTTGCCTCCGTAGGAGGCAAGCCACAAGCTCTTCGTGCCACGGTAGAGGCAAAAGAGCAGCACCGGAAGCCAGTCAACCTGGACGGATGACTGGCTCCCTCACACTTGTGCAAGTGTCAAACTGGCATGGGCGTCAACCTGTCAGAGCCCGTGAGCGCCGTCGGTGAAGACGTCTCGCGCCCCAATACGTGCTCCGTCGGTGAAAACGTCACGCTTGTCGATGCGCGCGCCGCCGGCGTACACGTCGCTGGCTGAGGCTCCGGCGCGTGCGCCGTCCGTGAAGGGATCGCGAGGGCGATGGACCTGCCCCTCGGCGGGAGCGGCCACGGCAGTGCCTGCGAGGATCGAGAGTGCGGCGGTAAGAATGGCAGTGTGAAGCTTCTTCATGGAAAGTTCTCCGGAGTCATGTTGGCGAGTCTGTCTCGCTCACCGTGTGCACAGTCTATCGGCCCGACACGATCAGTCGAATGACTCGAATATTACGAACCGGTCATCTGAGGGAAATGCGTCCAAAGCAGGCGAATTCTGTACGGCACAACGGTGTCAAGATCATTGCAACTTGGTCATTTGAAACGTTGATAAATTGATCGCTTATCCTCGCAATGACGCGGAGTGGGGTAGGCTAGTCTGCCCTCTTCCGAATGCGTTGGAGAGGCGAGATGGAAACCGCATTTATCCAGAATGCTGCGCGTAGCGCGGAAAACGCTCATGAACTGGCGCTCAGGCTGCGCACTCGCCGGCTGGAGTTTCTGGCAGCCAATATCGCCAACGCGGATACCCCGAACTACAAGGCGCGGGACATCGACTTTGGCGCCGAATTGGAACGGGCGATGGCAAGCGGCAATGCGTTTGTGGGCATGGCGACGACTTCGCGGCGGCATTTGGAGTCCCGTCCGTCAGCGGCGGAGGAGGCATTGCTCTACCGGGTGCCGATGCAGTCCGGCATCGATGGCAATACGGTCGAGATGGACGTCGAGCGCGTGGCATTTGCGGAGAATGCGGTGCGTATGCGGTTTTCCATTCAGAAGACGGCGGGTGAATACAAGGACATGCTCAAGCTCTACCAGGATATGCGTCCCTAGGCGGTATCCACGGATACTCACTAGTAGGAGTAGAAACTCAAAGCATGGCAACTCTTGCGGGCCCACGTTTGATGGGTAGTCGGTGGCAGGAATGTCTGGTACAAACGGCCCGCGAAGGATGTCGTGCTGCGCCGGATTTGCGTGCGGTGCTTCCTTGGCGCGTTCGATCTTGGATCGGAAAGGTTAGTGTCGGAATGGAGAAACGTCGTCAGAAGCGATTGCGCGCCCACATCAAGGAGTTTGTCCTTCCGCCAATTACCGATGGGCTCGTGCTAGGGCGCGCCTCGCCAATTGGACACGTTGCGGTCGGGCGAGCACTCAGTTTGCTGTCAACCACGGCCTTCGAGCATATAGAAATCGACGACGACGTGATTTCTGACATCCTCATTCGAAAGGCGATTCTCAGAAAGATCCCCGCCGCAGAGCTCAAGACGTTCATCCTGGATGAGATCAAACCGGCCATGGGAGCCGAGGAAATCCTTCACCTGGCGCTGGAAGTCGAGTTGTTCGTGGATCAAAAGCTGGGATAAGGCTTGCAGATGGACACATTGCTTGTTTCGGAGTGCCTCGACCTGACGGCACGCCGCGTTGCGCTCGACCAGCGATATCGGGATCTGGTCGGGGTCAATCAGACATCGACGAACGTCTTCTCGGTCTTCGATGACGACGGCACGTTTCTCGGTGTCGTGACGGACCGGCAGGCGACGCTTTTTCCAGCACGGATTTTCGCGGATCTGATCGCACGACGTCCACCCGAGCCCGTGCAGGGGCATGCCAGCGCGATCCAGTTGCTCAAGCGCATGCGTAAGGAAGCTTGTGAGCACCTACCCGTCTTCGATGCGCAAGGGCGATACATCGGCATTGTCTCCATGGCGTCCTTGCTGGCCGAGTTCGTTTGTCGCAGTGACATCAATCGTCGTGAACGCGAGGCGCTGGTTAGCCAATTGCGTACTGAGCTGGAAAACCGCAAGATATCGGCCAATGTGCTCGAGTCAACTAGTGACGCGGTGCTGGTAACGGACGCTCGCTTGCGCATCCAGTACATCAATCGTGCCTTCACAGCCGCGACGGGCTATCCCGGCGCGGATATTGTCGGGCGGCCGGCCGGATTCTTACGGTCTGGCCGGCATGGACGGGGCTTCTACGCGGAGATATTTGCAACCCTGCGCGATGGCGGACGCTGGGAAGGGGAGGTCTGGCTATTGCGGGCGGACGGCTCGATCGCGCCCGACTGGGTAACGATCAAGACGGTTCACGACGAGCATGGCGAAGTGTTCAGTTTCGTGGCGATGTTCGCGGACATCATGCAGCGCGAAAGCCTGCGCGCCCAGTACATGCACCTTGCCTACTACGACAGCCTGACCGGTCTGCCAAATCGACGCTTGTTCCAGGACCGGCTTGGCCATGCGATCGAACGTTCGGCGAACAAGGGTACGGAATTTTCCCTGCTTTTCCTTGACCTCAACCGGTTCAAGGACGTGAACGATACACTGGGCCACTCGTTTGGCGATCGGCTACTCGAGGTGGTCGGGGAGCGCTTCAAGCGACTGGTGAAGGAAGCGGATTTTGTCGGCCGTATCGGCGGCGATGAATTCACATTCATTCTGCACGACACCGCGGATCCTGCTCAGGTCGAGTCGATCGCGCGGCGGATCTTCGATGAACTGGCCAAGCCGATTGTCCTGAACGGTACGCAAAGCTACGTCTCCGCGAGCATTGGGGTCAGCCGATTTCCCGCCGATGGCACGACCGCAGAAGCGCTGATCATGAATGCCGATGCGGCGATGTACCGCGCCAAGGAGGATGGCATCGGCGCTTGTCATTTTTTTCTCGCGGCCTGCATACGAAGGTGCTCAAGCGCCTCGACATCTCCAACGCGCTGCACCGCGCGCTCGAGGCCAACGAATTTTCGCTGGCCTGGCAACCCAGGTGTCGCTCACCACGGGCAAGGTCATCGGTGCGGAAGTCTTGCTCCGCTGGATGCGAGATGGCAGCGTTCCCGTCTCGCCGGCCGAATTCATTCCGGTAGCCGAAGAGACCGGGGTAATCGGCGCGATCGGGGATTGGGTATTGCGCGAATCCTGTCGATACGTCGCGAAGCTCGAGGCACTGGCGATCGATCCGGAATTCAGGGTGGCGGTGAACTTCTCGCCCTTGCAACTGAGTTGGCACAGGCAGGAGCCTGTGCTGCAGACTATCGCGCAGTTTGGCGTTGATTGTCGGCGCTTCAAGATTGAGCTGACGGAGAACGCGTTGTTCGTGCACGAGGAAGGGCTGCTAGAATTTGTGCGGGAGCTGGGCGCCGCGGGCGTCGGAATTGCCATCGACGATTTCGGGACTGGATACAGCAATCTGTCCAGTCTGAAGCACTTACCGGTCACCGAACTCAAGATTGATCGCGCCTTTATCCATGACATGCAAGGCTCGCACAGCGACAGGCAAATCGTGCAGGCCATGATTAGCATGGCGCATATGCTTGGGCTGCGCGTCGTGGCCGAAGGGGTCGAGTACGTTTGGCAAGTGTCGGTGTTGCGGGAGTTTGGCTGCGAGGTGGGGCAAGGCTACCTGTTCAGCCGGCCGATCGACTTTGACGCGCTGGTCAAGCTACTCGATGCGCCCGCCGTCGACGTACAGGCGATGCTTGCCGACGGCTAGGCGATCTTTGGCGTCCCGACGGTCGGCACGACCGCGCGGATGGCTCGTGGCGGGGACTCCCGCACTGCGCTCGATCTCCGGGCGATGTGGCGAGATTTAGATGTGCCGTAATCTCGCCAGCATGACTGTGCCGGCCGCCATGGTGATGGTGGCGAATGCGAAGCCGAGGACAGGTGATAGCGCCGACCAGATGAGACCGACGCCGGCGCTCGAGATGAACTTCGCCGTGCCGTTCGTGGTGCCGAGCGCGCCGATGCTCATGGCCAAGGTGTCAGCCGACACCATCTCGGCGATCACCGTCGGCTCCAGGGCTTCCTGGACGGCCGTGTACAGGCCCGCAAGCAGGAAGACGGCCGCGAGCAGTGCGAGGGTGTTGACGTGGAGCCAGAACGTGATGGCCATGAGCAGGCCGGTCATCGCGCCTAGCGCATAGCCAAGCACGAGAATGCGCAGCGCACCGACGCGATCCGCCAGCATGCCGACTGGAAATGACGCCGCCGATTGCACGACGTTTCGCCAGACGTAGAGGCCACCGGCGATTTGCGCGGCCTGCACGATGCCGAGTGCGGGGGTCAGCAATTTCGTGGCGCCGAGGATCAACAGGCTGTGGGAGAAATCACCCATGCCAAACAACCCGACGGCGCCGAGATAGCGCTTGAATTTTGGCGGAAGGCCGCGCAAGGCCCGGAAAAATCGCAGCCCGGGATTTGGGGAAAATGCCGGATCCTTGACGAAGCCGAGGAAAGCCAGGACGGCCAGAACCCCCGGGATGACACTTAGCCATAGGACCAGACGGAACGGACCGATGGGGTCGTTCCACCCATGATGGCTTTGGGCCCAGCCAAGCAATGCGACACCAAGCAGCGGTCCGACTACTGCGCCAATCGTATCCATAGCCCGATGAAACCCGAAGGCACGGCCTCGCGCGCGCGGCGGGATTGCCTGGATGACAATCGCGTCGCGAAGCGGGCCGCGCAGCCCTTTTCCGAACCAGGAAATGATTCGCCCCACAAGTAGCATTGGCCACGCCGTGGCCAATGCGATTGCGATCTGACCCGCAGGCGTCAGGGCGTAGCCGACCAGCACCAGAAGCTTTCGATGTCCGAGCTTGTCGGCGACGTAACCCGAAATCATCTTGGTAAAGCTCGCCACCGCATCGGCCAGGCCTTCGATAAGTCCCAGAACCGCCGCCGGGATCCCGAGTATTGCCAGGAAGCCGGGCAGGATGACGGTGGTGGTCTCGTAGCAGAAATCGCCTAGTGCACTCGTGAGCCCGGCACCGACAACGGTGCGATTCAGCCATTCTCGCTGCAGCGGCACGGGGGCTGCCGGGGCTTGTCATTCGACAGCGGTGCGGTGTCCTTTGAATCTGTCATGCTGTCTCGCGATCGGGCGCATTGCCCACGACGATCGAAACCAAAGTTGGCCAAGGCCGGGCTGACGAAAACGCTGAGCGCACTGGTCTGGCGCGGCGCTGTCCAGGAAATCCCTAAAGTCTGCAATCACAAGTCGCCACAGGCGCGGTGTGGATTGTCGGCGTCGAATCCATGACATCGTTCGCATCTGTTGGAAAAGGCCGCGCCGCCGTGCATGTTGTCCGATGTTGCCGCAGATAGCAACGGGTGCGGCGCCTGGTAATTTCCCCGTCATGTTTGCGACAGGTCATCTCCATAAAATCGAATGTCAGCCTTCTGACCGCGCGCATGGATGTGTGAGTCGGATACGCGTCCAGACGACTTCGCCAGCACGCCGCCGCATCGCGCGTGGGCTCAACGCCAGCCTGGGTGAGTACGAGGATTCTGCAAAGCGATGGAGGGCCCTTGCGGGAGGGCCTCCGATTTCAATCTGAGGCCGGCGATGCGATCGTGCGTGAGATGTGGCAATGCATTGTCCACGCAGGGGTGGCATTGCTGGTCCTGCGACTGGCAGCCGCCGTCGACATCAGGCATTGTGTGCCTCGCACCCGAACTGATCGGGGATCACGATGGGAATCAAGCGTCGCTGTTGCGGGAATTTGCGCACGTTGAAGACCGGAACTTCTGGTTTGCATATCGCCGCCGACTGATCATCGAGGCCTTGTCTCGGTGGTTCCCGCAGATTGAGTCATTCTTGGATCTGAGCTGCGGTGCGGGAAAATTCCTGGATGATTTCCGGACATGCTATCCGGCCGCCACGCTGGTCGCGGCCGACCGTTGCGTGGATGCACTACGCGAGGTGCGCCGGGAATATGGCTTTTCCTGTTTGCAGATGGATCCTATGCACCTGCCGTTCGCGGACGCCTTTGACGTCATCGGGGCGTTCGACGTCCTGCAGCATGCCGCGTCAGACGGGATAGTGCTTGACCAGTTGCGTAAGGCTTGTCGCCAGGGTGGCGGTATTGTCGTGACCGTACCGCATCAACGAACGCGACGACTGCGCGGCAATGCCCCGAGGGCGCCAGAAGCGCGCTACACGCTTCCCGCACTGATTCGCAAGGTCAATGCCGCAGGTTTCACTGTCGTACACAGCCAGACATTCTGCACGTTGGCATTGCCGCTTATGACGCTGAGCATGAGCAAGCAAAGGACGCGTCCGTTCCCCATGGCGGTTGGCGACCATCGACGCCGTGGTCCCATCCTGAATGACATGTTTGGCGGACTCTGCATGATCGAGAGGCAATTGGAGAAGGGCGGCGTGCGGTTCGCCAATGGCGATGGTGCGCTGATCGTCGCCGTGCGCCGATTCGCTTGAGGATGGCGTTCACTGAGTACGCACGAGAGGCGGCCTGCCACACAGGGCGATTGGAAACTTGAACCGATATTACGTCTTCGATTTGCCGCATGGCGTGCTGTCCTCGCTATTGCTGGTTGCCGTGCTCTGCATCATTGCGTTCCTGGCATTTGTCATCTATCTGAATCGCACCTATGGTCGCGGGCGCCCGCGGCTGCCGCGCCGGGGCCGGCCCCGAAAGAGCCCTCGCTCTGGCCGTCGGAAATAACGGCGGCCTACCCGCGTTCGTACAACTTGGCGTCGCCGCTGTTGGGCCGCAGCACTGTCCGCAAGGTCATTTGCGCAAGCGCCCTGGTTTGGGACTCTTGCTGCGGTGCTTGCGAGGCGGCGGTTGGCTGCGATGCAGGTGCCGGGCTAGCAGGACAATCAAGCTGAGGATGGTCACCAGCCCGACCAGAATTACCGCGACGACCGCGGGCGGCAGATGCAGGATGGGAGGCGGACGCATACGGGGATTTTCGGGCCTGGTGTGCTAGCTGTCCAGAAGGTGGGTCGCGGCGATTTGCCGACGGAGGGTGCCCTACGTGTTGCGGGAGCTCACCAGCGCGGTGTCTTGATATTGTGGCGGCACCTCGAGCAAACGCCCGGGAAGTGCCGTAGGGCGGGTGCCCTCTCATGGATGCGCGCCGCACTGGTGAACGTTCCCAATGCACTGAAGACTGGCCTGGCGGCCCCCGGGACTCGCCAGGCACAGTTGCTACACGGCCCGCTCCAGTTCTGCCTGCTTGGCGGTGGTGGAGGGCGAGGGCAACAAGCGCCGGCGCAGCAACAGATATACGGCGGGCACGACGAACATCGATAGCAGCGGCGCTGTCACCATGCCACCCACCATTGGCGCAGCAATCCGTTGCATGACCTCAGACCCTGTGCCATGTGACCACATGATCGGAATCAGGCCCGCCAGGATGACCGCCACCGTCATCGCCTTCGGCCGGACGCGCAATACCGCACCCTCCTGGATGGCGTCGAGCAACGCATCTAGCGTATCTTCACCGCGCGCCAACCGGTCGTGCCACGCGTGCTTGAGATACAGCAGCATGATGACGCCGAACTCTGCGGCCACACCCGCAAGCGCGATGAACCCAACTATCCCAGCCACAGAGAGGTTGTAGCGCAACAGATACAGCAGCCAGAAGCCGCCTATTAGGGCCAAGGGGAGCGTGCCCATGATCAGCATGGCTTCATCCAGCCGGCCGAAAACTAGATAGAGCAGTACGAAGATGATCAGCAAGGTAAAGGGGACGACGACCTTGAGTTTGGCCGTAGCACGCTCCAGATACTCGAACTGGCCTGACCAACTGAGGGCATACCCGGCGGGCATTGGTACGGCCTTCGCCACGGCGGCCTGCATGTCACGCACGGTGGACCGAAGATCTCTGCCGCGAATGTCAACATATACCCAACCGGAAAGACGTGCGTTCTCACTGCGCAACATCGGTGGGCCCTGCATGACAGTAATGCGGGCCACATCGGCCAGCGCAATCTGTAAGCCGCTGTCGGTCACAATTGGCAGGCGCCGCAGTGCATCGATGGAGTCCCGATCGTCGCGCGGATACCGAACGTTGATGGGGAATCGTGCGAGTCCATCGACCACCTCACCAACGGTTTCACCCCCGATGGCCGAGGAAACAATCGATTGGACGTCCTCGATGTTCAGACCGTAGCGGCCTGCTGCCGCGCGGTCGATGTCGACATCGATGTAGCGCCCGCCCGTGAGCCGTTCGGCCAGCGCAGATGTCACGCCGGGGACTGTCTTGACGGCCTCTTCAATACGTGTGGCGAGTCTGTCGATCTCCTTGAGGTCCGTGCCGGCGACCTTGATACCCACGGGACTCTTGATGCCGGTCGCGAGCATGTCAATGCGATTGCGGATCGGCGGTACCCAGATATTGGACAGGCCCGGTACCTTGACAATGCGGTCCAATTCTTCGACCAGCTTGTCGGTTGTCATGCCGGGACGCCACTGATCCTTCGGCTTGAAGCGAATGGTCGTCTCGAACATCTCAATCGGCGCGGGGTCCGTCGCACTGTCGGCGCGGCCGGCTTTGCCAAACACAGATGCCACTTCAGGGACCGTCTTGATCAGGCGGTCGGTCTGTTGCAGCAACTGCGACGCCTTGCCCGCCGCAAGCCCGGGCAGAGCGGAGGGCATGTAGAGCAGATCGCCTTCATCCAGCGGTGGCATGAATTCCCCTCCGGTCCGCATGATCGGCCAGGCGGTCGCCACCAGGAGGGCGCCTGCCAGCACCACGGTAGTCTTCGGGTACTTGAGCACCTTGTTGAGCAGCGGGTGATAGGCGCGGATCAACAGGCGATTGAGTGGATTGGCCTGTTCGGAAGGGATCTTGCCACGAATCATGTAGCCCATTAACACGGGGATCAACGTGACAGAGAGGCCCGCCGCCGCGGCCATGGAATAGGTCTTGGTGAACGCCAATGGAGAGAACAACCTGCCTTCCTGTGCCTCCAGGGTGAAGACTGGAATGAACGACAGGGTGATGATCAGCAGCGAGACGAACAGGGCAGGCCCGACCTCCGCGGCCGACTCACCGATAAGGCGCCATCGCTCTTGCGCCTCAAGTTCCTGGTCGGGATGCTTGACGTGCCAGTGCTCCAGATGCTTGTGGGCGTTCTCGATCATGACGACCGCGGCGTCGACCATCGCGCCGACCGCGATCGCAATGCCCCCAGCGACATGATGTTGGCGTTCACGCCCTGATAGCGCATAACAAGGAATGCCGCCAGCACGCCAAGCGGCAACGAGATGATGGCGACCAGTGCCGAGCGCAAGTGAAAGAGAAAGAGCAGGCAGACCACTGCGACGACCGCGAACTCCTCCAGCAGCTTGGTGGTGAGGTTGTCGACTGCGCGATTGATCAGCGCCGACCGGTCGTAGGCCGTGACGACCTCGACGCCGGCCGGCAGGCTTTTCTGCAGGGTCTGAAGTTTGGCCTTGACAGCGTTGATCGTCTCCAGCGCGTTCTTGCCCGAGCGCAGGATAATCACCCCGCCCGCGACTTCGCCTTGCCCGTTGAGCTCCGCGATGCCGCGGCGCATCTCCGGGCCCAATTGGACCACGGCGACATCGCCCAGTCGCACCGGAATGCCGGCATCGCTCGTCACGATCGGCACCTGCCGAAAATCATCCAGCGTCTTCAGGTAACCGGTGGCGCGCACCATGTACTCGGCTTCGCCCAGTTCCAATACCGAGCCCCCGGTTTCCTGATTGGCCCCTTGAGCGCGGCCAGCACCTTGCCTTGTGACAGGTTGTAGGCGCGAAGCCGGTCGGGCAACAGCACAATCTGGAACTGCTTGACCATCCCGCCCAACGAGGCAACCTCGGCGACATTGGGCAAGGACTTGAGTTCAAATCGCAAGAACCAGTCCTGGAGCGCGCGCAACTGCGACAGGTCATGCTGTCCGCTCTTGTCCACGAGCGCATATTCATAGACCCAACCCACGCCGGTCGCGTCGGGGCCAAGCGCGGGCTTGGCGGCGGCCGGCAGCCGGGACTGGACCTGGTTCAAGTACTCCAGGACGCGTGAGCGGGCCCAGTACAGGTCGGTGCCGTCCTCGAACAGTACGTAGACATAGGAGTCGCCGAAGAACGAGTATCCGCGCACGGTCTTCGCGCCGGGCACCGACAACATCGTGGTGGTCAGCGGATAGGTGACCTGGTTCTCCACAATCTGGGGGCCTGCCCAGGGAATGGGGTGCGAATGATGACCTGCACATCGGAGAGGTCGGGTAGGGCATCCAGTGGTGTACTTCGCACGGCCCACAGCCCCCACGCGGTCAGCATCACCGTGGCAAGAAGGACCAGGAAGCGGTTGCGGATGGAGGCAAGGATCAATCGGGCGATCATGGCTTGGCTCCCGCGGTCTGGACTTGCGGCGCGACGGTGACGAGCGTCGCCATGCCGTGGGGATCCAGCCGGAAGCTGAACGCGACGCGATCGCCCGCTTTCAGTCCTTGCGGAAGGCCGGCAGGCGGCGCGGCAAACTCCATCGTCATGGCGCCCCACTGGGCGGACGGGATGGCGTCGTGAGCGATGGTCAGGCTGCGCTCGCCGATGGACTGGATGCGCCCCACTGCGCGATGCTCGGGGCCGGCGGCCGACCCCTCGGAGGCGGCGCTCTCAGCCGGGGTTGCGGAAGTTTCTTGCATGCGCGCGACGGTTCCGCGCAGGCTCGCTTCCGAATCAATCAGGAACTGTCCGGAAACCACGACTTGCTGGCCAGCCTTCAGACCCTCGAGGATCTCGGTCTGACCACCGGCGGTCGCGCCCGCCTTGATATCGACCGGATCAAATCCACCTTCGCCTTTGGCCACCATGGCAATTGTGCGCGTACCGGTCCGGATCAGTGCCTCGCTGGGTACGAGCAGGCGCGCTGTTGCGCCCGCCGGCATCATGCGTACCGACACGAACATGCCCGGCAGCAGTTTTCTGTCCTTGTTCTGCAGTTCGATCCGGACCTTGATCGTGCGCGTACCGGCGCTTACGTCCGGCAAGATCGTGTCCACCTTGCCGGGCAGCGCCAGATTCGGCAGTGCCGTGGTGCTTGCCATGACCTCCTGGCCGGGCCGCAGGGCAGCCGCCTGGCTTTCGGGCACTTCGGCGAGCACCCACACCGTTGCCAGGCTGGCGATGCGAAAGAGCGTCATGCCAGGGGAACGGTCATGCCGTCCCGAGCGCCGACCTCAGTGACAATGCCGTCGACGGCGCTATTGACCGTGAGCCGTGGCTGGAGCTTGCCGCTTGCCTGCACCCCACGGATCTGGCCGTCTGTCATGCCCACCTGCCGCATGCGCGCCAGCGCGGCGTCGCGCAGTTCGGGCTGGGGGTTGCCCGGCATGCGCGCGACGGCCAGGTACTCTTCCTGCGCCGCCACCCAGTCTGGCGAATAGATCTGCGCGAGCGCCTGGCCCTTGCGGACCGTTTCCATGGTAGTGCGGGCGAAGGTGCGCTCGACGAACCCGGTTGTCCGCGCCTGAATGACTTCGATGCCGCGTTCGTTGATGGCGACATTGCCGGGGACCTGCAAGGCCATCTCCAGCCTGCCAAGCTTTACTTCTGCGGTCCGGATGCCGAGGTTCTGCGTCACGCGGCCGTCGATGCGCACCGCGGCGCCGTCGGCGTTGTCCTCTTCATACACCGGTATCAGCGGCATATCCATGTAAGGGGATTTGCCCGGCTTGTCGAAACGCTGCCCCGGTACCATCGGGTCGCGCCAGTAGAGGATCCGTTTGCCGGTCTTGGGCTCGGCGCCCGCGGCCGGATCGTGGCCGTCGTGAGGCCCGTTGATGGTTGCGGATCCGGACGCTTGCTGATGACCCTGCTGTTGTCCAAGGTAATATGCGCCTCCCAGGCCCGCCGCAACGGCGAGGCTCATCGCGACGCGCGCGATTGCGGTCGTTTTCATGGTTGATCCCCTTGCGTGGATGCCGGCATTGCTGCAGTCGCACGCGGCATCAGGAAATTAAGCTCGGCCCACAGCCGGACCGTCGCGGCCTCCAGCTTCAGGCGATCCAACGAGAGATTGAGCGCTTTGCGGCTCGCGTCGGCGACTGCGGAGAGCGTGCCGGCACCGGCGCGATACGCCGTCAGTGCTGCTTCCGTCTGCGTTCTGGCCAGCGGCACCGTGACGTCGCGATAACGTTCCAGCCGCGACTGGTTCAGGCCGAGTTCGGCTTGCTTGCCGCGCAGTTGGCCCTGCAGCCCACGTCGAACCGCTTCGGCTTGGGCACGCGCGGCATCGGCCTGTGAGAGCTTCGCGGCGAGCTCACGATCTTGCCGGTTCTTCCGATCCCAGGGCAAAGGCAGGGATAGGTTGACCGAAACCATGTTCGAGTACGCGGGGCCGCGCTGGCTGTACATCAGCTCCACGCTGACGTCCGGAATCCTGTTCTCCCGCGCCACGCTGCCCTCGGCCTCCGCGACGCCGACCTGGGCCTCGGCGGTGGCCACATCGGGCAACTGGGAGATGACGCTGCCATCCAGATTGGCGAGCCACGCAGGTATCGCAAGCGTTGGACTGTCACCCAGGGGGCGCCCGGCGGCGTCACCGACCCAGCGCTGCAGCATCGCTCTGGCTGTCGACACAGCGGCGCGCGCCTCGTCCTCCCGGTCGCGCAACTGCTGCAGTTCAAGTTCAGCCGTCAGGATATCGGTCCGGGGACCGCGGTTGCCGCGATAGGCAGCGCGGGCGGCGTCAATCATCAGCCCGATGGACTGCGCCTGTTCCGCCAGCACGGCGGTTGCCCGTTCGGCGTAGAGCCGATCGAGCCACGCCTGAGCCGCGCCGCGCTGTACGGCGGCGAGGGCGGCCATGCGTTGCGCCTGCGCCGACGAGGCTTCGGCCTCGAAGCGTCGTGCGCGCGCTTCGCGCTTGGCCGATCGCGTCAGTTCCTGCATCACGCTGATCGAGCGCATCGTCATCGATTCCGTGCCAATGGAGAAGCGATCCCGCCCATCCGCGGGCACGTTGTTGACGCCAACCTTGAGAACTGGGTCAGGCAGTTGCCTGCCCGCAACCGCCATTTCCAGGGCGGATTGGATTGCCGCGTGCGACGTCTCGGCGTCCGAGGCGTGCGACGAGGCGAGCGCCACGGCTTCCTGTAACGATAGGGGCGCGGCCGATTGCGCCCATCCGGGATGGGCAGCCGCGATGAGCGCGAGGGCGAGCGACCACCGCCGCCCGCGCGCTAGGGGAAAACGCAAAAGCATAAAGCCTCCACAAAGCAACGGCTCCCCTGGTCTTGACGACTCAGGGCACGATAGCGGACGTTGCTAGGCGGGCTAAATGCGGAAACAGCAATGGAGGATCGCGAGCGGGCGGGGAGGCGGTCGTGGGGCAGGGTTGCCCGTGGCCAGCCGATACCCGCCAAGGATCGGTGTCAGGTCAGGTGTGGCTACCGGGCTAACCGAGGCCGCCTGGAATACGGGGAGCTGCGGGGTCGCGTGATCGGCGGATTTGCTGTCCTGGTGGCAATGCGCCTGGCACAGGCCGGCATGCGAATGGCCGCGCTTGGTTGCCATGTCCGGACAGGATTCCGCCATCCCGGCCATGCTCGCCGTCATGCTCAGCGCGTACCTGCTGCCCTCACAGGCGTAGGCAGCCGCTGCCAGCTGAACTGTCAGGAACGAAATCAACAGGAATGCGGCAATCCAGTGCCGGTGATGGGAGGCGTGCATGAGCCGGGAATCGAGTGGGCGAATCCTAGCAGCCTTTGATTTGACTTCTGGCAACAAGCCTGCAGTTGGTTGTCCTAGATCAAAGACGCACACGAAGTGCGGCGCTCGGCCATCTGTCGGAAAAGCGGACGACGGTCGGGCGCAAGGGATCCGGTCCGTCTGGGCGCGCAGTGTGCTCGCCTGATTCCGGTGCTTGGCGACGCCGTCATGTGTGAGTCATTTTGCTGACAGGCCAACTCTCTACAATACGTTGAGACGAAATTCCGCTCTTCCGTGCCGTCGAATGAGACGCTTGCTGCCCCGCCTCCTGCTGTGGTTCATGATCTTCGCATTGCCGCTGCAGGCGATGGGAGCGCCCGCGCACGCCGGCTGCCCAGCGCATGACCGGCTGCGCAATGATGCGGCGATGGTCCTCGAGGTCGATGTGGAGGAAACGGTCAGCAACCCGGACAAGCCGTGTCACCACAACACGCAGCACAGCCCTTCGCGGGGAAAACTGGCTCCTGATGCGGACGGTCACGCGTGCGACGCGTGCGTCGCCATGGGCCAGGCCGCCGGATGGTTCTTGGGCTTCTGGCTGTGGCAGCCGGAATCGTTCGAGGTGGCGGGCAGGACGGCCGCGCTGCTCGCCAGTTTCATTCCAGACGGACTTCTTCGTCCTCCCTCCACTCCTGTGTGAATTGGGGTTTCACCCCGATCGCAGTCCCGCCCCATCGGATTGCGACGCCTTGCTGCCTGGTTACCTAGGCATCTCAATTCACTTGCCACGTCATCGCGTTGACGCGTTGCCGTGGGACAACCTCGCCCGCGCGTCGGAAAGCCAACGCGTCGAGCAGGTACCTAGAACGGGAGACGACCATGCGCGCATGCATTCAGTGCAGAGCCCCTATCAAGCACGAAATCTGGAGTTGCGCTGCGTGCGGCTGGCAACCGATGAGTCAGGATGGATTGGTCTGCATGGCGCCGGCCATGCTGGCCGACCATGATGGCTATCACGAACCTCTCTTCGAGGAATACGAAAAGCTCGAGGCCACGCACTTCTGGTTCGTTCATCGGCGGCGGCTCATTCTCGACGTCCTGCAGAGCCATTTCCCGACACTCAGGTCCTTCATGGACATCGGTTGCGGGACCGCCGAGAACCTCAAGGCCATCGAGCAGCGCTTTCCGCATGCGCGCATCTGCGGTGGGGAAGCGTCGCTGCAGGCGCTGGCCTCGGCACGCAACAAGTCCAACGCCCAGTTCATCCAGATGGACGCCCGCGCGCTGCCCTTTACCGCCGCCTTTGATGTGATCGGGGCGTTCGATGTGATCGAGCACGTCGACGACGATGAGCGTGTCCTGGCAGAGATGTACCGGGCTTGTCGCGCCGGCGGTGGCCTCATCCTCACCGTACCGCAGCATCCCAGCCTGTGGAGCCATCTTGACGATGCGGCCAAGCACAAGCGCCGCTACACGCGCAGTGAGTTGCTTGGCAAGGTGCGGGCCGCCGGATTCCAGCCCGTCTACGCCACCTCGTTCATGTCGCTGCTTCTGCCGGCGATGGCGCTCTCGAGATTGCAGCAACGGCTCAAGCCGCCCAAAGACGCGGTGGACGACGGATTCCGAATTGGCGCGACGCTCAACCGCATCTTTGGCGGCATCTGTGCCGCCGAGCGGCAGTTGATTCTTGCCGGTCTGAGGTTTCCGTTAGGCGGTTCCCTACTTGTCGCCGCGAGGAAGCCTTCGTGAAGTCTCGCGTTCTCTGGTTTTCGCTCATTGTCGTTGCCATCTTGCTGTGGACCGCGACCCTCTCGATCCGGCCGCTCTACGAACCGGATGAGGGGCGCTACGCCGAAGTTGCCCGGGAGATGTTCGTCTCGGGCGACTGGACGACCCTCGGCTGAACGGCGTCAAGTTCTTTGACAAGCCGCCACTTCAGTATTGGGCGACCGCGGCGGCGTTTGCGGTGTTTGGCGTCAGTGAATGGAGCGCCAGACTCTGGAGTTCGTTGATCGGAGCCAGTGCCATCCTGGTCGCCGGTTGGTCTGCGACGGCACTCTTCGGGCGGCGAGTGGGGCTCGCCTCTGCCCTGGTGCTGGCCGGCTCGCCGCTATGGATACTGGGCTCGAACCTGACCACGACAGATATCGGCGTCGGCGCACTGCTGGGCAACGCCGTCCTGGTCTATGCGGTAGCGGTCAGGAATGCCGATAGGCGCCTCTATCCGATCGTCTGGGGTCTGGTGGGGCTGGCCTTCCTTGCCAAGGGATTGATTGCGATCGTGCTGCCCGCCGCGACCATGGTGGTCTACGCCGTGCTCACCAGACAGTTCGGACTGTTCAGAAGTCGCGCCTTCTGGATATGGGGTTGTTCGCGTGCGTCCTCGCGCTGCCGTGGATCGTCGCAGTGTCGGTTCGCAATCCGGAATTTCTTAACTACTTCTTCGTCCACGAACACCTGGCGCGCTTCACTTCCTCCGTTCATGCCCGCAACAAGCCTGCCTGGTTCTTCGCCGCGGTGCTGGTCGCGGGAATGCTGCCGTGGGCTGGCGTCATCCCCGCCACAGTCTGGCAGCGCTGCCGGCCTGCGAGGCGCTCGGGGACATTTGACCCGCGGTTGTTCCTGCTGGTGTGGACGTTGATTGTGCTCGTCTTCTTTTCCGTCTCGCGATCGAAGCTGCCCCTGTATCTCCTGCCGGCCTTTCCGCCGCTCGCCGTGCTCGTTGGTGACGCCATCCTGCGCGTCCGCACGAGATGGGTAGTGGTCGGATGCTCGCTGATGGTCATACTCGGCATCCTGATCGCGGGGTTGCAATGGATCCCCGAGCTATCGGACAAGGTGCTCAAGCGCGGGATCTCGGATCTTGGTCATTTCTCGTTCTGGAGCACGCTCACCATCGGCGCCCTGGTGGTTGGCGGGCTGGGTGCCTGTGCCCTTGCCCTGTCAGGCCGACGTGGCATTGCCGTCGCAGTGGCAGCACTGGCATCGATTGGCAGCCTTCAGCTTGGGCTCGTGGCATCCATGGCCTTCGAATCCCTGTCGATCAAGCCGATCGGCCTAACCGTCAAGGCATCGCGCCGCGCCGATACCGCCCTGTTCAACGTCGGGCAGATCGACCGGGGCTTGGCGTTCTACTCCGAAATGCTTCCCCAGGTGGTGGTTGCCAGGGACGAACTGGATCTTGGCTTTTCTGTCGATCCCCAGCGGTGGATCGATAGCTACGCGACCTTCCTGCTGCGCTGGCGCGAGCGCGGACACAAGCTCGCCGTCATGCGCGAGGCAACTTTTGCGCAACTGTCCCCGACCTGGGGCCAGAGAGCCTGGTGGTGGCGCGCCGGGGCACGACGGTGCTCGTGGAGAAGCGATGACAATGTCGCCCAGATTCCTCCGCTATCTGGTCACCGGCGCGACCGCGACCGCCGCGCATTACCTCATGCTGATCCTGATTGTTGCGCAGGGGGCATCCCATTGTTGGGTTCGATTGTCGGCAGCGTGGTGGGGCTCCTGACGAATTATTTCCTGAGCAGTCGGTGGGTGTTCGCGCGCACGTCGGATGCTTCATCGCGCTTTGCGAGATTCCTGGCAGTTTCGGTGCTCGCCTTCGGGCTCAACGCTGCGTTCATGTGGATCGGACTGCGGGCGGGGCTTCACTACCTGCTCGCACAGGTTCTGTCCACGTTTCTCCTCATGCTCATCAACTACACATTGCATGCCAACTGGACGTTCCTGAACAGGGAGTCACGATGAGTTCGGATAAGCGGTTGCAGGGAACAGTATCGGTGGTCGTTCCCATTTTCAATGAGGAGCAGGTCTTGCCCCTGTTCCACGCGCGCCTCGGTGCCGTCCTGGAAAGCCTTCCCTATGCATCGGAGGTCATCTACGTCGACGATGGAAGCCGGGATCGGACCCTCGAGGTGCTCAGGATAATACGGGGCGCCGATGAGACAGTCGGCATCATCGAATTGAGCCGGAATTTCGGCAAGGAGGCCGCATTGACCGCGGGCCTGGATGTCGCGTGCGGTGACGCCGTCGTCGTCATCGACGCCGATCTGCAGGATCCGCCGGAACTGATCCCCGTCCTGCTTGACAAGTGGGAGCAAGGTTTCGATGTCGTCTATGCGACCCGGCGGACCCGGGAGGGCGAATCTTTCCTGAAGAAATCCACGGCCCACTGCTTCTATCGCCTGATGGGGAAAGTGAGTGACATCGACATCCCCGCCGACACCGGCGATTTCCGTCTGATGAGCCAGCGCGCGGTCGCGGCCATCGGCCAGCTCCGCGAGCAGAACCGCTTCATGAAAGGCCTGTACGCGTGGATTGGGTACCGCCAGACCTCTATCCTCTACGACCGGGATGCGCGCGCCTCGGGAAAAACGAAGTTCAACTACCGCCGCTTGTTGAAGTTCGCTATCGATGGCATCACGGGATTCTCGACCATTCCGCTGCGGATCGCCACGTCGGTCGGCTTGCTCGTCGCCGTCCCGGCATTTGGCATGGCGCTCTACACCGTTGGCAAGACGTTGCTGTTCGGCGATCCGGTGCGGGGCTATCCGTCCCTGATGACCGTCGTGTTAATGCTTGGCGGACTCCAGCTGTTCTTTCTCGGCATCCTTGGGGAGTACTTGGGCCGCCTGTTCAACGAATCCAAACGTCGACCGCTGTATTTGATCGCGGGCTACACACCCGCAAGAGATGTGTCGATGGAGGAGGGCGTCCCGCGTAGAACGGTCCAAGATGCAGCTTGGCAAAGAGGGGGACCTCAGCGCACCGTACCAATCAAACGGGGTGACAACCCGCTTCCCATAAACACAGCATACCCTCCTCCAAAAAACCATTCTGATTGGCGATGGTAAATAGTGGTAAACGCCAAATTAGCCCAATGATGTTGTCATTCAACATCAGTAATCTCGCCGCAAGGTATGCGTAATCTTCGATCTCATATTCTCCGGATCACTGCAGGGCCTAACTTTGAAGGAGAAATTTGAAATGAAAGTTCGACGTGGAGTAGTTGCTGCGGCAGCCACTTTGATCGCGGGTACTGCATACGCGCAATCAACCGTGACGCTTTACGGCGTGGCGGATGCGGGTATCGAGTATCTCAGCAATGCGCCGTCTGCTCGCAATGGATCGAACCTGGTTCGTATGAGTTCTGGGAATATGTCGACGTCGCGTTGGGGGTTGCGTGGCAGCGAGGATCTCGGCGGTGGTTTAAAAGCTGTTTTCGAGCTCGAGAGCGGATTTTCGCTTGATACCGGTGCTCTGAACAACAGTCCTAAACTCTTTGATCGGTCTGCGTTGGTTGGTCTAGGCAGCAAGTTTGGCACGGTGACTCTTGGTCGCCAAACAACCCCAATCTACGACACTGGACTGCAACTTGATCCGATGGGTTTTGCGCCGCGATATTCGCTGTATCGAAGCGATGACATTCTCGCTGGCCGCGCCGACAATTCGGTCAAGTATCGTGGGACGTTCGGTGGCGTGACCGCCAGCGCGCTTTACAGCTTCAGCCGAACGGGCGGCGGCGAGGTCCCAGGAAACTTCAAGGTTGATCGAAACATCGGCGTCTCGTTGATGTACGAAACCGGCGGTCTTGCTGTTGGGGCAGTCTATGACGAGTTTCGAGGATCCACGGTTGCAACTGACGAACGAAAGGATCGTCGTGCATTGGTGGGGCCAGCTATGCTTTCGGACCGGCAAAGGCCTTCCTTGGCTATCGTTGGTTCAACGGCAATGCCGGCACATTGGCGGCCAACCGGGCGAATCTGTACTGGGCCGGGCTGCGCTATAGCATGACGCCGGCGATGACTCTGACGGGCGCTGCATATTACACCGACACGCGCAACTCCGGTGCCGATCCTCTCATGTTCGTGGTATCTGCCGACCACGCCTTCTCGAAACGCACGGACGTTTACCTAAACGTTGCCTATGCGAGGAACAAGAACGGATCGCAGCTCGGTCTGAATGGTTACAACTCGCTTTCGGGTGCGCCTACCAGTGTCGCGCCGGGCAAGAACCAGGTTGGTGCGGTTATCGGCGTACGCCACAAGTTCTAATCGAATCCTTTCCAGATCGACACTCCCTTGCTAACAACAAGAGAGCTTTTAGCCTCCAAATCGGGGGCTCTTTTTTTAGAAAGTAGTGATGAAACTTGGAGAGGAACTGCCATATTCCGACATTCGGTGATGAAAGGGATTTGCAAATAATCTGGAATGAGTATTTGCAATACGAGCGCAAAGACCGGCGAGCAAGCGTGATACACACTCAAGAATCCTGAAGAGCGACAGGATCACGGGGCGATTGTTTTGCAGCGGCCGCGCGCTTGCAACGGATCCTTTCGAACCGAACGCAGTCGTGACGAGCGGACACTCGTCGACCCTCTTTCCGAACGACTGGGCATCTTATGGTCGAGAAGTACATGATTCGGGCGGTGCGGCACTTGCGTGACCATTTGGAGCAACTGTCCTCCCACTAGAACCTCACCAGATCCGATCCCGCGCGTCTGCGTGGTTTGGCCGACAGCTCGCCCACCGATGTACCGGATAGGCGTCACCTTGGGCGAGCCAAAGCCCGGCAAGCCGGGGTGATCGGCCTGTGCGCGGCCCTGGTTATCGCTACCGGCTATTGGGTGTCACCGAGCGGGTCGCTCGCCTGTCGGCTGGACTGGGCGCCAGGCTTGGCAAGCGTGGAACCGTAGCGCCCGCCGCTCCGGTGTACCTGACGGTGGCGCTGGCTTGGGCATCAGGGCAAGCTGGTCTTCAATGACGCGCCGTTGTACGCCGTGGCCGCGGAAGTATCGCGCTATCGACGGCAACCGGTGCGCGTGGCGGATGCAGCGACGGGTCAGTTGCATGTCAGCAGTGTCTTTAGTGCCGATGACACCGCTGGCCTGCTAGCCGCATTGCCGCAACTATTGCCCGTCGGCACACGCACCCTGCCGGATGGCAGCACCGAAATTTCGCGCTTCACTGATCACCGTCCGTGTGGGGGACGCCCTGCAGGTCCCCATTCCTATCCCGGTGTGACCGTGATCGCCACGCAAATTTTTACCCTGCCCTGGTCGAGCGCGTTGAAGTGCTGCGCGGCAGTAACGCGATCTATTGTGGTGGCGCCACAGGCGGGATCGTCTCGATCACCACGCGTCCTGCGGGAGGGGAGCCACGCGCGGACACGACCGTCTCGATGGCCACGCCGCTGTCGCGCTTGCGTGCCGACGGTCTGAGCGCCAACGTGCAGCAGCATTTGGCCGGCAGCAGCGGGATGCTCGGCTATGCCTTCGACGTCGGCGCCCGCCATATGGGGAATTCTTACGATGCGAACGGCCAGCGGCTCGCGCCGGAGCCAAGCCAGGGCCACACTCGCTATGCCTCCGACCCACGCGTGGCCAGGCTACCCGCGGGCAGAACGTTACCGCCGCGCGTGGGAACGGCCCGCGCGTCGAATGGCGTAAAGGGACTGTAGTAGTCGCGGTAGTAGACTGCGCCGACACCAGACTGCCGAGCAGATAGCGATGCTCATACTCGAGATTCACGAGCGTGTTGCGGATCTGGTTCTGGTCGGCCAGTTGCAGGCCGTCAAGCGCACGCGCCGGTCTGTCGCAATCACGTCTGGCCAGTCCTGCCACCGTCAGCGGGGGGGGGCGGTCGACTACAGCGCAGTGCTTGGCAAGCTTGGCGTCGCCCTCAAACCGGTAGAGGAACGCGAGTTTTACGCTGCCTCCAGCCAGGGTTTCAATCTGCCCGACATTGGTCTGCAGGTTCGGAACGCGCGCGCAGGATTCAATGTCGGTTCGTCTGATCTGCAACCGGTCAAGACCAACAACTACGAGCTCGGGTGGCGCGGTGCATTCGGCAATACGCTTGGCTCGCTGGCGATGTTCTACACGACCTCCGATCTCGGTGATGTGCAGAGGGGTTCAACAACGGGCTGATCCTGACCCGCACCGCGGAGAAGATCCTTGGCGTGGAAGCATCGGCCGAGTACGCCTCGAACGATGAGCGCTGGGGTGCGGGTGGCACCTTCACATGGATGCGTGGACGTGAAACGCCGCAGGGCGCCAGTAGTCAGCAAATGACCGGCTACCGCATCCCCCCGCTCAAGCTGGCCGGGCATCCGCAGTTTCGCCCGGTGCCGCAGTGGAACAACCGATTGCAGGCCACGTTCGTCGCCGGCCACGACTATCGCCTGAACTGTGTGGACACCGTGACGGTCGGCATTCAGAACCTGTTGAACCGCTACTACTACCCGCTCTACAGTCAACTGCTGCGCAACAGCAACAACACGAGTCACCTTCCCTGCGGCTGGCATCACGCTGAGGGCGATGTATCAGCATCGCTGGTGAAAATGCACGGCAAGGCCTCCTTGCCTTGTCATCCGTCGGATTCGCTATTGAGGACCGGATAGCCGATGGTGTGTCCGTTCCGCCGCAGGAGCACGGGGCAGTGGGGCTGGAGTCGCGAAGCATCCAATGACAGACAGCCCGAATGTCAGGCTTGGCCGGTCACCTCTTGCCATCTCAGGTAAAGGAAGATATAACGAAGCACAACCCCGTGACTCGGTTACCACGGGGCGGCTACAGCGGGGCACCCTCAGAAGACGACAGGTATCTTCCTGCGTTCGCGCCATCGCCGCACGTCTTAACCTTGTGGGGCGCCACGTGGCTGTACGCCTCGGACCTGCTGGGCATAACAGCCACGCTCAAGCTGTACGGTGCGGCCGGGGCGGCCTGCGCCAGGGCATGCGAGGCCAACAAGGTCACGGCAGCGGCCACTAGTATGCATCGTAGGATCATCATGGTTTTCTTTGCCGCGCTTATGCACGGCTTCTCCAGCCTGCGAACACTGTAGCTGGCCGTGCCTCACGCAAGCATGATGCGTGCGTTACGATCCTGTTAAGCTCAGGCGCGGCACTGTGCCCCTGCGGGGCATAGTGGCTTCCTGGTCGATGCCGGTAGCGGCTTGGTGGCGAGTGCTATGATGCGGCTGATCGCGGATTTCCTTTGACCTTGTCTCGCGGAGCAGGCGCATTCAATTTGGCAAGATCACACCATCCGCGAAAAGCGCAAGCTCAGCATGCTATCGGCGGAGAGTCTGGGCGAGGCGGTCCGCTGTCCGATTGCTCGATAGTCCGAGGCGTCGCGTGATTTCGTCACGCTGCAGCCCCTGGAGGAGGGCACGCCGGCAGTACGTGTTGCGTAGAATCCGCGGGCTCATATCCACCGCGTCGAAGCCGATGGCATCGAAGGCCTCGCGTACGATCTTCCCAAGACTCATGTACGTGATGGGGGTGCCGGTGCGCTTCAGAGTGAACAGCAGGTCGCCATAGACGGGTGCCTTGCGGCGGATGGCCAGCCATGCTGACAACGGCGCGACGGCAAAGGACTCAAGGTCGATGGTGCGAGGCAATTTCTGGGGTTTCGCCGGCACGTGCAAATAGAGGGGCGACGCGTCGGGGTGCAGGTCTTGCACGCGGGTCATTCTACCCTCGCCGGCAGTGACACCCGTGCCGAGAAAAAATGCAACGATCGCGCGGCATCGCAGTTGCGTGGGGTTGTCGCCGCTTAGTGGTTGTACGAATTCCTGCAGGCGTGCATCCACTTCCTCGGGGAGGTAGAGGCACTCGGGCTCGTCCTGAAGCCATTGGTCGGCCAACATCAGCTCCGCGGCAGGGTTGGATGCACGCAGGTCAACGAGGACCAGGTGGCGGCACATCCTGTCCATCAGTTTGAGAAAGCGTACCCGGGCTGCCGTGTCGGCGGCCACATTGGCGTCGTGCCAGAACGCTTCGATGTCATCCGACCCAAAGTTCCCCAGCGTGGCGCCGTGAGCGGTCAGGTGGCGATGGAAACGCACAAACATGGCGCGGTGCTGCCTGATCGAGCGCTGTGCAAATGGGTGGTGATCGGCGCTGGCGGCTTCGTCGGCCTGCCAGCGGTCGTAGGCGCGAGTAGGATCGGTTAGCCAAAGTCTATGCATATGAGAGGTATGGGTTGTAGACCGCCAGCCGGACAACCTCGGCCTCTCCCATACGGCGATGGCTGGCCGCCATGGGGGGAAGTATGCGTCCAGCGCGCTTGCCGCTCGCGGGTTCGCCAGGGGTCGTCACCGGGTGACGGCACTTCTGTGCATCCGGGACATGAGCGGCTTGGTGCGTAGCGAGGGTGCCAGTTCGTCCGCACCGACCCCACCTCGCGTCGCGGCATGACAAAGCTAATGCTCCAGGCTCGCGTCCTCCAAACTACTCGCGAGCGCAGCGTCCGCAGTCGCAAAATTCATTCGTAACTCCAGCAACTGCCGTTGTGCGGCGTAGTATTGACGACGGGCATCCAGCAGATCGGTCAACGGAATGGCGCCTTTTTTGTAAGCGAACTCCGCAGCTTCCACCACCCACGTCGCGTCCGGCAAGATCTTCTCCTCGTAGCGAGCCAGTTGCACCCGTGCCGAGTCGAACTGTTCGAGTGCACGGGCGACTTCCAGGCGTGCATTTGCCCGTGTCTTGTCGAGGTCAATCCGAGTGCCTCTCAACTCAGCTTCCGCGCGTACAATCTCGCCGTCATACTCGTTGTGGATGAGGAGCGGCATTGACAGTTGCACGCCAAGCGTGGTGCCGCCGTTCGCGGGAAGGTTGCGTTCACTGACGAGCGCCAACGTTACGTCACGGATCCGTTGCGCTTGCGCTAGCTGCAGCTGTGCCTCATCGGCAGACAGGCGAGCGATGGCAGCCTGAACATCCGGGCGCGTTTCCAGCATGCCTTCGATACGCTCCAGTGTCGGCTTGCGCTCGCTTGCGAGTGGCCAGGCATCTATCACCCGGATCGAGGCGGATTCACGTTCATACCCGAGCAATGCCGCCAGGACGTTCCGCGCAATGCCAAGATCACTTTTCGTCTGAGCCACGTCGTTCTCGCTGCGGCGCTCCTCGATACTGAGCCGTACCACATCCACGCGGGCGAGGTCCCCAACCTTCAGCCGCAGTGCCGCGGCTTCTCGTGAGCGCGTGAAGGCGGTCTGGGTCGCCTGAGCGAGCGCGACACGCTCCTGCTCCTGCTTCAACGCAAAGTAGGCGGTGGCCAGCGCCAGGCGGAACTGGCGCCGAACATTGTCGGCATCGAGGCGCGCAGCGTCCTCCAGGTGGCTGGCGGCCTGTGTTCGCAATGCCCGCTTGTTGCCGCGCTCGATGAGCTGCGAAACGCTGACGAGCATGTCCGCGTCACGCGGACGATATTGTCCGAGTAGCCCCGGCCCGGTGCCAAGGGTCAGCGTTGGGTTGGGCCGCTTTCCCGCGGCGATGAGCACGCCCCGGGCTGCGTCCAGTGTGGCACGCGCGGCCGCTATGTCGCGATTGGTTGAGTTCCCGATGCGCAGCGCCTGACGCAATGTCAGCGCGCCCAGTTCGTTGGATGCAAAGCGGTCAGTGCGATCCGACACCACCGTCGATGACGACACGGCTGCGCTTCGTGTAGGCCTGAGGGTGGTCGAGAGGGGTTGTCCAAAAGTGGGTATTGCCAGCATTTGGCACAGCGCAGCAACGGTCAGCGGCGCCAACCCGTTCCATGACCCCGCGGATCGCAGGCGAACGCGTCTGCCTTCGTTCGGTCTTGCGAATATGTAAGTCATGGTGTGCGGGCCATTCTTTCCACGTTCCCTTTTTGCATACATGCCTGAAGCGAGACGTTCACGCTAACGTACACGAATGGAACTCACTGGCTCATGACGGGAAAATTACAAGATCGTTAGCTGACTATTCTGGGCAGAAGCGGTAGTGTTCGGAGAATAGTAGCTTCGCTTGCCGATACTGGAGCGGCTATGCCACGTGAGAGAAATGCATCCGATGTCGGGCTACGCTTCGCGCTCCGCACGCTGGCGCAAGGTCGGGCATCGCCCAGGCGTCTGCGGCCGCTGCCAATCGACGCAACTTGGCCCCCTATAGGATCACGCATAGGGCAGGAGAGCTGTATGCCAGGATTTTATCGATTGGCTGCAATGGATGAGCCATTGTGTATGTCATATCGACAGCACCCGATCCGGTGTTGCGCGAGGAGGGGCGAGGACAATCGGTATGCTCCTGAGGTAGCGGTCACCGGGTCTGCCGAAGAGTTTGCGTTGAATACCCGCTACGTGGCCGTCTTTCAGTATTTGCGTGACGAATCGATGTCCGCGATAAAAGAGCATGTGCTCTACCTGGGTACCAGGCGATATGCCACGGTTGAGGAAGCGCTTGAGGCCGGTGCGAAGGCTGCATGCGAGTGGATTGACCGCCGACTCAGTCCGCTGGATCGACATGGCGACTTTGCATACGAGATTTTTACTGAAGGTGGCGCCTCGCAGTGGGTCGCCAAGGCCAGGCTTCATGGCTCAAGCGATACGCTGGCCATCCTGGATTGGCAATCTGAGGTGTTTCCCATAGAGGGGGAATTTGCGACGAGTTCGTTTGCAAGACAAGCGGGAATCGCCTACGTGAGACAGGTCATCGACCGGTTGGTCGCGACGGGAAGTCACGACCAAAGGCTGGCGATTGTCTCTCGCCTCAAACCTTAGGTTTCGGCATGCCGCTTGCGTTGCCGGCCAAACCGCAACGGGTTGTACCAGGGAGACTTGGCTGGATGACATTTGACTAAGCGTGCGGCATACATTCTGTGCGTTGCGTGAAAAACGCCGAAGGGAGGCGCTCAATGGAGACTGCGGCAGAACTGAAGCGCGCCGGATTGAAACGAACATCTCCACGACTGCGTGTCTTGCAACTGTTTAAGGAGAGCGCGCAACGTCACGTCAGTGCCGAGGAGGTCTACCAGATTCTTCTGCAGGAGCGTGCTGACATCGGATTTTCCACCGTCTATCGGGTATTGAGCCAGCTCGAGCAAGCGCATCTCATTGTGAGCCATCGGTTCGATGGCGCGCGCACCCTGTACGAACTGAATGAGGGTGATCATCACGATCATCTCGTATGCGTGGAATGCGGCGTCGTGGATGAATTTAGCGACGTGTCGATCAAACGTCGCCAGCGGGACGTCGCCCGGGCAAAGGGCTTCAGTTTGCGTGAGCACTCCATGGTGCTCTATGGAAAGTGTGCCCAATGCCAGCGTCGAGCGTCAGAATGACGCGTTCTCGGACCAGATTTTTCTTCATACTTAACGGGTTCTTTGATGTGGCGCGGCGGGACTGCGCCGATGGCGGAAGTGACAGGTCCATTCACGCAAAGGCCGACGGAGCGCTCCGGAGCCGCCCTATCGGTTGCGCGGGAAATCATCGTAGTACGTGACTAATGCGAACAATCCAGAAAAGGCGTGCTGGCACGCCTCGCATACGTATTCCTGGTGAATCGTCGCAGCGCCCACGGCGCAGGCACCGTGGGTGATGTTCGTCGATTCGCAGCGCGGGCACAGAACAATACGAGTGGCCATCACTCGCGCTTTCCATTCGTCTTCATTCATCATGGTTGCCGAAGCTCCTACCCGTCGTCATGTTACGCCGTGCATTCATTGTCCGATAAGAGTCTGCGCGCAAGGGGCGCTCTGACCTGGCAGTGTGCCGGAATTTCCCTGGATGCAATGAAGGCTACTGCATGGGCTCGGTGTGAGCGAGACTTTGTTTCTGACTTGCGCACGGCTGTTCCTGCTACGGCGGCGCCGCCGCCCCACTTGCCTGCATGCCGTCTATGTGGGTTGACAGACAGTGATCCAAAGGAGTCGACCATAAAGTCATGCCACGGGCAAGCAGTGAACATGACGCTTCACGTCGGCGAATTCGTGAATGAAATGATCGAAGCACACTTCCTGTCTGCGCACCACGAGACGCTGGTCAAGATGGCAGACCTCTCCCAATGACAATCATGAACAAACCTATCCAACGAGTGTTCGTGGCCGGCCATCGCGGCATGGTCGGCTCAGCGATTGCGCGTGCGCTGGCCAAGCGCGATGATGTGGAACTGGTCGTCCGCACGCATGCCGAGGTCGATCTCACCGACCAGCAGGAAGTCAGCTACTTCTTCGCCACCGAAGGGATCTCGCAGGTCTATCTGGCGGCAGCGCGTGTGGGCGGTATCCACGCCAATGACACCTACCCAGCCGAGTTCATCCAGCAGAATCTGATGATTGCCGCTAACGTGATACACGAGGCCTGGCGCAACGGCGTCGAACGGCTACTGTTTCTCGGGTCAAGTTGCATCTATCCGAAGTTCGCGCCGCAACCGATCAAGGAGTCCGCACTGCTGTGCGGCGAACTGGAGCCCACCAATGCGCCTTACGCCATTGCCAAGATCGCGGGCATGACGCTGTGCAAGACCTACAACCGTCAGTACGATGCGGACTTTCGCTGCGTGATGCCGACCAATCTCTATGGGCTCGGCGATAACTACCATCCCGAGAACAGCCACGTGATCCCCGCGCTGATCCGACGCTTTCACGAAGCGAAGATTGCGGATGCACCCGACGTGACGGTATGGGGATCGGGTACGCCGATGCGCGAGTTCCTGTATACCGACGACCTCGCCCGCGCCTGCTTGCACGTGATGGGCCTGTCCCGCCAGGCCTACTGGACACACGCAGGCAAGGCCGGTTTCCTGAACGTCGGTACTGGAGAGGAAGTCTCGATCCGCCAGTTGGCGCTGCTAGTGGCGCAAGTGGTGGGCTATCAGGGCAGCATCGTGTTCGACAGCGCGCGTCCTGACGGCACGCCGCGCAAGCGCCTGGACTGCAGTGTCATCAGCGCTTCGGGCTGGCAACCGCTGGTAACGCTGGAATCCGGATTACCGCTTGCGTACCAGGATGCCATTGCAAGGGAAGCGTCTGAGCTTTCACGGGAATGGGCAGACAGTCGGCACGAACAACCATGCCCAGTAAGACGAACCGCCGCAGTCGGCTGACGCAAGACGCGGAAGTCCGTCCGTTCTCGAGCGGGGTGTTCTGGTCTGCGCGCCGATGCCAGCGAACCTGGCGTTACGAAAGCATTTGCCTTGGGTGCAATCGCTGACTTCAGCCCAAGGGATCAATGAAGACGAAAGTAAGGGCCACAGTCGTTTGTACACGCGGGGGCCGCATACTACTCGTTACCAAGGATGACAGCAGATGGGCTTTGCCTGGTGGGCGTCCGGGCAAAGCTGAAATTCTTGCCAGTGCCGCAGCACGGGAGCTTTATGAAGAGACGACGCTGATCGCAAAAGGGCGTGAGTTCCTATTTCAAGTGATTGGTGCGACAACGGTGCACCACGTTTTCGTTGCGAATATCAGCAAGACCGACGCCGCCATGCCGGGCAAGGAGATCCAGCGCTGCCAGTGGTTCGCCCCATCCGAGCTGGACGAGATTGTCGTTAGCCCGACGACGCGCCACATCATTGAAGGATTCTGGATCGTACGCAATCGGTAGAGGCAAGGTGTGCTCGTCGACGCGAGAGTCCCTGCACGAAGCGCAGGATCGCGGCGCTTTCACAAATCAATCCTCCTGCTGCGACGCGATTCACCACGCCGTGTGCATGCGTTGAAACCCGCCATCCCGCCCAAACGGCGGGGTAGGAGCCGGGACAATAATCGAGGGCGACGGGACGCGTTGATTGCAACCTGCATGACGGGAGCTTTCCTCCCGGATGATGCGGCGCCCCTCATGGCGCATGACTGCCGCCATGGGAAAGCGCTTTCATCCGACTGGTTGCTGCAATAGCGCTAGCCGGTAATCAGTTGGACAGGTATTCGTCACCTTCGATCCTCTATCCTGAGTGGTGCAGCGGTTCTTGTTAATCGATGGATAGAGTCGTGGCAAGATTTTTGCAATGGTGGATTTGCAGGCCGGTCAATTCTACCGAGACAAGACGAATATCGGACGACGTAGCACGCGGGTTGGTACATGGGACTGTGCTTTCGACCTTAAGATAGTGGGATGGCGATGACCTTAATATCTGTTATAACCGTCAATCTCAACAATTGCGTCGGCCTGTCAAGGACAATGGATAGCGTGTTGGCGCAGGTTCGTGAAAATTTCCGTGTTGAATTCATCATTGTTGACGGCGCCTCTACGGATGGATCCGTTGAGCTGGTAAAGCTACGGCGATCAGAGGTCGATCATTTCTTTAGTGAGCCGGATGGCGGAGTGTACGCCGCAATGAACAAAGGGTTAAACGTTTCACGAGGAGAGTGGGCGGTATTCATGAATTCGGGGGATTGCTTCGCCTCTCCAGGCGTACTCGCTGAGATGATGCGGAGCAAGAACGAATCCTCGGCGGAGCCTTGGTTGATCTATGGCGACAATCTTGGACGGAATGGTCTGGAGCCTGCTGCGCCGCTGCTGAGGCTTCGCGCCGGGATTATTCACGCATGCCATCAAGCGATGGCATTTCGTATTTGCGATCTGCGCTACGAGGAAAGATACAGGATCTATTCGGACCTGGATTTCGTTATTCAATATTACAAGCGATACGCGGCTGGGGCGTTCCGCTATGTGCCGATGGCGTTCTCATGCATAGAGCCAAGTGGGATCAGTGCGTCGTTTCCCAGGGAGAAGCGATTGGAGAAGTTTAGAATCATTTACAATCGCCTTGGATTGAATGGTGTGATGTATGCCGTTGCCGTCTCGATTGCCATAATGGCTCGCGCAAAAATGGCAAGAAGAATGTGACCCGTGTGCATGGGTCACTAAAGGATGGTGAGTCATCTGGGGCTGAGCTTCCAGCGTTCCGCCAATGCCGGCTTTGGTTCCGGTCACGGCTAGTAGCCCGGCGTTCGTAGCGATATCTGACGATAGGTCGATACCATGCCAGTCCCCATTCGTCTGGAGGATCCTCTCGCAAAAAAATGCGGTTGCTCAGATCGGAGCAACCGCTAAGTGTTCCACCGGGGAACGGCAGATCTTATGGATATCGAACCCGGCGATGCGAAGACGAGGGCCATTGGAGGAGCGGGCCGATATCGTGCCCTATGTTCGTATAAGTCAAACGACGCGAGGCGGGCGTTTTGCTGCTTCCTGGAAGGGCTATTTCGCGATGTCTTCACCTACGCGATGCACAATCTTTGCGCCGCCGCCGTACACATCGAAGTCCGCGGCTTTGGCGCCGTCCGTATACGGATCCCTCGGTCGATGAATCTGTCCACGCTCAGTATTGCGCGCGGTTTCCGCAATGGCGCTGCCGATACCGACGTTCAAGACCGTGAGAGCTAACAGGGCCGCAGTGGTACGTTTCATGAGTTGCCTCCTGTTGAGTGCTATCCAATACGATCCGGTCCCCCTTTGGACAAGGATCGTCTGCGCGTGTGCCGGAACGCTATGAGCACAACGGTCGGGGGGCGCGATACGCCCTACCAATTCGACAATGCCAGTCTAGTCCGGCCAACCGAACCTACAGATGACCCTCCCATTACAACTGCAGAACGTTTTTGGGGTGAATTAGGCCTCGTTGCGAGGAACCGCAAATCGGCGGCGATCTTCAGCGCTTACCCATTGCGCGAGAGCGGAGTCGGACAACTGTGTCGCACATAGGTTGTACCACTGGCGAATGGCATCCGCCCAGATTCTTCTCTCGGCGGCTAGCGACGCGAGGTGGAACCGGAGCTCCGCCGGCAATCGGGCAGGATGCCCGTCTTTGCTGCCGATCGAGAATTCATCCAGAGCTCGCTGCAGGCCTTCGCGTCTGTGCGCCCACCACTCGTCTTTGCCCCGCTCCGCCAGCAAACACTGCAGATGGGCTCGCAGCGCGACGACCTTGGACCATGCGACGACAGGCAGTTCTTCGTTGCTGCTACGCAGCCAGTTTGACAGCACATCGACTTCAGGGTCTCCCGCGCTTCCGAGGAGGCCTGGCATGTATGAAGCCATCGGCGAGACGGCGTCCTGGAGCCGTGATAACGGCAGAGGGTAGGGACCGCAGCCACTGGATGAGGGCGTAGGGGGTGACGGGGAATATGGGGTGGGGCAAGCCATAAGCATGTTGAAACAGCAAGAAATAGGTTCTCGCCCTTCGGTCTGAGATGGGCATTACATCGGTGCCACTAGCCCGTCGGGACAGGTCACGATGCATCGTGACGCGATGCTTTGGCGTGAGCGTCTGGCATGGCTAACGCAAGGCTGACGATCTCGGTTGCGCTATTCGTGGAGCTTTCCGAGTTGTAACGGGTGGGTAAGGTGTTCGCCTGGGCTGGATGGCTAACATCGTTGGCAAGGGTTAGGCCCGAAACTCATAAGGAGAACATCATGACATCTCAAAAGCCCTCGATCGCGTCGCTCATGCTCGGCGTCGCCGCACTTCTCGCAGCCTCCGCTGCATGGAGCGCTGACAAGCTCGAATCCACCAGCGCAGCCGGCTGGTCGCAGCAAGCCCAGATGCAAGCGGCTGCACATCATGATCATGGCGCCGGAGCGGGCCTCTCTTCGTTGTCCGCTATCAAGCCCGGCCCGCAGGCTTCGCTGTTCGGCAGCGAGGCGCCGGCGGGAAGCACCTCGCGTGTCGTCGACGTTGCGCCGGGCCTGAAGTATGTGAATGTCGATTCGGGCGAGACCGTAACCTTCAAGAGTGGGGCGAGCGAGATCACTTTCGCGTTCGGGCAGTTGGCCCGCACCAAGGCCATTGCCCTCAACGAACTCTTCCCGGAATTGCCTAACAGCCAGGGTGTCTGGGTGTACATCGAGCGGAGCGAACTGTACACCGGCCACTGACCAGGCACGGCGCTAGCCGCGCACCTGTCTGTTTTGTCATGTTTCGGTCAGGCGTGGGTCGGCAACCGTCACGTAAGCTGTATATGAACGGTTCGCTGAACCCCTACTCCTTGGAGATTACGATGAAAACGCTGAAGAAGAGTGTCCTGCTGGTGCTGGCAGTCGCCACGCTTGGTGGAACGGCAGGAGTCGCGAACGCCGGGGTAACTTCCCCGCGCGATCCCTATACGGATGGCGGCCACTCGATGGGGGGGCGCGATCCGTTCACGGATGGTGCGCATTCGATGGGCACGCGTGACCCGTTCACCGACGGCGGACATTCCATCGGAACCCGCGATACGTTCTCTGACGGCGCTTGATCGTCAAGGTCCTGGCTGAGACGGCACGCGCCCATGGCGCACCGAATAAGGCTCGGTGTCGTCCATGGGCGTTGTGCATTCTGGAGCCCCGCCGGCCGTGAAGCGCGAACTACAAGGATTTGGCGATCGCCTCGATCGGCTTGATGCCCATGCCAAAGCGTGCGATGTTCTCCCGATGCTCGCGAAGGCTGGAGTATGGGACGTATCGCATGTTGAGTTCCGCGACACGGCTGAATGCCGGCCGGCTGAGTTGCGCACGGACTTCCGCTTCGCGGTTATCTGGCGCCACGAGGAATAGATGTTTGGTGGCGGATTGACTGGTGCCCAGGGCAAGATCCAGCAGCCGCACGATGCCGGAGTAGATCGATGTCGAATGCTCGACCTCGAACGCGGCGGCCACCTCAAGGGTTGCGGGATCCAGCCAGACCGCGTCGATCAGCGGGACCGTCTCACCGCCCGAGACGAGCAGCGTCGCCGGTAAGGCGGACAAACACCCAAGACTAAGGGGCTCGCCATTGTATTCGCGCCCCCGGTCGTTGGTCGCGATCCAAACCGCGTAGCCGAGCGACTTCCCGAGATCTCTTAGCCAGCCTTGGACTTCGGTATGCGTGGCATCTTCAAGTTTGTCTGCCTGGATCTGCTTGGCGAGTGCGGACGCCTGTTCCCTGACCTTGGCCAGATCGTCTTCCCACGCGCTGACCTCGCCGGGCAGATCGTTGCATGGCGGAGCGGGATAACGCCCTGTGCCGACGTCAAATAACAGGCCGGCCAGCGCGCCAAGATCATTGGAAAGGACATCACGATAGCGATGATTGAGCGCCAGGATGCGATCGCGCATCGCAAGGTAGTGATCCCACTTGCCCAGCTTGACTGCCGCACCGGTCAGGGCGTTGTAGCCGTTCACGATCGCTGTATTGAACGGTGGCAGCAGGGTGGGGTGGATAAAATAGAGCAGGTTGGCGACGGCGGGGCCGAGGCCTTTGATCCCCACGCCGCTCAGTCGCTGGATCGCGGTGAGCATCTCTGCTTCGGTATCGCAACAATTGCACGTGTGAAGCAACCTTGCGAACGCACGCTGGTTGTCGGCGTTCTCGTAAATATCGGGAATGCGCAGTTTCGGCTTCCAGAGAAACGCGTGATCGGCACCCTTGAAGATCTGCCGCTGTTCGGCAACCGAAGCGACAACGGTCTCCAGCGACGATCCTCGGTACGCATTGCCAAAGGTGCCTGCGTGAATTTCCTCGACGACGGCGCCGATCCCGCGCCGGATGGATCTGAAATTCTTGAGGCGTTTAGGCCAGAGGAACCAGGTTTGATAGGTGCCGCTTGGATCGGATTTCCAGCGTTCGATGAGGGTTCGGGTGGTGTCTGTCATGGCGTCACTTTTTTGCCGGGCAGTGTATCACCGCGGACCCGGAATACTGTGCGCCAAAACGATCGCAAGCGAACTTGACCTTCCCATGGCGGGAAGGATTATGGTGTATCGAGTTAGCGTTGTCGGGTCGTGGCTTGGCTAATTGTCTGAAAGGTGACGTCATGGATTCCCACGTAGTACAGGATGCTGGGTCGAAGACCGGGTTCAACCGGCGTGCGATTGCGGGGCTTGCTCTTGGGGCCGTGTCGATCGTCGCGCTCGCTTTCGCTGCCTCGGACTGGAAGCGGCTTGCATCGATGTTGCCTTTTGGGCTAGTGTTGCTGTGCCCGTTGATGCATTTCCATCACGCCGGGCGTCACCGGAATTCATCCTCGGCGAGAGGTAACGAGGCAAACGAACAGCGCGTCGGAATACAGGAGTCGCACAATGAATGACCGTAGCCCGCTCCCGCCACACGAGCACTCTGCGCACGGCGGAGCGTCGCCAGGCGATCATGACGCGCATCATGACCATTCGCATGCCGGGCATAGCTCGCAATGCGATGGCAATCGCGCGTCCGAGGCCGACTTGAAAGATCCGGTGTGTGGAATGGCCGTATCGACGGAGTCAAAATTCCGAGCCGAACACGATGGCAAGCAGTATTACTTTTGCAGCAACTCCTGCCATCAGAAGTTTCTGCAGGAGCCGGCGAAGTATGTGGGGGTGAAGACCTCTGATACCACGGAACCGGTTGCCGCGCCGGAAGGGACCATCTACACGTGCCCAATGCACCCGGAGATTCGTCGGGATCGTCCCGGGAACTGCCCGAAGTGCGGGATGGCGCTGGAGCCGCTGTTGCCGGATATCGAGGACGGCGAAAATCCAGAGCTGACGGATTTTCGACGCCGCTTCTGGTGGACGCTGCCGCTGACCGCAGTCGTCTTTGTACTCGCGATGTTCGGGTCTCGGCTGGGCTTGATGTCACCCGACATGCAAAGCTGGATGGAGTTTGTTCTGGCGACGCCGGTCGTCCTGTGGGCGGGCTGGCCATTTTTCGAACGCTGCCTGCAATCGTTCGTCAATCGCAGTCCGAACATGTGGACCCTGATTGGGCTGGGAACTGGTGCTGCCTATATCTATAGCGTGGTGGCGACGATTGCGCCGGGCGTTTTCCCGCCCGCGTTCGCCGCGCATGGGCGTATTGGCGTGTATTTTGAGGCCGCCGCGGTCATCATCTCGCTCACCCTGCTCGGGCAGCTTCTTGAGCTCAAGGCGCGCTCGCAGACCTCCGCCGCAATCAAATCTCTGCTCGGCCTGGCACCAAAAACTGCCCGCCGCATTGGCACCGACGGACAAGAGGAGGATGTGGCCCTGACCCACGTTCACGTGGGAGACCTGTTGCGGGTCCGGCCCGGCGAAAAAGTACCCGTGGACGGCGTCGTCACGGAAGGTAGCAGCTCCATCGACGAATCGATGATTACGGGCGAGCCGATGCCGGTTTCAAAGCGCGCGGGTGACCACGTCATTGGCGCGACGATCAACACTTCGGGCAGCCTGATCATTCGGTCGGAGAAGGTCGGTGCGCAGACCATGTTGTCCCAGATCGTCCAGATGGTTGCCCAGGCACAGCGGTCGAAGGCGCCGATGCAGCGCATGGCGGATCGCGTTGCTGGGGTATTCGTGCTCGCAGTCATTGGTGTGGCGGCGGCCACGTTTCTCGCGTGGGGACTCTTCGGCCCCGAGCCGAGTTGGGTATTTGGCCTGATCAACGCGGTCGCCGTGCTGATTATCGCGTGCCCATGCGCGCTTGGATTGGCCACGCCGATGTCCATCATGGTCGCAAGCGGTAAGGGTGCTGCGAACGGCGTGCTATTTCGGGATGCGGCGGCGATCGAAAACCTTCGCAAGGTTACCGCACTGATTGTGGACAAGACCGGTACATTGACCGAGGGCCGACCCGCCTTTGCGCGATCTGTGGGGATCAACGGCTATGGCGACGAAGAGGTGCTGTGGCTCGCCGCAAGTCTTGACCAAGGGAGCGAGCATCCGCTAGCCGCCGCGCTGGTTTCCGCCGCACGGGATGCAGGGTTGACCCTGGAGAAGGCAGAAAATTTTGAATCAAGCACAGGGATTGGCGTTCGAGGCAAAGTGGGGGGGAAAGGCTGGCCATTGGCAACACGGCGCTCATGGAGGAGGAGCGTGTCCAGGTTGAGCCGTTGCGTGCGCAAGCCGAGGACCTGCGCGCACAGGGAGCGAGCGTCATGTATCTGTCCGTTGACGGCACGCTGGCTGGGCTACTTGCCGTGTCGGACCCTATCAAGCACTCGACACCAGAAGCGTTGCAGAGTCTGCGGGACGAGGGTATCCGCGTGATCATGGCCACCGGTGATGGCCTCGCCACAGCGAAAGCGGTGGCCACCAATCTGAACATTGACGAGTTCCGTGGGGAAGTGAAGCCCGCCGACAAGCTTGCGTTGGTGACGCAACTGCAGGACGCTGGCGACGTGGTGGCCATGGCGGGTGACGGGATCAATGACGCACCTGCACTGGCCAAGGCCGATGTGGGTATCGCCATGGGCACCGGGACCGATGTTGCAATGAACAGCGCCCAGGTTACCCTGGTCAAGGGCGATTTGCGCGGCATCGCCCGGGCCCGAAACCTCTCGGAAGCGACGATCCGTAACATGAAGCAAAACCTGGCATTTGCCTTTGTCTATAACGCGCTTGGCGTGCCCTTGGCCGCTGGCGTCCTGTACCCGTTTACCGGGTTGCTGCTGTCCCCATGATTGCGGCGCTCGCGATGAGCCTGAGTTCCGCATCGGTGATTTCCAACGCGCTGAGGCTCAGGCGGACGGCTGTCTGACGCGAGCCGATCGTTGTTGCAAGTTCTGTACAAGGAATATTTTAATGAAATACCTGTTTGCCGCTGCCATCCTGGCAGGAAGTGCCGCGTCGTATGCCGCGGCGCCTGCCATGACGGTCTATAAGGATCCTAACTGCGGTTGTTGCGAAGAGTGGGTGAAGCACATCAATCAAGCCGGCTTCCCCCCAAGGTGATCAACTCGACGGATGTGACCTCGGTAAAGACGCGGCTTGGGGTGCCGGCCTCATTCAGTTCCTGCCACACCGCCGTGCTGGAAACTAGCGGCCAGGTCATTGAGGGGCATGTGCCGGCCTCCGCTATCCAGAAACTGGTGGCCAATCGCGCAGTCAAGGGCGTCGCAGTGCCTGGCATGCCGACCAACGCACCGGGCATGGGCAAGCTGAACGGCGGCCTGGTCACGGTGGATTTCCAGGGCAAGCCCTTCTCCCAAGATTAAAGAAATCAGAGCTGGCGGCACCAATGCCGCCAGACAATGCTGCATGGAAGAATCCAACAAGCCGCGCTGGAGGATCATCGGCCTCCTGGGGTTAGGTACCGTCGCCGCGACGGTCATCGCGCTGCAGGCCAAACGCTATCTGGAGACACCGCAAATCCCCGATCGGGCACGGAGTGGGCGTGAATTGCGCATCGACACATCGGATTTACAGCGGGTGGAGCGAGGCAGGCAGCTATATGCGCAGGCATGTGCGGCGTGCCACGGTGCCAAACTGGAAGGGCAGCCGAACTGGCGCGATAGGCTGCCAAGTGGGCGGCTGCCGGCCCCACCACACGACGCGTCAGGCCATACCTGGCACCATGCGGACGCGATACTGTTCTCGCTCACGAAGAATGGATTGGTACCAGGCGTCTCTGCGCCGAGCAATTATGTCAGCGACATGCCGGCCTTCAAGTCGTCGATGTCAGACGAGGACATCGTTGCAGTACTGGCCTACATCAAAAGCACCTGGCCAGAGAAGATGCAGGCCGCCCAGCGCGAGGCGACCAACGAGTACATCGGTCGCTAGCCTGTCGAGAAACAAGAACGGCCTCCATGCCTGTCGTCATCACAGGTTGGAGGCCATCGGTCAGTTTGGCGGGAGTGGTTAGTCGCGTGCCGCGCTATTTTCTCACAACGACCTTGCCGACCATACCGGCTTCGAAGTGGCCGGGCACCAGGCAGGCGAAATCGACCGTTCCAGGCTTTTCAAACCGCCAGACGAGAGTTCCCTGTGCGCCCGGTGCGAGCGTGAGCTTGTTCGGGGCAGCGTGCTTTTCGCCGGCCATCTCCCGCATCATTTTTGCATGCTCTTTCAGTTCGGCCGTCGTGCCGATCACCATCTCGTGCTCGATCATCCCGGCATTGCGTACCTGAAACCGGATGGTGTCACCCGCTTTCACCGGGATCGCGTCGGGCGAGAATCGCATGGTGTCGTTCATCGTGACGTCCACCGTACGCGTGGCCTTGGCACTAACGCCAGGTTGTCCTGCGACCGATGCAGCCGGTTTGCGCGTGGCCGAGCTGTCATTGCTCGGGGCGGCTGTCGCCAGCGACGGTACAAAGGCCACAGCGATGAGAGAAAGCGCGAGTGTCTTCATGGCGAACCTCGGTGGTGGGATGTTAGGGATGGGCCGAGTCGGATCGACTCAGCCTCTGAATTGGACGGGTCTTACATTTGCATGGGGGAAAGAATGCCGAGCGATGCAACCAGAATCAGGATCAGCGTCGCGGCGCCGGTCTCGATCGTCAGGCTGCGTTGCAGCGTGCGTACGGCGACCACGTGATCCCCGGTGCGAACCGCATGTTCAAGCTGCGGGCTGAGATGGAAACGGTTGGCCGCTGCGAGCAGCAGCATGATGCCGAAGAGTGCTAGCTTGAATAGCAGCAGGCCACCGTACGACGCCAGGCTCAGTTCCGGCAGTTGCAACCCAATAATCATCCAGTAGTTGACGACGCCGGTGACCACCAGGGTGGCAACCACCATCGTGCCGACCTGGGCGAATCCATTGGACGTCCGGCTCAGTAGCGCCACCTTGTTGGGGGTTGCGGCCGTGCGGGACAACACAACGAAGGCAATCAGGGCACCGAACCATGCGCCGGCTGCGATCAGGTGTGCGATGTCTGATGCAAGGTGGATATAGCCCTTCACGCCGTCGTCCATCGCGCCGTGCCCTCCCCACGCCAAGGTTGCCAGCGCGAACGCGGCACCGCCTGTTATGGCGCTGAACTGGGACAGCGGCCGATTACGCAGGAAGAGCGCGGCGAGCAGACACAGGAACAGGGCAACCACACGAACAATCCAGGCCGTACCGAACGCGGTCCCGGTCACAATCATCTCGAAAACGTGGCCTTGAAGTTCCGTGTACGAAGCGGCGCCCGTCATGCCCTTCGCCATGACGGCGATGTTCACGAACGACAGGACGATACCGAGCGTTGCGGCCACCTTGCAAAGAGTTGCAAAGGAGGCACCGATCGGTGACCGCCGCTCCTCCTGGCGCAATGCATACAAGGCGAACAGCGGAAGGCCAAACAGCGCTGCGAGATCTAGATAGAGTGCGAAACGCACTGCGACAGTTGCCCAGTCCATTGCAGCTTACTTGACGGTGAAGGTGATATTGCCGTTGATCGGATGGGTGTCGGACGACACAGCGCGCCATTCCACACGATAGTTGCCGGGGCTGAGCGGCTGCGTAGGCGTGACCACCATGGTCTTGGGATCGTCGCCGCCGGCGACCTTTGCTGCGATCTTCATCGGCGAGTGGTCAGCCATGCCCGGCATGCCGGTCATCAGCAGATTTGCGCCTGAGAACTGCGTCGAAAGATTCTCCGAGAACTTCAGTTCGATCTTTTGGGGAGCGGCGACTTCCGCCTTGTCAGCGGGTGTCGATGTGAGCAGCTTCGGGTGCGCAAAGGCCACGGAGCTGACGAGCAATGCGGCAGCCGCGAGGGTCGCACGAATAGTGAGGCGTGATGCTTGCATGAAAAACTCCAATTGCTGGTGGGGTGAGAAAGGATAAAGACGATCAGAACCACATGCGAATACCCGCGACGAAGCGCGTCTCGCCGCTGCGACCGCCGGAGGCTCGGACCATGTTTGCGGTATTGCCAAAGCTTTGCGAGCGTTCGATACCGATGTACGGCGCAAACTGCCGGCTAAATTCATAGCGCAATCGCACTCCGACAGCGCCGCTGGAAAGGCCACTGCCGATACCGATTTCGGGGTCGTTCTTGCCGTACAGGCTGGCTTCCAACCTGGGCTGCAAGATCAGCCTCTGGGTCAGCAGCAAATCATACTCACCGGAAAGGCGCAGCGCGGTTCGTCCCTCGGTGCCGACATAGCCGGTTGCCTCGACTTCGAACCAGTAAGGCGCCAACCCTTGCACACCGAACGCAAGCCAGTTGCGTGCAGGGCGCCCATAGCCGGCGTCGTTCCGGACACCCAGTTGGGTGTCCCAATACGTGGCAATGGCGTGTCCCCACAACAGTTCGGTGCGGGCTTCGGGAACCTTGCCCTTTTCCACCTCGCCTTCTGCCTTGATCACGAACTTGTTGAACGCATTCCCAATCCACGCCTGCGCTTCGTAGGATGCCGCATTGCTTTCGTTGCCTTTGGTCCATTCAAGGCGATCAACGAGAACGGACGCGAAGATATGTTCGTCCGCCATATGCAGCGACCGGCTGGGGCCAATCGCGTATTGGCCGACGCCGAGCTTTGCGCCGTCGGAATAAGCATCTGGATCTCTGGCGTCCGGCGGAGCGCTTCCACCCTGCATCTGCATGGCGCCATGATCCATGCCCTGCATTGAGCCCTGGTCCATGCCTTGCATTTTGCTGTGGTCCATGCCCTGCATTGAGCCCTGGTCCATGCCTTGCATCTTGCTGTGGTCCATGCCCTGCATTGAGCCCTGGTCCATGCCTTGCATCTTGCTGTGGTCCATGCCCTGCATCGAGCCCTGGTCCATGCCCTGCATCTTGCTGTGGTCCATGCCCTGCATCGAGCCCTGGTCCATGCCTTGCATCTTGCTGTGGTCCATGCCCTGCATTGAGCCCTGGTCCATGCCTTGCATCTTGCTGTGGTCCATGCCCTGCATCGAGCCCTGGTCCATGCCCTGCATCGAGCCCTGGTCCATGCCCTGCATCTTGCTGTGGTCCATGCCCTGCATCGAGCCCTGGTCCATGCCTTGCATCTTGCTGTGGTCCATGCCCTGCATTGAGCCCTGGTCCATGCCTTGCATCTTGCTGTGGTCCATGCCCTGCATCGAGCCCTGGTCCATGCCCTGCATCTTGCTGTGGTCCATGCCCTGCATTGAGCCTTGTCCTGCGCTCGGCGTTGAGCCCTGCTTCTTCGCGGTTGGGGCTGTCGCCTTCTGGGGGCGTGAATCCGGCGTTGCTTCGTTTGCCGGCGCACCATCGTTGTTTGAACTGTTGGGCGAATGCGAGTGCTGTGCCCACGCGGCGCTCATTCCTGCAGTGAGCAGGGCGGCGACTGCAATTCGTGTGTACTTGTACATGGGATCTGGTAGTCGGTTGAAGAGAGTCGGATCAGGCCACAAGTACTTCGCGGAACATCCCGGCATCCATGTGCAACATAAGGTGGCAGTGCCATGCCCAGCGGCCCAATGCGTCGGCGGTTACCAGGAAGCTGATCCGCTGCGCAGGTTGGACCGGAATGGTATGTCGCCGGGCCTGGAACGAACCGTCAGGCGACTCGAGCTCACTCCACATGCCGTGCAGGTGCATCGGGTGAGTCATCATCGTGTCGTTGTGCAGAATCACGCGCAGTCGTTCACCGTACTTGAAACGGACCGGTGTGGATTTGCCGTACTCAACACCATCGATTGACCAGGAGTAGCGTTCCATGTTGCCGGTGAGGTGCAGTTCAACTTCCCGAGCAGGACCGCGCTTGTCGAGGGGCCGCCAATGGTATGTTGATCGGCCAGCGTCAGAACGCGGCGGCCGTTGTTACGCAGACCGATGCCAGGGTCGTCGAGATTCGTTCTGGCCATGTCCACGCGCATGTCCGTGTTCGCGCCATATTCGGTCTTGGCGTGCCGAGCCTTCGTGCTGGGGACCTTGAGCGAAGCATCCATGGCCATGCCGCCCATCGCGTGCTGGCTATGGTCCATGGTCATGGCCCCATGGTTCATGCCAGCCATGCTGCCTTGGTTCATGCCGCCCATGTCCATCTTGCTGTGGTCCATGCCACCCATGCCACCCATGCCACCCATCATGTCGCTCATGGTGAGCCACTCGGGCTTGTCCACGGCCGGCACCTGGGCGTTGAGTCCTGCGCGCACCGCGAGTGTGCCGCGGGCGTAGCCAGTGCGATCCATGGATTGGGAGAAGATCGTATAGGCGTCGTCTCGCGGTTCCACCAGCACGTCGTAGGTCTCGCCGGGACCAAAGCGGAACTCGTCAACGCTTACGGGTTCCAGGTTCTGGCCGTCGACTTGAATGACCTTGAGCTTCAGGCCGGGAATACGTACGTCATAGAACGTATTCCCGGACCCATTGATGAACCGCAGGCGTACCTTCTCACCGGGCTTGAACAAGCCAGTCCAATTGCCAGCGGGGGTAACGCCATTGGTCAGATAGGTCAGTGTGGCACCGGAAAGATCCGCCAGGTCGGTCGGATTCATCCGCATCTCGTTCCACATCTTGCGCTTCTCGAAAGCGCTCTTCACACCGTCGTTTGAAACGTCGCGGAAAAAATCGAAGACGGTGGGCTTGATGTAGTTGTAGTAGTCGCTCTGAACCTTCAGTTTCGACAGGACTCGCATGGGGTCCTCGTCGGTCCAGTCCGAGAGCAGAATGGTGTAGTCCCTGTCGGCTCGCACACCGTCCACGCCGGTGGCCGGATCAATCACGATGCCGCCATACACACCGGTCATTTCCTGGAAGCCGGAATGCGAGTGATACCAGTAGCTGCCGGTTTGTTCGACCTTGAACTGGTAGGTAAATGTCTCGCCGGGGGCGATACCGGCAAAGCTGATTCCCGGTACGCCGTCCATCTGGAACGGCAGGATGATGCCGTGCCAGTGGATTGACGTGTGCTCGTGCAAGCGGTTCGTGACGCGGATCGTCACGGTGTCGCCTTGCCGCCAGCGCAACGTCGGACCGGGAAGCATCCCATTGATAGTTGTCGCCACCCGCGGCGTACCGGTAAAGTTGACAACCGATTCGGCGATGACAAGGTCAAACTCCGTCCCCGTCAATACCGGGGCGGTGCCGGATGAAGCGCTTTCGGGGAGTCCCGATGATTGTGCCCACGCAGTTCCGCCCAAAGCACTCAGCCCCGCCATTACCCCGCCGGCGGCCAAACCTTGTACGAAACGGCGGCGTGGCAGGTTGGGCAGCAAGATGCCAGACAGTCGATCACGTCGCATGAAAATAGTCCTTTTCGCTTGAATGGCCGCTTCGGTTTTGCGGCAGGTCAAAGAGTAGCGAGATGCTGGCTACCGACGACTTACCTGAACATTACATTCCGGACAGGTTGGGGTCACCTCGGTGCGTACTGGGTAGACTACGCCGAAGATAAAAATTTGTATTAACAAAACCCGGCCGATCGCGTTGGGAGGAGGTTGGGTAATGAAACTGCTGGTAGTGGAAGATGAAGTCAAGACGGGGGAGTATCTCCGGCAGGGCCTGACCGAGGCGGGGTTCGTGGTCGACCTGGTCGCCAATGGACTCGATGGTCAACACTTTGCGGTCAATGAAACCTACGATCTCATCATCCTCGATGTCATGCTGCCCGACGTCGACGGATGGCATATTCTGCATGCCATCCGCGCGTCAGGGAACGCGGTCCCGGTCTTGTTTCTGACGGCGCGAGACAGTGTTGCCGATCGCGTGCGAGGCCTCGAGCTCGGCGCGGATGACTATCTGGTCAAGCCATTTGCCTTTTCGGAGCTGCTTGCCAGGGTCAGGACGCTGCTGCGTCGAGGCGCGGTGCAACTAGCGATGGACCGGATTCAAGTGGCCGATCTGATTCTGGATCTGAGCCGGCGGCGAGCGTCTCGCGGTGGGCGACGCATCACGCTGACCAGTAAGGAATTCGCCTTGCTCGAGTTGTTTGCGCGTCGAAGGGGGAGGTGCTTCCCCGATCCCTCATTGCCTCCCAGGTGTGGGACATGAACTTCGATAGCGATAGTAACGTGATCGACGTGGCGATCCGGCGCCTGCGGGCAAAAATCGATGACGGCTTTGAAGTAAAGCTGATCCAGACTGTGCGCGGCATGGGATACGTCCTCGAGGCACCTGAGGATCCTCTATGAGGCACCGTCTGTCCCTGACTGTTCGGCTGACCATCCTGTTCTCGCTTTCCTCCGCAGTGGTCCTGCTCGGACTTGGCGTGCTTATCTGGCTGGCGATGGACCGGCACTTCGCCAACGAAGATTTTGTGGTGCTGGGGACAACATCCGTCTGATTGAACGCGTCGCGGATGAAACTCCTGTGGAACGTCTGCCTGCGCGCCTGCAGGAGTTGGTGGAGCACCATCCCGGCTTTGTCGCACGGGTGCAGACCGCGCAAGGCAAGACGATTTTGCCACGCGGGATTTCGATTTCAGGCCGGCGGAGAGCGCTACGAACGAGGGGCCGAACTCCGAAGGCACCTTCGTGTGGCAGCAGGAAACCAAGCACTACCGCGGCATGCGAGCGGAGGTGCCCGTTTTAGGCTCGGATGTGGGCGCCTTGAAAGTGGTCGTCGGAATGGACACGGAGATTCATGCACACTTTATGCATGCCTTCCGCCGGTCCTTGGCTTTCTATACAACGCTCGCTGCTTTCGCTAGCGGCTTGCTGGGCTGGTGGGCTGCGCGCCGCGGTCTGGCGCCACTGCGCATGATGGCATCGCGCGCTAAAGATGTGACGGCGAACCGATTGGATGCGCGCATGCCGGTGGCCGCGGTGCCAGTCGAGATGGCGGATCTCGCGGCGACATTGAACGCGATGCTCGAGCGTCTGCAGAACGATTTTCAACGGTTGTCGGAATTTTCGTCAGATCTGGCGCACGAGTTGCGCACCCCGATTACCAACCTCATGACGCAGACACATGTCGTTCTGTCCCAGCCGCGTGACGCCGCAAAGTATCGCGATGTGCTGACCTCAAACGCCGAGGAATTGCAGCGTCTTGGACGGATGGTCTCGGATATGCTGTATCTGGCAAAAATGGAGCACGGCATCACGCTGCCCAATGAGGAGTCGATCGATATTGCCGATGAAGTGCTGGCACTCTTCGACTTCTACGACGCGCTGGCCGAGGACAAGGGGTCAACCTGCAACTGCAGGGAACGCCAAATTAGCGGGCGACCGTCTGATGATGCGTCGGGCGCTCAGCAACCTCTTATCCAATGCGCTGCGTTACACCGCGGAGGGTCGTCAGATCCTGGTGTCTGTACGGGAGCACGGAACTGATGCCATGATCGTGGTGGAGAATGAGGGCGAGGAAATCCGGCCGGATCTGCTTCCTTACATTTTGATCGGTTTTTCGGGCAGATAAGTCCAGGACGCGACTGGATTCGGACAGTGTCGGACTGGGACTGTCGATCACCAAGGCGATCGTGGTTGCGCATGGCGGAAAAATTGCCGCGGACTGTTCCGGCGGAAAAACCCGTTTCACCATGACGTTCCCGCATGGTCGCCTCGGACTGACCTGAGGCCCGCGCAAGGGCCTCGCGCACAGCAGCGCTGCCTGGGGTGGGCTGCCGTGCTGGTCAGCTTGCGCCGCGAGGCGGAAGCAAGTGACCCGATGGGCTTTCAAATCTTACTGCAGTGGAGGCAAGCGTTGCGTCGAATTAGATATGGAATCGTTGGGCTGGCGAGCTTATCGGGGCTTGTCGCTCACGCACACATCATCCCCATCCCGGACGTGCAACCTGCCGCGGCCGCCTATCTGGCGCCGGGCGCGTCGGGAAAGACATGGCCGGCGACGGAGTGGGTCGTGGAGGTGGACCGTCTCGACGGCCAGCCTGCGAGCCGTGCCGTCCGGACCGGTGAGTCGGTTTCGCTCAGCTTGCGAAACCTGGGTGAAAAAAGCATCGACGTCGCTGTCGTGCTATCGCAGAGCGAAGCCATGACGCCAATGGCGAATAGTCAGCCCGTGACGATTCATTTGCTTGCGGGGGAACGGCAGGAATGGAGAATGCAGGCAACGAGGCCGTTGCGGATTTTCGTTTCTGCATCCCCCGAGTGGGCGAAGTAGGGCGCGCAACGCGCCCTGGCAGCATCAGCCCCCTTCGCTGTGGCCCTTCCTGAGGGCTTCGTCGAGCCTGAAAATCTCGTTGCCCTTCATGATGATTTCGTGCCATCCCTGGTCTCCATGACCTTGCCTTCCGGCATGTTCATGGACTTGCCGAACTTGTTCTCCATGCCCATCTTGCCGTCCTTGAAAACGTGCACCTTCGAGCCGTCCTGCAAATCGTAGGTTTTAACGACATTGCTCATATCGACCGCCGCCGCACTCAGCGATACGGCAGCAATGAAGGCTCCGACCATCAGTTTTTGTTTCATCGTTTAGATCTCCAGGTTATGGTCCTGCACTAGGGCGCATTGGGTCCACCATGTTGTGGAACAACAGGTTCAGTGGACCTTGTCTTCTTGTCATCTTCGCAACCCGCCTGTTGACTGTCCGGTGCAGATGCCGGCGTCGATCGGTCCGGCGGCTGGCTCGTCGCCTTCGGCGGCGTAACATGCTTCATCGAGTGATGCCGGGGATTGGCCGCCAACACCAATAGCTGGACCTCATCCCCGTCGTCGCGGCGTTCGGCCTTGATGCCATCAATGCCCAGTCCAGTCGGTGTCTCGGCAACCCATGCCAGTTGTATTGCCCACACCTGTCCCGGCACAAGGCAGATGGCTGCGCCAACGGACAAGAGGAGTGGCATGCCTGCTTTCATTCGCATCCTGACATTACAAGTAGCGGATGGGGCGTTCGAGAACTGTCTTTTCAATTTAATTTATTCCCGGACCCGAGCAGCGGGCCGTATAGAGCGAAAATGTAATCCTCCCGAAAGATTGATGTTAACGAGGTAACACTGGCGGGGAAGAAATTGAAGATACAGTTTCATACGGTAATGAATACAAATCTTTTCCTGCGTTGATCGCGCCAATGCAAAGGCAAACGTCTGGAGCTTGGATTGGATATTGAAAAATTTAAGAGCATTGCATCGCTTCTGATGCGGTAATACTTGAAGCCGCTCTGAAAGAACTATGTCATGTGGCGGTTAGATTCCCGTCATTTAACGATTGGATGCGCATTCTTCGTGGATGCGCGTGGGCATTGCGGCGTGGCAGCGGATTTCACCTGTGGATTCAACCGGTCAACGCAACAGCTTGATGGAGTCGTTCAGCCGGCGTACCGAAGTTTAGTGTCTTGCGCGGGCGTTCATTGAGACGCCTCGCTACAGCATCGAACTTGATATCGGGTGCGTGCAGGCCTGCGCATTCGCAGCGGCGATGGTGGCCTCAGAAAGCCCCAGCACGCAAGGGAGATCTGTGCGCTGTGTGCCACGATTTGCGAAAGGTGCGAGAAGGAATGCAGCAAGCACGGTGCGTCGCATTGACTTGTCAGTTTTGCGGCGTCTGCAATGCGAGGGACTCAGTACGAGGAGTTAACCGGAAACTGTCGGGGGATTACATTGAGATCCGGCGCGATCCTTAGGCCTCACTTGACGGTAGGATCTCGCTTGGCCTAGCCGACGACGCCATCGTTGGACACTAATGCGTCGCAGGGTGGCGGGAACGAAGCGTTTGGCGTGGACGTGGTGGCGAATGCGAATTACACTCATTTCCGAATGAATATCCGGGGTGCCTCCATGTTTGCCGAGTTCTGAGCCGTTGGCCGATTGCACTGCTGCTGACGATCAGCGCGTTGTTCACGAACTTTGTCCACGCCGCGGAGGCCTTCGACGCCAAAGCCCGGCAGATTTGGCAACTCCTGGACTACGTCGCGGTTGACTACGGCGGTGCGGTGGACGATGGCAAGGTGCTCAATGGATCCGAATATGCGGAGATGCAGGAGTTTGCGGCCACAGCGGAGCGCCAACTGGGAGAGTTGCCTCAGGGTCCCGCCACTCAATCGCTACGCGAGCAGGCAGCGTCATTGCGCGAGGCAGTCGCGAACAAGGCCACAGCGGTTGCCGTGGCGCAAATCGCCCACGAACTCGCGGCCGCTGTACAGCGCGCGTACCCTTTTCCAGTGGCGCCTGCCAAAGTACCCGATCTAAGTCGGGGCGCTCAGCTGTTCCAGGCGCAGTGCGCAAGTTGCCATGGCGCGCAGGGGCGTGGTGATGGGCCGCTGGCTGCGACGCTCGATCCGAAGCCAACCGATCTGACCGATCATCTGCGCGCGCAGGAGCGAAGCCTCTTCGCGCTGCATCAAGTGCTCAGCAACGGTGTTACCGGCACCGCCATGCCAAGTTTCGGCGCGCTGCCAGACGACGACAGGTGGGCCACTGCCTTCTTTGTCGGGTCGCTGTCGTACACCGGTGATTTCGCGTGCCGAACTCTACGTCAGCGAGCCGTTTGCCGATCCGACGCTCCCTGCGTTCTCAGCGCAGATGAGACAGGTCGGGCATGATTTGCAAGACTCGACCGTTCGGTATCTTGCGACCAGATTTTCGTGGCAGGCTTAAGGAAACGTCCCTATGAATCCGGATATCTACCGCGCGCGCGAGGCCGAGGCGCAGGCCGCGCTGGACGCTGCGGCCGACTACCAACTCACAGCACACGCGACCGCGCGCGGCGCCTTGCGGGCTATTGATCTGGACGGTGCACAGGCTCTAATGGGCCAGTCTGGCGGATGGATTGCACTGGGCAACGCAGCTGCTGTCGACCTCGCTGGTAATCAGGCTGCCGCGGAATTTGCCGAGGCGCTGGCGCAGCGCGATGCGCCCGACCCCAACGACGATCCCTACGGCCGGAATTTGGGTCTGGACCGCGACGCGTGGCTGCGGGAAATGCTGCACCAGGCCGGCGGCCTTGTGGGCGGCTACCTGTAGGTAAAGGGCGCCGATGGACATACGAGTCGCCGCCCGTGGCCGACAGGATGGCAGCAATGCAGAAAATCTTCGTTGACGCGCTCGCTGCACGCCCCTTCATGCAGCTTGGCAATCGTGAGAAAACGCCCCTGTGACCGGAAGCGCCACGCCCGAGCGTGAGAACACGGGCCGATCTGGCATAATCCACGGCAAGGTTGCTTAGGTCAGGGGCGGTTGCGGGCAGTTCGACCCTGCTGGGTGCCTCATACCTGGTCTTTTATTTTCTCCTGCTGGTGGTGCTTGACTTCGTCAAGCTGCGCGGTATGACAAATATTAACTCGACATCAACTGGTGTCGGAAAGGCCGAAGGTGAAGGTATGGGCAAAAACTCTCTGGATTTCGTGAAGCTGTCTGTGTTGTCTGTGTTGGAAACGATTCACGGGCTGGGTATGAGTGCACTTGTGGCTGTAGCGCTGCCCTAAGCAACTTTGGCAAAAGCCGCCTCCGGGCGGCTTTTTTTACGCCACCGCCTCCATGCCGATGGAACAGCAACCGTCAGGTGCCAACTCCGGCCACTTCAAAGATCTCAGCGAAGTTCTTGCGATCCCTGTCCTTGTCCTGAGTCGTCTCTGAATTGGCTTGGACTTGCGATGTGCGTCACGGACCCCGACAAGGGCAACGAAGGCATCTCCGCGATCTTTATCGATCTGGACAGCCCGGGAGTGACACTCGATACCGCCTGCGTGCCCATCACCGGCCAGTACGTGGACGCCGACATCATCCTCGACAATGTCCGCGTGCCACGCTGCAACTGCATCGGCGGCGAAGGCAACGGTTTCCGGCTTGCGATGAACCGGATCAGCCTCAACCGCCTATTGCACTGCCCGACCATGATCGGCCTGGCCCGCCAGGCGCTGCGCTTGTCCATTGACTACGCGAACACGCGCCGCCAGTTCGGCGGCCCGATCATGCGATTCCAGGCCATCCAGCACATGCTGGCGGACATGGCGTCCAGCCTGTTTGCCTGCGAGAGCATGGTGCTGGCTGCCGCGCGCCGTGCCGATGCAGGCAGTGACGTCCGCATGGAGGCGTCGATGTGCAAGCTCTTCGTCTCGGAAGCCTGCTTCCAGATCGCGGACAAGGCCGTGCAGATTCATGGCAACGTGGGTGTCACGAAGAACCATCCGGTCGAGTTCATCTTCCGCAGGCTCCGGCTATACCGCATCGTCACGGGAACCAGCGAAATCCAGCGTAACACGATCGCCAAGGAAATCCTGCAGAGGCATGGGTCTTGAATGCGCACGTGCAATCCTGATCGCGACGTCCACGCCAGCATCAAGCGGGGTCAACAGGCTGTTCGCCGAGAACCGCTTCGGCTGCGACCTCTGGATGCATGTCAACATACCGTGCGGTCATCCCACCCGAGATGCATCGCGCCGCAGGTTGCCGGAACTGCGAAGCGACCCGCGTTGCGCGTCAATCCTGCGAATCACTGGCCTCGTGGCTTGACTTGTCCAGTGCTTTCTAATATTTGCTTGCAACGTGCGTAATTGGTGCGACGGGATGCGCGGAGGGTGGCGGATTCTGTTCGGCGTCTCCCCGACTTGGTTGGGATTCAGGTACAGAGGCGTCTACGTCCGGAATGAGGGAGTTCGGTCACGAACGTCTACCAACCAAATGGCCCCTAATGGCCGACAAGCGACCGCCTGCCGGCCGATGTAAAGGTCAGACTTCGGTTTGCTCTGCAATCTCCAAAGCGTCATCAACCTCAATGCCCAAATACCTGACGGTGCTCTCGAGCTTGGTATGACCGAGGAGCAGTTGGACGGCTCTTAAGTTCTTGGTCCGTCGGTAGATCAAAGAGACCTTCGTTCGCCGGATTGAATGCGTCCCATAAGCGGAGGTGTCCAGGCCGATCGAGGCTACCCACCGATGGACCAATCGGGCATATTGTCGGGTCGATATATGGGGCGAAGAATGCAAACGACTGGGGAAGAGAAAGTCGCCGCAGCTCAATCCCCGTGCATGTATCCAGGCCTGGAGGCATTCGCGAGTCGGGCCAGTAATCTCAAACTGCACCGGTCGATGGGTCTTTTGCTGCATGACCGTCGCACGCATGCCAACTTGTCTTCCTACGCTGACATCCTGAACGCGGAGACGGATCAGATCGCAAGCGCGCAGTTTGCTGTCGATGGCGAGGTTGAACATCGCCAAGTCTCTCGTGTTTGCGGTGAGCTGAAGGCGCGTACGGATGGCCCAGATCTCGGATAGCTTCAACGGAGGTTTCTGCCCCGTCAGTCTTCCCTTGTTCCACGGGTCGTGGTGGGTGACAGATGTTTGGGAGGTAGTCATGACTAGCTCCTAGAGTTGATGGGAGCCCATTTTGCGCTTGTGCCGGAGCCCCTCAAGTTGTGGGCGCTGGGCGCTAGTCCCACTCCACCTCCGAAACCAGTTCGGCCGAGACGACCCCTTCAACGCACATCTGGTAGAGCTTTCGGTAGCACAGCGGACATGGCGCACAGTCCAAGGCCTGGTTGCCTCCGATTTCGAAGTGCAGTTCGCGAATCCGGACGGGGCCCCCGCATTTGCAGACGAGAATCTGGGTATGGTCATCCATCGCTTATCTCCGTGGCAGAAGGGGATTGCAGCATGTGACGGCCGGAGGCTTCCTCGGATCAGCGAGATACTGATCGTCATGAGCGCGCGCCCGAAGGCACCGCAGGCTCCGAAGAGCCGAAGCATAGGACCAAAATTTCGTGCGGGGGCAGCTTCGGATCTTGCCGATTCGTTGGTTGCCGAGACTCAATCGCCGAGTTCCTGTGCGGGACGCAGGGGGCGTCTCGGTGAGCGGGCCGTGACCGACCCTTCATATCACACCCGAAAGCAGCCATTCAGCGTGGTATCGTTGACCGCTTCGAGTCTTTGGGACCAAAGCAATATGGCCACGCTTGACCTCATCGGGGTTGCAATTCAGTTCAAGGATTGGGAAAAGCCATGGACGTTCTATTCGGTTGTGTTGGACCACATCTCACATGATTCCGACGACCGCGCCATTTTCGAGCGGATATGGGCAGAAGCGTGTCGTCCGGAACATTGGCAGTACGTCGACATTTCGAAATGCTCTGATGCGTGTGATCACGGGCTCGAGATTGGATTTTCATGGCTGCCCGAGGAGGCGCGTGTGCAGTTCGTGCGAGCAGCATCATTCCAATGGAAATGACGCGAAAACTCGGAAGGCCTTCGGTCGCCGGCGCTCGCGCGCAGCACCGTTACAGCAGGCGTTCTCCGGGCGGTTGAGAGCATCAGAGCTAGATAGGTACACAGATTGCTCTAAGCTTGCAGCCGAGCGCATCTTCGAGTTGCGATTCTTGCTCACCCGATAGGGTGCGTAGATTCGGATTCATCGCCTCAAGTACGAGCCGTCCAAATGCTGTCGGCCACAAATATCTGAGATCGTTCAATGAGACGGTAGCCTGACAGCAGCAGTCTTGACCAGCAGGTCAGGTAGTCTGCCCACAGCGAAATCATCCATCTTGGTCACCCACCAGTCTTCGATGTCCACATCGCAATTGGGACAAGCCACGCTAGACCAATTTGCTCCGGGGTGAAAAATTCGACGTCCTGCTTGAATAAGAACGTAATCTCATCGGCATTGGGAGCGAATTGCGAGAAGAGCGCGCGCGCAACTTCTGCTGCCAATTCAATCGGCCTGAACTCGGGGTCGAGGGGAACACGCCATGCCCGTCCGCTCATCACGAGGGAGTCAAAGCTCAAACGTCGGATCGCCCGCCCACGCGAGAAAGCTGCGCACGACAGTAGCCTCAGTTCCGTCACTGAACCGGATGATCATCGCGCCGTCTTCGTCGGCGACCGACTCCACGCCTGGCAGTGAACGTGTAAGGACCTTGGCCTCTTCGTCAACCGTATTCGGTGCGTCGCCATTGACAGGAGCCTCAATGATCTTAATCTGATCCACCGTCTGGTGGCTCACCGATCCGGTTTTCGTCATCGTCGCTGCGGCGACGCGGTGCCCCTTCGATGCCAGGTTGGCTCCCGCCAAGGTTCGCGAGTCGTTTGGCGGCTTCACGCTGGATCAAGGCCTTTAGCGCCTCGCGCACAAGTGCCGTTTTCTCTTCCAGCCCCGTATAGGCACGGGCCTTGGCCAGCAGTTCATCGTCAAGCGTAATCGTCGTACGCATAGGAATCTCCGCAAGTACCGGCACAGACTATAGCATCCAATGATGTCGATTTTGGTGCGCACTTACATTGGGAATGCGGGCGTTTTGCCACCACAGGCCTGCAAAATCGGTGTGTCCACTGCAGGCCAATTCTTGTCTGCCGCCGATACCTGTGGTCTGCGTTCTGTCTCCAGTCCGTGCCGCGCGGGCTCCGACGCTTGGAGCCGCCATGGCTGCAACCGTTCCGCCTGAGTCGCCTGCGACCGCGCCTGCACCTCGGCCACTTCGTTTCCTGCGCGCCGTGACGGCGTGCGCCAAGGCGGCCCCGGCGTGGCGCACGCCGTCACGGCGCGCTAAGCGGCCGTGCGGCAAGGTGTCGCTCCACCCACTGCGCCCAGGGCGCGTCGAGTTGGCCGGCCAGCGTGGCGAGTACCAGGCGGATGTCCAGGTGGTGACAATGCGTCAGCAACCGCTCGAGGACGGGACGGCGGACGGTGCGCAGCGCGCCGAGGACGAGCCGCATGCCTTCGGGCGAACTCATGGTGCAGTCGCTTACCAGTTCCAGGATCGCACGCTCGGGCACCGACACCCGTACCGCCGGATGGTGATCGGGCAGGGCAGTGATCCCGAAATCTGCCGGTAGGCGCCGATCGAACAGCGCGCACCCCTGGTAGGTATAGGCATAGACGGCGTCCACCCAACGCGGCAGGGTGGTGGGCGCCTCGCCCCAAGATGAGCCGTGGGCGCAGGGCCACGAAGTGTCGCACGCCCTGCCAGTCCAGCGCGGTGCGGCCGCCCACGTGCAGCCCCGGGCGTTGCCAGCAGAGCCAGGCTAACCATGGAGGTGGAAGTCGTATTCGCAGCATTGCCGGAGGGGGCAGTCATCGGAAGGTGTTCGAAGCGGCCCTGCGAAGGGCAAGTACCGGGGGGCTCGGCTCAATTATCCACTTCTCTCACGGATTTCATCCCCGGGCCCGGTTTACTGGGAAATCGTTCAACGAAGACATTCGCGTGCGGGGCAATGACGCGATTGGGTTTGGCACTCCTTGGTGGGAAGAGGGGGTGGAGAGAACCATCCCGACGCTGTGTGTACCGAGCACGGTGTATATATCGACGATATCCTCGTAATTGACCACGGTGTCCTCGTTGCCCCAGGAGAGTTGAGCGATGCGGACGAGTTGCTAGCTAGTTCGTGATCTATGGTTGCTAGGAGACATCTATGACAGGTATTCATCTCAGGACGCGACTGTGCGAGCTGCTCGATATCAACTACCCCATTTGTCTCGCAGGGATGGGATCTCAAGGTCGTGCAACGCCTCCGGCCCTTGTCGCCGCGGTGTCGGAAGCCGGAGGATTGGGCGTTATCGGTGCCGCAGGACTATCGCCTTCGCGGCTACGTGCAGTCATCCGAGAGGCTCGCGCGTTGACGGCTAAGCCCATTGGCGTCAACCTTGTATTGCCACAAGCCGCTGCGAAGGCCGAGCTGGATAGGGACAGGATCCGGCGAGAGATTATTGAACAGTTCCCTGAGCATGCCGCTTTCGTGCGTGAATTGGCAAAAGGCTTCGGACTTGAACTAGTGGAGCTAGATGGTCGCATTGCCGTGTCTGGCGCGGCGACTGCAGATGGCACAGATGCGGACCTTCGTGGCTCGCGCGCTGACTTGACGCGAAGCTTGATCGACGCGGTTCTAGAGGAAGATGTCCAGGTCTTCGCAGGGGCGGTCGGTGACCTGAAGCTCATCGCGGGGCCTGCGCACGAGAAGCGGATGCTCGTTATGGGACTAGCCACTGGCACGAAGCAAGCTAAAAGCTAGGCGCTCGCCGGCGCAGATCTCCTCATTGCCCAAGGACTGGAGGCCGGCGGCCATGTGGGCGAATTCCGAATTTTGCGCTGCTTCCTGATGTCATCGATTCTGTTTCTGTCCCCGTCATTGCGGCGGGAGGCATCAGCGATGGCCGGGGCATCGCTGCATCTTTGGCGTTTGGGGCCGTTGGAGTTTGGATGGGAACTGCGTTCCTGGTTGCCGAGGAATGCAATATTCCCGGCGAACATAAGTCCCAGATTCTTGAAGGGCGGCTGGAGGATTTCCGCAGTGACCGGATCTACTCTGGAAGTCCCATGCGCGGATTCCGGAAAGCCACGATCAAGGCTTGGGAGGACTCTGGATTGGAGCCGCTCGCAAATCCGTACCAGAAGGTCTTGATGGATGACTTCAATGCAGCGGCAGCAGCGGCCAGTCGCTGGGACCTGCACAGCAATCCTAGTGGCGTCGGAGGAGGGCTACTGACAGAGGCGAGGCCAGCGCGAGCGATCGTCGCCGAGCTTGTGAATCGCGCTTCGGAGTCAATCTCACGACTGGCCGCCAGTATTTGACAGGCTGGATTGCTATGTGGCGAGGGCGTTCAATCCAAGGATGGCGCTTGCCTCGGCAATAGTTGCCACTGGACGCTCATACTCTTCGCAAAGCGCTTCAATTTGGCGGACTAGGGCAGCGTTTGAAGGGGCGAGAACATCTCGGTCTAGGCGAACGTTGTCCTCAAGACCTGTGCGGCAATGTCCACCCAGTTCGAGCGGCCATCGTGCCATAGTAATTGGTCTCGCCCAATACCAGCTCCTGTCCAGGTCGCGTTGGGGGAAAGCCTACGCAGCGTCGCCACATAGAACTCCAGGACCTCTCGGTCGACGGGCATTGCGTTCTTGAGGCCCATCACGAATTGGACGTGGAGTTCTCCAGCGATCTTGCCGACCCGCTGCATGTTGGCGGCCTGGAAGATCATCGATAAGTCGAAGGCTTCCACTTCGGGCTTGACGTCGTGCGTCAGTATTTCAGCGGCGAGCCAATCTACCAGTTCTGGCGCGTTGTCGTAGACCCGGGTCGGGAAATTAACTGAGCCCGTGGCACCACGAACAAGGCATACCGCTTGCCCCATGGCAGCCGAAACTCGGCGAAATCAACTTGCGCCTGCCGTCCGGGCGGCGTCTCGAAACGCACGACTGGGCATGAACTGCTGCAGCGGCTCGAGGTGTCACAGTCTGCAGCTTTGGCTGACCGGGATGCGGTACTCGCGTGGCGCGCCAGTAGGGGGGGCGGCGTGGCCGACTTCAAATTCCTAACAACTTTGTCTTCATTTGCCAAATGGCTCGTGCCCGAAAGTGGGAGTGAATGGCGTTGGCTACGGATTCCTTGCAGCAACCTACACGTCTAGTGGGGTTACAGCAATCGAAATCCCGTCACCAGAGAATCCAGTTTCTCCACGGACTCGTTGACGTTCAAAGCCGCCCGCAAAATGCGGGTGTCCACTGCAGGATAATTCGTCTTATCTGCTATCGTAAATCGGCCGACACCTGCGGCCCGCGTGCTGCCTCCCGCCTCTGCCGTGCCCTCTCCGATACCTGGAGCTGCCATGGCCATGTTCTCGTCCCTTTCCCCTGACTCTGCGCCCGCGCCGCCACATGGCCCCCATAGTCCCCGCGGCCGCTATAGCGTGGTGCGCCCGCGCCTGCACCGCGGCCACTTCGCCTTCCTGCGTGCGGTGGCGCAGGGGCTGTCCGCGCGCGCCATGTGGGCGCGCTACCTCGCCGACGCGGGCGCCTTCGACGACGGCCCGCGCATGCACCGCATGACCGGCTGGATCCGGGCCGAACTCGGGGCGGCGGCCGCGCGTGGCGGCGACTTCGCCCGCGCCCGGCTGCTGCGGCTCGATCTCGCGCCACCTGGCGCCTCGCCGCTGCCGTCGCTGGCCGATTTTGTGCGAGCCGCAGGCCTCGATGGGTTCGCGGAAGCCGAGCAACTGAGTGCCTATGAGGCCGCCTTTGGCCCGGCGTTGGCCCGTCAGCGCCGCCGCAAGGCGTTGCTGCACCGCCAGCTCGACGCGATCCACACACTCGAAGCGCAGGTCGCCCAGCCGGTGTCGCCGGCGGACGGCTGCGAGGCCTGGCTGGTCGAGGCGGTGGCGGCGCGCCTGCATCGTGCTGGCCTGATCACGTTGGGCGATCTGGTGATGTTCATGCAGGCGCGCGGACCGCACTGGTGGCGTCCCTTACGCGGCATCGGGGCGCGCAAGGCGCACGCGATCACCGTGTTCCTGCGTGCCCACGCCGACACGCTCGGCGCCGTGCCGGCGTCCGACCCGAACGAACCGGACGCGATCGACGCGGTGGGTGCGTCAACCCAGGCGAGGGCGGGACCTGCGGAGCCCGTCAGCCCCTGGCTGCCGCTCGAGCGCTTTACGCCTTCGGCTGATCTGGATGGACGCACCGGTACCTACCGTTGCCCGCGCACGCAGTGTCGGCTGGCGGCGGACAACGACCGGGATGCGATCCTCGCGTGGCTCGCCAGCAAGGGCGATGGTGCGGTGGACGTGGAGGGGCGGAAGGGGCTCTGAACGCGACGCAGCGGGCCTACCGCAAGGAGGCCGAGCGCTTTCTGCTGTGGGCGGTGCTCGCCCGGGGCCGCGCGCTGTCCTCCGTCACGATCGAGGACGCGGTGGCCTACCGGGACTTCCTGCTGGCGCCGCCGGCCGACTGGTGCAGCGCGCACACCGAGCCGCGCTGGAGTGCGCGCTGGCGGCCGCTGGCCGGGCCCCTGTCTGCCGCCTCCTGCGCCTATGCGTTGGGCGTGCTGGGTAACCTGTTTGCGTTTCTGGGCGCGCAGGGCTATCTGAGCGGCAATCCGTGGCGCGCGGTGCGCGCCCCACGTACCGTGGTCACGGGGCTCGATCCCGGGCGCGGCTTCACGGCAGACCAGTGGTCCCTCCTGGTGCGCGTGTTGGCGGCGCTGCCGCCCACCTCGGTCAACCAGCGACTGCAGTTCGCACTGCCCTTGCTGTACGACACCGGCCTGCGCCTGTCTGAACTCGTGGCCGCGACCACCGACGATCTGCGGCAGGAAGGGCTGGCGGGGCAGGGGGGAACCCTGGGGTGGGACGGCTGGTGGCTGCAGGTGGTGGGCAAGGGCGGCCGCCTGCGCGAGGTGCCGCTGCCGGCGACCCTGATGCGGCAGTTGGCCGAGTACCTGATGACACGGTGCCTGCCCGGTGACCCGCGGCAGGCCGGTGGCGCCGCGTTGCTGGGCGGGGCAACCGATCTGGCCCTCCGTGTGCCGTGGGCCAATCGGCGGACCGTCGATCCGGCCGCGCCGATTGCGGCGAGCACCTTTCATCGACAGATCAAGGCGTTCTTTCGGGGCTGCGCGCAATCCCTCGCGGTCGCGGATCCACCGGCCGCCCGATGCCTGGAGCGCGCCAGTACCCACTGGCTGCGGCATACCCACGCCTCGCATGCGCTTGCCGCCGGGGTGCCGGTCGAGGTCGTGCAGCAGAACCTCGGGCATCGATCGCTGGCCACCACCACGCGCTATGTGCGCACCGAGGCGGCGGCGCGCCGAGCGGCCATGGCGCATTTTTGGGCCGCGCAGTCTACCCAGCGCCCCTGAAGCGGTACCACCGCGCGGACGTCAACGCATGTCGCCCGTCACAACGATGGGAGCGGGCGGCCGTTTAGGGCTCGCAAGATGATGGCATGTGGGGTTTATTGCGGCGCAGCGTTTTCCTGCGGCTCTCCTGCCTGTTTCCGGCGCAATAGTGGTGCCGTGCAGTGGTCCAGGTCGACGCGGCGGCGTCCCTGTGGGCGTGCGTTGGGCACTCCGCATGCTCGTGTGAGATTTCATTGCGCGCCGCATGCCGCGCCTGACAAGGCGTACAAGGTTGTATACGACAGCAGTTTATTTTTAAAACTATTTGTATCGAAGTTCGGTTTTTGTTTAAAGATTAAAATCGATACAACGAAATTACGTTTTACTGTTACGCACAAAAAATCGCCGGCATGGAAATGCCGGCGATTTTTCTTGCTATCGCAAAAATGAAGCCTAATCTGAATCGAAATTCTGAACGCCTGTGTCGCCGTCGCGAGCTCCACACTCACGACACCGATTCCGGCATGCGTGCGACTTGGTCGCCAGCTTCTTCTTACTCAACCGTGACAGGCTCAGTATGGAAGACGGTTCGGCCCAGGTCAAGGGAACTTTTCCCCAAAAAAAGGCGACGTTTACGACGTCGCGACCTGGAAAGGAGCCGCCATCATGCCCAGCGAACACGCTCACCGCTCAGCGACAGATCCTTGGGGCACCCTGCGATGGGTGCCCACGGACTGGGACCGAAGCGCGGCCCCAGCGTCCAGCTATGTTGGCCATTGGTTTTCGCCCACCATGGGTCGGGGTATGTGGCTGCGTGGCCGTCCCGCGCTGGATCTGGTAGGACTCTTCGAGGCTATGGCAGTGCTCGGCCTGATCCAGCGTTATCAGGCGCATCCCGGCCGGATTGAATGGGGCGACACGGTCCACTGCCAGCAATGCCCGGTGACTTTTCTCCTCGAGCGTGTCGAGCGCCCCGACTGTTTGGTCGTGGCGACGCCTCGCCACTGCACTCGGGAGCTGCCGAATCCACTGGTGCTCGATGATGCCGACCAGACGCGCTTGTTCGATCGGATCCAGGTCCGTGCGGCGCAGATCCTGCCTACCGTGCGCAAGGCCATGACGCCTTCGCGCGTTGCGCGACTCGGGACCGATCCCACCTTGCAGCCGCTTGCCGAAACCGTGCGGAAAATTGCCCACGCGCTGCTTCCGTAGCCAATACGGCAAACCACTGACGATGCCACCCCGCAGGGGCGTGCGACAGCGGACATTCACCCCAATAATGGCGCCCGATAACGGCAGCACGCCACCTTCTCGCGTTTGCGGCTAGCGCTCGTGCTCGCATTAGGGGCGAGATTGAAGCATGTAACGCAGGTACAGCGTCCCTGCATCGGAGACCGTTCATGTCGTCTACCCTCAGTCCCGGTTCCCTCTATCACTACCAGGGTCGGCAATACCAGTTGGAGGCGGTACTGGGCGAGTCCGAGTTGTTGGGGCGAGACCTGGAGTCGGGCGCACGGGCGGTGCATCCGATCGACGCGCATCCCGGATGGGCTCGCCCTGCCACAGGCCGCACGCATCACGCACGACGCGTGGGCGGTGCCGTCCAGCGCAAGGAGACCTTGCGCGTGCACATGTATCTGAAGGGCGTCGCGCAATGCAATGTCGGCTTCTTGCCCAACGCGGACACGCAACGGGCCATTGACCAGATTGCCGCCAAGCTTGAGGATCCGTCGCCGCCATCGAACCATACCCTCTACGATTGGGCCCGAAAGTGGTGGAGATCAGGTGGCGTCTCTGAGGGCATCGCTTCACGTTCGCACGAGCGCGGTGGTAAGGGAGGCAGCCGCTTGCACCCCGCGTGCGAAGCGTTGATCCAGGCCGAAATCGACAAACTGCTCACGCCACGAGACTCCAAACTGCGCCAAGAGTCGATAACCGAAGTGCTGGGACGCATCAACGAGCGGATACGGGCCCATAACGCCGAAGGGTTGGCTCTCGGGGTCGAGGCAGACTGGCCCCTGGTTTCGTCTGCGACCTTTTATCGGCGATATGCGCTACGCCCCGAGTATGACAAGGTCCGCGCCAAGTACGGAAAGGCTTATGCTGATCGCTTGTTTCAAATGTCGCAACACGATCCAGCCACGGATCCTGAGCGCGCATTGCAACTGGGTGAGTTGGATCACACGACGCTGAACGTCATCGTGCGCGACGCGCTGACTGGGGAGCGAATCGGCAGGCCCACACTCACCGCCCTCATATGCGTGACGACGCGGATGGTGCCCGGCTGGCAGATTGGTCTGCGCCCCCCGCGTACCGACGCGGTTCTGCAGACGCTGCGCCACGCCATGCTGGACAAGACCCCAAAGGATGCGGCGGTCATCGCAGAACTTGGCGTCAATCCATGTCAGGGCTTGATCGAGTTCTGGCGCACCGATCGTGCCAGCGAGATGAAAACTCCCGAGGTCGAGAAGGCGTGCGATACCCTGCTGATTGCCTACGAGCTTTGTCCCGCAAGGCGTCCGGAACTCAAGCCCCATATCGAACGGTTCTTCAAGACGGTCAAGGAAACGTTTATAGCTACTCTGCCGGGCGCCACGCTATCGATCCGCATCCGAGGCAAGGAGGTCGAGGTTAAGGACACGGGACTCACGCTGGAAGAGCTCCAGCGTGAGTTCGAGCGGTGGTTGAACCGGGTCTATGCGCAGATGCCGCATGAGGGTCTATACAAGGCGTCGCCGCTCACGGCGTGGCAACGCTGCTGCCGGCTACATCCCCCGCAGCCGGTAGGGGCGGCAGCGGTGATCCACGCAACCCGGCCGACCGATCAATACAGCCTGAGCAAGAGTGGGTTGCGGATGTTTGGCAACCAGCGCTACGCTAGCCGTGAGCTCAATACCTGGCGTCATCAGTATGGGGCGAAACTGAAGGTAGTCGTGCGGGTGGATACCGAGGATATTGGCCATGTCTGGGTCGAACACCCCGGCACTGGACTCGAATACGAAGTATCCAATGTCTGCCCCACCTACGCCAAAGGGGTCACGCTCAAGGCGCACGACCTGGCCCGCAAGTTGAAGCTCTTTCGCAACCGCGATCTGGCGCAGGAGCGTGATGCCAGCAAGGCGCGTGCCGACCTCGCAGCAGTGCTCGCCGACCTGGCAGCCAGCCCGCGCATGCGCGACAGGCAGCGCGCAGCCGCAGCACGGCCTACGTCTCCAAAGGCGCACGACGTTCCGCCCTCCGCCGCGTCTACGCGGACCCCGGGGTCGGACGACGTCCCCTTCGATGCGGCCGATCTCGGCGACGAGTTGCAGACGGTCGACGGATCGACCAGTCTCTACGATGACGATGTGGGGCCACTATGAAGAGACGCGACTATAGTGAGGTCGATGCGGTGAGTCGGGCGATTGACGACGTGATCGTGGCCTACCAGCCTTTCACGGATGTGGTAGAAGCGGTCATCCGCTTTGCGGAGTCGCCCATTCAGCGCGGCTTGAAGATTGTCGGCGAGAGCCGCGTGGGTAAGTCGACGGTGGCCAGTCTGGTCTGTCGGGAACTGAATGCACGCGCGCCCGCAGGTCAAGTATGGGCGTTGGTGATCGAAATTCCCACCAATCCGACGGAGAAGACCATTGTCGAATTGCTCCTCTTTGCCCTGGGGAACGAGCGTGCAGATGGCACCGAGGTCAAGCTGTCCACGCAGTTCATCAAAATCGCCCGGGAATGCGGGCTCAAGCTGGTGTTGATCGACGAGTTCCACCATTTTGTGGAGGGGCGGGCGGGCGTGACGCACCTGGCGCGCGCGGCGAATTCGCTCAAACGTCTCATGAATAGCACGAAGCCAGTCTCTTACGTGGTCGTGGGCCTGCACAAGCTGCTGCGCATCACCGCCACGTGCGAACAACTGCGAGGGCGCCTCACGGCGACCCGAGAGTTGGGGGCGCTCGGCCAGGCGATGCTAGACAACGTGGCAGACGCGAACGTTCGCGACGTGTCGTTCCGGAACTTTCTCAACGTGCTGCGGGCCTTGACGCGGGTGTTGCCGTTTCCGAACGCAAGCGAGTTGTATGGCCCTGAGCTGGGCCGACGTATGCTGTCGGCGGCGCAAGGTCGGCTGGGTTACATCAAACCGTTACTCATCGGTGCTGTCGAGTTGGCTCACCAGCGTGATGAGCGGCTGCTTTCCAGCGAACTGCTCGAGGCGGTATTCACACGCGATATCTGGAGTGATGGCGTCGGCAGCAAGAACCCTTTCAACCCGCACTTTAAATTTGAAGACCAACTCGATGGACCGGGGGAACCGTTTGCGCCGGATGGCGACTGGTGAGGATGCAGCATGCAAGCCGTCAATCTTGTCTATGACTTTCCTGTGCAGCCGGATGAAACCGACAGCAGCTTTCGGCAGCGTGTCCGGGGCGTCCGATCCAGCGCCATATCGATGCCGCCGGGCGAAAGGCACGCAACCAGCTTGGTCGGGGAGGTCGAGTCGCTGAGTGTGGCTTTTCGTGAGCAGATGGGGGGCAGTGTTGCCCACTATGCCTTGCAGAAAATCATACTGGCGTGCTGAATGGGAGATTCGTGCTGTACGAGCCTGCCTGTTACATGATTGCTACCTTACGAGTCATTGTTCGGCCTGCGGGCGTCTGCTTGACTGGCATCGGCGCAACGGGCGTTTCAACTGCCTGTGCGGCATGCCGCTGTTCTGCTGCCGTCCAGTGGCCGCGTCTGCCGAGGCACTGGCCTTGACGCGCTTTGTACTGGGTGAGCAACAACCCGCCCGGGAGCTGGTAACGTTGGACCTAGAGGGCCGGTGTCGTTTGGTGCGTGTACTCGGTATGGCGCGGCGCTCGATGCAAGGTGTCGTGCAATCGGGCAGCGGTTTAGTGGGGCTTCAATGGGAAGCTATTGCCGACGCCGCCGGTGCCGTACTTGGTACGGGTATTGATCCTGTCAAGTTCCTGTTCTGTCAATTCGCTACCGCTCTGGATCCCGATGGTGGCGAAACCCACCGTGCGGTGGCATCGGAATTGTTTCGGATCATCGAACGCGAGGTTTCCACTCGACTTGCTCAGCGGGTCCGTCACTGGAGTGCCTATCCCGATGGGTTTGATGATGATGACCGGGTGTACCTTTGCTGGGTGCCGCATATCCTCTGCAGTTACCCGATCGTGAATGAAAAGTTCCTGCGCCGACATCTTGCCATTCCGAGGGAGCAGGCGTGCCACAAGGCGACACGAGTGCCGCTCCGCCAAGTGCTGGATGTACGAGGTCGCTGTATCGAGCGACTGTCAATCCCCATACTACGCGAACGGTGGGGCTTGCCGGCAGTTCAAGTTGCAAAGTTGTTGCGGGCATATGGGGTGCGACGACTGTGGGGGCCTCCTTCATTCTCGGCGGCGGATGTCGAGCACCTGCAGAATCAATTCAAGTGGCACGAAGGCGACGCGCATCCCCAATATTACACATACGACGAGGCGAGAGCGCAGCGAGCTTCGGTTGCACACCTGGACCAGTTATTGTGTAGTGACGGCGCGCGGAGCAGCGCAGATGTAGTCATCTGGCGCTGCGCCGGAAGATGCCAGTTTCTGGTCACACGGGCTGCCATCATGGCGGTCGTAGCGGCGCGCAAGCAGCTACGAGTGGAGCGGTTCACCGTCGTAAGAAGCAAGAAGAAAGATCGACCAGTCGCCTGAGCGTCGGGGATGCTATCGTCGTTCGCCAAAGTGCTCGCAGAGATGCCATTCAACGAGGGCCAGATCGTGAGCCACCTCCAACTGCGACTGGCTAGCGTCAAGAAGGAAGCCGGCATCGCGAACTCGATCGAGGCGAAATGACTGGAAGCACTGTCGGGCGGTCCAGCCGCTATTGCACAACTGGTCAAGGCATCCTAGATCCTGAAAGTGCTTCGAGCATAGGCCGCTGCTGGATGCCTTACAAATCTGCACATGCTCGCGGATTTCGTCCGTTGAGAAGGTCAAAGTTAGCCTCGATAGACGGCAGCCGCAGCACTGCGGGCCGGGAAGAAGCCGACGCAATCTGGCATTTTTTATTTTGAGCCGCATTGAAGTTTGAGTCCGCCGCTATGGAGTCCAATACGGCAATGCTGACGCGCCCGCATTGTCCATGACGATGGCCACGCTTTGCGCCGCTCGAGTAACGGCCACGTAAAAACTCGCTGCAGGGACTGGCTCTAGAGTGGATCCCTGGCGCACGAAGGCTGTGATGCCGGCCGTCGGAACGATGAGCACACGATCAAACGTTGATCCCTTCGCGACCTTGAAGTTCATGAAATCCAAATCGAACTCCTTGCCGGATCCTGCCATGCTCCGCAGGCATTGAGGTGCGAATCGCTCCACGTAAGCCCCCACGTGCTTTTTCATGAGGAGGAATACCCCGTCGTGTTCTGTTTGTACTTCGTTGCGTGACACGGTCGAAGGAAACGCCCAGTTTGCATCGAAATCGTGTCTGAAAATTCCGCGATCTTCGGGTGGCACCGCCAAGTTTCCACACTTTCAGTGATGGTCAACTTCCCGAGTGTCTCTCTCTCTCGGAACCACTTTACCGCTTCGGCATAGGCATACCGCTTATTTTTGGTACCACGGGGTTCGTGGCCAGAACTGATTGCCGTATATCGCCGACCATCCGAATCTGAATTGACGAATGCAATAGCGCATCGGCGATCTCCCAGTCATGCGCGCTCAAGTCTTGCACCTCGTCAATCAGTATCTCATCGTACAAGCTCTCCAATCGATGTAGTAAGGCGCCTTTGCTGGCACCTAGCAGTTCGTTGGCGAGGCGCCCGAGTTCACATGCGTAGGCTGCGCCGCTGCGGTCGAGAAATCGCGACAAGCCTTTCGCGTACCTGTCCGGTCGCCCCTCAAAACTGAACCCCAGAACCCGCGCTCCGGGAAACTTGAAGGGGAGAAACGGCTTTGCAAAATGTCGTAACAGGAAGGTGAACCATCCCATGACTTCGATGCCCAGGTGATCGCCCGCTCGTTGCCCGAGCCGGCGTCGGAGTTCCTCCTGATTTGCCTGGGTAAAGGTCAGGACGAGGACGCGGCGCTCCGGAAGAAGCCGTGCGCAATGCTCGACGATACCTTGGGTCTTCCGCGAGCCAGCAACGGCCAGAGTGAGCTGGTTAGCCATGGATGAACGCCGCGGCCTGGCGCATGTACTTGGGTGGCGTAAGCTTGCTCGTTGCGTTGGCGATGCGGAACGCCGTCTCGGTTTTCTCCCGGCTCATCCATTTGTGTAGATCTGCGCTCGCCGTGATGCCAAGTAGGCTGCGCAATGTCGCCTCGCCATTGTGGTGGATGATTTGCGGTTCCAGGGTGTGGCCGTGGGCGACTTCCCCAATGAACAGCTCACGCCTTCCCGGACTGAGCCACGCATCAACGCTTGTGGACAGCTCGGCCGGGTCCGTGCCATCGTTGTCGCGCATGGCGGCCACCGGTTTATCCAGCGCGGCGCAGAATTCAAGGCAGCGCGCCAGCGACAATCCCCGCATGCTGATCACGTCGATGCCCAATTCCATAGGGCGCTTCCCAAACAGGTCCTTGAAGAATCGCTCGAAAACGATCTCGTCGGAGGGCCCTTCCACGAGGACGATCTTCTTGGCCAAGGCCATGCGCAACGTGTCATAGCCGGGAAGGCGCTGAAAATACGAGACGGTTTCGGGATCTAGCGTCGTAATCTTCGACGTCTTGCCGTGTGCCAGGAGCAGAATGGCATCGAGACCAAGGCGGTTCAGAACGAAGGTGCTGTGCGTGGTGATGAACAGCTGCTGATGGTCGCCAGTGAGCGCCTCGATCCGCGAGAGGAGCGTGGTCAGGCTGGTATGGGAAAGGTGATTCTCTGGCTCCTCGATCATGACGAACGCGGCGTGGCCGGCATTGCGGTTCAGGGCCAGCGAGATCTTGATCGCGGCCTGTTGGCCCTGTCCGGACATCGAGAACGGTACATCGTTGACATGGGGGTCACCACGCCGTCCCAGGCGGTTCGCGCGCTTTGATCCATGGCCAGCGAGATCGGCTGATCGTGCAAGGAGGCGTGGATCGTGCCGATGCGCTTGTTGATCGCGTCCAGCGCCGTGGTCGACATAGTCGCCTTCAGCTCGCGGTAGGCCAGGGACACGGCGGCACGCTCCGGCGGGTCGAGATGGTCGCCAAGGATCTGTCGCAGGTGATAGTCAACGCCGCTCGAGGAGCGAACGGTCCGCGAGTCGATAATGGCCGCCGCCAATTGCCGGGGGCGATTGGTGATGCGCTCGTCGGCGAAGGAGCGCCAGTCAACAAGGTAGAACTCGACCGGCAACAGGGAGGAAGGCTTGGCCATCCACTCGGCCAGCTCGTCCGCATAGTCGGGATTCGGCATGATCCGCAGCGACAGGCCTGGGCAGGCCAGGGTCGGCACGTCGGTATTGATAGCGCCGCAAAGCCGTTGCAACTCGGGCTTGTCCGCGAAGTACAGTTCGATGTGGATCTCGGGAAACCGAGGCCGTTCACCGCGCTCGATCTTGGCAACGAAATCGGCCACCACTCCGGCGTTAAACCAGTGCGGGTTTAGCTCTTCGCTTGCGCTGCGGCCACCGATGCGCCCGGTAAGGGCGAGCGCGATGGCTTCCATCAGTGTCGATTTGCCGGCTTCGTTGCCCCCCACTATCAGATTGAGCTTTGGGTTGGGCGACAGCGTGAAGTCCGTGTAGATACGGTATCCGCGGATCTTGATTTTGGTAATCAACCGACACCCCGCCTCGAAGTTTGTTGGGAGGATTATAGGGCACATGCCGACGGGGTGATCGCCCGTTTGCATGGACACTTGGAGGCAGGCGTGAGCAAGCTGAACCTTTGGCGAACCGACGTCAGGCGCAGTCCATTCAACTCAAAATCACTGCAAGATAAGTCGTCCTATTCTGCTCGCGTGCTGGTGCATAGGGCGCTGGGTTGTGGAGACTGCGCGGCATCGTGTCATCAAGGCCCGGGTGCTCACGGCATTCCTCGGCCCCAGCGCAGTTTCGCTGTGGGTTACCTACGGCCACTTGTGAGTCCACGAGAAGCCACGGCTAATCGATCTTCCCAAATCTGCATCTTTCTTTGATACGACAGTCCCAATGTGGCAAGGATTTGTGAGAATCCTTAGTGAGTTCAGTGATTCATCGATTCGCAATGCCTTGATTTTTATGGGGAACGTGTTGGCGGCGTCTTTGAGAATGGACAGCAGGGGAGGTGTCCGAATGTCACGTCTGGACACGGCGAGATCGAAGACGTCGGCAACCGCCAGCGGCCGTTCGCTGGCGGTACCGATGGAATGGACTGGGTGAAGGTCAGCGCGATGAGACCGGAGAGATCCGTGCGTGACGATACGTCGGGAGTTACTAGCGCGAGCTTTTCCGCTGCTTCTTGCCCCGATCTGCACGGTCCTCCTTTCCGGCCGTTGCCTCGCTCTTGGACTTCTTTCCGCTCTTCGACTTCTTGTCCGACGCCGAAGCACGATCGCCAGACTTTTTGTCCGACTTCTTGGCTTCGGATTTTTTGTCCGCGCTCTTGTTCTTCTTCTTGGTGTCGTCGCTCGCTGTCGCCTTGTCCTTCTTCATGATGGTCTCCTGTGATGGTGTTCAGCGTGAGAAAAAGGCCCACGCCCGTCATGACTTCGCAAGGGTTATGCCACGTCTTTTCACATCGCAAATTTCACGAGAACTCTGGAGGGGCCAGCCACGGTGAGTCCGTTGTCGGACGATCTGGACGCGCGCCGTTCTTCTAGTAGCAAGGCCGTAGCACTGGCCTACCTCGGGCGGGCGATCCCGATGCCAGCGAAGAAAAGTTTTCAAGAATGGTAGAAAAATGCGTCGTTGCATAAGTGGTGGTTCATAAGCCGCTTTGCTCGTCACCCCAAAGTGGGGGATCTACCGCATTCCTCACGCTGCTGCAGTCGCGCGCAGGCGCCCCGTCGAGGGCGTCGGACAAGGCGCCGGCCGCCGTGATGGCCATTGGTGATGGCGGGCGCTGTGGTGCCGGGGCTTGGAGTTGAAAGAATGCCCCCGTTTTCAGGGGGCGGTCCACCGGTACCACTTTTTCACTTCAGGCCGGAAGGAAGGTTGAATTTGAAAAGTTCTCAGCGAGTGGTCGGCCACGGGTGTGTAATACGGGCTTCCGTCCGCGCCCATCGCCGTGCCGCCTACCGGCGGGTGGTCGAACCTGTCGTCGAGCGTTTCGTCGTCCAGGTAGCGTGTTTCGGCACGTTGCCATTGTCGAGGTTGAGCACGAGAACCGCACCTTCCGTTACTTCACCGGAGGGAAGTCCAGAGTCGTGTCGTTGACACGATTGAAGATGTTGGTCGTCAGGATTGCGGTAATTGCGAAGATGGCCTCCGTCACCTGCACATCGCTATATCCCGCCTGGCGGACGCTATCCAACGTGATCTGCGGAACCGTTCCCGATGTGCGTACCAGCGTCAGCGCAAACTTGACGAGGGCATCGATCTTTGCATCGACGCTCAGACCACCGGCGCGTAGCTCGCGCATCTGCTCGGCGGTGTAGCCCGCCATCTTGCCCGTCAGCGTATGTGCAGCGAGGCAATAGTCGCAGCCGCTGTTTTCGCTGATGGCAAGGTTGATCGCTTCCAGTTCCTTCGCCGACAGTGCGCCGCTTGATTTCAGGGCCGCGTTGGCGGTCAGCAACGATTGGAGCGCGACGGGCGATTGCGAGCCGATGGTCGCGTACGCATTCGGCACTTTGCCAAGGCCGCGCTTGATGCTGGCGAAAAGCTCTGCGGTCAGGCCGGTAGCGGATGCAACATCGATCGTGGACATGCGAGTCATCTTTTGGTCCTTTTCTAAAAAGAGTTTCACTGTTCATCTGAGTTGCGTCGGAAAATCAGTCAGATTGAAGGAACGCCGCCGCTCATATGCAACTGCTGCAACCCTAATGGAAACAAGCATTCGTTGGGAGAGACTTCGGCAAACATAGCTTTCGGTCAGGCGTGACAATCCATCCGGGCGTATCAACTTGCTCGTTGATAGAATTTATTGATTGAAGGTCGCGACGCGACTATCGCGAGGAAGCCGGATAGGGGAGAGACGTGAGCCGAAGGACAGGATGCTTTGTCGCGATGGGATGGATACTGATGACGTTCATGCTGGCGGCGCTGGCCGCGGCGGCATCACCGTGGCTGGCCCAGTGACCTCGCGCGATAAAGAGTCTCAGGCGAACTTCGACGGTGCCTTGTGACGTCGAGTCACTTCTGTCTTGTGCTTGACGATTCGGAGCGGTGCGACGGATGAAGTCGAAAAAAGACCGTCATTCGTCAACAGTTCCAATGACGAATGACGGTTCTCAACGGCTTGAATTCCGTTATCGCCTGCGAAAGTCTTCGCTAAAAGCGGTCAATGCAACGTTGGAAAATTCAATCGTTCTGCAAACGGGGCGAGCGTGTTGTCCCGGCTGGCGCCAATATTCTTGCCTGTCGCCACCGGCCTTGCGAGAGGTTTGCTGCGATAGCGCTCAAGACGGCGGCCAAGAAGGTCCGCAAAGGGAGCGGTAAAGTATCGCGACCGTCCCGCTCCAGCTTGTCAGGCGGCAACAGGGGTCCTTGCATCCCGGCGCAATTCCTGAGGGCTTACGCCATAGGTGCTGACGAAGACCTCGCGGAGATGGCTGCGATCACGAAATCCGGTTTCTCGCGCGATGACTTCCAGGGGGTGGCGGCCCCGCTCGATCATGGTGCGCGCCGTTTCGATGCGTAGCTGCTTCACCGCCTTTGCAGGGGATTGGCCAGTCTCGGACTGAAAAATGCGCAGGAACTGCCTCGTACTGAGATGCGCGGCGCGTGCCAGTTCTTCTACTCGCAGTGGTCGAGCCAGGTTCTGGCGCGCGTATTCGAGCGCAATCTGGATGCGGTCGGATTTCGGCGCGAGCTTCAGCATCTCGGACTGTTGGGACTGGCCGCCGGTGCGGCGTTGGTTCATCACCATGACGCGCGCGACTTTGGTCGCCACTTCATTGCCCAGGTCTTTCTCGACCAGACCGAGCGCAAGGTCCATGGCAGCGGTCAGGCCTGCCGACGTCCAGATGGATCCATCCACGACGAAGATGTGGTCGGGTTCGATCTGTGCGCTGGGGCAACGTGCCTGCAGCGCATCGGCGTAGGCCCAATGGGTTGTGGCGCGCTTGCCGTCTAGCAGGCCGGCGTCTGCCAGTACGAATGCACCAGTACAAAGCCCGGCGGTCCGGCGCGAACGTTCCGACGCCGCGCGGACAAAAGCCAGTTCCGCAGCGGTGCTGGAGCGCTGGGTCGGATCGACGATGCCACTGATCATCCAGGTGTCGGCGTCGGTGCTCTTGTGAATGGGTTCAGTCCTGACGGAGACACCTAGCGACGCCTGCACGTCTCCCCCGACAGTGAGTAGTTGGTCACGGCGTAGACGCGCTCGCGGGCCACGACGTTGGCGAACTCGAACACGGATTGTGTCCCGATTGCCATGACCTGAAATCCGTCCGTCAGGAAATACCCGATTCGATGCATCCGCTCCACCGTGCTGCTGTCCGAAAAGCCGGATTATAGAGGGTGCGCGAAATATATGCCGGCCGGAAGAAAATCGGCATGGGGCCATTGTGGCGTTCGCTGTACTGGACACCTCAGCCTCTTCAGGCTGGGGTGCAGGTGGCTTCCAACTCTGTGCGCCGTTCGTCTTCAGCGCTTGGAAAGGGGCCGGGTGTCTGGCAGCTTTCCAGCGCCGATGACAGCCAGTCGACGAAGACGCGTAGCGCCATCGATTCACGCGTCCTGCATGCATAGACGGCATGGATCGGTCTGGCTTGCGGGCGGCAATGCGCGAGCACTTCCGTGAGCCGTCCGCTGGCGATATACGGCGTTGCCACGGTATCCCAAACCTGAATGACCCCACCATTCTGCAAGCCATATTGAAGAAGCAGGTCCATGTCGTCGAAGGCGATGGATTCGGGCAAGGGGTGCCGGGTGCTGCGGCCGTCCAGTGCGAAGCCGAATTCCCACGGTCGGCCGTCGCCTTGATGGAAAGCGTGTGCCGTGCGATGTGTCGACAAGCTCTGCACCGTATCGGGGCGTCCATGCCGCGAAACATAGAGGCGGGTCGCCACCGTGATCAATTGGTAAGTGCCAACCTGACGGCTGAAATGGTACGAATCCTCCAGCTCGCCCAGCCGGACCGCGCAATCAATGCCATCGCGGATCAGGTTCGAGGAATGACGTGGCGTGGAAATCTGCAGGCTGACATCCGGATACTGGAGACGGAATCGGGCCATGTGGGGCATCAACTGGCGCGCAATGTCGCCCGGCAGCTCCACGCGTAACCTGCCGCTCGCCTGCTCCGCGGCCGATCCGACCTTGGATTTGAGGTCGGTGATGTCGAGCAGTATCTTGAGGCAATGCTCGTAGAAGGTCATGCCGGCGGCTGTCGGCCGAACCTGGCGCGTCGTGCGATGAAGCAGTTTTACTTGCAGATGAAGTTCAAGCTGCTGGATCAGCAAGCTTGCGGACGCCTTTGGAATGCCCAGAAGATTGGATGCGCGCGTGAAGTTCTCGCATTCGACGATCCGCGCAAAAACCTCCATCGCTTGTAGCATGCGTTCCATGGACCTTACCTCGTGTGTCACCTCTTGATGATTGCTTTAGTGTATGGGTGGCTGCACCGATGCAACAGTCGCAATTGGCGCATGATGCGCGACACGTTCGTATAGTTCCACTACTTTGGCGAGGCTGCTGTATCAGGGGCAGTGTTCAAGACGCAAGACAGCCAGCCGACCAGATCGTCGGGGTCCACCGGTTTGTCGAGCATGCAGACTGCGCCATGCTGTCTGGCCTCCTCACGGCAATGCGGTGTGGCATGGGCGGTAACGAAGATGCATGGCGTTCGGAGGCCTGTGGCTCGGAGTCTGCGCAGCAGTTCGATGCCGGAGATGTCATCCAGCGCGATATCGCAGATCAGGCAGTCATAGGAGGCGTTGCTCGGGTGGGCCATGAAGCCTTCCGCGGAGGAGAAGAAGGCTGCGCCCCAGCCAAGTGAACGAATCAGCGCGCCAGTGGATCTACGAACCGATGGTTCGTCATCGATGACACAAACAATCTTGACAGGCACGGGCATCAGCGTTGGAACGGGCAAACATAGGGGAAGCGCCTTGCAAGATGCGGGGCGCTTGACGGGACATTAGCGCAATCGGGAGACGGGGACACTTATACGGAGGTATCGCCTTGCATACGCCATGGCACATCGGGTTTGTACTGAAGGGTAAGGCGAGATGGGGCCTGGCGACGGCGGGAGATCCGCGGTCGCCGGCGCCCAGGGCTATACGTTTGTATAATCGCCGCCACATTCGCCGCTTGGTATTGCTACCATGGCAACCGCATGATTTGCAGTCATAACACTCCACTATATGAGCCATCCCGATACCGACGCTTTTGCGCTTCGCTGTAAATTCGAATCGGATGGCGGTGAGAGTCCGGGATCCACCGGCCAACTCGTCGACGAGACCTTTCGTTTCGCGCCGATTCCCATCCTCGTCGAAGACTGGTCCGGTATCCGGCAGTGGGTAGATGACCGCAAGGCCGAGGGCGTCACGGATCTGGACGCCTATCTGGATGAACACCCCACTGCGATCCAGCAGTTGCGCGACCGTCATCACCACTTCGTGGATGCCAACGATGCTGCATTGAAGTTGTTCGATGCCACATCGCGCGAAACATTCTTCGCCGCGGCAAAGGCGTTGCTGCCGGCCAGTCGCCCCAGCAATTCGAAGGTACTCAAGGCAATCTTCGATGGCGAGACCGCTTGCCAGGGCGAACGTACCCTCACATCGCTGACGGGCGGGAAGATTCCCATCGTGTGGCGCTGTTCGTTGCCGGCAGACCCCGCGCGTTATGCGCGGCTGCACTTCTATGCGTTCGATATCTCCGAATATCAAGAGAACATCAACCGACTGCAGGTGATGCGTGCGGATGTGGCGCGCGCAGGGCGTATCGCACTGGTGGGACAACTGGCCGCATCCATCACGCACGAGATCAGCCAGCCATTGTCTGCAACACGAACATCGATCGAAGCCGCTGCACGATGGTTGGATCGTGAAGGGCCTGATGTCATGGAGGCCATGGCATCCGTACGCGACGCAGGACGCTGGGCGCGGGATGCTACCGACATCTGCCACAGGCTGCGCGGATTCATGATGCATACCCCCGTACAGGCGCGGCTGCAGTCCGCAGCCGATGTCGTGGCATCGGCGATCTACCTGATCTCGCCGGAAGCGGCGGCCAGGGCGATCGACGTGGAAACGTCGGTTGACGCGGGGCTGCGCGTGTTTGTGGATCGTGTTCAACTCCAGCAGGTGCTGGGCAATCTTCTGCTGAACGGCATTCATGCCATTGATGCCACATCGGACGCGCGGGCACGAAAGCTAACTGTGGGCGTCGAACCGGAGGGTGATGTCAGCCTGCTGTTCAAGGTGACGGACACCGGCCATGGCATCGATGCCACGTCGCTCGAGACACTGTTCCAGCCGTTCTCCACTTCAAAGGCAGAAGGTATGGGGTGGGGCTCTCGATCTCCAGATCCATCATCGAAGCGCACGGCGGGCGCATCTGGGCCGAATCGGCCGACGGGATGGGCGCGACGTTCTGTTTTACCCTGCCGGGCGCCAAAACCTTCGCAGGATAGTCAATCGCGGATGCGCTCCTGGTGATGCTGTAGCACCCGCACCGCGACGATAGCCCCGAGGGCCGCCGCCGAAATAGTCCAGGCTGCGGCCATCCGGCTTCCCGCCCATGCATTCCACGTGGTAACCAGCGCCGGAGCCGTTCCCCCGAAAACCGCGACACCCCCGGCATAGATAAAGGAAAGCGATGTGGCGCGCGACGTGCTGCGAACTGTCGATAGCAGCAGGACGACCGTTGGCCCGGCGGCCAGGCAACTCGCGGCTGTCACCGCGACGATGCCAGCCACGAAGAAGCGGTTACCCATGCCATGAACTGCGGCGAGATAGGTCGGCACCACGGCCACGATCGAGAGTAGTCGCGCCCAGATCACGACGCTGGCGTGTCCGTGACGATCGGCAAGCAATCCGCCGACAATGGATGCCGCAGAGGTGATCGCGCCCAGGGCGATGGTCACGAGAAACGATTCTTGCAGCTTTGGCATGGTTCCCGCCATTTCGAAAGGGGCGGTGAAGGTGGCGACATAGGTTGGCACGGTGCCGCCTGCGATCAACAGAGTCCCGAGTACAAGGATTTTCCAGCCTTGCAGGCGCCGCGCGTCGTCATCCGGAGCCACGGGCGGTGGCATGTCGTGCGCCAACAGGCGCCGCCGCAGCAGCACCTGGACGGGAATCATCAGGACAGCCAGGAGAAAAGGGATTCGCCATCCCCATGCAGCAAGCTGCGCGGCGGTGAGCAGGTCATTAAGCAGGAAGCCGCAAACGCCGATAGCCAGCAACGCAAGTCCCTGCCCGGCGAGCAGCCATCCGCAGTAGAACCCCGCCGCGCCGGCGCACACTGTTCGATCAGGTATGCACCTGCGGCGCCAATTTCTCCGCCAATGGCGAACCCCTGAAGCATCCGGCAGCCCAGCAGCAGAAGCGGTGCCGCAACGCCCAGGACGTCGTAGCCTGGCATGAGCGCCATGCCGAGCGTGCCAGCGGCTACCAGTGTGATGTTGAGCACCAGCGCGGGCTTGCGTCCGACGCGATCGGCATATGCACCCAGTACCAGCGCGCCGATCGGGCGCATGAGAAACCCCGTGGCAAAGGTGCCGAACGCGGCCAGTGACGCGATACCGTCGTCGCCGTGCGGGAAGAACGTCGCGCCAATGAAGCGGGCGAACGTGGCATAGGCGAAATACTCGAAGAACTCCAGCGCATTGGCGAGGACCACTGTCACCAGCGCGCGGGGATTCAATGTCATTGTCTTGGACAAGGCGCGGTGCTAGCGAGTCATCGGTTCGATGCCAAGCATCTGCGCCTTGCGAACCAGATCGGCAACGGAGCTCGATTTCATTTTCTTCATGGCGGTGCCGCGATGGACCTTGACGGTGATCTCGCTGATCCCGATGCCGGCTGCAATCTGCTTGTTCAACGCGCCGCCGACCACGTAGGCCAGCACCTCGCGTTCGCGCGAGGTCAGTGACTCGTATAGCTCGGTGAGGTTGCTGCGCTGATAGTCGACTTCAAGCCGCATCTTGTCGTGTGCCAGCGCGGCCGTGACGGCATCGATAACATCCTGCTCGGCCAAGGGCTTGAGCAGAAAGTCGGTGGCACCGGCCTTCATCGCCTTGATACAAATGCTCACGTCTGCAAATCCCGTCATGAAGATGATCGGCATCCGCTGGTTGGCCTTCTCCTGCTGCTGGAAGAACAGGCCGCTTTCACCGCGCAGGCGAACATCGAGCAGCATGCAACTGGGTCCGGCATTCTTCTCAGACGCCTTGAATGCTGCCGTACCCTCGAAGCTGCGGACCGTAAATCCCACGGAACGCAGGAGATTCTTCAATGACGAGCGGGTGGCTTCCTCGTCGTCGATGATGTAGACGACTGAAGTCGCTTCCTGTCTTTGGGCATTACTGGGCATGCTTCATTTCACGGGTTCGGAAAGACTAACGAGTCGTGATGGCGGAGATGTGTTTCCAGGCGTCACGGTCGCGGCGATTGTCGCATAACCATCGTGCGGAAGTTTGGCGAATGCCGCCAGGAAAGCACGCGTCGAACCGCGTTGCGCGACGTCTTCAGTTATCGATTGTTCGGCTTGGAAGGAAGTACTGTTCATGCGTCCACGCTTTATCAGGACTGGCTTTGCGGCTAACTTTCACATCGAAGCAGCGCCCGAGAATGACGCTGCAACCGGGTGAGCACGACGCCGCTTTGCGGGTTTCGATGTCCGAAAACCCGACGATAAATGTCGTTTCCCATTGATGGGAAAGCGGCAATGATTGGGGGGGCGGCATCCGTGCCTCACGTTGCATCGATGGTCATGCAAGGTTGGAAAGAATGAATGATTCAATCGCCGAAGCCTCGGCAAGCCTTAACGCCAGAACCCGATTCGTCGACGTGCCGGGGCGGCGTCTTGCCTATCGCACGATCGGCAGCGGCAAGCCGATTGTGCTCTGCGTACGATTCCGTGGCACCATGGACGCCTGGGACCCGCTGTTCCTCGATAGCCTGGCGAACCAGGGCTTCCAGGTGACGGTGTTCGACTACAGCGGGCTGGGGCAATCGACAGGCGATCCCACCTACCAGCCTGCGGCACTGGCCCGTGATGCGATGGATCTGATCACCGCGCTCGACTTGGGCAGCGTCATTGTCGGTGGCTGGTCGGTGGGTGGCATTGCCGCGCAGCTCGTGATGACGATGGCGCCGCAGCTCGTCAGCCACGCGGTGCTGATCGGCACCACGCCGCCGGGCAATCTTATTAAGTCCGGCGAAGCGCTGTTCTACACGCTGGCGAAGCGCGAGAACGACTTCGATGATTTTGTCAGCCTGTTCTTCGAGCCAACCTCGGCCGAGAGCACGGAGGCTGCGAGGCGGTCAGCCGATCGGCTTCCTGCACGCAAGCTCGACGTCAGTCCGGAAGTGCCGTGGCAGTGGGCCGGGTCCCAGCTTGGCGATGGACCGAAGAATCCGGTCTTTCCGGTGGATGCAGTGCTTCAGGCGCTCAAGTCCACGCGCATCCCTGTCCTGCATATCGGTGGCGATCACGACATCGTATTCCCGGTCGAGAACTGGTACGCGCTCAACAACCAGCTACCGACCTTGCACCTTGTGACCTTTCCGCGCGCCGGACACGGGCCGCAACTCCAGTATCCCAGGCGTCCGCACGACATATCGCGGCGTTCGTCGACGCCCACGCATAGCGGAATCCAGTTGGTATTCGGCGCGTCAGCCGCGTCACTCAAGTACTTCGAGAGCCCAGCCTCGAAGGGGATTGTCTCGCCCTCCAAGTAGCAAACCAAGCAGAAGGTAAATCATGTCTGACCTGATCCATTTCGCCATCGATGCCGCAGGCGGTCTCGAACGCTTCCAGAGTTTCAAGCGCGTCTCCGCGCATCTGCACCACACCGGCATCCTGTGGAACCTGAAACAGCGCGACGGAGTGCTGACGGATTCGCGCGTGACCGTGGACCTGCACGCACAGCGGGTCTCGCATGAGCCGTTCGCACCGACCACCGATCATTCCGTCTTTACGCCGGATCGTGTCGAGATCCGGCAAGCGGACGGCACGCTCGTCGAATCGCTGGATCGTCCCCGCACGTCGTTCGAAGGTTTCGAACTCGAAACACCGTGGTCGAATCCGCAACTGGCGTACTTCGCAGGCTACACGATGTGGACGTACCTGACGTCGCCGTTCGTGCTGCGCCATCCCGGCGTTGCGGCCACAGAGATCGAGCCGTGGGTGGTCGATGGCCTTTCCTGGCGGCGTCTGCGCGTGACCTTCCCGGATTCGGTGGCCACGCACAGCGCGGAGCAAACCTACTACTTCGACGCGGAGGGACTGCTGCGCCGTCACGACTACGAAGTGGACATCCAGGGCCGCAATGCGGCCGCACGTTACCTCAGCGACTACGTCGAGGTGCAAGGCATCCGCATGCCCACCCGCATGCGCATCTACCCGCGCACGCCGGAGAATCTCGCAATGCCGGAGCCGCTGATCGTAGGCGTGGACCTGTCCGATTTCCGCTTCGAGTGAGGCCATGACGATGACTGCAAATCAAACCTATCGCGCTGCCGTAGTCGTGGCGCCTGGCAAGTTATCTATGATCGATCGGCCGATCGAGGAGCCCGGCTTCGGACAAGTGCGCATTCGCGTGGAGGCCTGTGGTGTCTGCCACTCGGACAGTGCGACGGTTGCGCGGGCTCCGGCCAATCCGGAGCAAGGGCTGACTCCCGGTCATGAAGTCGTGGGCCGCATCGAAGCGGTCGGCAACGGCGTCGAAGGCTGGCATGTAGGTCAGCGCGTGGGTGTGGGCTTCCTGGCCGGCGAAGACCGGACTTGTCCGTCGTGCCGCCAGGGCGACGTGGTGAATTGCCAGAGTCCGGTGATCACGGGCATGACGACCAACGGCGGCTATGCCGAAAGCATGCTGGCAGAAGCGCGCGGCCTCGTGCGTGTTCCGGATGAACTCGATGCCGCTGAAGCGGCGCCGCTGCTGTGCGCTGGCCTGACTACGTTCAACGCCTTGCGCAATGCGAATGCACGGGCTGGCGATGTGGTGGTGGTGCATGGCCTTGGCGGCCTGGGTCACCTCGCCGTGCAGTTCGCGCGCAAGATGGGTTTCCATACGGTGGCGATTGCGCGGGGCGCAGACAAGGCGGAACTCGCGGCTCAACTCGGCGCGCATCGCTACATCGATTCCGAAAGCGAAGATGCGGTGGGGGTACTGCGCAGCCTGGGCGGTGCGAAGGTGGTATTGGCGACGGCACCGACCGGCGCCGGCATGTCCTCCCTCGTTCCGGGATTGGCGGCTCGTGGCCAGTTGATCGTCGTGGCCGTGCCGGGAGATCCTCTCTCGTTGACCGCTACGGACCTCGTGTTCGGTGCGCGCGCCGTGGTGGGTGCCCTGACCGGAACGGTCTACGACAACGAGCAGACATTGGCCTTTGCCAATCTGCAGGACATTCGTCCCATGATCGAAACGTTCCCGCTGGAACAGGCCCAGGTGGCGTACGACCGGATGATGCGTGCCGATGTGCGGTTCCGCGCGGTGCTGGTCATGCCGGCCTACGACGGCCCCTCTGCCGCTTGAAGGAGGCAACGATGACAATCATGACCTCCTCGAATGCCTCGACCCAGTATGTCGAAGCGGGTGGCGTGCGCTATGCGTATCGCCGCTTTGGTAACGCCAATGGCGGGCTGCCGCTGCTTTGCCTGCAGCATTTCACGGGTACCCTCGACAACTGGGACCCGGCTATCGTCGATGCGCTGTCCACGGAGCGGGAAATCATTCTGTTCGAGAACGCGGGGGTAGGTCGGTCGGGTGGCGCTGTCCCTGCATCGATCACAGCGATGGCGGAGCATGTGCTGCAGTTCGTCGGTGCCATCGCACTGTCGAAGTTCCACCTCCTGGGCTACTCGCTCGGTGGATTCCTGGCGCAGGAGATTGCCATCGCAAAGCCTGATCTCGTTGAGCGCATGGTGCTTTCCGGTAGCGCGCCCGAAGGCGGGAAGGGAGCCGGCATGGATCGACCGGAACTGATCGCCATCTATACGGATGCTGAGATGCCGATGCAGGAGAAGCTCAAGCGGCTTTTCTTCCCGGAGACGGCCGAGGGCGAGCAAGCTGCACAAGCCTTCGTGGATCGTCTGGCATCGCGCATCGGCGAACCCGACCTACCGGCCAATGCCGAAGTCGCGCCGGCGCAGCTTGGCGCAATGATCGCCTGGGCGAACTGGCCGGGCGATGTGGCGCGCAAGCTGGCAACGATTCCGCATCCCGTGCTAGTCACCAATGGCGACAACGACACCATGATTCCCACGCGAAACAGCTTCGTGCTCGCGGAGGGTTTGCCGAATGCCACATTGGTCATCTATCCGAACGCTGGTCACGGCGCGCTGTTCCAGTATGCATCCACGTACGTCGCACACGTGCGTGAGTTCCTGCGTGGCGCCTGAGCGCGCTGCATTTCCCTATCGAGGAGTCAAGCAGAATGAAAGCGATTGTTTACGACAAGGCCGGCCTGCCGATCGATGATCCGCGCGCCCTGTACGAAATGGAACTGCCCCGACCGGAACCGCAGGCGCGTGACCTACTGGTCAGGATCGAGGCAATTGCCGTGAATCCGGTAGACAGCAAGCTGCGTCTCGGCGTGCAACCGAATGGCCCGCGCGTTCTGGGCTGGGATGCGGTAGGCACCGTGGAAGCGGTCGGCGAGGCGGTGGAGCTGTTCAAGGTGGGTGACAAGGTCTGGTACGCGGGCGATATTACGCGACAAGGCAGCTACGCGGAGTACGGACTCGTGGACGAACGCATTGCCGGCCATTGCCCCAAGTCGTTAAAGACTGCCGATGCGGCAGCCCTGCCGTTGACGAGCATTACCGCCTGGGAACTGCTGTTCGATCGTCTGCGCATTCCGGAGGCCGGCGGCCACGGACAAAGCCTGCTGGTGATCGGCGCCAGCGGCGGCGTGGGCTCCATCCTGGTCCAGTTGGCACGCAAGCTGACGGGTCTGACTGTGATCGGCACGGCGTCGCGACCCGAAAGCCGGAAGTGGGTGATGGATCTGGGTGCGCACCTCGTGATCGACCACAGCCAGCCCCTGCAGCCGCAACTGACGGCGGGCGGCATTCACCAGGTGGACCACGTCATCAGCCTGACGCATACGGACAGCTACTACGCGCAGATCGTGGAACTGCTCAAACCGCAAGGCCAGTTGGCGCTGATCGACGATCCTGCCACGCTAGACGCGATGCCTCTCAAGCGCAAGTCGATATCGTTGCATTGGGAGTTCATGTTCACGCGATCGATGTACCGCGCGGCGGACATGGTCGACCAGCACAAACTGCTCGACCGTGTGGCCGCATTGCTCGATGAAGGAGTACTCAAGACTACGGTTGGCGAACACTTTGGCGACATCACGGTCGACAACCTGCGTCGCGCGCATGCAGTGCTGGAGAGCAGCAGGGCCGTAGGAAAAATTGTCCTTGCACGTAGCTGAACCAGGCGAGTTGGGCGCGTCCGCCGGGCCCGGCGCTTACGAACCTTGAATTGGCAAGATGATGTCGACGATAGTACAGAAAAGCCTTTCGGTGACGCACGTCAGCGAGGTCTTCGAGATTGCGCCGGATGCGTTCTGCCGGCAGTTCGAGCAACAACTTGCAAAGCTGGATCATGGCGCGTTGGAGTTGATGCATCAAAATCCGGCCGCCGCTGAAGCACGGATGGCGGAGATGGAAGGTCCGCACGGACTGATGCTGTTCGACAAGCTGGATCACGAAAAGCTGCCGGCAATCTTCAGCGCATTGGCCAGCCAAGAGGCAACATGACTTCGCCGACGACGAAAGGGTTCTCGATTCCGGCTTCCGCTATGGGCATTGTGCTCGGCATGGCCGGTCTGTCGAACTGTTGGCGAGTTGCCCACACGTTGTGGGGCGTCAGGGCAGCGGTATCCGATGTGCTGTTTGCAGTTACGACGCTTATCTGGTCGGTGCTCGTGCTCTCATTCGTCGCAAAATGGCTGACGCACCGCGATGAGGCCCTTGCCGAAGCGCGGCATCCGGTAGCCTGCTGCTTCATCGGTCTGATACCGGTGGCGACGCTGCTGGTCGCGGTCTGGCTGCACAGCTTCGCTCCGGCGATTGGGACGACCTTGATCGTCATCGGTGTGATTGCCCAACTAGCCTTCTCCACGTTTCGCAGCGGGGGCATGATGCGCGGCGGCCGCAAGCTTGGGGACACTACCGCGGTCATGTACTTGCCGACGGTGGCGGGCAACTTTGTCTCCGCGATGGCCGTGGCCTCGCTTGGTTGGATGGATCTGGCCAAACTGTTCTTCGGGGCAGGGCTGTTTTCATGGTTCGCGCTGGAGTCGATTATCACGCATCGCCTTTATCTGGGCGACGAACTGGCGCCTGCGGTGCGGCCGACGCTGGGCATCCAGCTTGCGCCGCCAGTGGTCGGCGCGACGGCATATCTTGCGGTGACAGGCGGCAGGCTTGACTGGCCTTTCTATGCGATGGTCGGCTACGGATTGCTGCAACTGCTGTTCCTGCTCCGGCTCTCGCGTTGGTTCCTGGCATCTGGCGCGACACCAGGGTTCTGGGCGTTCAGCTTCGGGATTACAGCGTTGGGGATTTCGTGCATGCGTGCAGCGGCCTTTGCGCCGGATTCCCTATTCGCGGGCATTGCATTGCCGGTGTTCATCTTTGTCAATGTGGCAATCGGCTCGTTGGTCTTGTTGACGCTGGGTCTGCTGTTGAGAGGGCGCCTGTTTCGTCGAGCTGGTTGACCGATGTGAAGAAGGGATGGGCACCGCTGAGACGTGTAGAAACTGTGTAGGTGCGAGACGCTGCACGATCACCCGTTCCACGTGCCGGTTCGTGTGTAAAAGATGGCGTTCCTTTCCATCCCTATGAAGGACATTGGAAGGAAGCTTGTTGGTAGAACCGAAAAAATGCACGCGCAATGCTCCAGAGGCAGGGCCGCGCATCAAGAAACTTTTATGAAAAAGCTAACGACCGCTTTCGGCGCGCCCGTCGTCGACAACAACAACATCCAGACGGCCGGCCCGCGCGGCCCGGCCCTGCTCCAGGATGTCTGGTTCCTGGAAAAACTTGCCCACTTCGACCGCGAAGTCATCCCCGAGCGCCGCATGCACGCCAAGGGCTCGGGCGCCTATGGCACGTTCACGGTCACGCACGACATCACCAAGTACACGCGCGCCAACCTGTTCTCCGAAATCGGCAAGAAAACCGACCTGTTCGTGCGCTTCTCGTCGGTGGCTGGCGAGCGCGGCGCCGCCGATGCCGAACGCGACATCCGCGGCTTCGCCGTCAAGTTCTACACCGAGGAAGGGAACTGGGACCTGGTGGGCAACAACACGCCGGTCTTCTTCCTGCGCGACCCGCTCAAGTTCCCCGACCTGAACCACGCCGTGAAGCGCGATCCGCGCACCGGCATGCGCAGCGCCGAGAACAACTGGGATTTCTGGACCAGCCTGCCCGAGTCGTTCCACCAGGTGACCATCACCATGAGCGATCGCGGCATTCCGCGCAGCTGGCGCAACATGCACGGCTTCGGCAGCCATACGTACAGCTTCATCAGCCGCGACATGCAGCGCCACTGGGTGAAATTCCACTTCGTGACCCAGCAGGGCATCCAGAACCTGACCGATGCCGAAGCCGCCGAAGTGACCGGCCGCGACCGCGAATTCCATCAGCGCGACCTGTACGAAGCCATCGAGCGCGGCGAATTCCCGCGCTGGAAGCTGTTCGTGCAGATCATGCCCGAGGCCGACGCCGGCAAGTATCGCCATAACCCGTTCGACCTGACCAAGGTCTGGTCCAAGAAGGACTACCCGCTGATCGAAGTGGGCGTGATGGAGCTGAACCGCAATCCGGAGAACCATTTCGCCGAGGTGGAGCAGGCCGCGTTCGCGCCGTCGACCATCGTGCCGGGCGTCGGCTTCTCGCCGGACAAGATGCTGCATGGCCGCCTGTTCTCGTATGGCGATGCCGAGCGCTACCGCCTGGGCGTGAACCATCACCTGATTCCGGTGAACTCGCCGAAGGCCGCGAAGTACGTCAACAGCTATCATCGCGACGGCCGCGGCCGCACCGACGGCAACGCGGGCGGCACCATCGCCTACGAGCCGAACACGCGTGGCGAGTGGGACGAGCAGCCCGACTTCCGCGAGCCGCCGCTGTCGGTCGACGGCGCCGCCGACCACTGGAACCACCGTGTCGACGACGACTACTTCTCGCAGGCGGGCGACCTGTTCCGCCTGATGACGCCGGCCCAGCAGCAGACGCTGTTCGATAACACGGCCCGCGCGATCAAGGGCGTGTCGAAGCCCGTGCAGCAACGCCATATCGACCACTGCACGCAGGCCGACCCTGCCTACGGCGCAGGCGTCGCGGCGGCCATCGAGAAGGTCGAAGCGAAGTAATCATCCCTGGATGACCCGCGATCGTTGTATGAACTGGAGCTGCGCGCCGGGAGTCCGGCGCGCAGGCTCCTCCCGTCAGAATCGACGCGATGCGTTCCGTTCGTTGGTGCATTGGCCCACATTTTTTCTGAGATAACCGTCCAATAGTCGCTATGACAAACTTATTCTCACTACGCAAAATTCTGCTCCCCAGCTTTCTGGCCGTAGGCGCGTTGACCTTGCCGGCGCAAAAGGCAATAGCCCAACAGAGTAAGAGCCCAGACCCCTATACACAGGGCGCGCGAATCGGGAAGGCGGACCCGTACACCGATGGCGCAAAGTCGGAGAAGTTCGATACATACACGGACGGCGCACATTCGACGGCGGGCTCCCGCTTGGTCGATGACAAGGCAAAAGCCTACACGCAGGGGGAAAATAACGGCGCCCGTGATCCGTACACGGATGGCGCCAAGGTTGGCAAGCCTGACCCGTACACCGACGGTTCGCGCAAGACGCAAAAGTAAGGGCCGGTTACGGCGTAATCAAATAACTTGAATCAAGTTTTGCAGGAAAAGCTCATGTCGAACATCGTCCCCCAACAAAACGCTGAACAACTGGACCAACCGGGCGCCGCGCGCCGCAAGCTGCTGGTCGGCAGCACGGTGGGCGCCGCCGCCGCATCGGTGGCTTCGATGGCCGCGCTGACGCCCGCCGTAGCTGAGGCCGCACCGGCCTCTGGCCGCCAGTCGAAGCAGGGCCATTTCGTGACGACCAAGGACGGCACGCGCATCTTCTACAAGGACTGGGGCTCGGGCCGTCCGGTGGTGTTCTCGCACGGCTGGCCGCTCGACGCCGACGCCTGGGACGCCCAGATGCTGTTCCTGGTGCAGAAGGGCTTCCGCGTGATCGCCCACGACCGCCGTGGCCATGGCCGCTCGGACCAGCCGGCCCAGGGCAACGACATGAACACCTACGCCGATGACCTGGCCGCCGTGCTCGACGCGCTGGATATCAAGGGCGCCACGCTGGTCGGCCACTCCACCGGCGGCGGCGAAGTGGCCCGCTACATCGGCCGCCATGGTACGAAGCGCGTGGCCAAGGCCGTGCTGATCGGCGCCGTGCCGCCGACCATGGCAAAGAGCGCGGCCTACCGAATGGCCTGCCGCTGGAAGTGTTCGACAACATCCGCAAGGGCGTCGCCGAGAACCGTTCGCAGTTCTACAAGGACCTGGCCACGCCGTTCTTCGGCTTCAACCGCCCCAACGCCAAGGTTTCGCAAGGCACCATCGACGCCTTCTGGGCGCAGGGCATGGCCGGCGGCATCCTGGGCCAGTACCTGTGCATCAAGGAATTCTCGGAAGTGGACTACACCGAGGACCTGAAGAAGATCGACGTGCCCACGCTGATCCTGCACGGCGACGACGACCAGATCGTGCCGATCGACAACGCGGCCAAGCTGTCGGCCAAGATCGTCAAGAACGCCACGCTCAAGGTCTACCCGGGCGCTTCGCACGGCATGTGCGTGGTCAACGCCGACCAGGTCAATGCCGACCTGCTGGCCTTCCTTAGCGCCTGACTCCCGTAGATGTACTAACGCGGCCTGCCAGATAGTTTCTCAGGGCATCGTTGCCAATCTGATACGTACCTGTTTCTCGGTGTACCGAGAAACCCAACTGGCGGTTGATCGAGAGCATTGGTGCATTGCTATTGGCGTTGTTCGTGATTGCCGTCTTCACCTCCGGATGACGTTCTCGCACAAGCATGAGCATGCGGGCCTTGACCGCCTTGGCCAATCCTTGATTGCGCCAAGGCCCCACAACTGCAGTGAGTTCTTGCTGAATGCGGTCTGGAAAGCGTTGATCCCAGTAGGCGTCGCATACCGCCGCAACCTTTTCCCCATCGCGTAACAGGACCAGGAAGTGGTCCCCGCCACGTCGGTCCATCTCTGCATACCAAGCTGGAAAATTTTCCAGTTCATAGCGCAGGCTGGGCCCTTCGAGGGTGCCAAGAGGCTGTTCGTTCAAGAGTGCAGACAAGGGCTTCATCAACGCTCTGAGAGCGGCAAACGGTACGCGTCCCGCATGTACTTCCCACGCCAGTGTTGGAGCGCTCAATGCTGGTCGCTCTGCCCATTGGCTCAATTCTTCCCACCGAATCTGATCGAATGGCAATCGACTCTCGACATTGCGTAGATTGCATTTCGCCCCGATCGTGGCCATGTATGCGTGGCCCTCTGGCAGGTGGACCCTGGCTGTTGCGATGGTCTTGTTCCGGTGGTCCATGAAATCCGCCAGACCGCCAAGCAGGGCTTTGCCTACACCCTGGCGCCGTTCACTGAGCAACACCCCTCCACCAACTTCCACGTGGTTCCGGTAATCCTCGCTACCGGCAGACTCTTCGCGGCGATAGGTAAGGATCAGGACGCCTGCAATCTGGCCGTTCCGCATGGCTAGCAAACGCTGCGTCTCGTAGGTCGGGCGCTGCTGGTGCAGTATGGTTTCCGCCTCGTGGTCTGGCAGGATGGGGTCCGCCGGGAAATCTTGCGCCAACCTTAGTCGCCTGAATCGATGAAACTGGGCCCACTGCGCGGGGGTGGCGCTTTCAGGATCGAATCGATGAAGTCCAATCTTAGCCATGGATTACCCACCCCCTTGGGAGAAAGAAATAATCTACCAAGGAAAACTTCTGGGCCGACGGACCCGGAAGTGGGGTGTCTGGGCGGCACAACACCAAACTATCAAATTGACTCCAAGCGGCCGTGAAGCATTTGGCGGGCAGCCGTGTTTGTGCCACGCTTGAGCCGCTCTAGAACGCCTTGACGATGGCAGCGCCGAGCATCATCGCTTCATCGAAATGTGTCGCAAGCCCGAAGCTGAGGAGAAACATGCAGGCGTAGAACGCTGCCTCGTATCGCCGGGACATGGCAAGGAATGGTTTTGAGAGTAGGCGGCGACATACCGGGCGGGTCATGCACAAACATACGGCGATACCGATGACGGCACCGCCCAGTATGTCCGTCGGATGGTGCAGGCCCACGTACACCCGCGACAGGCAGATGCACAGCAACGTATAGAGCAGTGCCGCGGTACCGATTCGCTTCGACGCTACCCAAATGCCCGTGGCAATGGCGAACCAGAGCATGGCGTGGTCGCTGGGAAAAGCGCTCCACGTGCGGATCCTGTCTTCGGACGACATGGGGAAGTGCAGGCCGAGCTGTGGATTGGCGAACGGCCGGAGGCGAAACGGTACCCAATGGGCGAGCAGGCGGCCAATCGCCAGCGCGCATAACCCGGCCACTACAGTCGCGACGATGATCTCGCGGTTGCGGTCGCGCTGGGCGGGGTCCGTCCCGTCGAACCAGAGCCACCAGAGGATAGCGACAAGCGGCACGCCACGCAGGAGGTAGAACTGCGTGGTCGCCATGGCCATTCGATCAAACAGTTCCGAGCGGAACGCAAACTGGTTCAGTGCGTGCAACAGGCTGGCATCGAAGGAATTCATGGCGGCTCTTGGCGGCACTCCGGATGAGGGATTCTGGAGCCGGAGTATAGGATTGCAGCCGCCGCCTTGGATGCTTTCTCCGCGGGCGCCATGTTGGGTTCACCACACTGGTTAATCAGGCGTTAATCTGCCGCAGACCCCCTTGTCCCGGCGTTTCAAATCCGGCCGCAGGTTAATCCGGACGCGCATTCCTGCGCTTCTTTCCAGAGGCGCTGCGTGAGAAGCCCCGCGTCTTCCTCACGCGCCATTGCTGCCGCTTCGCCCGCCCACAGGATCGAGAAATCGCCATGCCCGGCTTTTTCGTAGGCGAAGCGCAGCGGATCGACCGCCCCGGTCGCTAACGGAAAGCCTGGTGCCGTGGCGTTCATAGGCCCGAGTTCGCGCATGAAGCGGGTCAACAATCCACGCGCCGGGCGCCCGGTGTAAAGATTCGTCAATCGCGTCATGTCGTCCCGCGCGGAGCGCAGGGCTGCGCGGTGGATGCCGGACCTGCCGGCCTGAGGTGTCATCAGGTAGGCCGTTCCCAACTGCACGGCACTCGCACCCAAGGCAAACGCTGCGGCAATCCCCCTGCCGTCCGCAATCGCCCCGGCGGCGATAACGGGTACGCGTACTGCGTCCACGATTTGCGGTAGCAGCGCGAATAGCCCAGGCTGTGCGTCGATGTCCGAAGTGAGAAACATGCCACGATGGCCACCGGCCTCTGCGCCCTGCGCGATGATGGCGTCTACACCGCGGCTTTCCAGCCAGCGCGCCTCTTCGACCGTCGTCGCGGACGACAGAATCATCGCCCCGGTATCCCTTGCCCGCGCAAGCAAGCGCTCTTCGGGGAGCCCGAAATGGAAGCTGATCACAGCCGGACGCAAGTCTTCGACGACTTCGCACATCGCGTCATCGAACGGCGCTCTACCGGGTCCTTTCTGGGCAGCCGACAGGTCGAGGCCAACTTCCTTGTAATAGGGGCCAAGCAGTTCGAGCCATTTCGCGTCAACTTCCTCATCGGGCGCCGGAGGCGTATGGCAAAAGAAATTGACGTTGAACGGCGCCGGGGTTTCCGCACGAATTAACGCGATCTGCTCTCGCAGTTGTGCTGGAGTGAGCGCTGCACAAGCAAGGGAGCCCAAACCCCCCGCCTGGCAGACTGCGATGGTGAGAGGACTCAGGGAGCCGACCATCGGCGCCTGGATGAGGGGAAGGCGGGAAGAGAGCATCATGGTCCGTGCGTAAACTGCGTGAAAGCGCTGCCGGCAGAGACTTCGCGGAAGGTCAGGCATCCATGCTTGGCCGGGGGCAGGGCTATGGATCTTGCAAGCAGATTGTACGCCAGGCGTCACATCCAGGGCGTCTATCCTCTCCCGCTAATTTCGGGAGGTGACACCGTTTGCTCGTTTCCGGCTGAAACGCTGCTCGAAGACCCGTGTTCCCCATTGGCCCCCCTCGGACTCGCTGGTCAGCGTAAAGCCAAACGATTCATACAGATGGCGTGCGCAATCCAGGCCCTTGAACGTCCAGAGATATGTCTCGCCGAACTGCTGCGCGTCGACAAAGCGCATTGCCGACGTCATCAGCTGCCGTCCAATACCGGACCCGCGCAACGCATCGTCGACGATAAACCATCGTAAATGTGCGATGCCTGTGGCTTGGTCGCCGTCGATCGCGATAGAGGCGAGGGTGCGGCCGTTCTCGACGTAGAGCCAGAGTGCCTTGCCTTCGGCGGGCAGTGCACTGGCAAACTCTGCCAGTTCGGTTGCTACCTTCTTCTCGAAAAAGCGCCAAAGCCCCAGTGTTCCGAATAGAAGCGCGCGTGGAGGCTGGCGATGTCGCCGATGCAGCCCGGCTGGTAGCCTTCGAGGATCGGCGCGGCGTCCGGTTTCGCGCCGGGCGCCTGGGCGCCGTTGTCTTGCGCCAGGGCGTCTGCATAAAGGGCAAGAGAGCGGAGCAAGGCTTGCTGGTCCACAGGAAGCAGGCGACGCAGGGCATTCGATACCTGGTCCGTTGCGAACTGGTCGATCTTTTTCTGAAGTTTCTTCCCTTCGGCCGTCAGGTACAGCTCGGTCGCGCGCGCATCGTCGCTTGAGGTGCGACGCTCCACGAATCCGGCCACTTCGAGCCGCGACACTTGCCGGCTCGTGTTCGACTTGTCCAGCCGCAGGGTGTTGCCCAACTGCTTGGCGCTGATGCCAGGTGCCATCCCGATTTCGATGACGGCGTGTACGGCCGACGGGGCCAGATCACTATCGGCCAGGGTTGTGCGCATGAATCCCAGTTCGCGAACCAGTTTGCGAGAGAATTCACGCAGTTCGAGGATCGTCGCCTCGCGGGTCTTGGCGGGAATGTCGATCAGGTCCATGGCCACTCCATATAGTTGCGACTCGCAAGCAGTATTGGTTGCGAGCCGCAACTTTGTCAAGGCTGCGTGGCCCATGCATCGTGGGCGGGGATGGCCACCCCCCTTTCACTGGGCAGCCCAGTGCCAGATTGCGTAGGCCCCCAAAAGCCACGCGCCGACGATGAGGGCAGCCCCAAAATAGCTCGTCGGCTTCCGATTTTGCTCCTCTAGCCAGGCGGTAGCCTGCTGTCGGCATGCGTCCAACACGTCATCAGGGATGAGGCGGACAGCCAGCCAGATGAGACCGGGCAAGAGTAGCGCGTCGTCGACATAACCCAGCACGGGAATGAAGTCGGGAATCAGATCAATGGGACTCAGCGCATAGGCGACCACGAACACGCACAGTGCCTTCGCGACAGGCGGCGTCCTGCGGTGGCGACAGGCAAACCACAGCGTTACGCCGTCGCGCTTGATTTGCCGCGCCCAGATCCTGATGGTTTCGGTAATCTTCATCGAATGGTTCGGTATGACGGGGCGACGCACTGGCTGCCGCCATGCGTTGCGGAGATACAGTGCGGCGTTGCGCGTGGCAATGTGGATCATGAGCATCCTTCCGTCGCCATTATGGCGCGCAAAGGCCAGTCTGCATCGACGCCTTGGCGCAGGGCGGCTGCCGGCAGACGCGCGAACCGTCACAATTATCGCTTCCGCCACCAGAGCCTTGTGAAATCCCGGGCACAGTGTCTAGACTCGGACGAGAAGGCCCGCGGCCATGTTCGTGTTGCAAAGCACAAGAAGAATCCAGCGATGCTACAGGCAGGAAAAGACCATCCGAAAGCGCCCGACGCGATGGCGTTCCTGTTGCCTCGCTGGCTGATTGACTATCGGCGGGAATATGTTGCCCCCGACCTTGTGGCTGGCTTGACGTCCGCGGCCGTGGTCATCCCGAAGGCGCTGGCCTATGCAACCATCGCGGGGTTGCCGGTGCAGGTTGGCTTGTACACCGTGTTCATGCCCATGCTGATGTATGCGGTGCTGGGTAGCTCGCGCACGTTGAGTGTGAGCACGACCACGACGCTGGCGATTCTGGTGGCCGCGGCGTTCGCAAGCCTGGGACCTCACCCCAGTACCCAGACGCTGGTCACCGCGTCGGCAACGCTGACATGCCTGGTAGGCGGCCTCCTTCTTGTTGCGCGCCTGTTTCAGCTGGGGTTCCTTGCCGATTTCATTTCCGAGCCTGTCCTCGTGGGCTTCAAGGCGGGAATCGGCATTGTCATCGTGGTGGACCAGATCCCGAAATTGCTGGGCATCCATTTCGCCAAAGGGTCGTTCTTCCATAACATCGTCGCCATGCTGCAAGCCGTGCCGCATGCGTCTGTGGCCACTGCGGCCACCGGGATCGTGATGATCGGCATCCTGCTGTCCATGGAGCGTTGGCTGCCGCGTGTGCCAGCGCCGCTGGTGGCGGTCGTGATGGGCATCACCGGGGTGGCGTTCCTAGGGTTGCCTGCCCTGGGCGTGGCAATCGTGGGTGCCGTGCCAACGGGGCTGCCACCGTTGACCGTGCCGGATTTGGAGATGGCGCGGACGTTATGGCCGGCCGCGCTGGGCATTGCGCTCATGAGCTTTACGGAAAGCATCGCGGCAGGCCGTGCGTTCGTCGCAAGCGGAGAGTCATCGCCTTCGGCGAATCGTGAGCTGCTTGCCACGGGAATTGCCAATGTGGGAGGGGCCTTCTTCGGGGCCATGGCAGCGGGCGGCGGTACGACACAGACTGCCGTCAACCGGATGGCCGGTGCCCGGACGCAACTGGCGGGGCTGGTGACGGCGCTGGCTTCGCTTGGCACGATGCTGATACTGGCGCCGCTGGTCGGTCTCATGCCCGAGGCCACGCTGGCGGCGATTGTGATTGTCTATTCGATCACGCTGATCAAGCCCGCCGACTTCCGGGTCATTCTCAAGGTCCGGCGCACGGAGTTCAGCTGGGCGCTGATTGCCATGGCGGGCGTCGTCATGCTCGGTACGCTCAATGGAATCGTCGTCGCCATCATTGCCTCGATGCTTGCGCTGGCCTATCAGACATCGGACCCGCCGGTTTACGTGCTGGGTCGCAAGCCTGACACCAACGTCTATCGGCCCCGCTCCGATGCGCATCCCACCGACGAGACCATCCCCGGCCTGCTGATGCTGCGTCCGGAGGGGCGAGTGTATTTTGCGAATGCCCGTCGCATCGGGCACAAGCTCAGGCCGCTGGTGGCGGCGTTCAGCCCCAAGGTTGTTGTCCTGGATCTGGCCGGGGTGTCCGACCTGGAGTACACCGCCCTTCATATGTTGATCGATGCGGAGAAGAAGTTGCGCGAGGATGGGGTGCTGTTGTGGCTGGTGGGTTTGAATCCGGATGTTCTGGAAATGGTCCGCCGGTCTCCGCTTGGCGAGACGCTGACGCGTGAGCGGATGTTCTTCACCCTTGAGATTGCCGTTGCCCGGTACAACGCGTGGCAGGCTGGCGAGCGCGTGGCCGATCGCGACCCACCCCGGTAAGTCGCGCCCGGTCACGCGCGTCAACCGGGACAAGACGAGATCGAAGCCTCCGCCGATGCGCGGAGCCATGAGGGAGGCAACATGCCGGACGGCAAGGAGACCGAGGCGACCGTGCGAATCCGGCCTCGCCATGTGGTCGAGGAGTTCATCAGGGTCCTGTGGCATCTGCGCGGCGTGCTGTTCCTCCTGTTTGTCGTCTTCCTGTTGTTATCCATGGCGATGCATCACTTTGGCGGTCCGGTCGACGCGGCCACGCACTTGCGCGCATCGGCAAGCCGGGTTGCCTACTTTTGCGCGATTACAGCGCTGACCATCGGCTACGGCGACGTGATCCCCACCACGGACACCGGCCGGGTCATTGCGGTGCTTCTTGGTGTGGTGGGGGTGCTGATCACCGGCCTGGTCACGGCTGCGGCGGTCTACGGGGTGCAGGCCGCGGCCCATCGTGAAGGCATCCGGCCACGATAAGCCGGAGCGCAGTTCCTCGCCGCTGGACAAGCGCGACTTCAGTGTCTCGGCTAGCGGCTTCGGTGGAACGAGCAGCAGGGCATCGAAGCTGTACATGTCGTCCAGGAAGAAGTCTCCGACGCCTTCGTACGCGTGGCGCAATCTCACTGACGCTGGTCAAAAGGGAAACCAAAAAAAGCCCCGCATCAAGCGGGGCCATCAGTGCTACTTCCATCCGGATATGCCAGAGGCGTTGGCGCGCTCAGTCCACCTGTCAGTCGGCCGCTCAGTCGGCCTGGATGCCGAACTCCTTCACTAGCCGGGCATAGCGCGCGTAGTCGGCGGCCATCAGCTTCTGCAGTACGGCCGGTTCGCCACCCACCGGGGTCACGGCAATCGTGGCCATGCGGGCCACTACGTCGGGTTGCTTCAGGATCTCGTTCACGTGGCCGTTGAGCAGGCGGACGATTTCCGGCGGCAGGTTCTTCGGGCCCAGCAGGGCCTGCCAGGCGCCGATCTCGACATCCTTGTAGCCCAGTTCGGCCAGCGTCGGCACGTTCGGTGCGAACGGCGAGCGCTTCTGGTCGGCCACGGCCAGCGGCACCAGGGTGCCGTTGCCCACGTACTGGGCCACGGCGCCGTAGGTAACGTAGGTCATCGGCACCTGGCCGCCGAGCACGTCGACGATGGCCGGCGCCGTGCCCCGGTAGGGCACCTGCGAGATCTTCACGTTGGCCGACTTGTTGAACAGCTCGCCCATGATGTGCATCGGCGATCCGTTGCCGGGCGTGGCATAGGTTTCGAGCTTGCCAGCCTTGGCGCGCGCCACCAGGTCGCTCATTTTGCCGATGCCGCTGTTCTTGTTCACCACCACGAACAGCGACTGCGTGCCAAGTTCGGCGATTGGCGTGAGATCGTTGAGCACGTCGTAGCTGGCGCCGGTGCCGGCCTTCAGCACCAGCGGCGCGATCGATACCGTGTTGGGCGCCAGCAGCAGCGTGTAGCCATCGGCAGCGGCGCGCGCCACATAGGCGCTGCCGATGGTGCCGGCGGCCCCGGTGCGGTTTTCCACCACCACCGACTGTTTCAGGCGCCCGGCGAGCTTTTCGGCCATCAGGCGGGCCAGCACGTCGGTGTCGCCACCGGCGGGGTAGGCCACCACGATGGTGATCGGCTTGCTGGGGTAGTTGCCTTGTGCGATGGACGGAGCGGTGCCCAGCAGCGCGGCGGTGCCGATGGCGGCGCCAATCGCGCCCAGTACGACGCGGCGGACGAGGTTCGGTTTCATATCGGCGATTCCCTTAGAACACGTGCTTGATGCCGACCATGGCGCCAAACTGCTGGCCGCCCGGCTTCGGGTTTGCGCCGGCCTGCGCGCCGCTGACGGACATTGCCAGCGTGCCGTCGTTGTTGATGTAGCCGGCCGTGGCATACACCGCCGTACGCTTGCTAAAGTTGTACATGCCGCGCACGGCGTACAGCATCGCCTTGTTGGCGCTGTTCTGGTAGTTCAGGTAGTAGACCTGGCCGGCCAGCGTGAAGGCGGGCGTGATGTCGTAGGCCGCGCCGATGTAGTAGAGCTCCGACAGCGGCGTCGGGCTGCCCTGGTTTTCACGGCGGATCACGCCGGCACCGATCTTGGTGCGATCCAGCAGCACGTAGCCGGCAATCGACGCGCGGTCGTCGCGCAGGCTGGCGCTGGTCAGGCCGCCAAAGGCGCCCGGGCCGCCCCGCTGCGAGTCATACGCGGCCGTGATGCCCCACCATTTCTGGTCCCAGCCGATCATGGCCGACCATTCGCGGCACTGGCTCTTGTTGGCCGGGTTTTCGCCGGCGCAGTTGGTGCCGGACGGGCTGGGGCCGGCGTTGGCCGTGTCGCGGCCAAAGCTGTACGTGGCGCCGACGGTCAGGCCGCCGAACGTGCCCTTGTAAGCCACGGCATTGTCGGCGCGGGTGTTGGGCAGGTAGCTGTCCAGCGAGCCGGAGCCGAATGCGTTCGGCCCCAGGATGTCCGGGTCGAGCGTGGCCCAGAACAGCATCGTGTACTGGCGCCCGAACGACACCTGGCCCCACTTGTTCGACGACAGGCCCACCAGCGCCTGGCGGCCGAACAGGCGGCCGCCCTGGTTGGCATTGCCCGAGTCAGGCGCAAAGCCGCCTTCGAGCACGAACACGCTCTTCAGGCCACCGCCCAGGTCCTCGGTGCCGCGCAGGCCCCAGCGCGACGGCACGGTGCCGGTCAGCGTGTTCATGCGCACCACGCTGTTGCCGGCGGCGCCGACGTTGTTGACGAATTCCACGCCGGTGTCCACCACGCCATACATGGTGACGGACTGGGCGCTGGCCAGCAGGGGCGCGGCTGCGAGCAGGCCCGCCGCGTACTTTGCGATCTTCATCTACCGTTTCCTTCTCTTGTCTTGTGGGCTTCTCGTGGACGTTTCCGCCGGCAACGGTATGGGGGCTGCCGTGTTGTCCTTGTGTTTCATTAGTAAAACAATGAACTACATAGGAAACGTTGAGCGGAATATAGGCACGGCCAGGCAAGGCGTAGATAGGGGCGAACCCTAGTGAGGTCGTGGCGTGACAGCGTCGTGCCGGCCGCACGCCACTCTGTCGTGGGGAGCCGATGGGGCCGGCGTGGTGCGCGGCGCACTGCATTGGCACGCTGGCGACGGGGTGCGCGCGAAGTGATTTGACATGCGGGCCATGCTTGACGCGGCTTCCCGGCTGGTTGTCGCTGACCGAACGACGACGCTTGTTCTGGGGCACCGCGCACCGGTCTCGGGCACCGCGAAAACGCGCCGGTTTTTCTCCCTGTTTACCCTGACCCACGAACCCAAAGTCTACGCCTATAGTCGAGAAGTTTTATTTGCAAACCTGTATTTCATATATGGAACATTCTGTGCCCCAATCCGCACCTGCTCCCGGCGTCGACCTGCTGGCCGCCCTGGACAGCCATTTCGCCGAGCGCCTGGTGATGACCGGTTCCGACGGCACGCGCGTGGCTTGCCGCATCGGCGGCACGCGGGGCCCGGTGGTCGTGCTGCTGCATGGCATCAGCTCCGGGGCGGCGTCGTGGCTGCCGTGCGCAAGTCTCCTGGCCGCGCAGGCGCGCGTGATTGCATGGGACGCGCCGGGCTACGGTCAGTCGTCGCCGCTGCCGATGCCGGCACCCAGCGCGCGCGACTACGCAATGCGGCTCGCAGCGATGCTGGCCGCGCTGCAGGTGCGGCCCGACCTGATCGTGGGTCACTCGCTCGGCGCGTTGATGGCCGCAGGCTATGCCGCGCATGCCCCCGCCGCGCTGCAGCCCGGGCGGTTCCTGCTGCTGAGCCCCGCGCTGGGATATGGCGCGCCGGGCAACGAAGAGAAATCGCGTGAAGTGGCCCGGCAGCGCGTCGCATCGCTGGAAACACTGGGCGTGGACGGGCTCGCGCAACGCGGCCCAACCCGGCTCCTAAGCCCGGCGGCCACGCCGGACGCCCAGGCATGGGTGCGCTGGAACATGCAGCGGCTGAACGCCGATGGCTATCGGCAGGCCGTGGCGCTGCTGAGCGGCGACGACATCGGCCGCTATCTGGAAGCGCGCACGCGTCCCGTGGAAGTGGGATGCGGGACGCAGGACGTGGTGACGACGCCCGAGGCGTCCGCTTCGATGGCCCAACGCTTCGGGCTGCCTTTCCATGCCATCGCCAATGCCGGCCACGCGTGCTACATCGAACAGCCGCTCGCCGTCGCGCAGCGGATCCGCAACGCCATCCCGCCCGCCTGAGCCACCACCGCGCTACCCCTTGGCCGGATATCGGCCAGGGTCGTCGTCCGCGCGGGTTAACCCCGATCAATCTTTAAACCGTCGTTGTCTATAGTCGTACCTGTGTTCAATATTTAAACTCGTGTTTCATAGGTAAAACGCAAAAGCGTCAGGCCGAAGGAGCGCGACAGCGGATTGAGCCAGCCGTCCCCCACAAAGCAAGCCATGGAGCAAAGCGCAATGGAAAGCCTCGCGTACAACCCGAACCTGGTTCCCTGGGAGCGTCCCGCGCCCAACAACGTCGCCGGCAAGGGTCATATCGAGAAGCCTGGCCACGTGACCAACATCGTCTGGCAGACGCGCGCCGCCGCGCCCACCGCCTACGAGACCGCGCTGGGCGACGCGCTGGAAGCCGCCTTCGGGGCGGTGCCAAGTCGCCGGAAGACATCGTGCGGGCGTTCAATCAGGCCGGTTTCCTGGCCGCCGACGGCCAGCAGTGGACCGAGGAACGCTTCCTCTCCGAAATGCGCCGCCTGGGCGCCTGAGCGCCGGCCGAGACGACAAGCGAGAAGACAGACATGGAATCGAACAAGCAAGCACGCGCCGAAGCGCGCCTGAACACCGGCCTGCGCAACTACTGGTATCCGGTGGCGGCGTCGTGGCAGGTCACGCACGCCCCCATCGGCATCACGCGCCTGGGCCAGAACATCGTGGTGTGGCGTGACAACGCCGGCAAGCTCAACGCCCTGGAAGACCGCTGCCCGCATCGTGGCGCGCGCCTGTCGATGGGCTGGAACCTCGGCGACCGCGTGGCCTGCTGGTATCACGGCGTGGAAGTGGGCGGCGACGGCCAGGTGAAGAGCGTGCCGGCCGTCGACAACTGCCCGCTGGAAGGCCGCACCTGCGTGCGCAGCTATCCCGTGGAAGAGCAGGCCGGCGCCATCTTCCTGTGGTTCGGCGACCGCGCGCCTACCGAGGCCGATGCGCTGCGCCTGCCCGAGGAACTGGTCAGCGAGGAACACAGCAACTTCCTGTGCGTGGCGCACTGGGACTGCAACTACCGCTACGCCATCGACAACGTCATGGACCCGATGCACGGCGCCTACCTGCATGCGGTGTCGCATTCGATGGCCAGCGGCGAGAAGTCCGCCGTGATGCAGGTCGTGGAAACCGATCATGGCCTGGTCTTCGAAAAGACCGGCCAGCGCGGCGTGAACTTCGACTGGGTGGAATTTGGCGAGACCGGCACGCTGTGGCTGCGCCTGTCGATCCCGTATCGCGACAAGGTTGGCCCCGGCGGCCCGTTCGGCATCGTAGGCATCGCCACGCCGGTGGATGAAGAGCACTGCATGGTGTTCTTCTGGCGTACCCGCCACGTGCAGGGCTGGGAGCGCGACGTGTGGCGCTTCCTGTATCGCAACCGCCTGGAAGGCCTGCACTGGGACGTGCTGGAACAGGACCGCGTGGTGCTGGAGTCGATGGCCCCGGCCGCGCGCGATCACGAGATGCTCTACGCGCACGATGCCGGCATCACGCGTGTGCGCCGTCTGCTGAAGCGCCGCGCCGATGCCGAGGTGGCCGACGAACCGGTGGCCATGCTGCAGCCGGTGGCCGGAGCCCACAGCCATGCCTGATCGCCAGTACGCAAACCTGCTGGCCGGCCGAAAGGTGCTGGTCACCGGCGCCGCACGTGGCCTGGGCCTGGCCTTTGCCACCGCCATCGCCGAAGCCAGCGGCCGCGTGGCCATGGCCGACATCCTGGCCGACCGCGTCCAGGAATCGGCTGCCGCGCTGAACGCACGTGGCTTCGACGTGGTGCCGCTGCAGCTGGACCTGAACGATCCGGCATCGGTGCAGGCCTGCGCCACCGCTGCCGCCGAAGCGCTGGGCGGCCTGGACGGCCTGGTCAACAACGGCGCGGTGACCGATTCCGGCGGCCGTGGCCTGACGGAGCTTGACGTTGCCACGTGGGACCGCGTGATGAACGTGAACGTTCGCGGCACCTGGCTGATGACCGCCGCCTGCACGCCGGCGTTGCGCGCCAGCGGCCGGGGCGCGGTGATCAACCTGGCATCGGACACCCCGCTGTGGGGCGCGCCGAACCTGCTGGCCTATGTGGCCAGCAAGAGCGCCATCATCGGCATGACCCGCTCGCTGGCCCGTGAACTGGGCGATTCGAACGTCACGGTCAATGCCGTGGCGCCCGGCCTGACGCTGGTGGAAGCCACCGAATACGTGCCGCAGCACCGGCACGACCTGTACCGCAACCAGCGCGCCATCCAGCGCGAGCAGGTACCCGATGACGTCTGCGGCGCCGTGCTGTTCGCGCTGTCCGACCTCGCACGTTTCGTGACCGGCCAGACGCTGGCGGTCAACGGCGGCTTTGTCATGCAATAACCAAACACTCCAGGGGAAATGGAAATGAGCGATCTGTCGCAACAGGAAAACATCAAGCGCAGCTGGGAGCAGCCTGAGGGCGCCTCGTTCGACAAGTGGATGGAATCGCGCGTGGCGCGCTTCAGCACGCGCCGCTACGACTGGGACGCGCTGAAGTTCCAGGCCGACTACGACCCGAAGTACCGCCGCGCGCAGATGCGCTACCTGGGCACGGGCGGCACCGGCGTGGCCGCCGACACCAACACCGTGCCGTCGGAGCACTTCACGTTCTCGACCATGATCATCCCGGCCGGCCACGAAGGCCCGTCGCACCTGCACACCGATGTGGAAGAGGTGTTCTTCATCCTGCGCGGCAAGATCAAGCTGGTGCTGGAAAAGGACGGCGAGCGCTTCGAGACCATCCTGACCGACCGCGACCTGGTGTCGGTGCCGCCGGGCGTGTACCGCGAGGAAATCAACATCGGCGAGGAAGACGCGCTGATGTGCGTGATGCTGGGCGCGAAGAAGCCGATCACGCCGACCTATCCGCCCGAGCATCCGCTCACCAAGGTCAAGCGCTGACCTGCCACCGACACGCCGAGCCCTTGCCATGAGCGCCAATCCATCCGCAGCAGACGGCGCGCTGCCCGCCGAAAGCCTGGACAGGTACATCGTCCCGGGCCTGGAGCGCGGATTGCGCCTGCTGGCCGAATTCAGCGCGCGCGACCGCGTGCTGTCGGCGGCCGACCTGTCGCGCCGCCTGAACGTGCCGCGTTCCACGGTGTTCCGCCTGCTGGCCACACTGGAATCCACGGGCTACGTGGAGCGTGCCGACGGCGGCCGCGAGTACCGGCTGGGTCTGGCGGTGCTGCGGCTGGGCTTCGACTACCTGGCCTCGCTGGAGCTGACCGAACTGGGCGGCCCGCTGCTGAACCGCCTGCGCGACGACATCGAATACCCGTGCAACCTCGTGGTGCGCGACGGGCGCTCGGTGGTGTACGTGGCCAAGGCCGCCGCGTCGCGGCCGTTCGCCAGCAACATCAACGTCGGCGCGCGCCTGCCCGCGCACGCCACGGTGCTGGGCCATGTGCTGCTCGAGGACATGGACCTTCAGCAGTTGCGCGACCTTTATCCGGAAGCGCAGCTGCAGGTCTATTCCGATAGCACGCCTCGCACGGTCGAAGCGCTGCACGAACTGGTGCAGCAGGTGCAGCAGCGCGGCTACGTGCTGCACGAAGGCTTCTTCGAGGCCAGCATTTCGACCATCGCGGCACCGGTGCGCGACCGCACTGGCAAGGTTGCCGCCGCGCTGGGCGCCACGATTCCGGCATCGCGGCTGCCGCAGGAAGAACTCGACCGCATGGTCGGCAAAGTCAGGGAAACCGCAGGCGAACTGTCGCGCCTGCTTGGCTACCGGCCGCATCGGCACGTCAAGCGTGCCCCGGGCCAGGTGGTCGCCATGTATCGCGATTGATGGAAGAGGGGAGAGGGGATTCGATGTCCATGATTGAACTCGACGGCAAGGTAGCCGTCGTGACCGGTGGGTCCTCCGGCATCGGGCTGGCCACGGTCGAATTATTGCTGGAAGCGGGCGCCGCCGTGGCCATGTGCGGCCGCGACGCAGCGCGCCTGCGCAGCGCCGAAGTCGCGTTGCGCGAGCGATTTGCCGCTTGCCGGCTGTACGCAGCCACCTGCGACGTGCTCAAGCCGGAACAGGTCAACGCCTTCGCCGCCGACGTGGCGCGCGAACTAGGCAACGTGGACATGCTCGTCAACAACGCCGGCCAGGGCCGCGTGTCGACGTTCGCCACCACCGAGGACGCTGCCTGGGTCGAGGAATTGCAGCTCAAATTCTTCTCGGTGATCCACCCGACGCGCGCGTTCCTGCCTCAGCTCGAACAGTCGAAGCAGGGCGCCATCGTCTGCGTGAACTCGCTGCTGGCCACGCAGCCGGAGCCCCATATGGTGGCCACGTCCGCCGCGCGTGCCGGGGTGCATAACCTCGTGCGCTCGCTGGCCACAGAGTTCGCGCCCAGGGGCGTGCGCGTCAACGGCATCCTGATCGGCCTGGTGGAATCGGGCCAGTGGCGCCGCCGTTTCGACGCGCGCCCCGAAGAGGACCGTCATCTGGACTGGACCGCGTGGACCTCGCGCCTGGCCCGGCAGAAGCACATTCAACTGGGCCGTCTCGGCCTGCCGCAGGAAGCCGCGCGCGCCATCCTGTTCCTTGCCTCGCCGTTGTCTTCGTACACCACGGGCAGCCATATCGATATTTCCGGAGGACTCTCCCGTCATGCGTAACGAGCAACAACAAGTCACCGTGGGCTGCGCCATTGCAGCCTTCCTCGAACAGTGCGGCGTCAAGGCTGCATTCGGCGTGATCTCGATCCACAACATGCCCATCCTCGATGCGATGGGCGAACGCGGCAAGATCCGCTTCGTGCCGGCGCGCGGCGAAGCGGGCGGCACCAACATGGCCGACGCCTACGCCCGCACCACGGGCAGCCTGGGCGTGTGCCTGACCAGCACCGGCACCGCCGCCGGCAATGCGGCCGGCGCCATGGTGGAAGCGCTGACGGCCGGCACGCCGATGCTGCACATCACGGGCCAGATCGAAACGCCGTACCTGGACCAGAGCCTGGCCTACATCCACGAAGCACCGGACCAGCTCACGATGCTGAAGGCCGTGTCGAAGGCCGCCTTCCGCATCCGCAGCGCCGACACCGCCATCTCGACGATCAAGCTCGCCGTGCAGACCGCGCTGACGGCGCCGACCGGCCCGGTCAGCGTGGAAATCCCCATCGACATCCAGGCGGCATTGATTCAGATGCCAAACGACCTGAAGCCGCTGCCGGTGCCGCAACACCAGCCGTCGGCCCATGCGCTCGATGCGCTGGCCGAGCGCCTGCTGAAGGCCAAACGTCCGATGCTGTGGCTGGGCGGCGGTGCGCGCCACGCCAGCCAGCAGGTCAAGCGCCTGATGGACATGGGCTTCGGCGTGGTCACGTCGACGCAGGGCCGTGGCATCGTGCCCGAGGACGATCCGCGCTCGCTGGGTGCCTACAACCTGCACAAGCCGGTGGAAACGTTCTACCAGACCTGCGATGCCATGCTCGTGGTGGGATCGCGCCTGCGCGGCAACGAGACGCTCAAGTACGAACTGAAGCTGCCGCGCCCGCTGCTGCGCATCGACGCCGATCCGGCTGCCGAAGGCCGCTGCTACCAGAGCGATGACTTTGTCAGCGGCGACGCCGCGCTGGCGCTGGACGGCCTGGCCGACCGCCTGCAAGGCCGCATGCAGATCGACGGCAACTTCGCCGCCGACCTGCGCCGCGCCCATGACGCCGCCGTGGGCGCACTGGTCGATGGCCTGGGCCCGTACAGCGCGCTGGTGCAGGCGCTGCAGCAGGCCGTGGGCCGCAGCTTCAACTGGGTGCGCGACGTGACCGTGTCGAACAGCACCTGGGGCAACCGCCACCTGCAGCTGTTCGATTCGCGTGCCGGCGTGCATGCGCTGGGCGGCGGCATCGGCCAGGGGCTGGCGATGGGTATCGGCGCGGCGGTGGGCGCGGCCGCCACGGCATCGGGCAAGAAGACGTTCACGCTGGCTGGCGACGGTGGCTTCATCCTGAACCTGGGCGAACTGGCCACGGCGGTGCAGGAGCGTGCCGACATGGTCATCGTGCTGATGAACGACAAGGGCTACGGCGTGATCAAGAACATCCAGGACGCGCAGTACGGCGGCCGCCGCCACTACGTGGACCTGCACACGCCCGACTACGCGCAGCTGTGCCAGTCGCTGGCGCTGCGCCACCGCCGCGTGAGCAACCTGGCCGATATCGGCGCCGCGCTGGAAGCCGCTACGGTCGAACCGGGCCCGTTCCTGCTGGAGATCGACATGCTGTCGATCGGCAGCTTCAAGACCGTGTTTGCCGGCCCGCCGGTCAACAAGCAGGCCCCGATCGCCAATACGGCGGCGGCAGCGGCCTGAAGGGGATGTCCATGCTGCATGTGTCGATGGTGGGTTGCGGTGCGATTGGCCGTGGCGTGCTGGAACTGCTGAAGTCCGACCCGGATGTCGCGTTCGACGTGGTCATCGTGCCGGAAGGCGGGATGGACGAGGCGCGTGGCGCGCTGTCGACGCTGGCGCCCAACGTGCGCGTGGCGACGCGGCTGGCTGACGGTGACCAGCGCCCCGACCTGCTGGTCGAGTGCGCGGGCCACCAGGCGCTGGAGGAACACGTGGTGCCGGCGCTGGAGCGCGGCATTCCGTGCCTGGTGGTTTCGGTGGGCGCGCTGTCCGAGCCCGGGATGGCCGAACGCCTGGAGGCCGCGGCGCGCCGTGGCAACACGCAGGTGCAGCTGCTGTCCGGGGCCATCGGCGCCATCGACGCGCTGGCAGCCGCCCGCGTCGGCGGGCTGGACGAGGTGATCTACACGGGCCGCAAGCCGGCGCGTGCGTGGACCGGCACGCCGGCCGAGCAGCTGTTCGATCTTGATGCGCTGACCGAGCCGACCGTGATTTTCGAAGGCACGGCCCGCGATGCGGCACGGCTCTACCCGAAGAACGCCAATGTGGCGGCCACGGTGTCGCTGGCCGGCCTGGGGCTGGACCGCACTTCGGTCAAGCTGCTGGCCGATCCGTCGGCGGTGGAGAACGTCCACCATGTGGAAGCACGCGGCGCATTCGGCGGCTTCGAGCTGACCATGCGCGGCAAGCCGCTGGCGGCCAACCCCAAGACGTCCGCGCTGACCGTGTTCAGCGTGGTGCGCGCCCTCGGCAACCGCGCGCACGCGGTGTCGATCTGAAGCGAGTAATACCCATGACGCAACAAGTTCTTCCCATCCTGATCGCCGGCGAGTGGCGCCTGGGCGGCGGCGACCGCTACGCCACGCGCTACCCCGCCACGGGCGGGGTGGTGGCCGAACTGGACGCGGCCAGCCTGGCCGACGTCGAGGCCGCCATCCAGGGCGCGCATCAGGCCTTCCGCGTAAGCGGCTGGGCCCAGCGCAAGCCGCACGAGCGTGCCGCCGTGCTGCACCGCGTGGCCGCGCTGATCCGCGCCAAGTCCGAAGCACTGGCCCAGCGCCAGCGGCTGGACAACGGCAAGCCGATCAGCGAAACCCGCGCGCTGGTGGCCAGCGCAGCGGCCACGTTCCAGTTCTTTGCCGCCGCACTCGAAACGCTCGAAGAGCAGATCACGCCGCAGCGCGGCGACTGCCTGACGATGAGCGTGTACGAGCCGATGGGCGTGGTCGCGGCCATCACGCCCTGGAACTCGCCAATCGCCAGCGAAGCGCAGAAGATGGCTCCTGCGCTGGCCGCCGGCAACGCGGTCATCGTCAAGCCAGCCGAGGTAACGCCGCTGATGGCGCTGGAACTGGCCGCCATCTGCGAAGAGGCTGGCGTGCCGCGCGGGCTGATCAGCGTGCTGCCGGGCAAGGGTTCGGTAATTGGCGATGCAATTACCAAGCACCCGCTGGTGAAGCGCGTGTCGTTCACCGGTGGCACCACTACCGGCAAGCACATCGCGCATATCGCGGCCGACAAGATGATGCCGGTGTCACTGGAACTGGGTGGCAAGTCGCCGACCATGGTGTTCGACGATGCCGACCTGGACCACGCGGTGAATGGCGTGCTGTACGGCATCTTCAGTTCGTCGGGCGAATCGTGCATTGCCGGCTCGCGTCTGTTCGTGGCGCGCTCGCAGTACGAGCCGTTCATCGACCGACTGGCCGCTGCCGCCGCGAAGCTGCGCGTGGGTGACCCGGCCGACGAGCGCACCCAGATGGGCCCCCTGATCACGGATCGGCACCGCGACAGCATCGAATCGTACGTGGCGGTGGGCGTGGCAGACGGTGGCCAGCTGCGCACCGGCGGCATCCGCCCCGACGTGGCAGGCCTGCCCAACGGCTACTTCTACACGCCGACCATCATCGAAGGGCTCGACAACAATGCACGCATCTGCCAGGAAGAAATCTTCGGGCCGGTGCTGGTGGCGATGCCGTTTGACGACGAGGACGACCTGGTCGAGCAGGCCAACGACAGCGTCTATGCGCTGGCGGCCGGCATTTGGACGCGCGACTACAAGCGTGCATGGCGGGTGGCACGATCCGTGCAAGCCGGTAACGTCTGGATCAACACCTACAAGCAGTTCTCGATTTCGACGCCGTTCGGCGGCTGGCGCGACAGCGGGCTGGGCCGCGAGAAGGGACGACTTGGCATCCTGCAGTACATGGAACAGAAGAGCGTGTACTGGGGCTTGAACGAACAACCGCTGCCGTGGGCCGGAGACTGACATGAAAGTATTGGGAATTGACGAGATCGTCTACGGCGCCGACGACTTCGACGCATGCCGTGGCTTCTTCGACGACTGGGGCCTGACCATCAAGCGCGACGACGCGCAAGGCCTGGACTTCGAAACGCTGAACGGCTGCCGCGTGCTGGTGCGCAAGATCGCCGACGCGGCGCTGGCGCCGGCCATCGAGGACGGCCCGACGCTGCGCGAGGTGGTGTGGGGCGTGGACAGCGAAGCGTCGCTGGACGCCATTCGCGACCGTATCGGCAACGAGCCCACGTTCGTGTCGCTGCAGGATGGTGCACGCATCGGCTGCACCGACCCGAACGGCCTGGCGGTGCGCTTCCAGGTGTCGCGCAAGCATGACGTGCTGGTGGAATGCGCGCGCATGAACACGTGGAACGACAAGCCGCGCGTGAACGCGCGCAGCCCGATCTACGAGCGCGCGATCCCCATCGAAGTGGGGCACGTGGTGTTCTTCGTGAAGGATGTGAAGGCCACGGAGCGCTTCTACATGGAGAAGTTCGGCTTCGTGCAGTCGGACAACTACCCGGGCCGGGGCGCGTTCCTGCGCTGCGCGGCCGAGGGCGGTCACCATGACCTGTTCCTGCTGCAATTGCCGCATGGCAAGGCGGGACTCAACCACGTGGCGTTCACGGTGCGCGATATCCACGAGGTGTTCGGCGGCGGCATGCACATGTCGCGCACGGGCTGGGATACGCAGCTCGGGCCGGGCCGGCATCCGATCTCGTCGGCGTACTTCTGGTACTTCAAGAATCCGGCCGGTGGCCTGATCGAGTATTACGCCGATGAAGACCAGCTCGATGCCCACTGGGAGCCGCGCGAATTCGAGCCGGGCCCGACCATGTTCGCCGAATGGGCGATCGAAGGCGGTATCGACGGCAATACCCGCCGGCAGAAGAACGCCGGCGGTCCGGAAGGCAAGTTCCTGACGGAAAAGCGTTGAGTGTCTGGAAGACTGGAAGTCTCGAAGTAGAAGGAAGCCCCCCATGAGTGCGAGCCAATCTTTAACCCTGCGCGTGCAGGCCATGCGCTTCGAGGCGCGCGGCGTCGTCAGCGTCGAACTGCGCGACCCCGATGGCGCGCAGCTGCCGGCATTCGCGCCGGGTGCGCATATCGACCTGCATCTGGCCAACGGTCTGGTGCGCAGCTATTCGCTGTGTGGCGCGCCAGAACAGCGCGACCGCTACACCGTCGGCGTGCTCAACGACCGCAACAGCCGTGGCGGCTCGCGTTTCGTGCACGAGCAGTTGCGCGTCGGCACCACGCTGACGGTGGCGGTGCCGCGCAACCACTTTGCGCTGGACGAGGATGCCGCGCACACGGTGCTGGTTGCCGGCGGCATCGGCGTCACGCCAATCGTGTGCATGGCACGGCGCCTGGCCGAGCGCGGCCGCTCGTTCACGCTGCTGTATTGCGCAAGATCGCGTGCGGAGGCGGCGTTCGTGGAGCAGCTGTCGGCCTATGGCGACGCCGTGCGCTTCCACTTCGATGACGAAGCCGGTGTGCCGCCGGACCTGAAGGCGATGCTGGCTGGGCAGGACACCACCACGCACTTCTACTGCTGTGGCCCGGCCCGATGCTCAACGCCTTCGAGGCGGCCTGCGAAGCGCACGGCTACCCGAACGTGCATATCGAGCGCTTTGCGGCCGACCCGGCCACGGAAGCGGTGCAGGAGGGCGAGTACAGCGTCCAGCTGCAGCGCTCCGGCAAGACCGTGCGCGTGCCGTCCGGCAAGTCGCTGCTCGATGCCCTGCTGGAATCCGGCGTGGCGGTGGAGTACAGCTGCCGCGAAGGCGTGTGCGGTTCGTGCGAGACGGCGGTGATCGAAGGTTGTCCCGATCACCGCGACAGCGTGCTCAGCAACAGCGAGCGCGAATCGAACCAGACCATGATGGTCTGCGTGTCCGGGTGCAAGGGCCAGCGCCTGGTGCTGGACCTTTGACGGACCCCGCCGCGCCCCGACAGGCACGGCAACGAAGACTGCCCGCCGCCATGGCAGAGCCGCACGTTCAGGGACGAAGCGGCCACGCGGGTAACTGCCCTACACGATTCCGGAAGAGATACCCGTGTTGATTCAGAGACAAGACGCCGCGCCCTCGATGCAGGGCGCGCAGGCGGGCACCGTGGCCTACGGCGGCGCAGCGGCCGGCGAGGCCGCCACCCCATCCCAGACACAAGCGGCCATGCCGGTGACGCGCGGGCAGATCGTTGCCCGCATCGAGCGCATGCCCGGCAACATGATGCACGTGCGGGCACGGCTGCTGATCGGGCTGGCCACGTTTTTCGATGGCTTCGACGTGATTGCCATTGCCGCCACGCTGCCGCTGCTGATCGGCAAGTGGTCGCTGTCGCCGGGCCAGATCGGCTTGCTGATCGCCGCCCCATCCGTGGGGCAACTGGTGGGGCGCTGCTGTTCCCGGCGCTGGCCGAACGGTTCGGCCGCCTGCGTTCGATTGGCTGGAGCGCGGGCATTATCGGCCTGATGAGCCTGGCGTGCGGCTTCGCGCCGTCGTTCGAGATCTTCCTGCTGCTGCGCATCGTGCAGGGCCTCGGGCTGGGCGGCGAACTGCCGGTGGCGGCCACCTATATCAACGAGGTGACGCGCGCCCACGGGCGGGGCCGGTTCGTGCTGCTGTACGAGATCGTGTTCCCCATCGGGCTGATGGTCTCGAATGCGATGGGCGCCGTGCTGGTGCCGCGCTACGGCTGGGAAGTGATGTATTTCCTGGGCGGCGCGCCGTTGGTGCTGTTCTTCGTGCTGCGCCGCGTGATTCCGGAGTCGCCGCGCTGGCTGGCGGAGAAGGGGCGTCTGGCGGAAGCCGACGACGCGCTGCGCCAGTTCGAGGCGCGCGCGAAGCAGCCGCTACCGCCGGTTGGCGATACGTCGAGGTTCGACGCCATGGGCAAGCATCCGCGCCGCCGGGTGCGCGACCTGGTGGGCAAGGCATATCTGGGCCGCACGCTGGCCGTGTGGATGCTGTGGGCCACCTGCGGTTTCATCCAGTACGGGCTGTCCACATGGCTGCCCACCGTCTACAAGACCGTCTACCACGCGCCGCTGCAGCTGGCGCTGAACCTGGCGGCAGGTGCCTCGGTGCTGGGCGTGGTGGGGTCGCTGGTCTGTGCGCTGGTGGTGGACAAGGTCGGCCGCAAGCCGGTCATCAACGTGTCGTTCGTGCTGTGCGCCGCGTCGCTGATCCTGGCGGGGGTGTTTCACGCATCGTCGGTCTATGTCGTCGCCACGTTCTGCGCGCTGTCGATGGGCTTCCTGGCCTGCGGATTCATTACGGCGTACGTCTATACACCGGAGCTCTACCCGACCAGCGTGCGGGCGATGGGGTGCGGGCTGGGCGGCGCATGGCTCAAGGTGTCGGCAATCTTCGCCCCGGGCATCATCGCCTCCACCATCGGCACCGGCAACCTGAGTACCGCCTTCTTCGGTCTGGCGGTGGTGCCGCTGCTGGCGGCCGTGACCGTGTTCTTCCTCGGTATCGAAACCAAGGGCCAGGTCCTGGAAGAACTGGAAGTCTGACCCCTAACGCGCCGGGCTTGCCGGCGCCGACATGCATGTCGTCGTTTGCCCTGCTGCCGACTTCCCCGGCGTGCAGGGCTTTTTCTGTCCTAGGTACTGTGAAAGATACTTGCAGTGCCAGCTCAGGGTTTTCCGCAAGTTGAGTCATCAACGACGAAGCCCTAGAGTGTAGTTGTGCCTGTCGTGGATCGTGGTTTTATATATGGAACGATTCTGCTAGTGTTTGGATGTTGCCATGTACCCCGGGTGCATGGGCAGCGCGAAGCGTGTTATATCGACGCGTTGCTGTTCATTGGCAAACCGAACGTCAAGCAGAGAGAGACCATGAGTAAAGCCACTCCCATGGAGGAGACGCAGGACAAGTACATCGTGCCGGGTCTGGAGCGCGGGCTCAGGCTGTTGGGCGAGTTCAGCAGCAAGGACCGCACGCTGTCGGCGGCGGAACTGGCAAGGCGGCTGCAGGTGCCGCGTTCGACGGTCTTCCGGTTGCTGGCCACGCTGGAAATGATGGGGTTCGTGGAGCGTACGGACGGCGGGCGGGAATTCCGCCTGGGGATGGCGGTGCTCAGGCTCGGTTTCGACTACCTGGCCTCGCTGGAGCTGACCGAACTGGGCCGGCCGCTGCTGGACCGGCTGCGCGACGAGATTCACTACCCGTGCAATCTGGTGGTGCGCGATGGCAGGTCCATCGTGTACGTGGCCAAGTCGGTGGCAGCCCGGCCGTTCACGAGCACGGTCAACGTCGGGACGCGCCTGCCGGCGCATGCCACGGTGCTGGGCCGCGTGCTGCTGGAGGACCTGGCGCTGTCGGAGCTGCGCGAGCTCTATCCGGAGTCGCGGCTGGAAGTGTTCTCGGAGAGCACGCCGCGCACGGTGGAGGAGTTGTACGAGATGGTGCAGCGTGACCGCCAGCGGGGCTACGTGCTGCACGAAGGGTTCTTCGAGGCGAGTATCTCGACCATCGCCGCGCCGGTGCGGGATCGCACCCGGCGCGTGGTGGCGGCACTCGGCGCGACGATTCCGGCGGCACGGATCGATCCGGCGCTGCTGGAACCAATGGTGGAAAGGGTGCGCGAGG